>NZ_CP095481.1:10484227-11133454 GCF_023023025.1 Amycolatopsis sp. WQ 127309
GCGATCGGCGAGTTCGTGGTGCCGGCGCTGGGCACCGCGTCGCGCGTGGTCTCCGGGCAGCTGATCTGCGTCACGTCCGAAGTGGACGAACGCCGCGCCTGGGTCGAGGAGACCTACGGCGCCGCCGCGAGCGTCCCGGCGTACCGAGCGGTCCTGGACCGCGACGGCTACGCGAAGGCGTCGGACAGCGCGATCATCGGCGACGAGGAAACCGTGCGGCGCCAGGTGAAATCCCTCGAAGACGCGGGTGCGACGGAGCTGCTGGTGATGCCCTTCGGCTCGGCGGCGGACCAGGCCCGCACCCGCGAACTACTGGCGTCGTGACCTCTCCGGCAACACGGCAATGTAAAGCCAGGGAGCGGCCTGAAAGCCGTGAAGGACTCCTTCCCGGCTCTTAGCGCTGGTAAGGAGTCCTTCACGGCTTTCGAGCAGAGTGGCGGGCTCAGCGCGGCGCGGGGAGGTGGGTCGCTTCCGGGAAGAGGTTCAGTGCCCGCAGTGCCGCGCCCAGCTCGGCGATGTCCGCCGGGTCGGTCAGGGAGCGGCCCAGCTCGTCGGTGACGCGGCGCAGGCGGTGGCGGATCGTGTTGGGGTGGCAGAACATCCGCTCCGACGTCAGCTTCGTCGAACCCTGGCAGTCGAACCAGGCGCGCAGCGTCAGCAGCAGCACGTTCCGGTCGTCGCCCGGCAGGTCGAGGATCGGCTGCAGCACGTGGTGGGCCAGCTGCACCGACGCCTCCGGCGAGCTGGCCACCAGCCCGGCCAGCGGCGACTCGGTGAACTGCACCAGCGACGGCGTGCCCGGCGCCAGGCTCGACAGCGCCACCCGCGCGAGGTGCAGCGCGCGGGCGGTGTGGGCGAGGCCGGTGAACACCGGGCTCATCCCGACGCGGCCCACCGGGTGCTCGCGGACCAGCTCCACGATCGCCTTCGACGCGCTCGGGTCGCGCAGGGACACGACGCCGACCTGCAGGTCCGGGCTGAGCCGCCAGGCCGACGCGTGGTGCCGGTCGCGCAGCCGCTGCTCGATCTGCGGCAGCGGTTCGTGGCCCGGCCGCGGGGTCTCCGCGGCGACCACCACGAACGTGCCGTCGAGCGAGAGGTCGAGCACGCGGGCGATGTCCCACAGCGTGCCCTCGGTCGCGGAGCCGCCGGCGAACAGCGCCTCGACCAGCGCCGAGCGCCGGTTCTGGTGCGCCACCAGCACTTCCGCCGTCGTGTCCCGGTAGGACGTCGTGAGCGCTTCGGCGAGGTCGTCGATGAGGGCCCAGATCGCCGTCGTCGCGGCGACGAGCCCGGCCAGGTCCTGCGACGAGCCGCGCGCGGTCAGCTCCACGAACCGGTGCCAGACCTCGGTCAGCCCGATCCGGTAGGCGCGCAGCAGCTCCGGCAGCGGCGCGCCCTGCAGCGCGCGGGCCCGGCCGGTCGCGCGGGCCTGGGACAGGTCCGGTCCGCCGGCGCCGCGTAGCGTCCGCAGCGCGTGGTCGAGGTTGGCGCGCACCGAGTTCCGCAGCTCCGCCTGGGTGACGAAGCGGGCGTCGCGGTACACCGGCATCTCGGCCCGGATCCGGGCGACGGTGCTCTCGATCAGCTCCGGCAGCTTCCGCTCGACCTCGGCGGCCAGCGTCGAGACGGCGGGCGCCAGCTCTCCGGCCTGGTCGTGCATGGTGCCTCCGCGTCCCCGGCCTCCTCGTCGAGGCCCGAGACCGACATCTAACCCGAACGGCCGCACCACGACCGGGTGAACTTCGGCCAAGATCCGCGGATGCGGAGATTCCGTCGCGGAACCCCCGCATCCGCGTGATCACATCTTGGCGGCCGCGCTCTTGATCGCCTCCCGGATCCGGAAGTACGTGCCGCAGCGGCAGACGTTCTCGATCGCGTCGATCTCGGCGTCGGTCGGGTTCTTCGTCTTCTTCAGCAGCGCGACGGCGGCCATGATCTGGCCGGGCTGGCAGTACCCGCACTGCGCGACGTCCTGCTCCAGCCACGCTTCCTGGACCGGGTGCAGGTTCTCGCCGTCGGCCAGCCCCTCGATCGTGGTGACCTCCTTGCCCGCGCAGTCGGAAACGGGCGTGACGCAGGGGTTGAACGCCTCGCCGTCGAGGTGGCTGGTGCACGCCTTGCAGACGTTGATGCCGCAGCCGTACTTCGGCCCGCGGACCTTGAGCTTGTCGCGCAGCGCCCACAGCATCGGCAGGTCGGCCGGCGCGTCCACGGTGACGGTCTTCCCGTTCACCACGAAGGTGTAGTTCGGCATGGTGGGAACTCCTGTCAGCGCGGGAACGGGTCGAAGTCGACCGGGAACGTGAGCGGGAAGCTGCGGGGCTTGATCCCGGTGGCGCGGGCGTAGGCGTTGGCGATCGCGCCGACCGGTGCCGGCAGGCCGAGCTCGCCCGCGCCGCCGATGTCGTCGCCGGTCGCCGGCATGACGTGCACCGTGACGTCCGGCGGCGAGTTCTTCTGCCGCGCGTAGTGGAACTGCGAGTAGCTGCCCTCCAGCGGCAGGCCCTTGTCGATGTGCAGGCCCGCGGTGAGCGTCGTCGAGATCGCGTCGGTCAGGCCGCCGAGCATCTGCGCCTGGATGCCGCGCGGGTTCACCGGCTTGCCGACGTCCACCGCGATGGTCGCCTTGGTGACGCGCGGGTACTTCGGGTCGCGGGCGTCCAGCTCGACGAGACAAGCGGTGAACGACTTGTACTCGCCGTGCACCGCGATGCCCTGCGCGAAGCCCTTCGGCATCTTCTTGCCCCACCCGCCGAGCTCGGCGACCTTGTCGAGCACCGCGCGCTGGCGGTCGACCTTGATGAACTCGCGGCGGAACTGCACCGGGTCCTTGCCGAGCTTCGCGGCGATCTCGTCGACCATGATCTCCTCGGCGCCGCGGGTGTTCGCGGAGTAGACCGAGCGCCACGCCGCGGTGTGGAACTTCAGCGGCACCTCGTTGAGCAGCTGTGTGGTGACGCCGAAGTTGTACGGCGACTTGATCGTCAGCAGGAACACCGTCTGCGCGAAGCTCAGGTTCCCGGCGACGGGCAGCTTCGCCGCGAACGCCGTGAGGATCTCGCCGAGGCCGTGGCTCCAATCGGTTTCGACGCTGGCGACGCGGTGCTCGAACGTGAGCACCTGCCCGAGCGCGAAGGTGGCGCGGATCTTGTGGTGGCTCGCCGCGCGCGCCCGGCCGTGGCGCATGTCGTCGATCCGGCTCCACATGAGCCGGACGGGCTTCTTCATCGCCTGCGAGATGTGTGCGGCTTCGAGGGCGGCGTCGAAGAACAGCCGGCGGCCGAAGGATCCGCCGCCCTGCTGGACGTGCACGGTCACCTTGTTCTCCGGCAGCCCCAGCTCCTGCGCGATGGTCTGCTTCGCCACGATCGGCGACTTCAGGCCGGCCCAGATGGTCGCGCTGCCGTCGCGGACGTCGGCGACCGCGGAGTTCGACTCCATCGGCGCGTGGCTGGCGAACGCGAAGTCGAACTCGCCGTCGACGTACTGCGTCAGCAGCGGCGGCACGACGAACGGCAGCGTGGCGTCGTGCAGCTTCTTCTTGATCGTCTCGTTGTTCTCGCCGTCGACGGTGCCCGGGCCCCAGGTGACGTCGAGGGCGTCCTTGCCGTCGAGGGCCTGGCCGAACGTCTCGGCCATCACCGCGACGCCGGTCTTCACGACGGCGATGTCGATGATCCCCGGCATGGCCCGGACGGCGGCTTCGTTGTCGACCTTCTTGACGGTGCCGTTGATCGTCGGCGGCCGGCGCACCATCACCGGGTTCGCGCCCGGGATGTCGAGGTCGAGGGTGTAGACCTGCTGCCCGGTGACCATCGCGCGGGCGTCCTTGCGCGAGGTCGGCGTGCCGACGAGGGTGTGCGCGGACTCGGGCTTCGGCTGCACCACGCCGATGCTGAGGCCGGCGCGCGACGCGGGCCCGGCGAGCGTGCCGTAACCGGCCTTGCGGCCGTCCGGCGCCCACACCGCACCGTCGCGTGTGGACAGTCGCGACGCGTCGGTCCCCCACTGCGCCGCGGCCGTCGCCATCATCCGCGCTCGCGCGGTCGCCGCGGTGAGGCGCACCGGGTCGTACAGCGAGCGCATCGTGTTGGAGCCACCGGTGAGCTGGTTGAACAGCAGCTCGGTGCGGGCGTCGGAAAGCACGACGTCGACGCGGTCCAGCGGCAGGTCCAGCTCCTCCGCCACGAGCATCGCGTTCGCCGTGCTGATGCCCTGGCCCACCTCGCAGCGCGGCAGCTGCAGCCGCGCGCGGCCGTCCGCGGTCATCTCGAGCACGAGCAACCCGGCGGTCGGCACGCCCGACAGCGTCAGGACGTCGCCGAGGTCGAGGATCTCGGCGGGCTGCGGCAGCGTCGGGATCGAAGCTTCGGCGACGGCCGGCGTGACGGCGTCCGCGGTCAGCTTCGTGGCGATGGTGAGGGTCGGCGCGGCGACCAGGTAGGTCAGGAACCGGCGGCGGCCGACCTGCCCCGGGTTCGCGGGTTCGGTGGTGGGACTGGCCATCGGGAATCCCTTCGGGGGCTCCGGGTGCGCGTCACAGCGGCACGGGACGGAGCAGCGTGGCGGGGAGGCGGGGACCTCGTGACCCGGGTCACGCTAAGCAGGCGTTGTCAGGGCGTCAACGCGGCGTAGTCGTGTCAGGCCATCTCTGTGACGAGATGACAGCGGAAGCCGCCGAATGTGTGCGCCGCCACAGTGCCGGACGGCGCAAGCGAGTGCGCCGGCCGGTCCAGCCGACGTCGGAGCCGACACGGCCGGGCGGTCCCATATAGGGCGTTATACGCGAGTCACTCGATCTGCTTGACGGCCCATTCGGACCACTCGCGGTTCATCGCCGAGAAGCGCTTGCCCCACTCCAGGACCAGGCGGCCGTACTGGGCCTCGTTGTCGTCGCCCCAGTCGATCGACGCTTCCAGCTCCGTGAGGCGTTCTTCGCGCTGACGGCTGTTCTCGCCCATGTACTCGATGAACTCCTTCGCCTTCTCCGGCGACACCGAGCCCAGGAAGTAGACGCGCAGCAGGACCTCGTTGCGCGGGGACCGGTTGGGCTTCACCTCGACCAGCCAGTGCCGCAGCTCGACGCGGCCGTCCTCGGTGATCTCGTACTCCTTGCGCCCGCGCGGGCCCTCGGCGAGGACCCGGATGAGGCCGGCCTTCTCGAGCTTGCCGAGTTCGCCGTACAGCTGGCTCTGCGTCGCCGCCCACACGTTGGACATCGCCTGCTCGAAGCGTTTCAGCAGGTCGTAACCACTGGCCGGCGCCTCGTCCAGCATGCCGAGCACCGCGTGTCGAAGGCTCATGCCCCCATCTTACCTTCCACACTTGACATGTCCAACGATGACCCTCTAGTTTCGACATGTCATAGTTGGAACGTCATGGGGAGACCGGCCATGAACTACCTCAAGAGCTTCATCCCGTGGATCGCCTTCGCGGTCGTCGCGACCCAGTTCGACTGGCGCTGGTCGGCCCTCACCGGGCTCGTGCTGGCCGCCGTCCTGCTCGCCGTGGCCCGCCGTGAAGGCCGCAAGACGGCCACGCTGATCATCGAGCTGAGCGCGCTCGCCTTCTTCGCGCTGCTCACCGTCGTCGCGTTCAGCTTCCCGGCGTCGCCGCTGAAGACCTACACCGGCGCGCTCACCGACGCCTGGCTGGCGCTCACCGCCTGGGGTTCGATCCTCCTGCGCCGCCCGTTCACCCTCGGCATCGCCAAGACGATGACGCCGCCGGAGCTGTGGGACAACCCGGGCTTCAAGCGCGTCAACCTGATCATCACGCTCGTGTGGGCCGTGAGCTTCACCGTCACCGGCCTCGCCGGCATCGCGCTGCTGCACTACGCCCCGCACGCGACGGCCGCGCTGATCGTGCTCAAGGTCCTCGGCTTCGCCGTCCCCGTCGCCTTCACCGTCCGCTACCCGCGCATCGTCCGCGCCCGCGCGCAGAAAGCCGCGTGACCCGATGACCACGACCGACTTCCACCTCACCGGGGCGTACGCGCCCGTCCACGACGAGCTGACCGCGTTCGACCTGCCGGTGACCGGCGCGCTGCCGCCCGAGCTGACCGGCTGGTACCTGCGCAACGGCCCCAACCCGCGCACCGGCAGCAAGCACTGGTTCACCGGCGACGGCATGCTGCACGGCGTCCGCCTCGAGCACGGCCGCGCCGCCTGGTACCGCAACCGCTGGGTGCGCACCGAGAGCTTCGGCGACGACGACGCCGTGCTCTACAACGCCGACGGCTCCCGGAACCTGCGCACCAGCACGGCCAACACGCACGTCGTCACCCACGCCGGCCGGACGCTCGCGCTCGTCGAGTCGTCGCTGCCGTACGAGATCACGACCGAGCTGGACACCGTGGGCGCGTACGACTTCGGCGGCGAACTGGCCGACTCGATGACCGCGCACCCGAAGATCTGCCCCACCACCGGGGAACTGCACTTCTTCGGCTACGGCAGCATCACCGCGCCGCACGTGAGCTACTACCGCGCCGACGCGAGCGGGAAGCTCGTCGTGAAGCAGCCGATCGACGTGCCGGGCCTGACGATGATGCACGACTTCGCGCTCACCGCGGCCCACGCCGTGTTCTACGACCTGCCGGTGGTGTTCGACCCGGCGTCGGTCGGCCAGGGCATGCCCTACCGCTGGGACGCCGGCTACGGCGCGCGCCTCGGTGTGCTGCGCCGCGACGACCCGGCCGGCGGCGTCCGCTGGTTCGACGTCGAGCCGTGCTACGTCTTCCACACGCTCAACGCGCACGACACCGCCGACGGCCGGATCGTGGTGCACGTCGTCCGCTACGACCACCTGTGGTGGGCGGGGCACGACCCGGCGCGCGGCGTGCTGTGGCGCTGGACGCTCGACCCGGCGACCGGCCGCGTCACCGAGGAACGGCTCGACGAGCGGCCCGCCGAGTTCCCCCGCATCGACGACCGGTTCGCCGGCTCCGACGTCCGGTTCGGGCACGTCACGCAGGGCGGCCGCGACGGCGAGCAGAGCTTCCTGCGCCGCCACGACCTGCACACCGGCGGCGTCGAGCAGCACGTCTTCGCGCCCGGGCGCACCCCCGGCGAGGCCGTGTTCGTCCCCGCCGCGGGCGGCGACGGCTGGCTGCTCACCTACGTCCACGACGCCGCCGAAGACCGCAGCGACCTCGTGGTCTTCGACGCCGGGGACGTCGCCGCCGCGCCGGTCGCCGTCGTCCACCTGCCGCAGCGGGTGCCCGCGGGGTTCCACGGGAACTGGCTGCCGGACGCGTGAGGACTCAGGCGAACTTGGTCTTGGGCCGCTCCTGCAGGACGTCGTCGACGTAGACGTCGACCTTCTCGTCGAGGAAGGCGACCAGCCCGGCGACGCGGGTGCTCTCCGGCAACGGCGTCGGGTAGCTCCAGGCGAGGTCCTCGTGCCCGGTCACCGAGAAGTACTCCGTCGCCCCCTTGTACGGGCAGTGCGTCACCGTCTGGGTCTTCTCGAGCAGATCCATCCGGACGTCCACGCGCGGCAGGTAGTACCGGGTGGGCAGGTCGGTCTCGAACAGCAGGTGCGCGCGGACGGTGTCCGCGACGGTCACGCCGCCGACCTCGATCCGGACGTGCCGCGAGCTGGGCAGGATGTCGACGCGGACCCCGGGATCGCGGGGGTGGGTGAAGATCTGCTCGTCCTCTTCGAACCAGTCGAACGCGGCGAAGTCGAACCGCACGTGGCCGCGCAGCTCCTCGATGGGCGAATCCGGGTACTCCAGCGCGCCGTCCACCGCCTCGGACCCGGCAACCTTTATCGTCGACAGAACACCTTCTCCCCGGCTGGGCGAGTGCGACGTCCGCCCGGAGGGGGTGAGGAGGCCGCTCTCCACGTCCGCGCGTGGGAAGTAGTACGTGGGGTAGTACGGGACTTCCCACACCAGGAGGGGGTGCACCGTGTCCGCGACGTTCCGCCCGCCGAGGAACACCCGTACCCGCTTCGCGCCTTGTGCCACGCGGACCCGCCCGCGTACCGGAGTGCTCATGGTCGGCTCAACGGACGGCCTTCCGGCGGAATTCCCGTCCCCGGCGGCGGCGCGGCGGTTAGGTTGGCAGTGAGCACGAGGACAACAGGAGGCGGGCACCGGTGGCCGGCGTAGAAATCCCCACGGTCGGCACCCCCGCCGGGATGCGGAAGATCAACCAGCGCGCGGTGCTGGACCTGCTGCGGCGCAGCGGCCCGGCGACGCGGCCGCAGGTCGCGAAGGACACCGGGCTCTCGAAGCCGACGGTCAGCCAGGCGCTGCTCGCGCTCGAGGCGGCCGGGCTGGCGCGCCCGACCGGGCACACCTCCACCGGCACCGGACGGTCCGCCGTGCTGTACGAAGCCGACCCGACCGCGGGGTACGTGCTGGGCGTCGACATCGGCCGCGAGCACATCCGCGTCGCCGTGTCGGACCTCGGCCGGACGCTCGTGGCGCGCCGCGACGAACGCAACTCCGCCCGCTCCGGCGCGACGCTGGTCGCCACGGTCGGCCGGATCGCGGCCGACGCCGTCGCCGAGGCGGGCCTGACGGCGGCCGACATCGTTGTCCGCGTCGTCGGCTCCCCCGGCGTCGCCGACCCGGACAAGCGCTGCTTCCGGCACGCGCCGAACCTGCCGGGCTGGGGCCGGGCCGGGCTGATCGACGACCTCGAGGCCGCGCTGGGCCCGGGCCTGGTGGTGGAGAACGACGCGAACCTCACCGCCGTCGGCGAAGGCGAAAGCGGCGCCGCGCGGGGTGTGGCGGTGTTCGGCTGCATCACGATCGGCACCGGCGTCGGCATGGGCATCATGGTCGACGGCCGGGTGTTCCGCGGCGCCACCGGCGCGGCGGGCGAGATCGGCTACCTCCCGTACGGCCGCACCCGCGCGGCCGACTCCCCGGGCCTGCCGCCCACCCGCGGCCACCTCGAAGAGGCGACGGCGGCCCAGTCGGTCGTCCGCGGCGCCCGCGAACTCGGCCTGGGCACCGCGAAATCGGCCCGCGAGGTGTTCCGCCTGGCCCGCGAAGGCGACGAGCTCGCCCGCCGCGCGGTGGAGACGGAAGCGGATCGCCTGGCGTACACGGTGGCCTCGGTGGCGGCGGTGATCGACCCGGAACTGATCGTCCTGGGCGGCGGCATGGGCACGGCGGCCGACCTCCTGCTGGAACCGATCGACCGGGCCCTGCGCGCGTTCACGCCGTTGGTGCCGAAGGTGGTCCAGGGCGAACTGGGCGAAGACGCGGTCCTGACGGGCGCCATCAGCGTGGGCCTGCGGGCGGCCGAAGGCCTGGTCTTCGACCGCCGCGTGGGCGCGGCCTGACTTTCGAGCCGTGAGGGGCACCGTGATCTCCGGGTCCCGGTGGTCCGCGGCCCCCGAGGTGATTACCTCCGGCGTAATCGACGGCCGCCCGCGGAAAGCCGACCATG
Organism: Amycolatopsis sp. WQ 127309; assembly: GCF_023023025.1. Taxonomy (NCBI): domain Bacteria; kingdom Bacillati; phylum Actinomycetota; class Actinomycetes; order Pseudonocardiales; family Pseudonocardiaceae; genus Amycolatopsis; species Amycolatopsis sp. WQ 127309. The sequence continues at coordinate 10,493,641 of NZ_CP095481.1, forward strand.
GACGCCATGAGCGAAACCCGCGAAATCGTCGTCGACTGCCTCGAGAACCTGTTCGTGCACAAGGACATCGACGCCGCGAAGGCCGTGCTGCACCCCGACTTCGTCACCCACAGCCCCGGCCTCCCCGCCGGCCGTGACGCGTTCGCCGAAGCCGTGGCGAACTCGCCGCTGATGGGCGGGACCACGACGATCGAGCACGTCGTCGCCGAGGACGACCTCGTCGCGGTGCACCTGCGCGTGCAGCTCCCCGGGAGCAGCTACGCCGTCGTCGACATCCTGCGCGTCGAAGACGGCCTGCTCGTGGAGCACTGGGACGTCAAGGAAGCCCGCTAGCGCGTGATGACGCAGGTCCCCGACGCCGTCGCGAGCAGCTTGCCCTCGGCGTCGCGGATCTCGCCCTCGGCGAAGGCGATCCGCGAGCCCTCCTTCACGACGCGGCCGGTCGCACGGATCTCGCCGCGGCCCGCGTGGATCGCGCGCAGGTAGCTGACCTTGAGCTCCACCGACGAGTAGCCGACGCCCGCCGGCAGCGTCGAGTGCACGGCGCAGCCGACCACCGAGTCCAGCATCGTGGCCGCGACGCCGCCGTGGACCATGCCGATCGGGTTGTACATCGACTCGTCCGGCTCCAGGACCGCGACGACCTCGCCGTGGCCGATGCTTTCCCAGCGCAGCCCGAAGTGCGCGGCGATCGGCGGGCCGGGGATGCGGCCCTCGGCGATGGCCGTCAGGTACTCGAAGCCGGACATCGTGCGGCCGAGCCGGGCGGTCGGCAGCGGGTCCTGCCAGGTGATGGTCTTCGAGCTGGTCCCGGCCTCGGCGGCGACATCGGTCATCTGGACTCCTCGGGCGAGCGGACTATGACAAGCGTCTTAATTCGACAGCGTCGTCCGAACCCCCGGCAGCGTCAAGCGGCGCGTGACCCAGGCCACCGGTGGTCCGCCCGGACCCCAGGTGGAATCATCCGGGGGTGAGCACCGACCCCGGCCGCAAGCTGATCGACCCGGAGCGGGTGGCCGCGGCGGCCGACGGGCTCGGCGACCGCGCCGTCATCGCCGAATGGGCCCAGCGCTTCTCCGTCGTCGCCGACCCCTCGCGGCTCGCGCTGCTCGTCTCGATCCACTACGCGCGGGAGATCAGCGTCACCGACCTGGCCGCGGTCACGGGCATGACGGACACCGCGGTTTCGCAGGCCCTGCGGCTGCTGCGGGCGCACGGGCTGGTCACCACGCAGCGCACCGGCCGGGTGGTGCGCTACCGGCTCGCCGACGCCACCGTGCACGAACTCATCCATCGGGTGCGACCGCACCCCGAAGAGCCCGCGAACCCCGGCGATGACCGGTAGCGTGCGGGCATGACGGGATTGCCGGAAACCATCACCGCGTGCCTATTCGACCTCGACGGGGTGCTGACCGGAACTGCGGTTCTCCACCGTGAGGCCTGGAAACGGACATTCGACGAATATCTGCGCGCCCGCGACGGCGCCGGGTTCCAGGAGTTCACGGACAAGGACTACGCGACCTATGTGGACGGCCGCCCCCGCGCCGACGGGGTGCGGGAATTCCTGAAGTCGCGCGGGATCGAGCTGCCGGAAGGCGATCCGGACGACGCGGTCGACGCCCCGACCGTCAACGGCGTGGGCAACCGCAAGAACGAGCTGGTGCTGAAGATCATCGACGAACGCGGAGTGAGCCCCTACCCCGGCTCGATCCGCTACCTCGAAGCGGTCAAGGCCGCCGGGCTCCGGATCGCCGTCGTGACGTCGTCGGCGAACGGCGCCAAGGTGCTCGACGCGGGTGACCTGAGCAAATACATCGAGGCCCGCGTCGACGGCCTCACCATCCGGGAGCAGCACCTCAAGGGCAAGCCCGCGCCGGACTCGTTCCTGGCCGGCGCCGAAGCCCTCGGGGTCGAACCCGAACACGCCGCCGTGTTCGAGGACGCCCAGTCCGGCGTCCAGGCGGGCAAGGCGGGCGGGTTCGGGTACGTCGTCGGCGTCAACCGGGCCGACCAGGCCGAAGAACTGCGCGCGCACGGCGCCGACGTCGTCGTCGACGACCTCGCCGAACTGCTGGAGGACTGAATGAGCGACGAACCACGCGGGTACGAGTGCTCGCCGTGGGAACTGCGGTGGCGCGGCATGGACGTCGACGCCCTGCAGCGCACCGAATCGGCCTTCGCGGTGTCGAACGGCCACATCGGGCTGCGCGGCACGCTCGAGGAAGCCGAGCCGCGCGGCCTGCCCGGCACCTACCTCAACGGCTTCTACGAGGAGCACGGGCTCCCGTACGCCGAGGCGGGCTACGGCTACCCCGAAGAGGGCCAGACCGTCGTCAACGTGACCGACGGCAAGATCATCCGGCTGCTGGTCGAGGACGAGCCGCTCGACATGCGCTACGGCGCGGCGACCGCGCACGACCGGGTGCTCGACTTCCGCCGCGGCACGCTGACCCGGACGACCGAGTGGTCCTCGCCCACCGGGCGCCGGGTCCGCGTGCGCACCGAGCGGATGGTGTCGTTCACCCAGCGCGCGATCGCCGCGATCCGCTACGAGGTCGAGCCGCTCGACGAGGACCTGCAGCTGGTCGTGCAGTCCGACCTGCTGGCCAACGAGCCGATCGAGTCCGACACCCGGGACCCGCGGGTGGCCGCGGCGCTGGAGTCGCCGCTGGTGGGCGAGTTCCACCGCGCCACCGACTACAACGCCGTGCTGGTGCACCAGACGCGGCGCTCCGGGCTGCGGATGGCCGCGGCCATGGACCACAAGATCGAGGTGGACGACGGGATCCGCGCCCGGATCCACTCCGAAGAGGACCTCGCGCGGCTCACCGTCGCGGTCGACGTCCCCAAGGGCGGGCGGCTGCGGATCACGAAGTTCCTCGCCTACGGCTGGTCGGCGCAGCGCTCGGTGCCGGCGCTGCGCTCGCAGGTCGAGGCCGCGCTGGCCGGGGCCCGGCAGACCACCTGGAAGGGCCTGCTCACCGAGCAGCGCGAGTTCCTCGACGAGTTCTGGGCCACCTCGGACATCGAGATCGACGGTGATCCCGAGCTGCAGCAGGCCGTCCGGTTCGCGCTGTTCCACCTGCTGCAGGCCGGTGCTCGCGGGGAAAGCCGCGCGGTCGCGGGCAAGGGCCTCACCGGCCCGGGTTACGACGGCCACGCGTTCTGGGACACCGAGTCGTTCGTACTGCCGGTGCTCACCTACACGATGCCGGACGCGGCCCGCGACGCGCTGCGCTGGCGGCACTCCACAATGGACAAAGCCAGGGAACGCGCGCACCAGCTGGGCCTGCGCGGCGCGGCGTTCCCGTGGCGCTCGATCAACGGCGCCGAGTGCTCGGCCTACTGGCCGGCCGGCACGGCGGCGTTCCACGTCAGCGCGGACATCGCCGACGCCGTGCTGCGCTACCTCAACGCGACCGGCGACGAGGAGTTCGAGCGCAACTACGGCGTCGAGCTTCTGCTGGAAACCGCGCGGCTGTGGGCATCGCTGGGCCACCACGACCGGCACGGCGCGTTCCGCATCGACGGCGTCACCGGGCCGGACGAGTACTCGGCGGTGGCGGACAACAACGTCTACACGAACCTGATGGCGCGCCGGAACCTGCTGGCGGCCGCGGCGTCGTGCGAGCGGCACCCCGACATCGCGGCCCACTTCGAGGTCGACACCGTCGAGCTCGACACGTGGCGCGCCGCCGCCGCGGCGATGTACCTGCCCTACGACCAGGAGCTCGGCGTGCACCCGCAGTCGGAGGGGTTTCTCGACCACGACGAGTGGGACTACGAGGGCACCGACATGGCGCACTACCCGCTGCTGCTGCACTTCCCGTACTTCGACCTCTACCGCAAGCAGGTCGTGAAGCAGGCGGACCTCGTGCTGGCCCTGCACATGTGCGGGGACTCGTTCAGCATGGAGGAGAAGGCGCGCAACTTCGCCTACTACGAGGCCCGCACGGTGCGGGACTCCTCGCTGTCGGCGGGCACGCAGGCCGTGGTGGCGGCCGAGGTGGGCCACCTGGAGCTGGCCTACGACTACCTCGCCGAGGCCGCGCTGACCGACCTGCACGACGTGCACAACAACGTCCGCAACGGCCTGCACATGGCGTCGCTGGCCGGGGCGTGGCAGGGCGCGGTGGCCGGGTTCGGCGGGCTGCGCGACCACGGCGGCGTGCTGGCGTTCGCGCCGCGGCTGCCGCCGCAGCTGGACCGGATCACCTTCCGGCTGATGTTCCGCGGCACGCGGTTCCAGGTCGAGATCGATCCCGACCAGGCCACCTACCACGTGCTGGCCGGCGAGCCGCTGCAGGTGCTGCACCACGGCGAGCGCGTCACGGTCACCGTCGAGCCCCAGCGGTTCGCGATCCCGAAGATCGACGCGGGCGACCCGCCGCACCAGCCGCCGGGCCGCGCCCCGATGCGGCGCGACACGTCGAAGCTGCGTCAGTTCGAGGAGCCGTCCAACCCGATCACCGCCGAAGGGCGCTGAAGGGCGCTGACCTCGAAAGTCCGTGAATGCCACATCGAGGGACCACTCGTCCCTGGATGTGGCATTCACGGACTTCGGCGGCCGGTCACTGCGGGAGGTCGCTCACCGCGTCCCGGCCGGGTGGGTCCGGGATCTCCTCGGTGCCGGCCGGCTTGACGTCCGGGTCCGGCGTGGTGGGCACGTCGTGCGTCAGCTGCCCCGCCGTGGGCAGCTTGAGGAGCTCGTCGTCTTCGTCGTCCTTGCCGTGGGACCGCTGCGTTTGGCTCATACCTTCCGGGATACCCGGTTTTCCCGGCCACGACCAGGGGACGGCGGGATTCAGGCGACCTGCACCCGGCCGCGGCGGCCACCGCGGCGGTGGCCCTTGACGGCGTCGTCGCGCAGGGAGAGCAGCAGGCCGTCACGCGTGGACCAGGGGCAGATCGTCACCTGGCCGCCGGCGACGCTCAGCAGGGCCTCGGCCACGATCGCGCCCGCCAGGGCCTGGTGGGCGCGGTTGCGGGAAATGCCCGGCAGCTCGGCCCGCTTCGACGTCGGCATCGCGGCCAGCCGCGGGATGCAGGCGCGCAGGTCGTCGAGCCGCAGGTCGCGGGACTTGCCCGGCCGGGCACCCGCGAGCCGCGCGAGCTGCTGCAGGACCTTCGAACAGCCGACCGTGCGGTGGCCCGCGATGTCCGCGGCGCCCAGCACGGCGGTGGCCTGGTCCAGCGCGTACGCGCGCAACGCCTTCACCTGCTTGCCCGAGACGCGCTCGGTCGGCAGCCAGTCGCGGGTCAGGGAGCGCGCGCCCATCGGCAGCGACTTCGCGAACGTGGCCTGCTCGCCGCAGCCCGCCGCGAGCTCCACCGTGCCGCCGCCGATGTCGAGGATCAGCAGCGGCCCGGCCTTCGGGCCGTACCAGCGGCGCGCGGCCAGGTAGGCCAGCTCGGCCTCGCGGCGGCCGGACAGGAACTGCAGCTCGACGCCGGTTTCGCCGGCGACGTGCCGGACGACGTCGGCCGAGTTGACCGCGTCGCGAATGGACGACGTCGCCAGTGGGTACACACTGCTGACACCGTGGCGGTAGGCGGTGGTCATGCCGGCCGCGACGGCGGCGGTCACCGAAGCGATACCGCGGGCGGTCAGCCGGCCGCGGGCGTCGAGCTCGCGGTCCAGGCGCAGGCGCGTCTGGTGGTTGAGCACCGGCGCGAGGGACGCGCCGGCGACCGGCACCACCACCAGCCGGGCGCTGAACGATCCGACGTCCAGCACGCCCACTGTGCCCGCTTCCGGCTCTTCAATTTTCCGCACAGCTCGGCGCACCTCACTTCCGCCTGGTGAATATCCCCAGTCCGACCGGTCGAAACCAGTTATTTTGGCGGATCTCCCCTCACGGTGCCGGACATTGACGCATTTTGCCGCTCTCAACGGGCCTTTCTGACGCGCAGATCACAGGCAGATAACCCAATCGAGTGAACCTCGACACCACTGGACACGATTCGGTAACGCCACTCAGCGGATCGCGACTGTTGAGACATCGAACAGGTGTGGAGCAGGCGAACGTGAGCGAACGGCGATCCGAACTCGTGCGACCAGCCGGCGTGGTGCTCGCCGTGGTGGCCGGGCTCGTCGGCGTCCTCGTCGGCGTCACCCTCGTGCTCACCCCGGACACCTCGCTGCCCGCCGGCGCCCCGGACCCGGGCCGCCCCGCCGCGGTGCCGTCCGGCGCCCCGCCGGCCGGGCTGCGGATCCCCGACCTCCACCAGACGCTCGACCACATCGTCGACCTCGGCCGGGTCGCCGGCGGCCGCCGCGAGCAGCCCGGCACGGCGTACGGCGTCGGCTGGTTCGCCGACGGCCCGGCGCCGGGCAGCCCGGGCGTCGCGGTGCTGTCCGGGCACTCCGGCTTCGGCTACGCGAACGGCGCGTTCGCCGGCCTCGGCACCCTGATGCCCGGCGCGGAGATCGTGGTGCGCGACGAAACCGGCCACGACACCAGCTTCGCCGTCCGCCACACGGCGGTCTTCCCGCCCAACGAGCCGGACAGCACGCTCATCGCCCCGGAGGGCACCGGGCCCGAATTGCGCCTGATCACCAGCGACGGGACGTTCGACAGCGCCGGCGTCACCAGCCGGCGCGTCGCCGTCTACGCCGTGCCCAGCTGAGCGCGCGGGGTCAGCCGATCAGCTCGCGCAGCTGCGACACCGCCGCCACCCGGCCTTCGCGGCCCGGCTGCAGCGGGTTGACGATCACCGTCGTCGCGCCCGCCTCGGCGAACGCGGCCAGCCGCTCCTTCACGTAGCCCGCCGGGCCGACCAGGGAGATCGCGCGCAGCAGCTCCAGCGGGACCGCGGCCGCGGCCTCCGCCTTCTTGCCGTCGAGGTAGAGGTCCTGGATCAGCTTCGCCTCGGCCTCGTAGCCGTAGCGGCAGGCGAGGTCGTTGTAGAAGTTCTTGCCCCGGGCGCCCATCCCGCCGACGTAGAGGGCCACCACCGGGCGCACGTGGTCCAGCAGCGCCTCGACGTCGTCGCCGATCGCCAGCGCGACCGTGACGTAGGTGTCCAGCTCGCCCAGCGCCGGGTCGCGCTTCGCCTGGCCCTCGGCCAGGGACGCGCCCCAGACGTCGGCGGCCTTCTCGGGGTGGAAGAAGATCGGCTGCCAGCCTTCGGCGATCTCGGCCGTGAGCGCGACGTTCTTCGGCCCGATCGAGGCCAGCAGCACCGGGATCCGCTCGCGCACCGGGTGGTTGATCAGCTTGAGCGGCTTGCCGAGGCCGGAACCCTGCTCGGGCGGCAGCGGGATCGTGTAGTGCTTGCCCTCGTGGACGACGCGCTCGCGGCGCCAGACCTGGCGGCAGACCTCGACGATCTCGCGGGTGCGGCCCAGCGGCGCGTCGTACTTCACGCCGTGGAAGCCCTCGATGACCTGCGGGCCGGAGGCGCCGAGGCCGAGGACGAAGCGGCCGTCGGAGACGAAGTCGAGCCCGGCGGCGGTCATCGCGGTCAGGGTCGGCGTGCGCGTGTAGATCTGGAAGATCCCGGACGCGAGCTGCACACGCTCGGTCTTCGCGGCGAGGTAGCCGAGCTGGCTGACGGCGTCGAACGAGTACGCCTCCGGCACGAAGACGATGTCGAGGCCGGCTTTCTCCAGTTCGACGACGTCGGCGACGCTGTCGGCGAAGCCTCCGGAGTAGCTGACCGCGGTCCCGATCTTCATGGACGTCCTCCTGTGGTGAGCAAGCGCTTAGTTCGGATGTTACCGGCCGGTCAGCGTGCGGACCACCAGCTCCGCCGACGCGCCGGCCCCGAGCGTCGTGCCGGCGTACCGGACGTCGGCGCCGAACGTGCCGGCCGGCGGGTCGTCCCGGACGGTGATCCACACCGTGACCATCAGCAGCCAGCGCACGATCAGGTAGCCGAACAGCAGGACGCCGACGAGCGTGCCGAACGTCGCGACGGCCGGTGAGCGCCCGAGCAGGTGCAGGTAGAGGCCGCCGGCCTGCTGGATCGCGCCGAGCCCGACGGCGGCGGCCCCGGCCGGGCGCAGCGTCGAGCGCAGCGGCAGTGCCCGGCGCGGCAGCCGGGCCAGGCACCAGGCGATGACCAGCCAGTTCGCCGCCAGCCCGAGCAGGAGCGAGCCCGCGACGAGCACGACGTGCGCGAAGCCGCCGGTCAGGCCGATCACCTCGAGCAGCCACGCGCCGGCCGCGCCGGTGAGCGACGCGAGGCCGAAGGAGACGGCCATCGCGATCCCGACGCCGGCGAGCGCCACGACGTCGGCGGCGATGCCGCGCAGCAGCGGCCGCGGGGTGCGTTCCTGGCCGAGCATCGCGGTGACGGCGTCGCGGACGTTGCTGATCCAGCTCCAGCCCGAGTAGACCGCGACGGCCAGCGCGAGGATCCCGATCCGCCCGCGTTCGCCGACGACGGTGTGCACGACGTTCGTGACCTGCCCGCCCAGCTCGGGCGGCAGCGAGGCGGCGATGACCCGGTCGAGTTCGGCGAACAGCAGCCGGTCGCCGGCCAGCACGAACCCGGCCACCGAGACGGCCACCATGATCAGCGGCACCAGCGCCAAGAGGCTGAAGAACGTCATCGCGGCGGCGTAGTGGTCACCGTCGCGTTCCCGGTACCGCGCCAGGGTCGCCCCGGCCCGCCGGAACGGCCTGCTCACGACGGCCTTCACCGCTCCACGTTGCACGCGCCGACCCTCTCATCCGCAGGTGTCCCCCGCAGTCCGGACACCCCCGCCGGGGGATCGTCACGCCCCAACCCGAATCTCGCGTCCCCCAGCCCGCAACTCACGTGATCAGGCCCGTAACCCGCGTGATTCGGGCCGGATCTCGCGTGATCCTGGCCGGAACTCGCGTGATCCTGGCCGGAACTCGCGAGTTCCGGGTCCAATCACGCGAGTCACGTCTCTGATCACGCGAGTTCCGGGTTCGGTCACGCGGGTGACGGGTTCGGGGTCAGGTGGGGACTACGGTGCCTCGGACTTCGCCGAAGCCGATGCGGGTGCCGTTCGGGCCGGGGGCCGTTGCGGTGATCGCGACTTCGTCGCCGTCCTCCAGGAAGGTGCGGGTGGTTCCGTCGGGCAGCTCGAACGGTTCGCGGCCGCCCCAGGACAGTTCCAGCAGCGAGCCCCGCTGGTGCGGCTCCGGGCCCGTCACCGTGCCCGACGCGTACAGGTCGCCCGTGCGCAGGCTCGCGCCGTTGACCGTCAGGTGGGCCAGCTGCTGGGCCGCGTTCCAGTACTGCGTGGCGAACGGCGGGCTCGACACCAGGTGGCCGTTGAGCCGGACCTCCATCGCCAGGTCCAGGCCCCACTTCTCGCTGGTGCGCAGGTACTCGAACGGCTCCGGGTCCTGCGGCGGGCCGGCGACGCGGGCGTGCTCCAGCGCGTCGAGCGGGACGATCCACGGCGACACCGACGTCGCGAACGACTTGGCCAGGAACGGGCCCAGCGGCTGGTACTCCCACGCCTGCAGGTCGCGGGCCGACCAGTCGTTGACCAGGCAGACGCCGAACACGTGCGCCGCGAAGTCCTCTGTGGACACCGGAGTGCCCAGCGTGGACGGGACGCCGACGACGAAGCCCACCTCCGCCTCGATGTCCAGCCGCTGCGACGGGCCGAACGCCGGCGCGTCGGCGTTGCGTGGCTTGCGCTGGCCGTTCGGGCGGACGACCGGGGTGCCCGACGCGACCACCGTGCCGGCCCGGCCGTGGTAGCCGATCGGCAGGTGCTTCCAGTTCGGCGGCAGCTCGACCGCGTCGGGCCGGAAGATCTTGCCCGCGTTGAGCGCGTGGTGCTCGCTGGAGTAGAAGTCGACGTAGTCCGCGACCTCGATCGCCAGGTGCGTGGTCACCTCGGTCAGCGGCACCAGGTGCGGCCGCAGCTGATCGGCGTACCGCGGCTCGGTCAGCCACTCCCGGACGCTCTCGCGCACCTCCCGCCACGTCGCCGGCCCGGCGGCCAGCAGCGGGTTCAGCACCCCGGACGTCAGCAGCGGCGCGAACGACGCCGCCGTCTCCGCCGCCGCGGCCGTCAGGTCCAGCACCCGGTCGCCGACCGGCACGCCGATCCGGCGCTCGGGCGCCCCGCCCACGGAGAACACGCCGTAGGGCAGGTTGTCCAAGCCGAACGGCGTGTCGTCGGCGAGTTCGAGCCAGGTCACGGTCACTCCTCGTCCCGGGCGGCGCGCGCGGCCACCCAATCGGCGACGGCGGTGGCGAGCACCGGGAGCGGGAGCGTCCCGTTGCCGAGCACGACGTCGTGGAACTCGCGGATGTCGAACGCCTCGCCCAGCGCCTGCTCGGCTTCGGCCCGCAGCCGCTGGATCTCCAGCCGCCCGACCATGTACCCGAGCGCCTGGCCCGGGTTCGCGGCGTAGCGGTCGATCTCCGCCTCGATCTCGAGCTGAGCCATCGGCGTGTGCTCGACGAGGTAGTCGACGGCCTGCTGCCGGCTCCAGCCGAGCGCGTGCAGCCCGGTGTCGACGACCAGCCGGCCGGCCCGCATCGAGTCCTGCGTCAGCATGCCCAGCCGCGAGACGTCGTCGGAGTAGAGCCCCATCTCGTCCGCGAGCCGCTCGGCGTACAGGCCCCAGCCCTCGGCGTACGCGTTGACGTGCGCGATGATCCGCAGCAGCGGCAGCCCGGTGAGCTCCTGGGCGAGGCACAGCTGGAAGTGGTGCCCCGGCACGGCTTCGTGGAACGCGATCGCCTCGCTGGTGAACCGCGGGCGCTTCTCGGCCTCGTGGGTGTTGGCGTAGTAGACGCCCGGCCGGGTCCCGTCGAGCGAAGGCTCCAGGTAGTACGCGATCGTGCCGCTCGTCGCCTCCGCCTCGGGCACCGGCGCGACGCCGCACTGCTGCGCCGGGACCCGCGAGAACCAGTGCGGCGCCACGGCTTCCGCGCGCGTGATGGCCGTGCGCGCGGCTTCCAGCAGCTCCTCGCCGTCGCGCCAGCGCAGCGCGGGATCGGTCCGGATCCGGTCGAAGATCTCAGCGAGATCCTTGGTGCCGAACAGCTTCCCGCCCAGCTCGCGGTACTCCCCCGCGAGCCGCTCGATCAGCGCCAGGCCGGTGTCGTGCAGGTCCTGCGCCGTGCGCTCGGTCGTCGTCTCCGCGCGGATCAGCGCCGCGTAGCGCTCGGCCCCGCCGGGCAGCTGCCCGATGCCCGCGGACGTCTCGGGCCGGGCCGCCGACGTGACCTCGTCGGCCAGGAACGCGCGGTAGCGCTCGTAGGCCGGGCGGACGACCTCGGCGAGCAGCCGGTCACGCTCGGCCTCGAAGCCGTCGAGCGCGTACGGCGGTGTCACCTTCAGCGGGTCCTTCGCCGGCGCGCCGAGATACCGCTCGACGTAACCGATCCCGATGCGCACCAGGAACTCCGGCGGCACGAAGCCCTCGGCGACGGCGGCGCGCTGACGCGTGATCAACGCGTCGAGGTAGTCCCCGATGCCGGCGAGCCGGCTGAGGTAGCCGCGCACCTTCGGTTCGTCGTCCAGCACCGTCTGCGGCAGGTAGAGCAGCAGTTCCAGGGCGGGCGCGGCGAGCCCGTCGCTGACCGCGACGTCGGACCGGCGGGAGTCGATCACGTCGATCTCGGTCTTCGCCTGCGAGACCACGACTTCCCGGGTGATTCGCGTGGCGGCCGGCAGGCCGGTGACGTCGAGTGCCCCGGCCCGCGCGGCGATGTCCGCGTACCGGGCCCGGAAGCGGGCCTCGGCCTCGGCGCTCTGGTCGGCCAGCTTGTCGTGGTCGCCGGGCAGGCCGAACACCGACGGGAAGACCGGCTGCCGCTCGAAGTTCACCGCGACCAGCTCGTCGGCGAGGCTGTCCGGGGTGTCCCCGGCGCTGCCCGCCGCCACCCAGTCCGCGACGACCTTGGCCAGCGCCGTCAGCGGCAGCATCCCGTGGCCCAGCACGACTTCGTGGAACCCGCGGATGTCGAACCGCTCACCCAGCGCCTGCTCGGCCTCCGCGCGCAGCCGCTGGATCTCCAGCCGTCCGACCATGTAGCCGAGCGCCTGCCCCGGCCACGCCGTGTAGCGGTCGACCTCGGCTTCGATCTCGAGCCGCGCCATCGGCGTGTGCTCGACGAGGAAGTCGATCGCCCGCTGCCGGCTCCAGCCCAGCGCGTGCAGCCCGGTGTCGACGACCAGCCGGCCCGCGCGCATCGAGTCCTGCGTCAGCATGCCGAAGCGCGAGACGTCGTCGGAGTACAGCCCCATCTCGTCCGCGAGCCGCTCGGTGTAGAGCCCCCAGCCCTCGGCGTAGGCGTTGAACATGCCGATCCGCCGCAGCAGCGGCAGCTCCCGCAGTTCCTGAGCCAGGCTGAGCTGGAAGTGGTGCCCAGGAACGGCTTCGTGGAACGCGATCGCCTCGCTGGTGAACCGCGGGCGCTTGTCCGCCTCGTACGTGTTCGCGTAGTACGTGCCCGGCCGGGACCCGTCGAGCGACGGCTGCAGGTAGTAGGCGATCGTGCCGCTCGCCGCGTCCGCCTCGGGGACCGGCGCGACCTCGCACTTCTCCGCCGGGACGCGCGAGAACCACTGCGGGGCCACGGCTTCCGCCCGGGCGATGGCGTCGCGGGCGCCGGCGAGCAGCTCGTCGCCGTCGCGCCAGCGCAGGGCCGGGTCGGTGCGCAGCCGCTCGAAGATCCCGGCGAGGTCGGTGGTGCCGAAGACCTTCCCGCCCAGCTCGCGGTACTCGCCGGCGAGCTGTTCGATCAGCGCGAGGCCGGTGTCGTGCAGGTCCTGCGCGGTGCGCTCGGTCGTCGTCTCCGCGCGGATCATCGCGGCGTACCGCTCGGCGCCGCCCGGGACGTGGCCGATGCCCGGCGCCGTTTCGGGCCGCCCGGCCGGTTCGACCTCGGTGCGCAGGAAGTCGCGGTAGCGCGCGTACGCCGGGTGGACGACCTCGGCGAGCAGCCGGTCGCGCTCGGCCGCGAAGCCGTCGACCGCCGCGGCCGTGTCCGCCTTCAACGGGTCGCCGTCCGGCGAACCGAGGTAGCGGTCGATGTACTCGACACCGACCCGGGCGAGGTGGGCCGGCGGCACCAGGCCGTCGGCGAGGCTTTCGCGCTGCCGCTCGGTGAGCTCCGCGAGGAACGGCTCGATCGCGGCGAGCCGGGCGAGGTAGCCGCGCGCCTTCTTCTCGTCGTCCAGCTTGTAGAAGGGCAGCTGCATGAGCAGGCCGAGCGCGGGCGAGGTGAAGCCGGTGCTGACCGCGATGTCGGTCATCCGCGAGGCGAGCCGATCGGCCTCGACCTCGGCGGAGGCGACGATGACCTCGCGCGTCACGGCCTCTTCCGGCGTCAGCTCCCCGGCCGGCATGGCCCGGGCCCGCGCGGCGAGCGCGGTGTAGGCCGCGCGGAAGTGCTCCTGGCCTGCCCGGGTCTGGTCGGCGAGCCGGTCGTGGTCCCCGGGCAGGCCGAGCACCGACGGGGCCAGCGGGTCGTGCTCGAACATCAGCGCGACGAACTCGTCGGCCAGGGCGCCGACGGTGTCGCCGTGCCCGGCCACCCACTCGTCGACGACCGACGCGAGCACCGACAGCGGCAGCGCGCCGCCGGCCAGCACGACGTCGTGGAACGCGCGGATGTCGAACCGGGTGCCCAGCCGCCGCTCGGCGGCCGCGCGGATGCCCTGGATCTCCAGCCGCCCCACCATGTACGCCAGGGCCTGGCCCGGCCACGCGATGTAGCGGTCGACCTCGGCCTCGATCTCGACGCGCGCCATCGGCGTGTGCTCGACCAGGTAGTCGACCGCCTGCTGCCGGCTCCAGCCCAGCGCGTGCAGCCCGGTGTCGACGACCAGCCGGCCCGCGCGCATCGAGTCGCCGGCGAGCATGCCGAGCCGGGCGACGTCGTCGGAGTAGAGGCCCATCTCGTCGGCGAGCCGCTCGCTGTAGAGGCCCCAGCCTTCGGTGTAGGCCGTGAAGTCGCCGATGCGCCGCAGCAGCGGCAGATCGGTCAGGCCGAGCGCGGTGCTGAGCTGGAAGTGGTGGCCGGGCACGGCTTCATGGAACGCCGTCGTCTCCGCCGTGTGCCGGAGCCGCTCGGTGGCCTCGTAGGTGTTCGCGAAGTAGATGCCCGGCCGGGAGCCGTCGGTCGCCGGGTGGATGTAGTACGCCATGGGCGCGCCGGGCGCGGCGTCCTCCGGGACCGCCTCGACCGTCCACGGCTGCGGCGGGATCCGGCCGAACCACTTCGGCGCCTCGGCGTCGGCCCGGGTGATGGCCGCGCGGGCCGTCTCCAGCAGCTCTTCGCCGCTGGTCCAGCGCAACGCGGGGTCGGTGCGCAGGCGCTCGAAGATCTCGGCGAGGTCGCCGGTGCCGAACACCTTGGCGCCCAGCTCGCGGTACTCGACGGCGAGCGCGGCGATGATGTCCAGGCCGGTCTGGTGCAGCTCGGCCGGAGCGCGGTCGGTGGTGGTGTGGAGCCGGGCCTGCCGCGCGTAGATCTCCTCGCCCCGCGGCAGCCACGACACGCCGGGCCGGTCGTCCGGGCGGCCGTGCGGCGCCACCTCGGTGACCAGGAACTCGCGGTACCCGGCGAAGGCCGGGCGGACGACGTCGGCGAGCAGCTCGTCACGCCGGCGCGCGAACTCGTCGTCCGGCGCGGGCTGGCGGCGCAGCGGGTCGGCGGCCGGGTCGGCGAGGTAGCGGTCCACGTGCGCGACAGCGGACTCGACCAGGCGGGCCACCGGCGTCAGGCCGTCGGCGAGGCCCTCGGTGTGCCGCCGCGCGGCCTGGCGCAGGAACTCCGGCACCGCGGCGAGCCGCCCCAGCTGGGCTTCGGCGGCCGCCCCCGCGGTCACGGACGTCATCGGCAGCGCGGTGAGCAGCATGGCCGCCGGACCGGTGAACATGTCCGTCACGGTGAACTCGGCCAGCCGGGAGTCGATCGCCGCGATCCGGTCTTCCGCCGACGTGATCAGGACCTCACGGGTGACGCGGTCTTCGGCCGACAGCCCGGCCGGGTCCAGCGCGCGGGCGCGCTCGGCGAACGCCGCGAGCCGGGTGCGGTGGGCCTGTTCGGCGGCGGCCGTGACGTCCGGCAGCCCGGGCTCCGCCGGGCGCGTGCCCAGCAGCGCGGGCATCAGCGGATCGGCGGCGTACAGGGCTTCGACGAACTCGTCGGCGAGTTCGGTGACCGCGGTCATGGGCAGGACCCCCAGCGTCGATGGTGTGCTCGTTCGCGACCCTAACGGAGATCACCGACAGGAACGCGCGCTCGCCGCCCGGGGGCGGACGGCCTTCGACGCGACCGGACGGGCGAGGCGGTAGCGTGCACCGAGTGGCTGTGACCGATCCCGTGGATACCCGCCTGCTCGCCGCGCTCGCCGAGCTGGGCAAGGCGGCCGTGCACGAGCTCGCGGCCAAGGTCGGCATGGATCCCCGCGAAGTCGCCTACCGGCTGGTCGCGCTGTCCGGCAGCGGGCTGCCGCTGCTCGTCGGCGTCGAAAGCGACCCGAACGGGCTGCGCGCGGCCATCGCGGGGTCGCCGCCGTCGTGGGCGAACCGGCCACCCGGCTCGCAGCAGTTCCCGGCCCAGGCCCCGCCGTCGCAGCCGGTGCCGATGCCACCGCCGAACGCGCAAGGGGCGCCCTCGGGCCCGTACAACGTCCAAGGCGCGCCGTCCGGGCCGTACAACGTCCAAGGTGCGCCCTCAGGGCCGTACAACGTCCAAGGTGCGCCCTCGGGGCCGTACAACGTCCAGGGCACGCCGTCCGGGCGCTACCCCGGGCCGCCGCCCCGGCCACCACAGCAGCAGCAGTTCGCCCCGCCACCCCCGGCGCGGCCCGACCCCGTGGTGAGCACGTGGGGCGTGCCGCAGACGGCGTCGTGGGCCCGCGGCGACGAGCCCGCGCGCCCGGCCGGCGCGCCCGGCGGCAAGAAGGGCCGGCTCGGCGAGGTCATGGAGACCCAGGGCCTGGAGGGCGAGCAGCTGACGGTGCAGCTGCTCGAGGTCCAGGACCCGGCGGACTTCCTGTTCGGCGCGGCCGGCTACCGCCTGGAGGAGGGCGAGCGCTCGGTGGTCGTCCACACGGAGATCACCAACCGCGGCGCGATCCCGTTCGCGTCCCTGCCGGACAACTACCTCGAGCTGCTCACCGTCGACGGCAGGACGATCGGCAAGGCCCCGGTGTCGCTGACCTCGCGGCCGCCGCACAAGATCGGCGTCAAACCGGGCGAAACCCTGGGCGGCCACACGGTGTACGTCCTGCCGGACACGACCCGGGTGGTTTCCGTCCGCTGGAGCCCGCGGCCGGAACCGGACGAGCGCACCGTGATCTGGTCGATCGAGGACTAGTAGCTCTCGTCCTGCAGGATCTTGAGGGCGTTGGCCAGGTCGTCCGGGTACTCCGACTCGAACTGGACCCAGCGGCCGTCCGACGGGTGGGCGAAACCGAGTGTCTTGGCGTGCAGCCACTGGCGGTTCAGCCCCAGCTTGCGGGCCAGCACCGGATCCGCGCCGTACGTCAGGTCGCCGACGCACGGGTGCTTCAACGCCGAGAAGTGGACGCGGATCTGGTGCGTCCGCCCGGTTTCGAGCTTGATGTGCGCCAGGGACGCGGCGCGGAACGCCTCGACGACCTCGTAGTGCGTCACGCTCGGGCGGCCGCCCTGGACCACCGCGAACTTGTAGTCGTGGCGGGGGTGGCGGTCGATCGGGGCGTCGATGGTGCCGCGCGTCGGGTCCGGGTGGCCCTGGACGATCGCGTGGTAGCCCTTGTCGACCGTGCGTTCCTTGAACGCGCGCTTCAGCACGGTGTACGCGTGCTCGCTCTTGGCCACTACCATCACGCCGGTGGTACCCGCGTCGAGCCGGTGCACGACGCCCTGGCGCTCGGCCGCGCCGGACGTCGCGATGCGCAGGCCCGCCGCGGCGAGGCCGCCGACCACCGTCGGGCCGGTCCAGCCCGGGCTCGGGTGCACGGCGACGCCGACCGGCTTCGAGATCACCACGATGTCGTCGTCGTCGTGCAGGATCCGCATGCCTTCGACCGGCGCGGCGACGACCTCCACCGGGTTTGCCGGCTCGGGCAGCGTGACCTCCAGCAGCCCGCCCGCGGCGAGCCGGTCAGACTTGCCCGCCGGGTGGCCGTCGAGCAGCACGTCGCCGGACTCGGCCAGCTCGGCGACGACCGTGCGGGACAGCCCGAGCATCTTGGCGAGGCCGGCGTCGACCCGCATCCCGTCGAGCCCGTCGGGCACCGGGAGCATCCGCGAGCTCACGCCTGGTCCTCCTGCTGGGTTTCCGCGGCCGGTTCGGCCTGCTTCTTGTCCTTGGCCTTGTCCTTGGTCGACGTGCCGTCGTAGTCCTTGCCCAGCAGGGACAGCAGCACGATCAGCGCGCCGCCGACGCAGATCGCCGAGTCGGCGATGTTGAAGATCGCGAAGCCCTTGCCGTTCGGGGCGAACGCCGAGATGAAGTCGACGACGTGGCCCTGCAGCCCGCCGGGCGCGCGGAAGATCCGGTCGGTGAGGTTGCCCAGCGCGCCGGCCAGCACCAGGCCGAGGCCGATCGCCCAGCCGATCGAGCGCAGCCGCCGCGAGATCCAGATGATCGCGATGACGACGGCGAGCGCGACCAGCGCCAGCACCCACGTCATGCCGGTGGCCATCGAGAACGCGGCACCCGGGTTGCGGATCACCTGCAGGTAGATCAGGCCGCCGAGGATCCGGACCGGCTCCTTGCCTTCCAGGTTGGCGGTGACCAGGTTCTTCGTGATCAGGTCGATCGCCCAGAGCACCACCGCGACGGCGAACACCCAGCCCACCCGGCGCTTCGGCAGCGTCGCCGCCGTCGCCGCCGGGGTTTCCGGCGTCTCCTGGACGGGCTCGGGCACCGCCTCGGCGGCGGCGTCGGTGTCGGGTTCTCCAGCGCTGGACTCGGTGCTCACCGGTCCATTGTCCACGCCTGGTCAGGGTGCCCCGGCGGCAGTGTCGCGGGGACGCCGCAGGAGGACCGCGAACGCGGCGGCGAACAGCACCCCCGCCGCGCTCGGCGCCCCGGTCACCGGCGTCGAGAACACCAGGCTGACCAGCGCGAACACCAAGGCGACGGCCACCAGGAACCAGCTGCGCTCGTACGCCGCCGTCACCAGCGTGACGACCGCCATCACGAGCTGGGCGAACCCCGGCGGGAACCAGAGACGCCGTCCCTCCCCCATCGGGGCACGAGAGCGGCGAACGCCCCGGCCACGAGCACGGTCGCGGAGAGCAGCGCCCCCGGCAGGTCCGCGATCACCACGGCCACCGCGCCGGCGGCCACGGCCACCGCGAGCACCAGCGGACTGCGTTCGTACCAGGCGACCAGCGCGAGCCCGAGCGTCGCCAGGAGGGGGCCGCGGGTGGCCGCGTCGAGACCGAACTGGCTGAACAGCAGCAGGTCCAGCACCGGGACGGCGAGCACGACGGCGGCGATCGACGTCACCACCGCCCTCGCGCGCAGCCCGCCCGCAACGGCGTAGGAGACCACGATGGCGAGGAACGCCGCGATGAGCGCGTACTGCCACGCCGGGCCGGCGCCGCCGGTGTAGGCCACGACGGTGTCATCGAGGCTGAGGAACCGCGCTTCGGTGCCGTAACCGTCGATCGTCAAGCCGAACAGGCCCACGTAGCCGGCGGTCGCCGGCGGCAACCGCGCCGTCAGTTCCGCGGTGACGGCCGACCGGTGGAACAGTTCGGCCGTCACCAGGACCAGTTCCGCTAAACCCGGCAACGCCAACGGAATCCACTGCCGCCCCATCGGCCCAGGCTAACGCTCAGCAGAACGGCGGCAGCTCCCGCGGGTCGCCGACCGGGGCCCAGCGGCCGCCCGCCTTCGTGTACCCCCAGCGCGCGCCGCGGGCGACGATCTGGCGCAGCGCCAGCAGCACGCGATCCACGTGCTCCTCGGTGCTGCCCAGGCCGAGGCTGACGCGCACCGCCTGCTGCCCTTCACCGCCCGTGACGCCGATCAGGCGCTTGGCCGCGATGTGGGCGCAGAAGGCGCCGTCGCGGACGCCGATGCCGTACTCCGCCGAGAGAACCGCCGCGAGCCAGCCGGGGTCGAAACCGGCGACGACGAAGCTGACCGTGCCGACGCGGTCGACCGGCGCGTCGAACAACCGCAGCTCGGAGCAGCCCGGGATGCCCTCGAGGCCCTTGCGCAGCCGGACGAGCAGGGCCTGCTCGTGCGCTTCGACGGCGGCCCAGTTCCGGCTCAGGGTTTCGCAGGCGACGCCGAGCGCGTACACGCCGACGGTGTTGGGCGAACCGGCTTCGTGCCGCTCCGGGCCGGTGTTCCAGACGACGGCGTCCTCGGTGACGAGCTTGGTCGCCCCGCCGCCGGCGAGGTACGGGCGGGCGGCGCGCAGCCAGTCGGCGCGGCCGATCAGCGCGCCCGCGCCGAAGGGCGCGTACAGCTTGTGGCCGGAGAGGGCGACGTAGTCGACGTCCAGGTCCTGCATCGCGATCCTGCGGTGCGGCGCGAGCTGGGCGGCGTCGAGGGCGATGCGGGCGCCGTGCCGGCGGGCCACCGCGGCGATCTCCGCCACCGGAAGCAGCTCACCGGTCACATTGGACGCTCCGGTGAGGACCACCAAACGCGGCCCCTGCGGGGATTCCGCGAGGGCTTCGTCCACAGCGGACACTGCAGCGAGCCGGGTGCGCGGGGTCGGCAGGCGCCGGACGTTCGGCCCCTGCCACGGCAGCAGCGCGGCGTGGTGCTCGGTGTCGAACACGATCACCGCGGTGCGCGGCGGGAGGCTGCGGGCGAGCAGGTTGAAGGAGTCGGTGGTGTTGCGGGTGAACACGACCGTGTCGGTCCGGCGCGCGCCGACGAAGCTGCGCAGCGTGGCGCGGGTGCGCTCGTAGAGCTTGGTGGAGACCTGCGAGGCGAAGCCCGCGCCGCGGTGGACGCTGGCGTACCAGGGCAGGAACTCGTCGACGGCCACGCGGACGGCGTCGAGACAGGGCGCGCTGGCCGCGTGGTCGAGATTGGCGTAGCCGATGTCTCCGCCGGTGACGAGCGGAACTCGCAGCGAGGCACCAGCGACCGTGGGAATACCTTGCGACGCAAGGGTTTCCTGGGTCTGTGTGCTGGTGCGGTCGATGGCGAGAGTCATCGTTAGCCTCCTCGGCGTTCCGGGGGGCCCCGGCGAGGGGCCCGCGCTTGCCGGTCGCACGGCGCGACCGGCCCGGTCTTCACCCGGGGCACCCCACCGCGGTAGGAGGGTTGCCGGCCAGCAAGCCGGGGCTTGACGCTGGCACTCATGACCTGATTCAAAAGGTAACCGAGAATCGGCGTGACGACCAGCCCCCACAGCACATTCTGAGACACCGACCACAAGTCGAGCAGGAATGGAGAAGCGTCAGGGCTTCGCGCGGAAACGGCCCGGGAGCTGCGTCACGGCGTGGTCCGAGAGGTGCGTGGCGGTGCCGGTGTACTGGTCCGCGCCCGCCGTGAACAGCCAGCCGCCCAACGTCTTCCCGTCGATCGGCTCGCCGTGCGCCGCCGCGACGGTCGTCGAGACCTGGCTGTAGGCGAGACCGTCCCAGTCGGCGGCGTCCGGCAGCGTCCACAGTGTGAAGTGCACGTGGGCCCCGGTGCTGCTGCCACCACACGGCAGGGCGTTGCCGGTCGAGCCGAGCACGTCGCCGGCCTCGACCTGCTCACCGTCGGTGACCTTGATGCCTTCCATGTGGTAGTACCCGGTGCGCCACCCGCCGGCGTGGTCGATGGTCACCCAGTCGCCGCCCGCGCAGTGCTGCAGGTGCACGGTCCCGGCCAGCGGCGCCCGCACGGTCTTGTCGGCCGGGCTGAGGTCGAGGGCGTTCTCCACGCCGGTGCTGCCGTCGTCGGAGTGGATGCCGGCGGAGTACACCTGCTGGCCGGCCTTGAACGGCAGCGCCAGCACCGGAAAGGGCCCCACCTCGGCAGCCGCCCCCGGAGCGGCGGCGAGCCCCACACCCAGGACGATCCCCGCGACCAGCCCGGCCCCACACACGTATCGCTTCGTCACCCGGCGTACTCCTCTGGCTCTACGTTCACCCATTCGAGGTAATGAATGGAGCGCAGAGTAAGCCAAAAGAGGGAACGCGGGGAAGATCAGGTGAGGTTTTTGTGAGGATCACTCACCCTCGCGGGAGAAGATCACCAGGTCGACGCGAAGAGCGGACAGGCACCGGACAACCGCCCGGCCCGAACGCAGCCCCCACCACTCCCTGGGGGGCGTCCCCTGTCCAGTCTACCGCCACTGACCTGCAAAAACGTGAGTGCCGGAAATCTGTGGACAACTGAAGTGGATGTGGACAACTCGCGCCCGGCCGGGCTCGCGACCGCCGAGCGCAGCAGACGGCACGGTGGCTAGGTGGGCAACCCGCGATCGACGCCGCGCTAGCAGCAAGCGAGCCGACGCGGACGGCCCGGCGGCGAGGCCGAGCCGAGTGGACACGGTTCCGCCCAACCCGCGAGCGACCAGCGGCCCGATTCGCCGCGCCAACGAGCCCAGCGGACGGCGCGATGACCAAGCGGGCAACCCGCGATCGGCCCCGCTCACCGCAAAGCCGACGCAGGCGGCATGGCGACCAAGCGGGCCACCCGCCGATCGACCCCACTCGCCTCAAGCAAGCCCAGCGGACGGCACGGTGGCCCAAGCAGGCAACCTGCGATCAGCCCCCGCTCACCTCAAGCAAGCCGACGCGGCGACACACCGGCGAGACCGCGCATCCGATCAGCCACGACCCGCAGGCAACCCAGCGGCCCGACCCCGACCACCAGCCGACCCAGCGGGCGACACCGCTGCGAGACAGAGCGGACGCCAGCCGGCAAACCGCGAACCGCGTCAGATACCGGACTCGCCGCGCCAGCGGGCCAGGCGGCCGGCGCGGTCGACCGCGCGCAGCCGGCGCTCGGCGTCGTCGCGGGCCGTGGCCGTCGTGACCACCAGGAGCTGGTCGTGCTCCTGCAGGCGGCTCGTCTTCTGCGGCGTGAAGCCCGAGCCCGCGCGCACGACCAGGCTCACCGTCGCGCCCACCGGCAAGCGCAGCTCCGAGAGGTAGACGCCGTGCAGCTTCGAGCCCGGCTGGATGCGGACCTGCAGCAGCTCGGCGCCCAGCTCGTCCAGGGGCGCGGAGTCGACGTCGATCTCGTACGCCTCGGACTTCTTCGACAGGCCCAGCCAGCGCGCGAGCGGGCCGAGGGTCGCGCCCTGGAGCAGCGTCAGGACGATGACCAGCACGAACACCGCGTCGACCAGGCGCTGGGCACCCGGCAGGCCTTCCGACAGCGGGATCATCGCCAGCACGATCGGCACCGCGCCGCGCAGGCCGGCCCACGACAGGAACGCCTGTTCCCGCCACGGCAGCCGGAACGGCAGCATCGAGAGCACCACCGAGATCGGCCGGGCCAGCAGCAGCACGACGGCGCCCGCGACCAGGCCCGGCACCAGCGTCTCGAGCAGCCGGCTCGGCGACGCGAACAGCCCGAGCAGCACGAACAGCCCGATCTGCGCCAGCCAGCCCAGGCCTTCGGCGAACGACAGCGTGTCCGAGCGGTGCGGTAGCCGCGAGTTGCCCAGGACCAGCGCCGCGACGTACGTGGCGAGCAGGCCCGACGCGTGCAGCAGCTGCCCGGACGAGTACGCCACGACGCACACCGCGACCGTGGCCAGCGGGTACAGACCGGTCGCCGGGAGCGCGGCGCGCCGCAGCGCGATGCCGCCGAGCCAGCCGAACGCCAGCCCGATCGCCAGGCCCGCCGCCAGTTCGTAGACCGCCAGGAACGGCAGCGTCCAGTCCACAGTGGTGCCCTCGGCCAGCACCACGACGGCGATGTAGGCCGGCGCGTCGTTGATGCCGGACTCCAGCTCCAGCGCGCCCACCAGGCGCTTGCCGATCCCGGCCGTGCGCAGCACCGAGAAGACCGCCGCAGCGTCGGTCGACGAGAGCACCGCGCCCCACAGCAGCGCGAGCCGCCAGTCGAGGCCCAGCAGCCAGTGCAGGGCCGCGCCGGTGACCGCGATGCTGACCACGACGGCCACTGTGGACAGTACGATTCCGATGCCCAGCGAGGGTTTCACCGCCGACCACCGGGTCGTCAGCCCGCCTTCGGCGAGGATCATGACGAGCGCGGCGAGGCCGAGCGACTGGGTCAGGCCGGGGTTGTCGAAGCGGATGCCGAAACCGGCTTCCCCCAGTACGACGCCGATGCCGAGGTAGAGCAGCAGCGAGGGCAGGCCGAGCCGGATCGAGACGCGCACGGCGAGCACGGAGGCGAGCAGGACGACACCGCCGACGCCGAGCAGCACGGGAAGCTGGTCCATGCCGCCTCCCTCCCGAGTGCTGTGGGGCCCTCAGAATAGTGAAGCGGCCGGGTTAACTCCTTCGTGTACCACTGGGACGAGTCGGACAACCGGTGTGTTAAGGCCGGAGCAACGCCAGATCGACGCCGAGCGCGGCGAACGGTTTCTCAGCCGCGGGCAGCACCTTCACCGCGCGATGGCCTTCGGCGGCGACCCAGCCGGCGTCGACGGCCTTGCCGAGCAACGCCGCGGGCAGCGACCCGGCGAGGTGATCGCGGCGCTCCGTCCAATCCAGACAGTCGCGCAGCAGGGCGCGCCGCCCGTCCGGCACCGGCACGCCCAGCTCGGCGAGCACCTCCTGGCCGCGGCCGGTCAGCGTCAGCCCGGCGTCGGTGCTGACCAGCCCGGCGGCGAGCATGCCGTCACGCAGCGCGACGCCGACCTGCCCGGCCAGGTGGTCGTAGCAGGTGCGCGCGAACCCGAGCCGCCGCACCCGCACCGACGACCTGAGCCCGGTCACCGGCCGGTGCTCGGCGTGCTGGGCCAGGTGCTCGATCAGCTCGGCGACGCGCGGGTCGGCGATCCGGACGTAACTGGCCCGCCCCTGCTTCACGCGGGCGACGAACCCGGCGCCGACCAGCCGAGTGACGTGCTCACTCGCCGTCGACAGCGCGATCCCGGCCGCCTTGGCCAGCTCGCCGACCGTCCACGCCCGCCCGTCCAGCAGGACGAGGCACATGGTGGCGCGGCTCGGGTCGGCGAGCACCGCGGCCACCTCCGCCAGCGCGATCGTCTCCATGTCCCCACGGTACGACCCGCCGGCTTCGGTGGCCGCCGAAGCGTCAGACGCCCTTGAGGAACTTCGCGGCCAGCTGGACGGCCGGTCCCGAGTCGTTCGAGTTCTCCAGGACGACGGCGAAGGCGACGTTCCCGCGGTAGCCGACGAACCAGCCGGTGGCCTGCTGCCCGTCGCCGAACTGGGCGGTGCCGGTCTTGCCGAACACGCTCCCGGCGCCCGCCGCCGCCTTGCCGGTGCCGCTGGTGACGACCGCGCGCATCATCTTCCGGACCTCGCCCAGCACGGACGCGGGCGGCGGCGAGTACCCCTTGACGACGACGGTGTCGAGGTCGTGCCACAGCTTCGGGGTGATCGCCTTGCCGCTCGCGACCGTCGCGGCCATCATCGCGCCGCCGAGCGCGCTGGCCTGGATCCGGCCCTGGCCGAACCCGTCCTCGACCTGCTCGTCCTTGCTCGCCGCGGGCTCGACCTTGCCGAGCTCGGTCTTGAGGCCCGGGATCTCGTAGTCGGCGTTGAGGCCCAGCTCGTTCGCCGCTTTCACGAGCCCGTCCGCGGGCAGGTTCAGCGCGAGCTGACCGAACGTGGTGTTGCAGGAGCGCGCGAACGCCGTCTGCAGGTTCGTCGCGCCCAGCTCGAAGCCCTCGTTCTTGACCGTGCGCGTGCCGATCGTCGCGACGCCGGGGCAGTCGACCGGCGAGGCCGCGTTGAGGCCGCTCTGCTGGATCGCCGCGACCGAAGTGGCGATCTTGAACGACGACCCCGGCTCGTACAGCCCGTTCAGGGCCTTCGGCGAGAGGCCGGCGGCCGCGTTCTGCGCGACGGCGAGGATGTCGCCCGAGCCTGAGTCGAGCGCGACGAGCATCGCGGATCCGGAGTAGCCGTCGACCGCGGCTTGCGCGGACTGCTGCGCGCCCACGCTCAAGCTCGACGTCAGCGGCTTCGCGCCCTCGTCCGACGCCTTCCCGAAGAGCGTCTCCAGGTTCTTGCCGCCGGTGTCGGTGCGGACGACCGCGAACCCGGTGCCCGCCGCGGCCGTGGCCTGGCCGAGCAACGCGGACCGCAGCAGCGGCGCCGGGTTGCCGTCGGCCGGGCGCAGGCCGCCGGCCCCGCTGATGATCAGCGGCTTGCCGTCGCGGTCGGCGACGGCGGTGCTGTCCTGGACGGCCGTGCTGATCGCCAGCCGCTGGCCCGCTTCGAGCTTCGGGTGCAGCAGCGCCGGCGCCCAGTGCACGAGCCACTTGCCGCCGGCCTGGGCCAGCGTGAACGGCACGTCGTAGGACCAGACCTGACGATCCTTCAGCGTCCAGGCCAGGTGGTAGGTCCCGCTCGTCTGCTTCGCCCCGGCCGGGGTCGGCTGCAGCACGGTCAGCTTCGCGGACAGCGCCGACGGCTGGAGCGTGTTGCGCGCGTCCCGCAGCGCCACCGCCGCCGCCGTGTTGTCGTCGGTCAGCCGGGCCGCGGCGTCTGGGTTGTTCTCGGCGAAATCCTGCAGGTACTCGGTGATCGCCGAGTTCGGGTCGAGCGCGCCGGGGCTTTCGACGGCCGTCTCACCCGGGCCGGCGGCCGCTTCGGGCGCACTCCCGCTGTTCAACAGGAAGAACGCCGCCACCACGACCGCGACCACCGCCAGCGCGCCGCCGATGAGAATGCCGCGTTTTCTGCCAGGACTCATTTCTCGCGTACCCCTCCCCCGTGCGCGCCTCCCGCGCGCACAAGGGCCCAGCTTGCCGATTCCCGGCCCTTTCGGGTGAGAAAGCGACCGGCCCGAAACCGATTCGTGATCGGTTCCGGGCCGGTCGCCGCCTCAGGCCTTGGCGACCGAGACGGTCACCTTCGTGCCGTCACCGACCGTCCCGGCGAAGCCCTCGGCCACCGGGCCGTGGGTCACCGACGTCGCCAGCGTCTCCGAGGCGAGGAACTTCTCGTGCCGCGTAGCCGCTTCGACGACGTCGTCGGGCGCGTCAATTCCGAGCGCGATCCGGTCGGCGACGTCGAGGCCGGCGTCTCGGCGGGCCTGCTGCACGACCCGGACCAGGTCGCGGACCAGGCCTTCGGCCGCCAGGTCCGGCGTCACCTCGGTGTCGATCAGCACCAGCCCCGAGCCGCCGGGCAGCTCGGCCGCCGCGCCGCCGCCCTTGGCGACCAGCCGCCGGTCGAACTCGCCTTCCTGCAGCTCGATCCCGGCCGCGACGACCTTGCCGCCCTGCAGCGACCAGTCCCCCGCCTTGACCGCCTTGATCACCGTCTGGACGTCCTTGCCCAGCCGCGGCCCGGCGGCGCGCGCGTTCACCGCGACCTCGAACCCGCCGTGCGCGGCGACGTCGGCGGTCAGCTCGACCGCCTTGACGTTCACCTCGTCGCGCAGGATGTCGGCGAAGGCGCCCAGCGACTCGGCGTCGTCGGCCGCCACGACCAGCGACGACAGCGGCAGCCGCACGCGCAGCTTGTTGCTCTTGCGCAGCGACAGCGCCGACGACGCCACCTGCCGGACCCGGTCCATCGCCGTCACCAGCGCCGCGTCCGCGGGCAGGTCGAGCGCGTTCGGCCAGTCGCTCAGGTGCACCGAGCGGCCGCCGGTGAGCCCGCGCCAGACCACCTCGGTGGTCAGCGGCAGCAGCGGCGCCGCGACCCGCGACGTCACCTCCAGGACCGTGTGCAGCGTGTCGATCGCGTCCTGATCGCCCGCCCAGAAGCGATCGCGGGAGCGCCGGACGTACCAGTTGGTCAGGGTCTCCAGGAAGTCCCGGACGGTCTGGCACGCGCCCGCGACGTCGTAGTGGTCCATCGCGGACTCGACGTCGGTGACCAGCTCGTGCGTCTTCGCCAGCACGTACCGGTCGAGGACGTGCGGGGAATCGGTGCGCCACTTGCCTTCCACGCCCTCGGCGTTCGCGTACAGCGCGAGGAAGTAGTACGAGTTCCACAGCGGCAGCACGGCCTGGCGGACGGCGTCGCGGATGCCCTTGTCGGTGACGACCAGGTTGCCGCCGCGCAGGATCGGGCTCGCCATCAGGTACCAGCGCATGGCGTCGGAGCCGTCGCGCTCGAAGACCTCGTTGACGTCCGGGTAGTTGCGCAGCGACTTGGACATCTTCGCGCCGTCGGAGCCCAGCACGATGCCGTGCGAGACGCAGGTGCGGAACGCCGGGCGGTCGAACAGCGCCGTGGCCAGCACGTGCAGCAGGTAGAACCAGCCGCGGGTCTGGCCGATGTACTCGACGATGAAGTCGCTCGGGTAGTGGTGCTCGAACCACTCGGCGTTCTCGAACGGGTAATGCACCTGGGCGTAGGGCATCGAGCCCGAGTCGAACCAGACGTCCAGGACGTCCGGGACGCGGCGCATGGTGGACGCGCCCGTCGGGTCGTCCGGGTTCGGCCGGGTCAGCTCGTCGATGTGGGGCCGGTGCAGGTTGTCCAGCCGCACGCCGAAGTCGGCCTCCAGCTCGTCGAGCGAGCCGTAGACGTCGGTGCGCGGGTGGGCCGGGTCGTCCGACTGCCACACCGGGATCGGCGTGCCCCAGTAACGGTTGCGCGAGACCGACCAGTCGCGCGCGTTCTCCAGCCACTTGCCGAACTGGCCGTCCTTGACGTTCTCCGGGTACCAGGTGATCTGCTGGTTGAGCTCGACCATCCGGTCCTTGAACTGCGTCACCGCGACGAACCACGACGACACCGCGCGGTAGATCAGCGGGTTCCGGCAGCGCCAGCAGTGCGGGTAGGAGTGGTCGTAGGTCTCGTGGCGCAGCAGCACGGAACCCTGCTGCCCGGCCGAACCCGTGCCGTTCTTGAGGTCGCGGACGATGTTCGGGTTGGCGTCGAACACCTGCTGCCCGGCGTAGTCGGGCACGGTGTCGTCGAACTTGCCGTGCGCGTCGACCGGCGTGACCGGCGGGATCCCGGCGGCGTCGGTGACGGCCTTGTCCTCTTCACCGTAGGCGGGCGCGATGTGCACGACGCCGGTGCCGTCGTCGGTGGTGACGTAGTCGGCCGCCAGCACGCGGTGCGCGTTCTCGGTGCCGGTGAAGTACGGGAACGGTGGTGCGTAACGGTTCCCGAGCAGCTGCGCGCCGGCGTAGCGCGCGACGACCGCCGGTTCCTCGCCGAGCTCACGCGCGTACGCGGCGACGCGCGCTTCGGCGAGCAGGAACCGCTTGCCGGGGAAGTTCTCGCTCTCCACGACGACGTACTGCACCTCGGGGTGCACCGCGGTGGCGAGGTTCGACGGCAGCGTCCAGGGCGTGGTCGTCCAGATCAGCAGGTAGGTGCCGTCGAGCTCGTTGTCGTTGCCTTCCATCCGGAACCCGACGGTGACGGCCGGGTCCTGGCGGTTGCGGTAGACGTCGGCGTCCATGCCCAGCTCGTGGTTGGACAGCGGCGTCGCGTCGCGCCAGCAGTAGGGCAGGACGCGGTAGCCCTCGTAGACGAGTCCCTTGTCCCACAGGCGTTTGAACGCCCACAGCACCGACTCCATGTAGGTGACGTCGAGCGTCTTGTAGTCGTTGTCGAAGTCGACCCAGCGCGCCTGGCGGGTGACGTAGTCGCGCCACTCGCCGGTGTAGCGCAGCACGGACTCGCGCGAAGCCTCGTTGAACTTCGCGATGCCCATCTCTTCGATCTCGGACGTCTCGGTGATGCCGAGCTGGCGCATCGCCTCGAGCTCGGCGGGCAGGCCGTGGGTGTCCCAGCCGAAGCGGCGCTCGACCTTGCGGCCCTTCATCGTCTGGTAGCGCGGCACCAGGTCCTTGACGTACCCGGTGAGCAGGTGGCCGTAGTGCGGCAGGCCGTTGGCGAACGGCGGGCCGTCGTAGAAGACGTACTCGTTGTCACCGTGCTCGCCGGCGGGGCGCGCGTCGATGCTCGCCTGGAACGTCCGGTCGCTCTCCCAGTAGGCGAGGACGTGGGTCTCCAGCTCGGGGAAGGACGGCTGCGACGGCACTCCGGCGCTGTCGCCGAGCTTGGCCTGGGGGTACATCCGGGTGCTCCTCGGTTCGTCACTCTCGTACGGACGACCGGCTCCCGGTCACCCACACGGGGACGAGACGCCTTCCGGCGTTCCGCGGTACCACCCCGCTTGCCCGGCGATGAAGGCTGCCGGGCCGCTCGTTCCACGGCTGTCACGGGCCGCACCCGTCCGATTCTACTGCGAGCGGTGAGGCTCGGTTCTTCCGGAAGCTCCCCGGTGATGGCCGGATCGACGCTGTGCTGATACCAGGTTAACCGCTCCGCGCAACCGGGTTGTCACGAGGGCCGCCGCCGGAAATGAAGACGCCTTCGCGGACGCGTCGCCGTTAGCATCGCCGGGCGCCGCTTTTCGGTGTGCAGCGGGCGAAACACGGGGGACGTTCATGGATTTGTCCGGCGCGGAGCTGGTCGACCTCGCCGCGCGCGAGTCCTTGCTGGGCCGGGCCACCGACGCGATCTGGGCCCGGTTCGACGAGCTGTGTCCCGAGCCCACCGGCGAGCTGCTGGCGCTGCGGCTGATGGCGGCGGCGAACCGCGACGACCCGGCTGCCGCGTCGCGAGACCTGGAGCGGGCCGCCGCGGTGGCCGAGGAGGCGGGCAACGCCGTGCTGGCCGAGTCGGCACGGGGCGCCCGGCTCCTGCTGCTCGCGCCGGCGGCCGCCGAGACCGCGCTCGAAGCCGTCGCCGACCGGGTGGCAGCGCTCGGCGACGCCGAAGGACACAGCTTCGCCTTGCTGCGGCTGGCCACCGCGCACTTCGCGCGGCAGGACTTCCCGGGCGCCCGGGAGGTCCTCGACCGCGCCGAGACCCCCATCCACGCGACCGGCAGACCCGAGCTGGCCGGGCTGTGGCTGGCCCGCCAGGCGGTCCTGTCCGCCAACCTGGGCGACCTTCCGCGGGCGATCGAGCTGGCCACGGAGGCCGCGGCGCGCTACACCGAAGCCGGGTCCCCGGAACGCACCGCGCACGCCCGGCTGCTGGCCGCGCGGTTCCGCCGGAGCCAGGGCGACGTCGAAGGCGCGTTCGCCGCCACCACCGGCATCGACGCCGGCACGGACCTGGGCATCCAGGCCCAGGTCAGCCGGCTCCGGGGGAAGCTGGCCCGGCGACTGGACCGCCCGGAAGACGCGATCGCGGCGTTCCACTCGGCGATCACGGACTTCACCGCGGCGGGCAAGCCGGTCGACGCGGCCGCCACCCGCGTCGACCTCGCACGGGTGTACCTGGACCTCGACCGCCCGGAGGACGCGGCGGCGGCCGTCACCGACGCGGAGCCGGTACTGGCCCGGGCCGGAGCCGGGCGGGACCTCGCGAACGGCCGGATGCTGCTGGGCCACGCGTATCGCGCTCTCGGCCGCCCGGAGCAGGCTTTGGCGTTGTTCGGTGCGGCGGCCGAGTACTTCGCCGTCGCCTCGCCGGCCGTCGCGGGCGAGGTGAGGGAGGCGCTGGCGGACGTCCTCACCGAGCTGGACCGCGACGCCGAAGCGGCGGCCGAGTACACCCGAGCGGCGGGGCACTTCGAGCAAGCAGGCCTGAAGTCATCCGAACTCCGCACACTGCGGCGAGCGCTGCTGTCCTGGCTCCGGGACGGCGACGCCGACCGGACGCTGACGGCGCTGGCCACCGCGGACGCGGCCGAGCCGGACCCCGCGGACCCGGACGCGGCGTGGGAGCGCGCGATGACCACGTTCGACGGCGCCCGAGTGCTGTCGGACCTGGGCCACCCGGCGGCGGCCTACACCCGAGCGACCACAGCGGCGGCCGAGCTGCGCGCGATCGACGCGACCCCGATGATCGCCGTGGCGGAGTTCCTGTGTGGACAGTTGCTGGTCGAACTCGGAAAGTTCGCCGAGGCCCGGGAAAAGCTGACCGAGACACTGGCCCTGCTGCCGGACCACGCGAGCCGCAAGCGGAGGGATGTCGAGGCGCTGCTGGCGGAACTGCCGGACTAGGACACAGCCTCCCGGGTTCGCACGCCGGCCGGCGTCACGAGGATTGCCGTCAGCCACAGGGCCGCCGAGCTGCTGGAGACGCTCGCCCGGTTCTCGCCGGCCCAGCCGGCGACGTTGGCGCGGCGGCGAGGACGTGCCACGTCCACCTCGCGGGACGGCTCGGGGTCGCCGTCACCTCGGCGCTGCCGGCCCGGGGCGCACTGGCTACCGTGGACGGTGAGCGGACCACGCGCAGGCGACCGGATTTCGGCTTCCCTGCGCGAACACCCGTACACGCTGGGTTCCCGAGCCGCCGTCGTCGCGACGCGGTTCGTGGACACGGGCTGGGTGACCCGCCGGGGCCCGGGCGCACCGCGCGCTGCGCTTGACGCCGGCAGGCGAGCGGGCGCTCGAAACCTGCCTCGGCGTGGTCAGCGGTGCGCGGCCACCAGCGTCGCGTCCGGGGCACAGCGAGCACACGGGGTGAAGCCCAGCTGCCGGGCTTCGCCGATGCCGATGGGAATGGTGTCGCGAGCGCCGACCCACGTGCAGCCGCGGACGTGGTAGCGGGGGTGCTCGTCGACGACGACGACCTCGTCCTCGAGGTCGGCCAGCAACGCGATGTCCGCGTCCGACGTCGATTCCTCACCGGGTTCGGCGTCGTCGGGCTGTTTTTCCGCCACGGAAGCCGCGGACGCGGCCGTGGCGGCGGAAGCAGCGGGTGCCTCAGGAGACTCGGAAGTCTCGGCGGCGGGTTCTTCGGTGACGTCGGGTTCGGGCGTGTCGGCCGGATCTCCCAGCTCACCGGCGGCGGGAATGAGGACGGTTTGGTCCTCGCCGACCGGTTTCTCCGGCTCCTTGAACAGGCTCGGCTGTGCGTCGGACGCCGGCTCCGAAGGCTCGACGACGGAAGCAGGCGCGGCGGCGGGCGTCGCGGATCGCCGGCGACGGCGCAGCCAGTCGACGACGAGGATCACCCCGGCGAGCACCGAGAGGCC
The DNA here is from genome assembly GCF_023023025.1 of Amycolatopsis sp. WQ 127309. Lineage (NCBI taxonomy): Bacteria > Bacillati > Actinomycetota > Actinomycetes > Pseudonocardiales > Pseudonocardiaceae > Amycolatopsis > Amycolatopsis sp. WQ 127309. Next base: position 10,525,594 of record NZ_CP095481.1, read on the forward strand.
GATGGAAACCCACGCCCACAGCGAAGAAGCCGTGATGAGCGCGGAGACGAGCAACCCCAGAGCCGCCAGTACCAGTACCAGCACGATGTAGAGCACGGTGAATTACAGCATGAACGGGCCGGGTTCGGTCCACGACCCGCCCACGTGCGGTACCGGATCGACTCCTGACCGTGGCAGAACCCCGCCGGCGCCGCAGAACTGCCGGCGCCGGCGGGGTGTGCCCGGAGAAATCAGCCCGCTTCGGCCCGGGGGCCGAACGAGTAGCCCTGGCCGCCGCTCGACGATCCGGACGACTGCCCGGAGTTCGAGGAAGCCGAGGCCGGTGCGGCGGAGCCGCGGTCGTCGAGCTCGCGCAGCTGGGACTCGAGGAACCCGCGCAACCTCGTGCGGTACTCCCGCTCGATGGTGCGCAGCTCTTCGATCTTCTTGCCCAGCCCGCCCTTCTCGGAGTTCAGGCTGTTCATCGTCTCGGTGTACTTGCGCTGCGACTCGCGTTCCAGCGTGGTGGCCTTGTCGCGCGCCTGGCGCTCCAACGTCTCCGCACGGGTCCGCGCGTCGTTCAGCATCGTGTCGACGCGCGTGCGCGCCTCGTTGACCATCGAGTCGGACTTCGCCCGGGCGTCCGAGAGCAGCTGCTCGGACTTGGTGCGGGCCTCGGCCAGCATCCCGTCGGACTCGGTCTTCGCCTCGGCGGTCAGCCGGTCGGCCATCTCCTGGGCGAGCCCGAGGACCTTGGCCGCCTGCACGTTGGGCTCGCCGCTGTCGGCCACCATCGAGTGGGCCTGGGTCTGCTCCATCGCGGACGCCGGCGGCGGCACCGGCGCGAGACGCCGGGACGGCTCTTCCCGCATCGGGGGCTGTGCGGATTTCGCGCTGTCGAGCTCACTACGAGTCGATTCGAGCTCGGCGTCGAGCTGCTCCATCTGCTGGCGCAGCTCGTTGTTGTCCTCGATCAAGCGGGCCAGCTCGGTCTCCACCAAGTCGAGGAACGCGTCCACCTCGTCCTCGTTGTAGCCCCTCTTGCCGATGGGCGGCTTGCTGAACGCGACGTTATGCACGTCAGCGGGGGTCAACGACATCAGATCACCTCACGCACTCCATGGCCTGCAGGGTCCACCCAAGTCTCCCCGATCAACTTGGAGTCGCCAGTTGCATCGCGAAGAACACAACCAACAGCAGAACCATAATCGATAAGTCCAGTCCGACGCCGCCGATCCGCACCATCGGGATGATTCGCCTGAACAGGCGAACCGGCGGGTCCGTCACTGTGTAGATGGTCTCGAGCGTCACCGCAACCCCTCCGGCCGGGTGCCACTCCCGTGCAAAGGTGCGGACGAGTTCGACCACGATACGTGCCGTCAGCAACAGCCAAAACGCGAACAGCACGTACCAGACGACCAGCCACACAGCTTCCACGTACCTACTCTAACCGGGCGTCCACGTCGAAGACGCAGTTGAGGGGGTCGACGCGGCATCGGGTCGACAAAATCACGTTTGCTTGCGCTCAGCGGTCCGCGCGACTTCAGCCGCGCAGAAACAATCCGCCCTCGGCAATCCGCCGGCGGTCCTCCGCGGTCACGTCCACATCGGGCGGTGAGAGAAGGAACACCTTGTTGGTGACCTTGTCCATCGACCCGCGCAGCGCGAAAGCGAGCCCGGCGGCGAAGTCCACGAGCCGCTTGGCGTCCGCGTTGTCCATCTCGGTGAGGTTCATGATCACCGGGATGCCCTCGCGGTAGTGCTCGCCGATGGCGCGCGCTTCCGCGTAGCTCGTCGGGTGCAGCGTCGTGATCCGGCTCAAGGGGTCACGCACCGGCTGGCGCACGACCGGCTCGGTGACCGGTCGCAGGCGCGCCACGGGCTCCGGCTGCCGGTCCATGGCGAGCGCGCCGTGGACCGCGGGCTCCGACCCGGGCACGGAGCGTGAACGGGCTCGGCTGACGGGCTCGTCGTACGTGTCCTCGCTGTCGCGGTACCGTGAGCGCGACCGAGGAGCAGGCTCCTCGTAGGAGTCGTACTCGTCGTCCGCGTAGCCGCGTCGATAATCTTCTTCGACGTCGTAACCGTCGTCGTCAGCGGGCACCATCCCGAAGTAGGCCTTCAGCTTCTGCAGCGCGCTCATGCCTCTCCCTAGCCCTAGCCGCTCCCGCACCAACGCTTCTCCACGCCGTCAGTGCCCCGTATGGACGACCACTAAACGTGACCGGCACACGAGCTCCCTACGGCGAGGCTAAACCGCGCCCGCCGAGCAGTGCGGTTCCGACACGCACACAGGTTGAGCCGTGCGTGATCGCCTGCTCGAGATCATGGCTCATCCCGGCGGAGACTTCTGCGGCATTCGGGTGATCTTTTCGGAGGCTTTCCGCCGCGCGGGCGAGCTTCTCGAAGGCTTCCCCGGGATCGGCGCCGAGCGGCGCGACGGCCATCAGGCCACGAAACCGCAGTTCACCCGTGTGAGTTACGTGCTCGGCGAGCGCCGCGAGCTCGCCGAGCGGGCAGCCGCCGCGCTCGGTGTCGTCGTCGAGGCTCGCCTGGATCAGGACGTCGAGCGGTTCGTCACGTTTACCGGCGTAACGCGCGGTGTGCACGGCCTTGGCGAGCGCGTCGGCGAGCCGGGCCGAGTCGAGCGACTGCACTTCGTGCGCCCACTCCACCACGGACCGGGCCTTGTTCCGCTGCAGCCGGCCGACCATGTGCCACCGCAGCGCGGAGCCGGGGCGCAGTTCGGCGACCTCGGCCGCCTTCGGCCCGGCCTCCTGGTCGCGGTTCTCGCCGACGTGGGTGACGCCGAGGTCGGCGAGCAGCGCGGCGTCCGACGCCGGGAAGGTCTTGGTCACGGCGATCAGCCGGACCTCGTCGCGGGCCCGCCCGGCGGCGCGGCAGGCAGCCGCGATCCGCTCCTCGACCTCCGCCAGGTTCGCGGCCAGCTCGGCCTTGCGGTCGGTCATGCCTCGATCCAGGTGATGCCGGCGAGCCGCCCGGTCGTCCCGTCGCGCCGGTAGCTGAAGAGCGTCTTGTCCTCGTTCGTGCACCGCGGGTCGACGCCGATCTTGCCGACGCCCAGGCCGGCGAGCTGCTGCCAGAGCCCGGCGCGCAGGTCGAGACCGGGCGTGCCCTTGCGGGTCTTGCAGGCGGTGCCGGGGACGTGCTTCTCGACGTCGGCGGCCATCGCGGCCGGCACCTCGTAGCAGTCGCCGCAGATCGCCGGGCCCAGCAGCGCTTCGATCCGCTGCGGCTCGGCGCCCGCGTCCCGCATCGCCGCCACGGCGGCCGGGACGACGCCGACCCGGGTGCCGACGCGGCCCGCGTGCACCGCCGCGACCACCCCGGCCTCGGCGTCGGCCAGCAGGATCGGGACGCAGTCGGCGACGAGCACCACCAGCGCGACGCCCGGCGTCGCGGTCACCAGCGCGTCGGTCGCCTCGGCGGCGCCGGTCTCCGAGCCGTCCACAGTGGTCGCCGTCCGGCCGTGGACCTGCTCCATCCAGGCCAGCTTGTCCTCGGCCAGGCCCAGCTCGGCCGCGAGCCGCTTGCGGTTCGCGTAGACGTCACCGTCGTCGTCGCCGACGTGGTCCCCCAGGTTGAACGTGTCGTACGGCGGCCGTGACGCGCCACCCGCCCTGGTCGTGACCACTCGCCGAACCCGCATGGTGCCATCCTCCCAAACGCCGTGAAGGCCTCCTTCCCGGCCTTTAGAGCCGGTAAGGAGGCCTTCACGGACCACAGTTTCTAGCGCCGCATGAACGGCGGCACGTCGACCTCGTCGTCCGACGGGTCGTCGTGCACCGGCATGGCGCGCCCGGGCAGGCTGCCCTGGGTCGCGTTGGAGCCCATCGGCGAGTAGCCACGCGAACCGCCACCGGGCTGCGGGAGCCCGCCGGTGTTCTGGCCGCCGGCCGACGGCAGCGGCGTGTGCGACCGCGGCGGCGCGACCGGGTAGCCCGAGCCCGAAGCGGACGGCACCGGGGTGGCCCCCGACGGCGGTCCCTGCTGGTTCGAGACCTGCCCGGCCGAGGCCGACGCCGTGCCCGCGCCCTGGCGCGAACCGGAGCCGAAGGTCGACGGGTCGAGCTTCTTGTGGGTCGGCGCGCCGGCGTCGAAGCCGGCCGCGATCACCGTGACGCGCACCTCGTCGCCGAGCGAGTCGTCGATGATCGTGCCGAAGATGATGTTCGCGTCCGGGTGCGCGGACTCCTGCACCAGCGACGCCGCTTCGTTGATTTCGAACAGGCCCAGATCCGAACCACCCGCGATCGAAAGCAGTGCGCCGTGCGCACCATCCATGGAGGCTTCGAGGAGGGGCGAGTTGATCGCCTTCTCCGCGGCCTGGATGGCTCTGCCTTCACCGCGTGCGCTCCCTATACCCATCAGGGCGGAGCCCGCGCCGGACATGACGCTCTTGACGTCGGCGAAGTCGAGGTTGATCAGGCCCGGGGTGGTGATCAGGTCGGTGATGCCCTGGACACCGGAGAGCAGCACCTCGTCCGCGGAGCGGAACGCGTCCATCAGCGAGACGCCGATGTCGCCGAGCTGCAGCAGCCGGTCGTTCGGGATCACGATGAGGGTGTCGCACTCGTTGCGCAACGACTGGATGCCGTCTTCGGCCTGCTTGCCGCGGCGCTTGCCCTCGAAGGTGAACGGGCGCGTCACGACGCCGATGGTCAGCGCGCCCAGCTTGCGGGCGATCTGCGCCACGACCGGGGCGCCACCGGTACCGGTGCCACCGCCTTCGCCGGCCGTCACGAACACCATGTCGGCGCCCTTGATGACCTCTTCGATCTCTTCACGGTGGTCTTCGGCGGCCTTCTGGCCGACCTCGGGGGCGGCGCCCGCGCCGAGGCCACGGGTCAGCTCGCGGCCGATGTCCAGCTTGACGTCGGCGTCGGACATGAGCAGTGCCTGGGCGTCGGTGTTCACCGCGATGAACTCGACACCCTTGAGGCCGACCTCGATCATGCGGTTCACGGCGTTCACGCCGCCACCGCCGATGCCGACCACCTTGATCACCGCAAGGTAGTTGTGCGGGGGCGTCATCGAAGTCCGCCTTCCTGATCGTTGTGCCCGTACAGCCCGCCGGCCGGTGATCAACTCTCAACCTAAACCCCAGATTGAGAGTTATGTCAACCGCCGACGTTAGGCAGGACGGTAGGCACCAGGCAGGCTCTAATCCAGTAGGCACGCCGTGTGTCGCAAAGGTGTTTTGCCACAACACGTTCGTGCGCGCAAGAGCGAGGAGCCGGAAGCGGCCCCCGCGCGGGGTCTGCTATGGCTCGCGAAACGACCCCGATCAGGCGGGCGCGGGCATGCTCATGAGGACGTCCGTGGGCGCCCCGCTGGGCGATCCACCGGCCTGCTCGAGGCTCACCGCGACCTTGTCGGCGCTGCCCACGCCGTCCGCCACGACCAGCCCGCTGTCGGCCGCGATCACGCCGGCCGAACGCGGCGCTTCGGTGCCGGTGAGCAGCCAGGCCTGGTAGACCTTGCCGTCCGGCTGCGACGGCAGGCCGGCGTCCATCACCATCAGGCGGTTCTGGGACCGGGACAGCACGACCGTCACGCCGCCGCCGGTCGGTGCCTCGCCGTGGCCGGTCTTCGCGTCCGGCGCCGACAGCAGCGCCGCCACCGGCGCGTACCGCGCCTGGGCCTGGTCGAGCTGCGTCTGCGCGGTCTGCAGCTCCTGCTGCTGGGTCAGCGCGATCCCGCCGAACACCCCGCCCGCGGCGAGCCCGACGACGGCCGCGGCGGCCGCCGTGAACACCGCCCAGCGCGGGGCGCGCCCGGAACGGCGGCTCCGCTCGGCCGAGCCGGGCCGCGTCCGCGGCGGCAGCTGCCGGGTGGCGTGCATGGCCGTCATGACGCGGTCCTTGAACTCCGGCGGCGGCTCTTCGGCCATCGCCACGCCCAGCCGGGCCGCGGTCGCGCGCAGCTCGGCGACCTCCTGCGCGCACGACTCGCACTGTTCGAGGTGGCGGGAGAACTCCGCGCGCTCGATGTCCGACACGGCGTCGAGCGCGAACGCCCCCGCCAGCGTGTGCATCTCCGGTGTGCTCACGCGGTCACCCCCAAACAGTCCCGCAGGCGGATCAGGCCGTCCCGCAACCGCGTCTTGATCGTTCCTTGCGGCGTCGACAGCACTTCGGCCACCTCGCGATAGGTGTAGCCCTGGTAGTAGGCCAGCAGCACGGACTCGCGCTGCAGGTCGGTCAGGAAGGACAGGCACCGGCGGACCTGGGAGCGTTCCAGGCTCGCGGTGACGGATTCGGCCACCTCGTCGAACGGGCGGCCGCGGGCGGCTTCGAAGGTCGCCTTCTGCTCGCGCTCGGTGCTGGCGCGCGCCGAGCGGACGCGGTCGACGGCGCGGCGGTGCGCCAGCGTCATCGCCCAGTTCAGCGCGGAGCCCTTCTCGGGCGAGTAGCGCGTCGCGGTGCGCCAGAGCTCGACGAGCACCTCTTGGGCGACCTCTTCGGACTGCGCGGAGTCGCGCACGATCCGGCGGACGAGCCCGAAGATCGGCCCGGAGAACTGGTCGTAGAGCAGCTCGAACGCCCGCTCGTCGCCCTTGGCGACGCGCACCATCAGCTCTTCGGCGCTGGGGCCGGCCTGCCCCTCGGGTTCGTCCGCGGGCACGGGGGCCATGTGGCGCTGGCGAGCCGCCTCATCCATGCAGCTGTCCTCCGGCGTTCTGCGGGGTGCGCGGGATGACCGGCGCCTTCCGCAGCCACAGGGCGATCCCGTGGCGGCGGATCAGCGCGGACACCCGCTGCGGCAGCAGGGGCCGGGCCAGGACCAGCCGGGCCAGCCACCGCGGGCTCGCCGGGCGGCGAACTCCCCGAAGCGTAGCGACCAGCGGTGTGGTGCCCCCACGGCGCAACGCCACCGTGAGGTCGAGCAACGCTTCCGGGTGGGGCAGGCGCATCCGGTACTCGCCGTCCATCTCCTGGAACGGCGAGACGTAGAACTCCTTTTCCGCGCGCGCGAGCCCGGCCTCGTCCGGGTGCAGCAGGTAGGCGTGCCGGCCGCCGTAGGTGTTGTGCACCTCGGCGACGACGCACTCGAGCGTGCCGTCGGGACCGTGGCACCAGTAGACGCTGATCGGGTTGAACACGTACCCGAGCACGCGCGCGGCGGCCAGCATCACGACCTTGCCGCCGCGCAGGTCCACCCCGCGCTCCGCGAGCCACCCGTCGAGCTTCTCCCGGATCCCCCGGTCGTCGCCGGCCACGAAGTGGTCGCGGCGGTCGAAACCGGCGAACGGGCGCGCCCACCACGGCAACCGCGGCGGCGCGTCGAGGTCGACCAGCCACAGGTACACGCGGTGCGCGAAGGCGTGCGGCGGGTCGATCCGGCGCACGTGCGCGACGGTGGCGTCGTAGAGCGCGGTCGTCACCAGGTGACCCCCAGGGTTTCGGCGGCCCGCGCCCCGGAGGCGCAGCCGTCTTCGTGGAAGCCCCAGCCGTGGTAGGCGCCGGCGTAGGCGATCACGCCGTCGTTCAGCTCGGGCAGCCGCCGTTGCGCCGCAACGGCTTCCGGCGTGTAGACCGGGTGCTCGTAGCGCATCTTGGCGACCAGCCCGGTGCGGCCCGTGCCCTCGCCCGGGTTGAGCGTGACGACGTACCCGGTCGGCTCGTCCAGCCGCATCAGGCGGTTCATGTCGTAGCTGACCTGGACCGCGCCGGTCGGGGCGCCGCACTCGGGGGCCCGGTAGTTCCAGCCCGCGCGGGCGTCGGCCAGCGACGGCAGCACGCTGGTGTCGGTGTGCAGCCAGGCCTCGTTCTCCGAGTAGCGGAACGCGCCGAGCACGTCGCGTTCGGTGCCGGACGGGTTGGCCAGCAAGGAAAGCGCCTGATCCGCGTGCGTGGCGATGACGACCCGGTCGACGCGGTGCGGGGTGTCGGCGTCGTCGCGGATCTCGACGCCGCCGCCCGCGGTCCGCAGCACCGACCGCACCGGCGTCGACAGGTGCACGGCGGTGAGCTGCTTGGCCGCGCGTTCGACGTATTCGCGGGAGCCGCCGACGACCGTCCGCCAGGCGGGCGAGTTCTTGACGCTCAGCATGCCGTGGTTGCGGAGGAACTCGAACAGGTAGCGCGCCGGGTACCGCAGGGTGTCGCTGCGGTCGGCGGACCAGACCGTCGAGACCACCGGCAGCATGAAGTGGTCGACGAAGTAGCGGGAGTAGCCGCCGATGGCGAGGAACGCGCCGAGCGTCACATCACCGGCGTCCTTCGCCTCCAGCAGCCGCTTCGCGTGGCGGTGGAACCGCTTCACCTCGGCGAGCATGCGGACGTAGCGCGGGCGGACGACGTTGCCGCGCTGGGCGAACAGCCCGGGCAGCCCCTTCGCGCCGGCGTACTGCAGGCCGCAGCCGTCGCAGCGGATGCTCATCGACATCTCGGTGTCGCGCGTCTGCACGCCGAGCTCGCCGAACAGCCGCAGCAGCGTCGGGTAGGTGCGCTCGTTGTGGACGATGAACCCGGAGTCCACGCCGATGGTGCCGCCGTGGGCGCTGGGCACGTCGTGGGTGTGCGCGTGCCCGCCCAGCCGGTCGTCGGCCTCGAACAGCAGGACCTCGTACTTGCGTTGCAGCAGGTAGGCGGCAGTCAGTCCGGCCACCCCGCTGCCGATGACGGCGATGCGTTCTCCCGTGATCTCCACACCGGTACTTCGCCGCCGCCGCCGATGTGGATTGGATGAGCGCGGCACCAATCCACCGCGCAGCAGGGAGCGAATCCCGGACATGCCGAACAGCACCGCGCACCGCCTCGCCTCGTTCGCCGAAAAGCTCCTCGGCGGGCAGCTCCCCATCGGCCTCCGGACGTGGGACGGAACCCGCGCCGGACCAGTGGACGCGCCCACCGTGGTGCTGCGCAACCGCCGCGCCCTCCGCCACCTGCTCTTCGCGCCGGGTGAGCTGGGTCTCGCCCGCGCCTACGTCACCGGTGACCTCGACGTCGAAGGCGATCTCGCCGACGGCTTCCGCCGCATCTGGTCCCTCACCCGCGCGGGTGAGCTCAAGCGGGTGAAGCTGGGCCCGCGCGAGTGGGCGGAGGCCGCCAAGCTCGCCGGTGCGCTCGGCGTCATCGGCCTGCCCCCGAAGCCGCCCGTCGAAGAGGCCCGGCTGTCCGGGAAGCTGCACAGCCTGCTGCGCGACAAGTCCGCCATCGCCCACCACTACGATCTGGGCAACGCCTTCTACCAGCTGCTGCTGGACGACTCGATGGCCTACTCCAGCGCGTACTTCACCTCCGACGAGCCGGGCTACGGCCTGGCGGAGGCGCAGTCCGACAAGCTGGAGATGATCTGCCGCAAGCTGGGCCTGCGCCCGGGCATGCGGCTGCTCGACGTCGGCTGCGGCTGGGGCTCGCTGCTGGTCCACGCGGCCAAGCACCACGGCGTGCACGCCGTCGGCATCACGCTCTCGGCCGAGCAGCTGCAGCACATCCGCGGCCGGCTCGCCCAGCACGACCTCGAAGACCGCGTCGAGGTGCGGCGCCAGGACTACCGCGAGCTGCCGGACGCGCCGTTCGACGCGGTGGCGTCGATCGAGATGGGCGAGCACGTCGGGGAGGTCAACTACCCGACCTACGCCGCGACGCTGCACAAGATGGTCAAGCCCGGCGGGCGCGTGCTGATCCAGCAGATGTCCCGCGGGAACGTCGCCCCGGGCGGCGGCGCGTTCATCGAGCGCTACATCGCGCCCGACATGACCATGCGCCCGGTCGGCCGGACCGTCGAACACCTCGAAACCGCCGGCCTCGAGGTGCGTGACGTCCACGCGATGCGCGAGCACTACGTCTGGACGGTACGGGCCTGGGCCGACACCCTGGAGGAGAACTGGGCCGACGTCGTCGCGCTCATCGGGGAGTCCGGCGCGCGGGTCTGGCGCCTCTACCTGGTGGGCGGGGCGCTGGCGTTCGAGGAGAACCGGATGGGTGTGGACCAGATCCTGAGCGTGCGACCGGACGCCGGCGGCGTCAGCGGCATGCCGGCGACCCGGGAGTGGAACTGATGCCCCTGGGCGGCACGTTGCTGGTCACCGCCGGCGTCACGGTCGTGGCGGTGGTGGTGACCTTCGGGATCGCGCGGGCGCGCAAGCGCTACGACACGATCGACACGTTCTGGGGGCTCGGCTTCGCGATCGTCGCGCTGGCCGCGTTCCCGTTCGGCGACGGGCCGCTGCCGCTGCGGCTGGTGGTGACGGCGCTGACCGTCGTCTGGGGCGTGCGCCTCTCGACGCACCTGCACCTGCGCAACCACAAGCTGCCGGAGGACCCGCGGTACGTGCGGATGGCCAGGAAGGCGTCGCCGGCGAAGATGTTCGTGCGCGTGTACCTGGTGCAGGCCGTGGTGCTGTACTTCGTGTCACTGCCGGTGCAGTTCGCGCAGTACGGCACGGACATCGGCGTGCTGGGCTGGCTAGGCGTCGCCGTGTGGCTGGTCGGATTCGCCTTCGAGACGGCAGGCGACGACCAGCTGCGCCGCTTCAAGGCCGACCCCGGCAACCAGGGCAAGGTGCTCGACACCGGGCTCTGGCGCTACACGCGGCACCCGAACTACTTCGGCGACGCGTGCGTCTGGTGGGGCCTGTACCTCCTGGCGTGCTCGACGTGGCCGGGCGCGCTGACGATCCTCTCCCCGATCGCGATGACCTACACCCTGGCCCGCGGTACGGGGAAACCGTTGCTGGAGAAGGGAATGGCCCGCACGCGCCCGGCGTACGCCCACTACGTCGAGCGCACCAGCGGGTTCTTCCCCCTGCCCCCCAAGCGCGTCACTCCCCCGTGAGCCCGTCGGTCAGCTCGCGCAGCACGTCGAGGTGGCCGACGTGCCGGGCCGTCTCCTCGATCATGTGCGCGACGACCCAGCGGACGTTGAACGTCTCGTCCTTGTGCGTCACCTCGTCCGCGAGGTCGTGCTGCGCGACGATCTCGCGGCTGCGGACGCACTGCGTTTCGTAGCCGGCGAGCAGCTGCTCCACCGTCGCCTCGGGCGCGACCCGGAACTCCGCGTCCGGGTCCAGCTCCAGCTTCTCCTCCCAGGTGTCCGGTTCACCGTCGACGACCACGGCGAACCAGTACCACTCGTTGAGCGTGAGGTGCGCGAGCAGCCCGGCGACGGTCGTCAGCTCGCTCGGCAGGTGGACCCGCCGGGCCTGCTCGGGGCTCAGCCCGCCGCTCTTCCAGGCGACGGTGGCGCGGTGGTAGTCGAGCAGGCTGGTGAGGATCTCCCGCTCGCCGCCGGTGAGCGGGATCTTCGGGCGGTCCGGTCGTTCGGTCATGGCCGGGGACTCTGCCAGAAGGGTCCGACACTTTCGCGGGCCGAATACCTTGCGCACGATGTAATCGTGGGCTAGGTTTGCGGACGTGCCGGATGAGTTCTCGTTGGACGAGCAAGCCTGCTTCGCGCTGTACGCGGCGTCCCGGGCCGTGACGGACACGTACCGTCCCCTGCTCGGCGAGCTGGGCCTCACGTACCCGCAGTACCTGGTGCTGCTGGTGCTGTGGGAGTCCGGCGACCGGCCGGTCAAGGAGATCGGCGAACGGCTGCACCTGGACTACGGCACGCTTTCCCCGCTGCTCAAACGACTCGAGGCCAACGGACTGGTGACGCGGACGCGGCGGCCCGCCGACGAACGCACCGTGGTGGTCGGCCTGACCGAGGAGGGCCGGTCGATGCGCGAGCGCGCCACCGGCGTCCCCCCGGCCATCGGCTGCGCACTGGGCCTCGACGACACCGAGCGGCGACAGCTGATCGAAACCCTGCGGCGGTTGACGGCGTCAGCCGCCGCCTACCCACCTGGAGGCACCCATGCCCAGCCGTGACGCGACCACCCACTGGACCGGCGGACTGCAGAAGGGGAAGGGCGAGGTCACGCTGGACTCGTCCAACGCCGGCACGTTCTCCGTCTCGTTCCCGACCCGCGCGGGCAACCCCGACGGCCAGACGAGCCCCGAAGAGCTCATCGCCGCGGCGCACTCGTCGTGCCTCGCGATGAACCTGTCGGGCGTGCTGGAGGCCGAGAAGCTGACGGCGGACTCGATCGACGTCAGCGCGGAGGTCACCCTCGGCCCGGCCGCCGGCGGCGGCTTCGAGATCAGCGGCATCGCGATCACCCTGCGCGCGGCACTGCCCGGCGTGAGCGCGGAGAAGTTCGCGGAGTACGCGGAGACGGCGGAGAAGACGTGCCCGGTGTCGAAGGCCCTCGCGGGCACGACGATCACCCTGGACGCGGCACTGGTCTGAGGTTTCAGCGCAACGGCCGTCCCGCTCCGGCAGGGCGGCCGTTCGCCGTCAGTGGGCGGCTTTGGCTCGATAAGTCGACTTCTTCGCCTGGTTCCCGCAGACGTCCATCGAGCACCACCGGCGCGTTCCCGGCCTCGACGTGTCCAGGAACAGTGCCCCGCACCGCGCGCCCGCGCAGTGGCGGATCCGGTCGAACGCCGGGGAGGTCACCAGGTCCAGGGCGTCGCGGGCCAGCACCGAGAACATCGCCGACGCGGGATCCCCGGCGCGCCAGCGGAGTTCGCCCGACGGGGTCAGCGCCGGCGCCGGGACCGGCGACGCCGCGAAGCGGTTCAGGCGCTGACGGGTCGCCGGGCGGCACGAGACGGCGCCGTCCGAGACCAGTTCGTGGATCGCCTCGCGCAGCACCCGGGCGTCGCGGACCGAAGCGTCCGACGGCACGACGGCCTCTCCGAACTTGCCGAACTCCTCGATCCACGCACGCCAGGAAGCGCCGTCCGGCAGCTCCTCCGTAGCATCGGACGTGCCGCGATACCGCAGCGTGCGCACGAAATCGAGGCACAACCTGCCCGCGCCCGACCGGAACCGCTCTGTCATGCACGTCACCGTACCTCGGGAACCGGTTTGACTGGTACCGTCCGGGAACCGATCAAACCGGTTCCCGAGGGGTGACGATGACCGAGACGAAGCCGCAGCAGGAAGCGCCGCCCGGCTGGCTGGTGCTGTTGCTGGCCGTCTCCTGTGGACTGACGGTCGCCAACCTGTACTACGCCCAGCCGCTGCTCGCCGAGCTGCGGCACACCTTCGGGGTCGGCGAGGCCGCCGCCGGCGGGATCGTCACCGCGACGCAGATCGGGTACGCCGCGGGCATGCTCCTGCTCGTCCCGCTCGGCGACCGGCTGGAGAACCGCACGCTCGTCTCGAGCCTGCTCGCCGTCACCTGCGCGGGGCTCGTCGTCACCGGCTTCGCACCCGGGTTCGCCGTGCTGCTGCTGGCTTCCCTGCTCGTCGGGGCGACGTCGGTGGTCGTGCAGATCCTCATCCCGTTCGCCGCCGACCTGGCCCCCGACGCCATCCGCGGGCGGATCGTCGGGCGCGTGGTGAGCGGGCTCGTGTTCGGCATCCTGCTCTCGCGCGTGATCGCCAGCCTGCTCGCGGAGGTCACCAGCTGGCGCGTGGTGTTCCTCATCTCCGCCGTGGCGATGGCCGTGCTCGCCGTCGTGCTGCGGTTCAGCCTGCCGAAGCGGGCACCCAAGACCGACGTCGGCTACGGGCGGCTGATCCGCTCGACCCTGGCGATGGTGCGGAAACACCCCGCGCTGCGCCACCGCGCGCTCTTCCAGTCGGCGATGTACGGCGCGTTCAGCGCCTTCTGGACGACGATCGCGTTCGTGCTGACGGCCCCGCCGTTCAACTACTCCCAGCTGGGCGTCGGCCTGTTCGCCCTGGCCGGCGCCGGTGGCGCGCTGATCGCCCCGCTCGCCGGGCGCTGGGCCGACCATGGGCACGGCCGCCGGCTCACCACGACCGCGTTCATCGTGTGCGCGGCCGCGTTCGCGGTCGCCGGGCTCGGCGCGCACAGCGTCGTCCTGCTGGCCATCGCCGCGATCGCGATCGACGCGGCGGTGCAGGCCACCCTGGTCGTCGGCCAGCACACGATCTACCAGCTCGACCCGTCGGCGCGCGCCCGGATCAACAGCATCTACCTGGCGACGTTCTTCGTCGGCGGCGCCATCGGTTCGCAGGCCGGCTCGATCGCCTACCACCTCGGCGGCTGGACGGCGGTCGCCGTGTTCGCCGGGGTGCTGCCGCTGCTCGCCCTGGCCGGGATGACGCGCACCCGGCGCTGACGCAAAGTCACCGCAGCCCGGCGAATTCCCCCGTTCTTGTCAGCGCATGGCCGCTGTCCGGGTATCGCGAAACTGCTACCGTACGCCCTTGGGCTGCTACCCAGGGGAGCGATCCATGACCCTCGCGGACCTCGGGCTCGACGCCACCGCCGAGCGCGCGTACCGCCATTGCCTGCGGGACAAGACGATGACCGCCGCCGGTCTCGCCGAAGCCCTGCACCTCGACCGCGCGGAAACCGCCGGGATCGTCCGCGAGCTCGTCCGGCTCGGGCTGGTCCGGCAGGTCGACGCGCAGACGTTCGAGGGGCTCGACCCGGCGATCGCCCTGGAGAACCTGATCTCGCTCGAGATCGCCCGGCTGCGGGACCAGGTCGGCCGGCTCGACGCGTGCCGGAGCCGGATCGGCCCGCTGTACGAGGACTTCACCGCCGCCGCGCCGCGCGGGACCCGGCCGGACGTCCAGCACGTCCAGGGTCTCGACCGCGTCCGGGAGAAGCTCGACGAGCTGGCCTTCTTCGCCCGCAGGGAAATCATGGGCCTGCAGCCGAGCGGACCGTGGAGCCCCGAGACGATTTCGGCCGCCCGGCCGCTCGACCTGCGCTGCCTGCGCCGCGGCGTCCGGATGCGCACGGTGGTGCGGGCCGAGATCCTCGACGACGAGCGGACCCGGTCGTACCTGCTCGACCTGTGCGCGCACGGCGCCGAGGTCCGCACGGCCGAAGGCGGCCGGCTCGAACGGCTGATCCTGTTCGACCGCACGGTCTTCGTCGCCCCGATCGACGCCGAGGACAGCAAACGCGGCGCCGTCGTCGTGTCGCGGCCGGGGCAGGTCGCGAACATGGTGAGCCTGTTCGAACGCGTCTGGCGGCAGGCGACGCCGGTGGGCGCCGCCGACCCGACCGCGCGCGCCGGCTTGAGCACCACCGAGAAGCAGGTGCTGGCGATCCTCTGCCAAGCGGACAAGGACGAGCTCGGCGCGCGCGAGATGGGCGTGTCGGTGCGGACGTTCCGCAAGCACGTCGCCGACGTGATGGCCAAACTCGGTGCGGCCAACCGGTTCCAGACCGCGTTGCTCGCCAAGGAACGCGGCTGGATCTGAGCGGGTTCCGTCAGGCGAAGTGCTCCCGGCGCGCGGCGACCCACTCGGCGTAGGTCGTTCCCGGGCGCCCCAGCAGTTCTTCGACGACGCCGGTCGGCACCTCCGGGGTGCGCGTGGTCGCTTCGAAGCCGGTCAGCAGCCAGCCGGCGACCTCTTCCGGGACGCCGAAGCCGAGCCACCGCGCGCGTTGCTCGCCGGGAGTCAGCTCGCGGAACCGGATCTCCTTGCCCAGCACGGCTTCGAGCGTCGCGACCTGCCAGCGCAGGCTGATCGCTTCGGGTCCACTGAGGACATAGGTGGCGCCGACGTGCCCGCCGGTGGTCAGCACGCGCGCGGCTACCGCGGCGATGTCACCGAGGTCGATCGGGGTCTGCGTCGAGTCGCCGTAGGCCATGGCGACCTCGCCCCCGCGCACCATGCCGGCCCAGTCGAGGGTGTTGTTCATGAAGGACCCGGGCCGCAGGAAGGTCCGCGCGAACCCGGCCCGCTCGACCGCCGCTTCGACGGCGGCGTAGGCGTTGCCGCTGGAGGCCGCGTGCCCATCGCCGATGCTGCTGCCGGACAG
Source organism: Amycolatopsis sp. WQ 127309 (assembly GCF_023023025.1). Taxonomy (NCBI): domain Bacteria; kingdom Bacillati; phylum Actinomycetota; class Actinomycetes; order Pseudonocardiales; family Pseudonocardiaceae; genus Amycolatopsis; species Amycolatopsis sp. WQ 127309. The sequence goes on from NZ_CP095481.1 coordinate 10,541,351, forward strand.
CGCGACGACCCGCTCGATGCCCGCGCCGGCCGCCAGCTCGCAGAACCGCCGCACGGTCCGCGCCATCGGAGCCAGGTACACGGCGTCGACGCCCTTCAGCGGCACCTCGTCCGGTCTGGCCAGGGAGCCGACGACCACCTCGGCCTCCTCCGGGAGGGCAGCCCGCCCGGGATCGACGGTCAGCGCGCGCACGTCCGCACCGGCCGCCAGCAGCTCGTCCACGACCAGCCGTCCGACGCTGCCGGTCGCGCCGGTCACCAGGATCGTCATGATGCCCTCCTCGTTCTCGTATGCCGTACGAGATCGTACGGCATACGAGAACTCAGGGCACAGGGTTTGCCTGGATCAGCGAGAGGACGTCAGTGCCGACGGGGCCACTTGAACGGCCACGACGGACGCACGGCGCGAACCAGGATCGCGAGGTCGCGGAGCCCTTTGGTGTCTCCGGTCTTGTGCACGATGAAGCCGCGAGGCCGAGCACGGCGATGAAGGCGACGAGCAGACGCCCCAAGACAAGCAGGAGGCCGCGGGTGCCGCTCGGTGCTGATGGCCAACTCAACGCAAGTGGTGGGCAGTGCTTCTGGGCGCTCCCCGTTCGGGGCACACGAGTTCCGGGGAAGGGATCCAGCGGAAATCAGGACGTGATCGTCGGCAGTTCGGGTGCCGCGACGTCGTAGACCTTGCCCTCTTGGGTGAGCAGCGCCGCCAGGACCTTGGCCTTGCGGTCCGTCTGCTCCGCGGTCCCCCAGCGGACGATCTTGCCGCTCGACAGCGTGAACTCCACGCTCGCCGGGGTCTTGGCCGTCGCCGTTGTCACCTGCTTCAGCAGCTGCTCCGGGATCACGCCGAGGACCGCCGTCACCGCCCGGGTCACCGGGTCGTCCGCCGAGACCTTGGGCAGCTTCAGCTCCGGCAGGCCCGCCGGGCGGGCCGGGACCGTCTTGAAGACGACGCCGCCGTCGTCGACCAGGTGGACGCCGTCGCCGCCCGGGCCGCTGTCGAAGAACGCGATCGCCGTGCGCTCGGTCACCGTGATGTCGACCGTGTTCGGCCACGAGCGCGACACCTCGACCGTGGCGATGCCCGGCATGCCCGCCACCCGGTCGCGGATCTCGTCGGTGCTCAGCCGCAGCAGGGGCTTGTCGAGCGGGACCGCGGCCATCGCGCGGATCTGGTCGGCCGTCACCGTGCGCGAGCCCGTCACCGAGACGTCCTTCGCGCCGAGCATCGAGCTGAAGAACAGCAGGTAGACCAGCGCGATCAACGTCAGCACGCTCAGCAGCGCTACCCAGCGGCGCCGGATCTCGACGCGCCGGTTCGGGCGGGTGGCGCGGGCCCGGGCCTGCGGCCGCGTGGCGGTGGCGCGGGTCCGGCGGCGTTCCTCTTCGGACCGCCGGCCGCGCCGCTCCCGGGCCAGGGCAGCGCGATCCCGCTCGTCCTCTTCGGACGGACGGCGGCGCTGGCTGGTCGAACTCATGGCGTCAGCGCTTGTCCAGCTCGGCGAGGATCTCCGGGCCCAGCTGCGTGACGTCGCCGGCGCCCATGGTGACGACGAGGTCGTGGCCCTTCACCAGCCCGGCGACCAGTCCGGCCGCGACGTCGAAGGCGGGCTCGTAGTGCACCGGCACCGTCACCGCGTCCGCGATCAACGCGCCGTTGACGCCCGGCTCCGGCTCTTCGCGCGCGCCGTAGACGTCCAGCACGACCACCTCGTCCGCCAGGGACAAAGCCGAAGCGAACTCCGCCGAGAACAGCTTGGTCCGCGAGTACAGGTGCGGCTGGAACACGACGACGACCCGGCCGGTCCCGGCCGCGGTCCGCACCGCGCGCAGCTGCGCGGCCACCTCGGTCGGGTGGTGGGCGTAGTCGTCGTAGACGCGGACGTCGCCGGAGCGGCCCTTGAACTCGAACCGGCGGCGCACACCGCCGAACGCGGCGAGCCCGTCGGCCAGCTCGGCCGCGGGGGCACCCAGCTCGAGCCCGGCGAGCAGCGCGGCGATCGCGTTGAGCGCCATGTGCTCCCCCGGCACCGCGACCCGGACGGACAGCTCCGCACCGTCCAGGGCCAGGCGGACGACGCCGCCGTCCGGGGCCGGCGTGTAGCCGAGGATGCGGGCGTCGCCCTCACCGGTGACCGTGCGGCCGTAGCGCCGGACGCGGACGCCCTGCTCCGCGGCCTGGTCGCCCAGCTCGTCGGCCGCGGGGTCGTCACCGCAGACGATCAGCAGCCCGCCCGGCACGATCCGGCCGACGAACTCGGTGAACACCTTGGTGTAGGCCTCGGCGGTGCCGTGGTGGTCCAGGTGGTCCGGCTCGACGTTGGTCACGACCGCGACCGACGGCGAGTAGGTCAGGAACGAGCCGTCGCTCTCGTCGGCTTCGGCGACGAAGACGCCGCCCTCACCGTGGTGGGCGTTGGCGCCGGACTCGTTGAGGTCGCCGCCGATGGCGAACGACGGGTCGAGCCGGCAGTGCTGCAGCGCCACGGTGAGCATCGACGTCGTCGACGTCTTGCCGTGCGTGCCCGCGATGCAGGCGACGCGGTGGCCTGCCATCAGACCGGCCAGCGCCTGCGCCCGGTGCAGCACCGGGATCCCGGCGGCGCGGGCCGCGGCCAGCTCGGGGTTGGTCTCCTTGATCGCCGTCGAGACGACGACCGCGGACGGCGGCTCGGCCAAAGCGGAGATGTTCGCAGCGCTCTGGCCGATGAACAGCTCGGCACCCTGGGCCCGCAGCGACAGCAGCGCGCGGGACTCCTTGGCGTCCGAACCGGACACGAAAGCCCCGCGGGCCAGCAGGATCCGCGCGATCCCGGACATGCCGGCGCCGCCGATCCCGATCAGGTGCGCGCGACGCAGTTCTTCGGGGAGCTCAGGCACCTGCGGCCTCCAGGACGATCTTGGCGAGCAGCTCGTCGGCCTCGCGGTGGCCCATGCCGACCGCGGCGGCACCCATCTTCGCGACCCGGTCGGCGTCGACGGTCAGCGGGACGACCAGCTCGGCGACCTTCGCCGCGGTGAGGTCGGCGTCCTCGACCATCAGCGCCGCGCCGGCCGTGACGGCGGGGCGGGCGTTGGTCGCCTGCTCGCCGTTGCCGATCGGCAGCGGGACGAACACCGCGGGCAGCCCGACCGAGGTCACTTCGGCGACGGTCATCGCGCCGGAGCGGCAGATCGCGACGTCGGCCGCCGCGTAGGCCAGGTCCATCCGCTCCAGGTAGGGCACCGGCACGTACGCCGGCTTGCCCGGGAACTCCTGCACGACCAGGGTGTTCTTCGGGCCGTGCGCGTGCAGCACGCCGATGCCGGCGTCGGCCAGCTCCTTCGCCGCGCCGGACACCGCGCTGTTGATCGACTGCGCGCCCTGCGAGCCGCCGAACACCAGCAGCGTCGGCGCGTCCGGGTCCAGCCCGAAGTACTCACGGGCCTCGGCGCGCAGCGCGGCGCGGTCGAGCGAGGTGATCGACCGCCGCAGCGGGATCCCGACGACCTCGGCCTTGGGCAGCGGCGTGCCGGGGACGGCGACCGCGACGCGCGCGGCGAACCGCGCGCCGACCTTGTTCGCCAGGCCCGGCGACTGGTTGGCCTCGTGCACGACGATCGGGGTGCGCCCGCGCGCGGCTAGGTAGGCCGGGAGGGCGACGTACCCGCCGAAGCCGACGACGACGTCCGCGCCGACCCGCTCCAGCACCTCGCGGGTCCTGCGCACCGAGTCGCGGACCTTCAGGGGCAGCCGCAGCAGCTCCGGCGTGGGCTTGCGGGGCAGCGGGACCGGCGGGATCAGCTCGAGGGCGTACCCGCGGGCCGGGACGAGTTTGTTCTCCAAACCGCGCTCGGTGCCGAGCGCGACCACCGTCGCGTCCGGGCGCAGCCGCATGACGGCGTCGGCCAGGGCGAGGGCGGGTTCGATGTGTCCTGCGGTGCCACCACCGGCGACCACGACCACGGGCGCTTTGCCCGCGACGGTTCGCTCGGTTCCCTTGACGGGCTTACTCACCAATGACCTCTCCGGTTCGCGGTACTCCGGGTACCACGGCTCGCTGTTGTCCGCGCGGCCCCGCGAGACGTGGCCGTGCTCGTCCGTGCCGCGCTGCGGCGCACCGGCTCGCGGACCGACTTGCGCCGTTCCTGCGCCGGGGCGGGCCGCGCCGCACGGGGCGCGGGCCTGGCCGCCTTCGCCCCGGCGCGTGCCGCCCCCTTGCGCGTGGCGGGCGGGCGGTACGGGTCGGGCGCGGGCAGCCGCAGCAGACGCCCGAATTTACCCGGCCCCTGTGTCCGCAGCGCGGCCACCGCCTCCGGTTCGTGCCGGGCGGCGTTCGCGAGCACGCCCATGATGAGCATGGTGATCACCAGCGAGGTGCCGCCGTAGGAGATCAGCGGCAGCGTGACGCCGGTGACCGGCAGCAGGCCGACGACGTAGCCGATGTTGATGCCGGCCTGCGCCACGAGGAACACGGTCAGCGTGCCGGAGACGATCCGGATCCACGGGTCGATGTTGCGGGTGGCGATCCGCAGGCCCACGACGGCGACCCCGCCGAACAGGGCGAGCACGACGACGCAGCCGACCAGCCCGAGCTCCTCGCCGATCAGGGCGAAGATGAAGTCGTTCTGCACGTTCGGCAGGTAGCCCCAGTTGGACGCGCCCTGGCCGAGGCCCTTGCCCAGGAAGCCGCCGTCGGCGAGCGCCAGCTTGGCCTGGTTGGCCTGGAAGCCGGCGGCGCTGGTGTCGGGGTCCGGCGAGAGGAACGACATGACGCGCGCGAGGCGGTAGGGCGCGATCAGCGCCAGCACGAGGACGCCGGCCAGGCCGCCCGCGAGGATGACGCCGAACAGCCGTTTCGGCGCGCCGGCGAACCACAGCAGAGCCAGCAGCACCACGGCCAGGGTGACCGTGCCGCCCAGGTCGGGCTGCAGCATGACCAGGGCGAACATCAGCAGCGCGATCGGCACCACGGGCACCAGCAGGTGCCGCCACTGGTGGATCACGTTGTACTTGATCACCAGGATGTGCGCGCCCCAGAACGCGAGCGCGACCTTCGCGGCCTCGACCGGCTGGAAGGTGAAGTCGCCGATCCGGAACCAGCCCTGCGAGCCGTTCACGGTCGACCCCAGCGGGGTCAGCACCAGGACCAGCAGGCCGAGGCAGACGACCGTGGCGGTGGCCGACATCCGCCGGATCCGCTCGAGCTTGACCCGCATGCCCACCCAGAACACGACGCCGCCGAGCGCGACGAAGACCAGGTGCTTGGTGAACAGCGCGTACACGCCGCTGCCGGTCTTCGGGTCGTACGAGCCGACCGACGACGCCGAGAGCACCATGACGATGCCGATCACGGTGAGCACGCCGGTCAGGGCGAGCACGAGGTGGAAGGACGCCAGCGGGCGCGAGAGCCACGCGGTCAGCGCGGTCCGGAAGACGACGAAGCCGCTCTCCTTGCGCTCCCGGCGCGGCCGCTTCGGCGGTGGCTGCCGCTTCTTGGCCTGCTCAACTGCCGTCACTCGGCGCCCCCGCTGCGTCGTCGTGGAGGACGCGCACCGCGGCGGCGAACGCGTCGCCGCGCTCGCCGTAACCCGTGAACATGTCCAACGACGCCGCGGCGGGTGCGAGCAGCACCACGTCACCTGGCCGGGCCATCGCGCTGGCCGCACTCACCGCCGCAGTCATGGGTTCATGGTCACCCGGATGGAGGCTGTTCACCGGGACATCCGGCGCGTGTCGCGCAACCGCGGCGGCGATCACGGGTGAATCCACCCCGAGTAGCACAACTCCGCGCAGGCGGCCCGCGATGCTGCTCACCAGTTCGTCCACCGAGGCGCCCTTGAGCTGGCCGCCGGCGATCCACACGATGCTCTCGTGCGCGCGCAGCGACCCGGCGGCCGCGTGCGGGTTGGTCGCCTTCGAGTCGTTGACGTACCGGATGCCGGCGACCTCGGCGACCTCGACGGCCCGGTGCGGCGCCGGCTGGTAGCCGCGCAGGCCCTTGAGCACGGCGTCGGGCGTGACGCCGTGGGCGCGGGCCAGCGCGGCCGCGGCCAGCGCGTTCGAGACGTTGTGCGGGCCGGCCGGGCGGACGTCGGCGATCGTGGCCAGCTCCTCGGCGCTGACCGCCGGGTCGGCGGTGAAGGCGCGGTCGACCAGCAGGTCCTCGACCAGGCCGAGCTCGCCGGCGAACGGCGTGTCCAGCCGGAACGCGACGCGGCGGGCACTCTGCGGCGCGTGCTCGTCGGCGATCCGCTTCGACCACTCGTCGTCGGCGTTGTGCACCACGACCTTGGCGTTGGCGTACGCGCGGCCCTTGGCGGCGCCGTAGTCGTCCATCGAGCCGTGCCAGTCGATGTGGTCCTCGGCGAGGTTCAGCACGACCGCGGCGTCCGGCGCGAGGGTCGAGGACCAGTGCAGCTGGAAGCTCGACAGCTCCACGGCCAGCACGGTGTACCCGGCCTGCACGGCGTCGAGCGCCGCGTAGCCGATGTTCCCGCAGGCCACGGCGTGGGCGCCGGCGGCCCGCAGGATCGACTCGAGCATGCCCGCGGTGGTCGTCTTGCCGTTGGTGCCGGTGATGACCAGCCACGACGGCGGGTGCTCGCGCAGCTGCCCGACCCGCCAGGCCAGCTCGACGTCGCCGATCACCTCGACGCCCGCCTCGGCCGCGGCCACCAGCAGCGGCGACGTCGGGCGCCAGCCGGGGCTGGTGACGACGAGGACGACGTCGGACGGCGGCTCGGCCAGCCCGGGCACCAGCTCGGCGCCCAGGCCGTCCAGCTCGGCCAGGCGCTCGGCGTTGCCGTCCGTGACGGTGACGCGCGCGCCCAGCTCGACCAGCACGGGAACGATCGACTTGCCGGTCACACCGGCACCGGCGACCAGGACGTGACGACCGTCGATCTGCACGTCAGCCCCCGAGCTGCTCGGAGTAGAACAGGCCGAGGCCGAACATGCAGCAGATCGCCGACAACAGCCAGAACCGGATGATCACCGTGGTTTCGGCCCAGCCGGCCAGTTCGAAGTGGTGGTGGAAGGGGGCCATCCGGAACAGTCTTCGCCGGGTGGTCCGGAACACCGCGATCTGCGCGACCACCGAGATCATCTCGACCATGAACAGGCCGCCGATGACGATGGCGAGCAGCTCGGTGCGGGTGGTCATCGACAGCCCGGCGACCAGGCCGCCGAGGGCCAGCGAGCCGGTGTCGCCCATGAAGATCTTCGCCGGGGCCGCGTTCCACCAGAGGAACCCGACGCACGCGCCGGCCGCCGCCGCGGCGACCACCGCCAGGTCGAGTGGATCGCGGACGTCGTAACAGGCGGCCGCCGGGCCGTTCGCGCAGGAGAGCCGCTCCTGCCAGAACGAGATGACCACGTAGGTGGCCAGCACCATCGCCGCCGCGCCGCCGGCCAGGCCGTCGAGGCCGTCGGTGAAGTTCACCGCGTTCGACCAGCCGGAGATCACGATGTAGCAGAAGATCACGAAGATCACCGACGGGAAGGTGATCAGCGCGAGGTCACGGGCGTAGGAGAGGCTCTCCGACGCCGGCGTGATGCCCTGCTCGTTCGGGAAGTTCAGGGCCAGGACCGCGAAGGCGATGGTGACGACGAGCTGGCCGACCAGCTTCGCGGTCTTGTTCAGCCCGAGGTTGCGCTGCTTGCGGATCTTGATGAAGTCGTCGAGGAACCCGACGACGCCCAGGCCGACCGCGAGCATCAGCACGAGCAGCCCGGAGACCGTCGGCGCGCCGCTGCGGGCGTTGAACATCCAGTTGATCAGGTGCGCGGCGAAGTACCCGACGACCATCGCGATGATGATCGCGACACCGCCCATGGTCGGGGTACCGCGCTTGGACTTGTGTCCCTGGGGGCCTTCCTCGCGGATCTCCTGGCCGAAGCCCTGCCGGGAGAAGACCCGGATCAGGTAGGGCGTGAGCAGGATGGAGACCAGCAGGCCCGCAGCGGCCGCGATCAGGATGCTGATCACGCGTCACCACCGTTCGAGCGTTCTCGGTTGTCTTGGGGGGAGTTCCCGGGGTCGAGCAGAGCTTCGGCCACCCGCCAGAGACCGGCGGCTTTGGAGGCCTTGACCAGCACCACGTCCCCGGGACGGAGCTGATCATGCAGCAGGGCGGCGGCGGCCTCGACGTCGGGTACCAGCTTCGCTTCCTCGCCCCAGGAGCCCTCCTGGGTGGCCCCCTGGTGCATGGCCGCCGCCTCGGGGCCGATCACGACGAGCTTGGCGATGTTGAGCCGCACGACGAGCCGGCCGATCTCGTCGTGCGCGGGGATCGTGTCCGCGCCGAGCTCGCCCATCACGCCGAGCACGGCCCAGGACCGGCGGCCGCTCTCGCGCGTCATCGCCGCCAGGGCCTTCAGGCCGGCCCGCATCGACTCGGGGTTGGCGTTGAACGAGTCGTTGAGGACCGTGACGCCGTCGGCGCGCGTGACGACCTCCATGCGCCGCGCGGACCGCCGTTCGAGCGACGACAGCCCGGCGGCGATCGCCGCCGGGGTCGCGCCCAGTTCGAGGGCGACCGCCGCGGCGGACAGCGCGTTGCCGACGTGGTGCTCGCCGTGCAGCGGGAGCGTGACGTCGGCGTCGCCGGCCGGGGTGACCAGCCGGAAGGACGCGCGGGCCTCGTCGTCGAGGGTGATGCGCTCCGCGCGGATGTGGGCGGAGGCGGTCTCGCCGACGAACACCACGCGGGCCTTCGTCCGGCTCGCCATGGCCGCGACCAGCGGGTCGTCCAGGTTGAGGACCGCGACGCCGTCTTCGGGCAGCGCCTCGACCAGCTCACCCTTGGTCTTCGCGATGCCTTCGCGGGAACCGAACTCGCCGACGTGCGCGGAGCCGACGTTGAGCACCACGCCGATCTTCGGCGGGGCGATCTCGGCGAGGTGGGCGATGTGGCCCGGCCCGCGCGCGGACAGCTCCAGCACCAGGTGCCGGGTGCTCGCGTCGGCCCGCAGGGCGGTCCAGGGGTGGCCCAGCTCGTTGTTGAACGACCCGGGCGGCGCGACCGTCGGGCCGAGCGGTTCGAGCAGCTGCGCGATGACGTCCTTGGTGGACGTCTTGCCCGACGAGCCGGTGACGCCGACGACGGTCAGATTTCCTTCGGCCAGGCGCTGCACGACGTAGCGGGCGAGCTTCGCGAGCGCGCCCAGCACCGCCGCGCCGGAGCCGTCCTGGTCGCCGGTCAGCGCGACCGACCGCTCGTGGGCTTCCCCCGCCGCCAGTGGAGGCACGACGATCGCGGGCGCGTCGACCTCCCGGGCGGCCAGCACGGCGACGGCACCGGACTCGACGGCCTGCGCCGCGAAGTCGTGGCCGTCGACCTTCTCCCCCGGCAGGGCGACGAACAGGCCGCCGGGGACGAGCTTCCGGGTGTCGAACTCCACGCTGCCGGTCACCTGGGCGCCCGGGTCGGCGCGGTGCAGCCGGCCGCCGACGACGTCGGCGATCTCGGCCAGGCTGAGCACGATCACACACTCACCTCGAGTTTGTTGCGGATGGCCGCGGCCAGCTCGTCGCGGTCGGAGAACGGGTGCACGACGCCGCCGGCCTCCTGGCCGGTCTCGTGCCCCTTGCCGGCGAGGAAGACGATGTCGCCCGGGCCGGCGAGCGCGACGGCGCGCGCGATGGCCTCGCGGCGGTCGCCGATCTCGGCGATCTCGCCGCCTTCGGCCGGGCCGACGCCCCGGGCGCCGGCCAGCATCGCCGCGCGGATGGCCGCGGGGTCCTCGGAGCGCGGGTTGTCGTCGGTGACGATCAGGATGTCGCTGCGGCGGGCCGCCGCCTCGCCCATCATCGGGCGCTTCGCGGTGTCCCGGTCGCCGCCGCAGCCGAGCACGGTGATGATCCGGCCGTCGGTGCGGGCACGCAGCGCGTCCAGGCCCTGGGCGACCGCGGCCGGCTTGTGGGCGTAGTCGACGACGGCGGTGAACTCCTGGCCGACGTGGACGCGCTCCATCCGGCCCGGCACCTGCACCCGGGCGAGCCCGGCGACGATGTGCTCCAGGCCGACCCCGGCGGTGCTCAGGATCGCGGCGGCGAGCACGGCGTTGGCGACGTTGAACTCGCCCGGCAGCGGGATCCGGGCGGGCGCGCTGACGCCGTCCGGGCCGTGCAGGGTGAACGTCTGCTCGCCGTGCGGGGTGGCTTCGAGGTCGGTGGCCTTCCACGCGGCGTCGGTGCCGGGATCCGTGGTCACGGTGACCGTCTGCGGCGTGAGCAGGGCCTGTCCCCACGCGCTGTCGACCACGACGACCTCGGTGGTCGAGCGGCCGTCGAACAGCAGCGCCTTCGCGGCGAAGTACTCCTGCATGTCCTTGTGGAAGTCCAGGTGGTCCTGGGAGAGGTTGGTGAACGCGCCGACGGTGAACCGGGTGCCGTTGGCCCGGCCGAGCGCGAGCGCGTGGCTGGAGACCTCCATCGCCACGTGCGTCACGCCGCGCTCCAGCATCACCGCGAGCAGCGCCTGCAGGTCCGGGGCCTCCGGCGTGGTGAACCCGCTGACCAGGCGTTCGCCGGCGATCCGGGTCTCGACCGTGCCGATCATGCCGGTGGTCAGCCCGGCGGCCTCGAGCCCGGCGTCGACCAGGTAGGACGTCGTGGTCTTGCCGGAGGTGCCGGTGACGCCGAGCACGGACAGCCGCAGCGACGGCTCGCCGTAGATCCAGGCGGCGATCTCGCCGAGGGCGGCGCGCGGGTCGGCGTGCACGAGGATCGGGACGCCGGCGTCGCGCAGCGCGGGCCGCTCGGCGCCCGCGGCGTCGGTGAGGACGGCGACGGCCCCGGCGGCGACGGCCTGGTCGCTGAAGTCGGCGCCGTGCGCGCGGGCGCCGGGCAGCGCGGCGAACAGGTCGCCGGGCAGCACGTGCTGGGCCCGCAGCGTGGTGCCGGTGACGGTGAGGTCGGCGGCGTCGGGCGAGCCGGCGATCAGGCGGGCGTCCGCCCTGGCGAGCAGCGTCGCCAGCGGGACCGGGACGATGCGCGCCGGGCGCGGCGGTGCGGGGACCGCTTTCACCGGGCTTTCCGGCACCGGGGAACTGGACGAGGACACGGACACGGCCAAGAGGCTACCGGCGGCCGGTTCGGGGGCCCGCACGCGGTACGGCGATTGCGTGCGCGCCCGGCACATGTGCTAGACGCGCCGGCAGACCCTCTTGCGGCGCAACAGTTTCCCGCACGCGCGGGGCCGATGTGGACGGTGAGCACGGAAAAGCCCCCTCACCGCGGTGAGGGGGCTTTCACAGACCGTGCTCACGGTTCGATGAGCGGGACCTCCGGCGCCGGGCCGTCGGACAGCGGGATCTGGAACCGCTGCGTCAGGTACGAGGCGATGGTGTGGAACAGCGGCGCGGCGGAGTGGCCCACCGGCAGCGTGGTGTCCGGCGCGTCCAGCCGGATGCCGACGACGAACCGCGGGTGGTCGGCGGGCAGGATGCCGGCGAAGGTGATGTTGTAGAGGTGGTCGCTGTAGGCCTTCGTCCGCGGGTCGACCTGCTGGCCGGTGCCGGTCTTGCCGGAGATCTGGTACCCCTCGACCGCCGCCGTCGGCGCGGTGCCCTTCTGCAGGCCCTTGCCGTTCTGCGCGACCGCGCGCATCATGTCGCGCACCGTCTTCGCCGTCGGCGCGGGAACCACCTGCACCGACTTCGGCGCCGGCTCGGGCACCGTGGTGCCGTCCGGGTTCACCTTCGCCTTGACGATCCGCGGTTCGACGCGCAGGCCGTCGTTCGCGATCGCCTGGTACATCCCGGCCATCTGCAGCACGGTCATCGACAGGCCCTGCCCGATCGGCAGGTTGCCGAACGTGGTCGCCGACCACTGGCTCTGCGCCGGCACCACACCCGCGCTCTCGCCGGGCAGGCCGACGCCGGTGCGCTGGCCGAGCCCGAACTTCTTGAGCAGGTCCGAGTAGCGGTCCGGGCCGATCTTCTGCGCCAGCAGCAGCGTGCCGATGTTGGACGACTTGGCGAAGATCCCGGCGGTGGTGAAGTTCTGCGTGCCGTGGGTCCAGGCGTCGTGCACCGTCTTGTCGGCGATCTGCAGCGCGCCGGGCACCGCGGTGGTCGACTCCGGCGTCGCGACGCCGTACTCGATCGCCCCGGTGGCGGTGACGATCTTGTTCACCGAGCCGGGTTCGAACGGCGTGGTGACCGCGGGGTTGGCCAGGTCGTCGGTCGTCCAGGTCGACTGGTCGTTGGGGTCGAACGACTTGTCGTTGGCCAGCGCGTAGACCTCGCCGGTCTTCGCGTCCACGACCACGGCCTGCCCGCCCTTGGCGTGCGACTGCTGGACGTAGTCCGTCAGCTGCCGCTGCACCTCGTACTGCAGGTCGGAGTCGATGGTCAGCTCGAGGTCGGACCCCGGGACGGCGGCCTGCAGGTCGCGCTCGGTGCCCGGGATGACGACGTTGTCGCTGCCGTTCTTGGTGTTGACCAGCATCCGCCCCGGCGTACCCGCCAGGTCGTTGTCGCGGACCAGCTCCAGCCCGACGAGGCCGTGCAGGTTGTGCTTGGAGACGTCCGGGTCGTCGGAGCGCCAGTTCGCGGCGCCGACGATGTTGGAGGCGAGGCTGCCGCCCGGGTACTCGCGCAGCGCGCGCTTCTCGACGCCGATCCAGGGGAACTGCTTGACGATGTCGGCGGCGACCGACGGCTCGACGTTGTTCTCGAGGTAGGTGAAGGACGCCTGCTTGTGGAACAGGTCCAGCAGCTGCTGCTCGGTGAGCTGGCTCGGCACCTTCGCGGCGATGTACTTCGCGGCCGCGCCGGTCTCGGTGTCGAACGTCTTCTTCGTGCCGGGGGTCTTCACGGCCAGGTCGTCCATGCTCTTGTGGAACGCCTTGAGGTTCACCGACAGCGTGCGGACCTCGACGCTGAACGCCAGCTTGGCGCCGTTGCGGTCCACAATGGACCCGCGCTGGGCCGGGATGTCGATGGTCTGGGTGCGCTGCTTCTCCGCGGCCAGCGACAGCTCGCCGGCCTCGAACCACTGCACCTGCACCAGTTTCGCGCCCGCGACGACGAGCACGGCGACCAGGATGAGGCGCACCGCGGAGAACCGGCTGCGGTGGCCGCCGTTGCCCCGGCTCGCGGCCGCGCTCCGGGTCCCGGCGGCGTAGGTCCGCCGCGCGCTGCCCGCGTTGCGCGCCCGGGCCTGACCGCCCCGGCTCGCGGCCATCACTGGCCCCCGGGCTGGGCCGGCGGCGGCGCCGGCTGGTCTTCGGCGGGCACCGCGGGCTGGTCACCCTCGATCGGCGCGCCCTGCTGCGACTGCGTGCCCGCGGCGGGGGCGGCCGGCGGCGCGGCCGGCACCGCCGGGGTGTCCGCCTTGGCCTTCTTGGGCTCGCCGACCAGCGACGTCTTCCCGTCGGGCCCGACGAGGATCCGCGCCGGGTCGCCACCGGGCACCATGCCCAGCTGCTGGGCCGCGGGGGCCAGCGACGCGGGCGACTCGGCCTTGGCGACGTCGCGCTGCAGCTGCTCCTTCGTCTCCGCCAGGTTCGAGTTGGTGGTGCGCAGCTGCTCGAGGCGGTAGGAGTCGGCGATCGCCTGCGTGGTCAGCCACAGCGTGGTCGCCACGCCGGCGGCCAGCAGCGCCATCATGAGCAGCACGAACGACGCCCGCGACTTCGGCAGCCGGAGCTTCAGCTTGGGCTTGGGCACGTCCGGCCGGCGCTCCGCCGGCTTCGCCTTCGGCGCGGTACGGGGCTCGCGCTCCTTCAGCAGGTCGGCGCGCTGGGCGCGGCGGGCGTAGGCGCGCTCGGCCGCGGACGTCCGCCCGCGCGACGCGCGCCGGGGCGCGGCCTGGCCCGGCTCGTCGGTCTTCGGCTCGGTTTCCACCTCGACGGTGGTCCCGCGCGCGACACTACTGTCACGCTTGCGCGTCGCGGGCCCGCCGGCCCGGCGCTTCGTGGGAGCGGTCATCGCGGCTCTCCGATCCTCTCGGCGGCCCGCAACCGCACCGAAGCGGCGCGCGGGTTGTGGTCGGTCTCCTCTTCGCCGGCCTTTTCGGCCCCTCGGGTCAGGAGCTTCAGCTCCGGTCCGTGCCCCGGCAGCTCCACGGGAAGTCCTTCCGGCGTGCGGGACTTCGCGAGCTCGGCCAGTGCCTGCTTGACCAGCCGGTCCTCCAGTGACTGGTAGGACTCGACGACGATCCGGCCGCCGACGGCGAGCGCGCGCAGCGCGGCGGGCATGGCCCGGCGCAGCACTTCGAGCTCGCCGTTGACCTCGATCCGCAGCGCCTGGAACGTCCGCTTGGCCGGGTGCCCACCGGTGCGCCTGCTCGCCGCCGGTACGGCGTCGTAGAGCAGCTCGACCAGGCGCCCGCTCATCGTGAACGGTTCCTTCTCGCGGGCGTTCACGACCGACCGGACGATCCGCTGCGCGAACCGTTCCTCGCCGTAGTCGCGCAGGATCCGGATCAGCTCGCCGGGGGCGTAGGTGTTGAGGACGTCGGCGGCGGTGAACCCGGTCGTCGGGTCCATCCGCATGTCGAGCGGCGCGTCCTTCGAGTAGGCGAACCCGCGCTCGGCGCGGTCCAGCTGCATCGAGGAGACGCCGAGGTCGAACAGGATGCCGTCCACACGGGACAGTCCCAGCCCGGCCAGCGCCTCGGGCAGCTCGTCGTAGATCGTGTGCACGAAGTCGACGCGGTCGCCGTGGCGGGCCAGGCGTTCGGCGGAGCGCTCCAGCGCGGCCGGGTCCCGGTCGAGAGCGACCAGGCGCAGGCGCGGGAAGGCTTCGAGGATGGCGTCGGAGTGCCCGCCGAGCCCGACGGTCGCGTCCACGAGGATCGCGTCGCGGTCGGCGAACACGGGAGCGAACAGCTCGACGATGCGGTCGAGCAGCACCGGGACGTGCTCGGGTGCCGTCATGTCCCCTCCCCCTTTCTCGGTGCCCGTTTCCGTGGGCGACTCGGGGGGAAATGCAGCGGATGCCGTCAGGTCCCTGTCCGCCCGCTGCTGACCTGGTACCGGGGAAGGTGCACCAGGGCCATTGAGCGGACAGAGGCCTCACGGCATCCGGGTGGGCGTCTCCACGGTGCGCGGGCGGTGGCGTACCCCCGTCCCCCGACGACGTGGGTGCACCGCGACCACGCGCCTAGAAGACGCCCGGCAGTACTTCCTCTCGAGCCTTCGCGTAGCTGTCTTCGTGTTCCTCCAGGTACCCCTGCCACGCTTCGGCGTCCCAGATCTCCAGCCTGGTGATCGCCCCG
Source organism: Amycolatopsis sp. WQ 127309 (assembly GCF_023023025.1). NCBI lineage: Bacteria > Bacillati > Actinomycetota > Actinomycetes > Pseudonocardiales > Pseudonocardiaceae > Amycolatopsis > Amycolatopsis sp. WQ 127309. The sequence goes on from NZ_CP095481.1 coordinate 10,556,562, forward strand.
ATCACCACGCATTCCTTGCTGAGCCCCGCGTAGCGGCGGAGCTCGGGCGCGATGCTGATGCGCCCCTGCCCGTCAGGGCGTTGCTCGTCCGTCCCGGCGAACAGGTAACGCTGGTAGGCCCGGACGGCCTCGTTCGTGAACGGGGCCTCGGCGACCTTGCGCGCCATCTGCTCGAACTCGGCGCGGGGGAAGACGAAGAGACAGTGGTCCTGCCCCTTCGTGAGCATCAGCCCGCCGGCCAAGGCGTCGCGGAACTTCGCGGGCAGCGCGAGCCGCCCTTTGTCGTCCAGCTTCGGGGTGTGGGTGCCGAGGAACACGGCCTCCACCTCCCTACCGCATCCGGTGGCGGACCACTGGCTGCGGCTCCGGGGCTTCCCTTCCGCCCCACTGGCCACCACCGTACCCCACTTTTCACCACAGTCAACGCGACAAAACCGCGTCTCACTCCGTCGTGTCTCCCGTTTGCGCTGGTCAGCAAGGTGGGGGTGAGTGGGGGGTGCGGTGGGGCACCGTGGCCAAGATCCCCCGCCGTGGTGGACCAAAGCAACCTCAGCTGCCCCCGAAACGTCCGCATAACGGCCGCGAAAGAACCAGTACCACCCGCCGCGGGGCCGGGTGGGGACTCCGGTGGGGTGCGGTGGGGATCCGGGTGGGGTCCGGTGGGGACACGGGTGGTGAGAAGCGGGGAACCCGGGTGACCAGCACACCGACGTGACGGAACCCGGAACTCGCGTGATCGCAGCCGCCATTCGCGTGACGGGACCCGTAACTCGCGAGTTCCGCCCTCGATCACGCGAGTCACGGCCCCGATCACGTGACTTCCGCCGTCGATCACGCGGGTCCTGGGCTTGATCACCGGGACTGCCCGTCCGGCCACGGTTCGTGCCCCTTCGGGCACCCGGGTCAGGTTTCGGGGGTGAGCAGGGCGGCGACGCGGGACGCGAGGCGGGCGCTGTCGACCGGGGTGACGGTCACCCACTCCTGCCCGCCGCGGCCCGCGGTCTTCGTCGCGCAGTAGGCGCCGACGTCGGTGTCGAACCACGTCAAGCCGCCCGTGCGCTCGACCCGGCCCGACGCGGCCCGGCGGCTGACGCTGAACTGGCCCGCCGCGTACACCGGGCGGGCCTGGATCGCCAGCACCTCCCGCAGCTGGGCCGACGACGCCGCCGAGCGCGCGCCGCGCTCGGCGAACACCGGGTCTTCGACGCCGGCGGCGAGCGCGGCCGCGGCGAGGCTGACGCCGTAGCCCGGGCCCGCCGTCAGTTCCGGCAGGACGTCGACGATCGCCGTGCACAGCTCGCTTTCGCGGATGCCGTCCAAGCTGATCGTCTGCTCCGGCTGGGTCGCCAGCACGCCGCGGCGGCCGCGGACCGCCGCCACCGCGCGGAACGGCACCGCCGCCGTCATGTCGGCCAGTGCCTCGCAGGCGACGAACACCTCCCCCGCCGCGAGCAGCTCCAGCCGGTGCGCCAGCGCGGGTTCCAGCCGGGTCCCGTCGTAGAGCCCGCGCCCGGCGAGGTTCTCGTAGACCGCCTTGCGGACCCCTTCGCGCTCCTCGTCGGTGCCGCCGACGCTGCGCACGCCGAGCGGCTCCGGCGGCCGGTCGTGGCCGAGGTCCGTCCAGAGGATGTCGAACGCCGACGCGGAGACGCGGATCAAGCCTGCCCCAGCGCCGGCGGGGCCGCGAACGTCCCGGCCGGGACGTGGCCACGCAGGGCCGTGTCCCGGGTCCGGAGGACGTCGATCGCCTTCTGCCGCGCGGCTTCCGCCTCGGCGCGGCGCGCCTCCATCTCGTCGGCCAGCCCGGCCAGCACGAGGATGTTGCCCGCGCCGGCGGCGTCGCGGATCATCGCCGCCGGGTCGTAGGTCACCGGCGGCGGCATGTCGGCCCGGGCCCGCGCGGCCGCGTCCGCCTGCGCGCCGACCGCGGTGCCGACCGACGCCGACACGGCGGCGGAGTGCGACAGCCACTGCGCGGCCCGGCCGAGCGAGGCGCGCGCCGCGTCACCGCCCGGCCCCTGCCAGGTGTCGTGCGTGCCGGCGATCAGCGCGGCCAGGTCGGCGGTCGACTCGTGCAGCCGCTTCGCGAGCCCGTCCCAGCGGGCGCCCACCTCGCCCGCGGCGACCGGGTCGTTGTCCCGCTCGACCTCGGCGGCCATCGCCTCGTGGCTGTAGGACTCGTACCGCGCGGCGGGGACGGGGGGTTCGGCGTCGGGCACGGCACACCTTCCGGTCGTCGGGTCAGGGCAGCTTGGGTTCGACCAGCCCGGCCACCGTGCCCGCGCGGCGGCACGCAAGCGTGGTGTCGGTGAAGCCGGAGTTGCTGACGTCGACCTGGACGCTGCCGGAGTCCCCCACCCCGAGCAGCACGGCGCAGGTGCCGTCGGCGGCCTTCTTGTCCGAGACGCGCAGCGCCGGGTGGGCGCCGACCGTGGTCCTGGTGGCCGTCTTCTTCGCGACGGCGAGGTCGGCCAGGCCGTTGCGCTCGTCGAGGGTCACGGTGACGCCGAAGCTCGCGGGCACCGTCCAGTCGCACGCCCGCGCGCCGGCGATGTCCTTCGGCTTGCCGAGCACGCTCACCCCGGCGCTGGAGCGGTCCTGCGGCGAAAGCAGCGTGCACGGGTCGAGCGCGGCCAGCGTGCCGGGCTCGGCCGGGGGCCGCGACGTCGACGGCGCCACGGTCGAAGCGCCGCCCGCGACGGCCGGCAGCGCGGGTTGCTGTCCGCAAGCCGCGAGCAGCAAGAGGGCCGGGGCCCACAGATACTTCTTGTGCACGCCCTCAGCCACCCGTGCAGTCCACGCCGTCCGCCGCCGTCTCGTCGGCGTGCTGGTACTTCGCCAGCGCCTGGCCGATCCGGTGCTTGAGCGTCTCGAGCTCCTTGCCGAACGCGGTCAGCTGCTGCACGGCCGAGCCCTGCCCGCCGATGCCGTACTCGGCCATGAACTTGCCGATCTCCCCGGCGTACCCGCCGCCCAGCGGGACGCTGCGGCCGAGCACCTTGGCCTCGCGCACCATCTCGCCGACGACGTCCTGCAGCTGGCCGAGCTTCGCGTAGGCGTCGGTCGCCAGCTCGGGCGCGACCGCGAACCCGCGGACGTCGAACGGCGGCTGCGTTCGCACCTCGCTCATAAGCGGTTACGCCTCTCCGAAAGCGGAAACAGTCGGGCGACCTCTGACAAGAAGAGCGTACGCCGTGCAGGGCGTCAGCAGGAGCACCCGGAATCGGGTGACACTGCACCCGATCGGAGTATCGTCCCTGCTTGCGCAGTGTCATCGATCGCCATCGCGACGGTCAGGCCGGCGGCTTCGCGGGGTTCCGCCCCTCGGTTCGCCCGGGTTTGACACACTGGATGGAAGGCTGGTCGCTGCGCGGACAGCAGCCAGGGGGCCGACCGGCCCGGCTGGTGCGCACTCCGCGCCCAGCCATGCGCCACCAGGAGGTCGAGTGACGTCGAGAATCCAGTCTGCGACGCCCGGATCGGGCGAGCAGGCATCCGGGCGACCGCCTTATCCGGCGGACGCCTCGGGCAACGGCCGGGTGAACGCCCGGCCGGGCAGAGTGTCGCTGGACGAACTGCACGAGGCCGCCCGGAAGATCGCCGCCAACGTCGAACGGGTGCTGGTCGGCAAACCCGACGTCATCCGGATCGCACTGGTCACCCTGCTCGCCGAGGGCCACCTGCTGGTCGAGGACGTGCCCGGCGTCGGGAAGACGTCGCTGGCCAAGGCGCTGGCCCGGTCCATCGACTGCACGGTCAGCCGCATCCAGTTCACGCCGGACCTGCTGCCGAGCGACGTCACCGGCGTCTCCATCTACAACCGCCAGTCCGGCGAGTTCGACTTCCGCCCCGGCCCGGTGTTCGCGAACATCGTGGTGGGCGACGAGATCAACCGCGCCTCGCCGAAGACGCAGTCGGCGCTGCTGGAGTGCATGGAAGAGCACCAGGTCACCGTCGACACCTCGACCTACAAGCTCGAAGAGCCGTTCATGGTGATCGCCACGCAGAACCCGATCGAGATGGAAGGCACGTACGCGCTGCCCGAAGCCCAGCGCGACCGCTTCACCGCGCGGGTCTCCATCGGCTACCCCGACCAGCAGGCCGAGCTGGCCATGGTCGACGAGCACGCCGGGCACAACCCGATCGAGGACCTGCAGCCGGTCTCCGACGGCGAGACCGTGCACCGGCTGATCGAGACGGTCCGCGGCGTGCACCTGGCCCCCGAGGTCCGCCGCTACGCGGTCGACCTCGTCGCGACGACGCGGCAGCTGCCGGAGATCCGGCTCGGCGCGTCCCCGCGCGCGACGCTGCACCTGGTCCGCGCGGCGCGCGCCCAGGCGGCGCTGTCGGGTCGCGACTACGTCGTCCCGGACGACCTGCACACCGTCGCGGTCCCCGTGCTGGCGCACCGCCTCATGCTCACCACCGAGGCCCACGCGGCCCGCCGCTCGGCGACCGACGTCGTGCGGGCTGTCCTGCACCGCGTCCCGGTGCCCCAGGGCTCCGGCCCGCGCCAGTAGTCCCTTCGGCGAAGGTGAAGAGAACCGCATGCTGCGTGCCCTGTCCGGCCTGACCACCCGCGGCCGATGCCTGCTGGCCGCGGGGCTCGCGGCCGCGGTGTGCTCGTTCGTCCTCAACGAACGCGACCTGCTGCGGGTCGCCGTCTTCGTGGTGGCCCTGCCGCTGCTGGTCGCCGTGTTCATCTCGGCGACGCGGCTGCGGATCGGCGCCACCCGGGCGCTGCACCCCCAGCGCGTCGCGGTCGGCGCGAACGGCGAGGTGCAGCTGGAGCTGTGGCGCAGCGGGCGGCTGCCGGCCGGCGAGATCCTGCTCGAGGACGGCGTGCCGTACGCGCTGGGCTCCCGGCCGCGGTTCGTCGTCGAACGGCTCCCGCACGACAGGCGCGTCGCGCTGCGCTACCCGCTGCAGCCGGTGCTGCGCGGGATCCAGCAGGTCGGGCCGCTGCGCGCGACGATCACCGACCCGTTCGGGCTGTGCGAGTTCGAACGCGAGCTGATCGGGCACTCGCGGCTGGTCGTCGTCCCGCGCGTCGTCGCGCTGTGGGGGCTGCCGAGCGGCGCGGGCATCGGCGTCGGCGACGACGGCACCGTCCGGCTGCACGCCGGGCAGGGCGAGGCCGACGTCATCGTCCGGCAGTACCGCCAGGGCGACGACCTGCGGAAGGTGCACTGGCGCTCGACCGCCCGCCGCGACGAGATCATGGTCCGCGTCGAGGAACGGCCCTGGCGCGGCGGCACCACGGTGCTGCTCGACAACCGCGCCGCCGCGCACCACGGTTCCGGTCCCGCCGCCAGCCTGGAGTGGGCGGTGTCGTTCACCGCGTCGGCCGCGCTGCACCTGCGCCGCGCCGGGCACCGCGTCCGGCTGGTCAGCGAGCACGGCGTCACGCTGGCCGACACCCCCGGCGACGGCGGCGACCACTACGACCACATCGTGCTCGACGCGCTCGCCGCGCTGCAGCCGGCGCACCAGCGCGACATCACGCTGGCCCGCGACCCGGCCGACGGCCAGGAGCTGGTCGCCGTGCTCGGCACCGTCAGCACCGAAGCCGTCCACGAGCTGACCCAGTTCCGCCCGCGCGGCATCCGCAGCCTCGCCGTCCTGCTCGACACGCCCACGTGGTCGGCCGGGGTGAGCGCGCCCGAGCAGCGGGCCGCCGCCACCGAGGACTCGGCCGCGCTGCTGCGCGCGGCCGGCTGGGGCGTGGTGATCGCCGGCCCCGGCTCGCCGATGCCGCAGGTGTGGGCCGAGCTCTGCCAGGCGGGCGCCCGCCGCGGCACTCTGATCGGCGGGAACCGATGAGCACCGCCGCCCCGCCGCGTCCGCCGGCCACCCCGCCCCGGCGTCCGTCCTCCCAGCACCCGCTCTCCGCCTGGCGCGCCAGCCTGCTCGCCCCGGCCTGCGCCGCGATCGCGACGCTGTGCGCGGCGACGTCGGTGACCAGCGTCGTGGCCGGCCTGGCCTGGTTCGGCTACCTGTTCGTCGCCGTCCTGCTGATCGGCGCCACCGGGCTCGCGCTGCGCTCGCTGCAGGTGCCGACCGTGCTGGTCGGCCTCGGCCAGCTGCTGGTCCTGCTCTTCCTCATCACCGGCGCCTTCACCACGCACGGGATCCTGCTGGTCGTGCCGGGCCCGGACGCCTTCACCGAGCTCGGGAACACGCTCTCGGCGGCGGCCGAGCAGATCCGCGTCGGGCTGCCACCGGTCGAGGGCAGCCAGCCGATCCTCTGCCTCATCACGATCCTGATCGGCCTGGTCGCCGTCCTGGTCGACACGCTGACGGTGGCCGCCGCGGCGCCCGCCGCGACCGGGCTCGTGCTGCTCTGCGTCTACGCCGTGCCGGCCGCGCTGTCCGAGGACATGCTGCCCTGGTGGACGTTCCTGCTCGGCGGGGCCGCGTTCGCCGGCCTGCTCGCCGTCGACGGCAACCACCGGCACCAGCGCTGGCGCACCCGCGACGCCCCCGGGCGCAGCGGCAAGCCGGGCGTGCTGTCGGCGCCGGTCGCGGTCGTGGCCGCGGCCGTCGTGCTCGGCCTCTTCGGCGGGGCGATCACCTGGGTCGGCACGGTCGGGCGGATCCCGTTCGGCAACGGCGGCGACGGCCCGGGCGCGGGCGCCGGCGGGTTCGGCATCCAGCCGTTCACCGAGCTGCGCGGCATGCTCGACCAGGGCGCGAACCGGGAGCTGTTCAAGGTCCGCGGCCTCGGCACCGACCGGCGGCTGCTGCGCGCGATGACGCTCGACACCTACTACCCCAACAAGGGCTGGGGCATCCACGACGACGGCCGGTCGCAGCAGGGCATCCCGATCACGCCGCAGCTGCCGCCCGCCCCGGGCGACGACGGCGCCGGTCCCGCCCGCCGGGTCGACGTCGAGCCGACGAGCTGGCGCGACAACTGGCTGCCGGTCTACGGCGCGCCGCGCGCGATCGACGGCGCGGGCAGCGGCTACCTCTACGACCAGGTCAGCGGCACGGTGTTCACCACGCGCAGCGAGGTCCCGCCGTCCTACACCGAATACGCGTCGCTGAAGGAGCCGACGGCGCAGGAGCTGCGCGTCACCGACAAAGTCGACGACCTCCCGCCGCGCTACACCCAGATCGAGCGGGTCGACGACCGCGTCCGCGCGAAGACCGACCAGCTGATCGCGGGCAAGTCCAACGACTTCGACCGGGCCAGTGCGATCTGGCAGTACTTCACCGCGCAGAACGGCTTCGTCTACGACACGCAGACCGCGCCGGCCAACGACGCCGACGCCCTCGCCGACTTCATCCTCAAGGGCAAGCGGGGCTTCTGCGAGCAGTTCGCCTCGGCGATGGCCGTGATGCTGCGGGTGGCGAACATCCCGTCGCGGGTGGCGATCGGCTTCACCCCGGGCGTCCCGGTCAACGACTACCTGTCGATCACCACCCAGGACGCGCACGCGTGGGTCGAGGTGTACTTCGGCGACAAGGGCTGGGTCACGTTCGACCCGACCCCGCTGTCCGACGGCCGCGGCATCACCCCGCCGTACCTGCAGGCCGGCGGCGAGAACGGCGACCAGCCGGACGACACGCAGGTCGCGCCGAGCACGGTGCAGCCGAGCGCCGCGCCGACCGGCGTGCCCCGCGACACCGGGCAGAACGCGCAGGCCCAGGACACCCAGCAGACCGACGACGGCACGCCCGCCTGGGTGTGGATCCTGGTGTACGTGCTGGTCGGCTTCGCGATCCTGGCGACCCTGCTGGTGGTCGTCGGCGGAATCCTCTACCGGAGACGGCCGGGGGTCACGCCGGAGAGCGCGCCGGCCCGGACCGGGCTCGGGGCGGTGCTGACGAACTGGCTGCCGCTGATCACCACGGTGCTGTGGGTGGCCGTGCTGGGCATGCTCTCGTCGCTGCTGTCGTGGTGGTTCGGCCTGATCGTGGTGCTGCTGCTGGCCGCGTTGCTCGGCCCGTCGGCGGCCCGCGACGTCGGCCGGCGGCGACGGCTGCAGGAGATCGTCGGGCACCGGCCGGGCGCGGCGGACGCGGCGTGGTCGGAGCTGCGGGCCGAGTGCGCCGACCGCGGGCTGCCCATCCCGCCGGGCGACACGGTCCGGGTGGCCGGGCAGAAGCTGGCGAAGAAGCACCACCTCGACGACGAAGGCCGCGAAGGCCTGCGCACGGTCATCGGGGTCGTGGAGCGCTCCTGGTACGGCCAGGACGGCGAAAGCGACCCGACGCTCCCCTCGGCGTTCGACCACCTGCGCCGAAGCCTGCACCGCAACGCCCCGCTGTCCTGGAAGGGCCGTCTCTTCCCGCGCTCGATCTTCCGCAACCGCGACTGACCCCGGGCACGCGAGATCCGCCTCGGATCACGCGAGTTACGGGGCTGATCACGCGAGTTCCGGGTCCAGTCACGCGGGATCCGGGGCTGCTCACGCGAGTCGCGGGCCGGGGCACGCGGGGGTCACCCATCCGGGTGGTCACCTACTGTCACCGCCGGTGCGGGCGGGCTTCAAACGTAGCTGAGCACACAAGAAGATCCGCGTCCCACCGGGCGGGCGGGACGCGGATCTCGTGGTCTAGCGGCGCTACTGCTCTTCGAAGCGCTGGCGGAAGCGCTCCTCCATCCGCTGGGTGAACGAGCTGCGGCGGCCTTGCTGCTTGCCGCCTCGTGCGCCCGGTCCACCGCCCTTGCCGTCCGATTCGGCGCCGTGCCGGATCGATGTGACGGCCAACATGACCCCGAAGAACATCACGAGGAACCCGAGCACGCTGATCAGCGGGATGTCGGCCACCCGGAACTGCGGCACCACCACGCCCAGCACCAGCAGGGCCACGCCCACTACGAACAGGGCGATGCCCTGGATACGCCGTCGGCGAGCGGGGCGACGCAACCGGGTGCCACGCACCGTGGATGCGAACTTGGGGTCCTCGGCATAGAGCTCGCGCTCGATCTGATCGAGCAGCCGCTGCTCATGCTCGGAGAGTGGCATCTTTCCTCCTCCGGCACAGCTGTCGCGGGCGCCGGGCCGCGCAACGTTCTGGACCCAACAGCCAACCCCAGGCGGGGTGGCACTGTCCAGGATACGAGGCCCGCGCCCGGACGACTACCCGATCCCGCATCCAGAAGGGATCGAATTGGGGTAAATCCGGGCCGAAGGGGGCTGACGGACCGTCACGATCGCCGATCGTGACCGGTTCAGGGCTCCCGCGGCGCCAGGAGTGAGGCCGGCCGGATGGCCGCGGAGCCGAACTTCGAGCGGGCGACGTCGGCCGCGACCTCGGCGTCCCGCCACCGCGGCGCCGGTGAATCGAACACGAGCTGCTCGCCCGCTTCGCCGGTTTCGAGCCCTTCGACCCGGACGCCGATCAGCCGCACGGCGCCGGTCGGCGCGTGCTCCGTGAGCAACGCCACGGCGACGGCGTGGATCTCGCGGGCGACGTCGGTGGCCGAGACGAGCGTGCGGGCCCGGGTGATCGTCCGGAAGTCCGCGAAACGCACCTTGATCGAGACGGTCCGGCCGCGCACCTCCCGCCCGCGCAGCGTGGCGCCGACCCGCTCGGCCAGGCGCAGCAGCTCGAGGCCGACCTCGGCGCGGTCGTGCCGGTCGACGTCGAAGGTGTGCTCGGCGCCGATCGACTTGTCCGGCGACTCGGTGACGACCTCGCGTTCGTCGATGCCGCGGGCCAGCCGGTAGAGGTGCTCGCCGGCCGCGACGCCGAGCGACTTGCGCAGCCGGTCGGGCGGGAACGCGGCGACGTCGGCGATGGTGTCCAGCCCGAGCCGCCGCAGGTGCTCCTCGGTGCGGGCGCCGACGCCCCACAGCGCCGAGACGGGCAGCGGGTGCAGGAACGCCAGGGTCTCCGCAGCGGGCACGACGACCATGCCGTCCGGCTTCGCCATGCCCGAAGCGAGCTTCGCGACGAACTTGACCTTCGCGACGCCGACCGAGCACGTGATGCCGTGTTCGGCCGCGACACGGTCGCGGATCCGCGCGCCGAGCTGGGCCGGCGTCGCGCCGAGGCGGCGTAGCGCGCCGCTGACGTCCAGGAAGGCTTCGTCGAGGCTGAGCGGTTCGACGAGCGGGGTGAGGTCGCGGAAGATGCCCATCACGCCGCGGGAGACCTCGCCGTAGAGGCCCGCGGTCGGCGGGATGTTGATCAGGTGCGGGCAGAGGCGTTTCGCGGTCGAGAACGGCATCGCCGAGCGCACGCCGAACTTGCGCGCCGGGTAGTTCGCGGCGGCCACGACGGCCCGCGGGCCACCCCCGGACACGACGACGGGCCGGTCGGCCAGCTCGGGGCGCGTCCGCAGCTCGACGGACACGAAGAAAGCGTCCATGTCGACATGCAGCATTCCGCAGCCGGCGTCGTCCGGCAGCGGTTCCCCCGGCCGGACCCGGAACCGGCCCATGCCGCCGGGAAGTTCAGCGTTTCGCCCCACGAGGGGGACGCTACCGCCTGCCACCGACAGTTCCGGGCGGGCGATGCGCACACCAGCGTGTGACGTGAACACCCGGCGGCCCCACACGTCACTTTCGCCGAGAAAGATGCGCCTGGACGACCCGGAGACGTCACTTTCGCCGAGAAAGATGCGTCTGAGGCGCCCTGGACGCATCTTTCCTAGAGAAAGCTCGTATCAGGAAGCCTGAGGTGGTCCGGTCAGGCCGGGTGGCGGGCCAGCGCGTGGAGGCGGCCCGCGATGTTCCGCAGTGCCGGGGACGAGGCCGCCGCCTGCTCGAACGCCGCCAGGTCCTCGTCGCGGACGCCGCCCGGGACCAGGTCCGCGATCACGCGGTCGCCCTGCAGCAGGGTCACCTCGAGGCCCGCCGCTTCCAGCTGGGCCTTCAGGCCGTCGCCGTCGAAGCGGCGCAGGACCGTGTCGCCCGGGGCGATGCCGTCGGCGCTCGTCAGCAGCTGCTGCGCTGCCGCCACCCGGCCCGCCAGGGCCCGGTGCAGCACCGCCGCGTGGCGGTTGGCCACCAGCACCGACACCGCTCCGCCCGGGGCGACCGCCGCCGCGAGGGCGGCCAGCACCGCGGCCGGGTCGTCGACGATCTCCAGGAGGCCGTGCGCCAGCACCAGGTCGGCCGAGCCGGCCGGGATGTGGCGGCCGAGCGCGTCGGCGTCGTCGGCGATCACCGTGATGCGATCGGAGACGCCTTCCTCCTCGGCGCGGCGCTTCAACGTCGCGAGCGCGTTGGGGCTCGGCTCCACGACGGTCACCTGGCAACCGGCCGCCGCGAACGGCACCGCCCAGCCGCCACTGCCGCCGCCCACGTCGACGACGCCGGGGTGCTCGGCGCCCCGGGCGCGGGCGGCCTCGATCTCGGCCTCGAGCACCCGGCGAACGGCGCCCGAACCCCGGGCGGCCACGGTGTCCGTCTTCATGTCGCACAGAGTAGTGCCCGGTCCGGCGTTTCTCCCGGCTGGTCCCTTCGGGTGAACCGGAGTCACGACGCCTGGCCCGGTGGCCCCGCTGGCCACCACCCGTAGGCTGGTCGTCGTGCACACGGTCGCCGTACTCAGCCTCAAGGGGGGCGTCGGCAAGACGACGGTCGCCCTCGGTGTGGCCTCCGCCGCCCTGCGCAGGGGCACGCGGACCCTGGTGGTCGACCTGGACCCGCAGGGCAACGCCACGACCTCGCTCGACCCGCCCTACACCGACGCCACCCTCGCCGACGTGCTCGAGGACCCCACCCGCGCGACACTCGAGCGCGCGATCGCGCCGAGCGTGTGGAGTGAGGACGTCGACGTCCTCGTCGGCACCGAGGAGCTGGAGCTGCTCAACGACCCGGACGCCGGCAGCGACCGGCTGGCGAACTTCTCCCGCGCGCTCGACGAGCTGCACCGCGAGCCGCTGCGCGAGACGCCGTACGAGCTGGTGATCCTCGACTGCCCGCCGTCGCTGGGCCGGCTGACGAAGTCGGCGCTGGTCGCCGCGGACAGCGCGCTGATCGTCACCGAGCCGACGATGTACGCCGTCGCCGGCGCCCGCCGGGCCCTGGAAGCCATCGAGAACATCCGCAAGGAGCTCAACCCGGACCTGCGCCCGATCGGCGTGCTGGTCAACAAGCTGCGCGTGCGCTCCTACGAGCACCAGTTCCGGATCGCGGAACTGCGCGAGAATTTCGGCCCGCTGGTGATGCCGACGGCGATCACCGACCGGCTGGCCGTGCAGCAGGCCCAGGGCGCGTGCAGCCCGATCCACGAGTGGCACTCCCCCGGCGCGCAGGAGATCGCGCTGACGTTCAACATGGTGCTGGCGAAGATCCTGCGCTCCAACCGCGCCGGGCGCCACCGCGTCCACGGCGAGGAGCCCGAGGGCCCGGACTGGCCCGAAGGTCCGGCGCCGGAGACCGAGGCGGCTCCGGCCGAGGTGTCCGAATCCGCGGGGTGAGCCGTGCCCGAGGGTGACACCGTCTACCTCGTCGGGAAGCGCTTCGACCGCGCGCTGGCCGGGAAGACGTTGCTGCGCGGGCAGTTCCGCGTGCCGCAACTGGCCACTGTGGACCTCGCCGGGCGTGACGTGCTCGGCGTCGGCACGGTCGGCAAGCACCTGTTCACGCGCTTCTCCGGCGACCTGACCCTGCACTCGCACCTGATGATGGACGGCATGTGGGACGTCTACGCGGCCGGCGCGAAGTGGCGCCGGCCCGGGCACCACGCCCGCGTGGTCCTGACCGCGGCCGACGTCCAGGTGATCGGGTTCCGCGTCCACGACCTCAGGCTCGTGCCCGCGTCGAAGGAACGCGACCTCGTCGCCCACCTCGGCCCGGACTTGCTCGATCCACAGTGGACGGACGAGCACGCGGCCCGGGCGACGGCCGCGCTGGCCGCCGAGCCGGCCCGCGAGCTGGGGCTGGCGCTGCTCGACCAGCGCGTGATGGCGGGCGTCGGGAACCTGTACAAGTGCGAGATGTGCTTCCTGCTCGGCGTGACGCCGTGGACGCCGGTGTCCGAAGTGGACGCCGCGCAAACGGTCGCGCTGGGCCGGAAGCTGCTGCTGGCCAACGCCGCCTCCGGGCGGTTCGACCAGAGCACCACCGGCCACCTCGACCGCAACCGGAAGAACTGGGTCTACGAGCGCACCCGCCAGGGCTGCTTCCGCTGCGGCGGCCCCACCCTGGTGCGCACGCAGGGCCACGACGTCCGGCAGCGGCCGACGTGGTTCTGCCCGAAGTGCCAGTCCGGCCCCGCTCCCACGCGCTGAGCCGACCCCGACCGGGCCGGCGCGGAGACCCTCGTGTTCGCGCTCCGCGAACGCCCGGCGTCGAACGTGCGCACGGGCCGGGTCACCGCCGTCGACGCGTCCTTCCTCGGTGACGCGCGGAAAGCTCTCCTGAAAAGTGAGATCCGGCAAATGACGTTGCCGGGTCGCGGGAACTTCGTTTAGCGTGGCGGTACACGAGAGAGGAGGTGGTCCTAAGTTGTATTCCAACAGGACTCGTGAGGTGACTGTCCGCTAGCGGATGGCACGAGATGGGACTTTGAGCAGCGATACAACGGAGCCACCTTCGGCTCATCGCCTGCTTCCCGTGTTTGCCTGATAGCGAATACCAGGCAGTCACCGGGCCCCCAGGGTTCCCGGGCACCGGTCCGGCCCGGGCTCGAGCGTTTGACGGCGTTCGAGAGACCCCCTGGGGGTACCCCAATACCGCTCATTTGTGCAGGTCATCCCGCCGATCGGCGGTCGATGACCGCCCGGCGATCCGACCTTCGTCTTCGCCGATCCGGTTTCGCCGTTCTGTCCCCCGAACGGGTCAACCGTCGCTAGCCTGGAACCATGCTCAGGCCCGACTACCCGATCACCACGGAACGCCTGCTCCTGCGCCCGTTCACGCCCGACGACCTCGACGCGCTGAACTCCTTCCAGTCCCGCTCCGACGTCGCCCGCTACCTGTACTGGGGCCCGCGCAGCCGCGCCGAATCGGCCGCCGCGCTCGCGAAACGGGTGCACAGCTCGACGTTGACGCACGAGGGGCAGCTCCTGGCCGTCGCGGTCGAGCTGGCCGAGACCGGGCAGCTGATCGGCGACCTGAACCTCGAGTGGCTCAGCAGTGAGCACCGCCAAGGCGAGATCGGGTTCGTCTTCCACCCCGACCACCACGGCAAGGGCCTGGCCGCCGAAGCCGCCACCGAGCTGCTGCGCCTGGGCTTCGAAGACCTGGGGCTGCACCGGATCATCGGCCGCTGCGACGGCCGCAACACCGCCTCCGCCGCGCTCATGCAGCGCCTCGGCATGCGTGAGGAAGCGCGGCTGCGGGAGAACGAGATCGTCAAGGGCGAGTGGACCGACGAGCTCGTCTTCGCGATGCTCGAGGACGAGTGGAAGGACCGCGAGTAGTGGGCTCGTTCACGTCGAGGTGACGCTCCGGTCGCGCGGTCCGGGCGATTTGGCAGCATGAGGGCGTGTTCTTCGACAAGATCGTCCGCCCGGCGCTGTACCGGCTGTCCTACCACGACCCCGAGCTGGTGCACGAGCGCACGATCGGCGTCCTCTCCCGCCTCGGCAAGGCCACCTCGGTGCTGAGCCGCGTCAGCCGCGTCGACGACCCGGTGACGACGCTGGGCCTGCGCTTCCCGAACCGCGTCGGCCTCGCCGCCGGGATGGACAAGAACGGCCGGGCGCTGCCCGCGTGGGCCGGGCTCGGCTTCGGTTTCGTCGAGGTCGGCACCGTGACGCGGCTGGCGCAGCCGGGCAACCCGAAGCCGCGGCTGTTCACCCTCCCCGAGACCGACGCGGTCATCAACCGCATGGGCTTCAACAACGACGGCGCCGGAGCGCTCGCGGCGAAGCTCGCCCGGGAGGGCAAACCGGGCGTGCCGCTCGGGATCAGCATCGGGAAGTCGAAGGTCACGCCGCTCGAAGACGCCGTCGAGGACTACCGGTTCTCGCTGCGCGCGCTGCACCCGTACGCCGACTACTTCGCGATCAACGTCAGCTCGCCGAACACGCCGGGGCTGCGTCAGCTGCAGGACCGCGCGGCGCTGGCCGAGCTGCTCAGCGAGCTGCGGGCGACGTCCGTCGAGCTGGCCGGTGGCGCCACGCCGACGCCGGTGCTGGTGAAGGTCGCCCCCGACCTGACCGACGACGCGCTGGCCGAGCTGCTGGAGGTCAGCCTCGAGCACGGCGTCGCCGGGATCATCGCCACCAACACGACCCTGTCCCGCGACGGCATCGCGGCCGCGGAGAGCGGCCTGGCCGGACAGGCGGGAGGGCTGTCCGGCCGGCCGCTGACCACCCGCGCGGCCGAGGTCGTGCGCTTCGTGCACGACCACACCGGCGGGAGCCTGCCGATCATCGGCGTCGGCGGCATCCTCGGCCCGGACGACGCCGTCCGGCTGGTGGACGCCGGCGCGTCGCTCGTGCAGCTCTACACCGGGTTCGCGCTGCACGGGCCGGGTCTGGTGCGCCGCGTCAGCCGTGGCCTCGCGGCCCGGCGGTAGACGTGAAGCGCACGTAGCCGCGCCAGGACTCGTAGCGTTCCAGGCCCGGCGCTGCCGTCGTCGCGTCCTTCTCGCACCGGACGGCCAGGACGCGGGACCCGTCCTCCAGCTCGACGCGGGCCAGCACGAACGGCTCCGGCAGCGTGGCGGCGAACCGGCCCAGCGCGGCCGGGGACAGCCGCCAGCGCTCGCCGTCCAGGCCACTGCCGTCGACGTCGTCGAGCACGCCCGGCTGCGGCGGTTCGGTGGCCAGCAGCACCATCCGGTACCGCTCGGCGGTCCGGACCGGGCCGGTGAAGCGGGCGCCGAGCTCGGTGAGCCGGGAGTTGAGCGGCTGGCCGCGCAGGTGCGCGCCGAACACGACGAGGTCCTCGCCGGGCTCCGGGTAGTGCGTCATCGGCTCGTCCGTGCAGACGGTGGCGAGGTCGAGGGCGATCTGGTCCTCGAACGCGCGCGTCACGAAGGTGACGCCGAACGGGCGGCGGTCGCCCGGCAGCACCGGGACGGTGACCGCGGCCAGGTCGAGCACATTCACGAACGAGCTGTAGGTGGCCAGGCGGTGGCTCACGCCGATCGGGTCGGCCAGCGCTTCGG
Source organism: Amycolatopsis sp. WQ 127309 (assembly GCF_023023025.1). Taxonomy (NCBI): domain Bacteria; kingdom Bacillati; phylum Actinomycetota; class Actinomycetes; order Pseudonocardiales; family Pseudonocardiaceae; genus Amycolatopsis; species Amycolatopsis sp. WQ 127309. Next base: position 10,572,591 of record NZ_CP095481.1, read on the forward strand.
CGAGGTCCGGGTGGTCCGGCACCGTCGGCACGAGGAGCGCGTCGAACCCGTCGAGCGCCCGCGCGGCCCGGACCTTCAGCTCGGCGAGCCGGTGTTTGTCGGCGGCGAACGCGTGCGCGGTGTGGCCGCCGGCCGCGTGGATCAGGGTGGCGACCGTCGGGTCGGCGTCGGCCGGGTCCTTGCCGAGGAACTCCCCGATCACGGCGTAGCTCTCGGCGTCGAGCGAGCCGGTGTAGACCAGTTCGCCGGCCTCGCGGAAGGCGTCGAAGGCGATCGGTTCGATGATCGCGCCCGTCACGGCCAGCCGCGTCACGGTGTCCTCGAACGCGAGCCGGGCCGCGGCGCTCAGCGGGGCCAGGCCGGCTTTGTCCGGGATCGCGATCCGCGGGTGGTCGCCGGCGCCGAGGCGGACGTCGGCGGGCCAGGGGCGCGTGCCGGGATCGACGCCGTCCGGGCCGGTCATCAGGGCGAGCGCGTGGCGGCCGGCGGCCAGGCCGGTCGCGAACACGGAGACGCTGTCGTAGGAGCGCGACGTCGGCAGGACGCCGGTCATCGGGAGCAGGCCGAGCGTCGGCTTCAGCCCGACGACGGCGTTCAGCGCGGCCGGGATCCGGCCGGAGCCCGCGGTGTCGGTGCCCAGGGCCAAGTCGACGACGCCGAGCGCGACGGCGACGGCCGAACCACAGCTGGCGCCGCCGGCGACCTTCGTCCGGTCCCACGCCGAGGTCACGGCACCGTACGGGCTGCGGGTACCGGTGAGGCCGTAGCCGAACTGGTCCAGATTGGTCTTGCCGAGCACGACCGCGCCGGCCGCGGTGAGCCGGGCGACGACGGTGGCGGAGGTCTCCGGGACCCGGGCGAACGACGGGCAGCCCGCGGTGGTGGGCTGCCCGGCGACGTCGATCACGTCCTTCACGGCGACGACCGTGCCCGCCAGGGGCAGGTTCTCCCCCGCCTTGACGCGCTCGTCGACCGCCTTCGCGTCGACGAGGACGTCCTCGATCGCGCGCAGGGTGGTCCAGAGCTCGGGGCGGTCGACCTCGGAGATGCGCTCGAAGGCCGCGATCACGCGCTGGGATGCGCTCGGTGGTGTGGGCGGGGCGGGGTCCGGTTCCGGCGGGAGCGTGTTCACGGGGCGTCCTTTCCTCGGCGGAAAGCGAGAAAGTCCACTGTGTACGGTCGGCGCCGGCGAACCTCAGAGCACGGCGGGCCTTCCGTCGGGTGCCACCACTGCTTGCATGACAGAAACGTTAGGTCGTGCACGTTTCCGTCGCTACCGGTTTCCGATTACGCGCGTGTTTCGGGACCAAGGGGTGAACAGGCGGCGACGCCGGGGTGAAACGCACGATCACGCACGCCGCGTGACCGGACGGGTCCGGAGCCGCTTGACGGCACCCGGATGGCAGAGCGGGGCACCTGAACGGCTCAGTGCGGGCCGTTTTCGCGTGATCGGCGCGCCGCCAGGTGTGACGGAAGGGTCAACACGCGTGAGTGGACAGTCAACTCACGCGTGTGGACGGTCGACACGCGACCAGACAGTCGGCTCGCGTACCTAGAGGGTCGGCTCGCGCACTGAAACCCGGGTCTCGCGTGACTGGAGACGGGACTCGCGTGATTAGGCCCGTAACTCGCGTGATTGAGGCCGTAACTCGCGTGACTAGGCCCGTAACTCGCGTGATTGAGGCCGTAACTGGCGAGTCACGGGCCTGGTCACGCGAGTTCCGGGTCTGATCACACTGGTTACGGGTGTGGTCACGCGAGTTCCGGGTCTGATCACACTGGTTACGGGTGTGGTCACGCGAGTTGCGGGTCTGATCACGTGAGGTGCGCGGCGGATCACGTGGGTGCGGGTGGTGGTCCCGTCAGGAGAGTTCGCGGAGGGCCATGGCCAGGCCGGCCAGGCGGTCCGTGGCGTCGGTGAGGGCCTGTTTGGACGTGATCAGGCCGTCGCCCGCGGCGGCGACCGTGTGGCCGGCCGCGGCGACCAGGCCGCCGTAGCCTTCGAGGCCGTCGTCGAGCTGCTCGCGGAGCTTGGCGACCGCCGCGTCCAGCGCCGCGCGCTCGCGGGCGGGAGCGGCGTTGCGGCCGCGTTCGATCGCCTGGATGCGGGCCGCCAGGCCGCGCAAGGCGGCGGCGGCTTCGTCGGCCGTCTGGCGGGCGTCCGCGACGGACACTTCGGAGACCGGCATCGTGCCCACCGAGGACGGCACCGACAGCTGGCGCAGCAGCTCGAACAGCGACGCCTCGCCCTCGGCCAGCCGTTCCATCGGCTCGCGCGCCACCGACCCGGCGGGCGGCAGCGGGGGCGGGCCGGCCGGGGTGGCCGGCAGCTGGACGCGGTTGAGGCCGCGGAGCTTGAGCCCGGACCGGACGCCGAAGGTGCCGAACACCACGGCCCCGGCGAAGGCCATGATCGCCTGCGGCATCATCGCGGCGCCGGTGGCGCTGACCCAGCCCACGCCGGCGGCCACGGCGAGGACGCCGCACAGGATCGTCAGCAGGATCCACAGCGTCAGCGCGCGTGACGTCCGGCGCTTGCGGCGTTCCAGCTTCGCGGCGGGGTCGTTCCACCGGTTCCACTTGGTCCGGGCCTCGGCGAAGGCCGGGACCTGGTTCGCCACGGACGCCAACGACGACAGGTCCGGCATCCGCGACCCGGACGTCCGCGGCCGCTGCAGCGGGTTCGGCCGCTGGTAGGGCGGCCGGGCGGTTCCGGGCTTCCCGCCGGCCTGATCGGCCGGCGGGAAGTACCTCTGGACCTTCTGGAGCTTCTCCTGGGCGCGCTGGGCGTATTCGGGCAGCTTCTCGATGTGCTTGTCGAGCTTGGCGCCGAACTCGCTGAAGTCCCGGCCTCTGCCTTGCTGTCCCATGCCCGCCCCCTGGTTCGGCTCCGGCCCCGGCGTCAAGCCGGGTTCTTGCCCTGCTCCGCCTGCACGCGCGCCTGGATCTCACGCTGGATGTCGGCCGAGCTGGCGGCCGGCTTCTGGGCCGCCGCGCCGCCGTCGGTCACCTGGGCGACCGAGTCGCCGCGCATCGACGCGCGGATCTGCTCGAGCCGCGACTGCCCGGCGAACTGCGTGGTGGAGGCCTGGACCTCCATCATGCGGCCCTGGACCGAGTTCTGAGCGAGTTCCGCTTGACCCAGCGCCGTGGTGTAGCGCTTCTCGATCTTGTCGCGGACCTCTTCCAGCGACGGCGTGTTGCCCGGCGCGGCCAGCTGGCTCATCTGGTTCAGCGAAGCGGAGACCTGCTCCTGCATCTTCGCCTGCTCCAGCTGCGAGAGCAGCTTGGTGCGCTCGGCCAGCTTCTGCTGCAGCATCTGCGAGTTGCGCTCCACGGCCTTCTTGGCCTGGGCCGCCGCCTGCAGCGACTGGTCGTGCAGCGTCTTGAGGTCCTCGATGTTCTGCTCGGCCGTGACGAGCTGCGTCGCGAAGCTCTCCGCGGCGGTCTCGAACTCGGTCGCCTTCTGCTCGTCACCCTTGCCCCGGGCCTCGTCCGCGAGGACGAGGGCCTGGCGCGTCGAGGCCTGCAGCTTCTCGACGTCGCTGAGCTGCCGGTTGAGCTTCATCTCCAGCTGACGCTGGTTGCCGATCACGGAGGCGGCCTGCTGCGTCAGCGCCTGGTGGTTGCGCTGCGCCTCCTCGATGGCCTGCTGGATCTGTACCTTCGGGTCGGCGTGCTCGTCGATCTTCGACGAGAACGCCGCCATCATGTACTTCCAGAACTTCACGAACGGGTTGGCCATCTCCTCCGCCTGCCTTCTTGCGTCCCACGGGCCTTGAGTACTCGGGGTGGTGGGGCGTCGCTCCCCTGCACATGCAACGCACCGACCCCGGCGTTGGGTTCCATCGTGTCAGGTCGGCCACGTCCATTCCAGGCGACCCCGGGGGATTTCAGGGTTCACCCCCTGATCACCCCGGTATCCCACGGGTATCCCACGCGAACGGCCCCGGGCGCGTTGCCCGGGGCCGTCGTCGTGTCCGATTCGTGACTATGCGGCGATCGTGGAGGCCAGCTTCGGCTGCCCGATCGTCGTGCGCAGGGTGGTGTTCATCCGCGGCGCCGGCGAAACCCGCAGGTCCGCGAGGTCGTTGCCGATCAGCTCGGACATCAGGCGGCCGCCTTCGATCCCGGCCGCCGAAGCCTTCGCACCGCGGTCGGGCACCTTCTCCCGGGGCGCGCCGTCCACGATCCGCTCGTCGACCGGCGCGACCTCGACGTTGTCGAGGGCCGAAACGTCCGCTGCCACGTGATGCAGCAGTTCGCCGAGCGGAAGGTCCAGGGCCTGGCAGATGGACGCGAGCAGCTCGCTCGACGCCTCCTTCTGGCCGCGTTCCACCTCGGAGAGGTAGCCGAGGCTGACCCTGGCGGCGCGGGAGATGTCGCGCAGCGTACGACGCTGGTTGGTGCGGGCATGACGGAGCCGATCACCGATCGCCTCACGCAACAGCACGGTCATCACGCGCCTCCCTTCCGTACAAGTACCCCCTACGTTACCCAGAGCGGCGCCCCGGGCGCAGGATTTGGGTGCCCGTACGCCAAGGGCGAACGCCCGATTCACGCCAGATGTTCCCCGAGCAGGGCAAACGCGGCGCGGACCGACGCGGTCCTGATCAAGTCCCGGTCGCCGCTCAAGGCCAGGGTACGGACTGTGTGTGTCCCCGGCCCGGCGAGCCCGACGTGCACGGTGCCCGGCGCGACCCCGTCCTGGGCGGCGGGCCCAGCCACACCGGTGAGCCCGAGGCCCCAGGTGGCCCCGCAGCGGACCCGCGCGCCGACGGCCAGCTGCGCCGCGACCTCGGGGTGCACCGCGCCGTGCTCGGCGAGCAGCTCGGGGTCCACCCCGGCCAGCGCGGTCTTCAGTTCGGTGGCGTAGACGACCAGGCCGCCGCGCAGGACCGCGCTCGCCCCCGGCACCCGGGCCAGGGTGGCGCAGACCAGCCCGGCGGTCAGCGACTCGGCGGCCGCGACCGTCTCGCCCCGGGCCCGCAGCGCCGCGACCAGGGCCTTCTCGTCCACGCTCAGTTCCCGGTGACCCGGCGCCCGGCCGCGCGCAGGCGCACCGCCCGGACCAGGTAGTCGACGCCGGTGACCACGGTCAGCACCAGCGCCAGGCCCATCAGCGCCCAGCGCACCGGGTCGGCGCCGGCCGGCAGCGGCAGCAGGTACGCCGTGATCGCGGCGATCTGGGCCATCGTCTTGGCCTTGCCGCCGCGGCTGGCCGGGATCACGCCGTGGCGGATCACCCAGAAGCGCAGCAGCGTGACGCCGATCTCGCGGACGGCGATCACGATCGTGACCCACCAGCCGAGCATGCCGAGGATGCTCAGCCCGACCAGCGCGGCGCCGGTGAGCGCCTTGTCCGCGATCGGGTCGGCGATCTTGCCGAAGTCGGTGATCAGGCCGTACTTGCGGGCCACCCAGCCGTCGAGCTGGTCGGTCGCGGAGGCGACGGCGAACAGCCCGGTCGCGATCGCGCGCCAGGTGGTGTCGACGCCGTCGCCGGTGAACAGCGCCGCGATGAACAGCGGCACCAGCACGAGCCGCGAGAGCGTCAGGAGGTTCGCGAGGTTCAGGGTCGGGACCGGGGTCGCCTCCGGGACCTGCGCCGTCGTCTCCGCGGCCGGCGGGGCCAGGCCCTCGTCCGCGGCGTCGCTCGGGAGCGCACTCACCGGTCGGCGTCCGGTGCCGCGCGCACGATCAGGTCGACACCCGCCGAGTCGACGACCTCGCAGCGGAGGAAATCACCCACCTGGGTCTTCTCCGGGGCGTCGAGGATGACGCACTCGCCGTCGACCTCGGGGGCCTGGTGCGCGGCGCGGCCGGTCAGCTCGCCGTCGTCGTCCAGCTCGACCAGGACGTCGACGAAGGTACCGATCCGGTCCTCCGCGCGCTGCGAGGTCAGCTCCTCGACCAGCGCCGAGATCCGCGTGACGCGCTCGGTGACCACCTGGGGGTCGAGCTTGCCCTCGAAGCCCTCGGCCTCCGTGCCGTCCTCGTCGGAGTAGCCGAAGACGCCGACCGCGTCGAGCCGGGCGCCGGTGAGGAAGCGCTCCAGCTCGGCCAGGTCGTGCTCGGTCTCGCCGGGGAACCCGACGATCACGTTGGTCCGGATGCCCGCCTCGGGCGCGTACTCGCGGATCTGCTCGGTCAGCGCGAGGAAGGAGTCGGTCGAGCCGAACCGGCGCATCCGGCGCAGCACCTGCTCGCTGGAGTGCTGGAACGACAGGTCGAAGTACTCGGCGACACCCGGCGTGGTCGCGATGGCCTTCACCAGCTGCGGGCGCGTCTCGGCCGGCTGCAGGTAGGAGACGCGGACGCGCTCGATGCCGTCGATCTCCGCCAGGCGCGGCAGCAGCCGCTCCAGCGCGGTGGCGCCGTCGCGGCCGAAGTCCTTGCCGTAGGACGTCGAGTTCTCGCTGACCAGGAACAGTTCCTTGACGCCGTGCTCGGCCAACCACATGGCCTCGGCGACGATCTCGTCCGGCTGCCGCGACACGAAGGAGCCGCGGAACGACGGGATGGCGCAGAACGAGCAGCGCCGGTCACAGCCGGAGGCGATCTTCAGCGCGGCCACCGGGGAGTCGTCGAGGCGCGTGCGCAGCACCCGCGGGCCCCAGCCGTGCTGCGCGTGGCCCGGGACCTCGACGTTCTCGGCCGCGGCGGGCCGCTGGACCGGGCTGATCGGCAGCAGCTTGCGGCGGTCGCCCGGGGTGTGCGAGGCGACCTTGCGGCCGGCGACGACGTCGTCCAGGCGGTCGGAAAGGTCGGCGTAGTGGTCGAAGCCGAGGACGGCGTCCGCCTCGGGCAGGCTGTCGGCCAGCTCGTGGCCGTAGCGCTCGGCCATGCAGCCGACGGCGACGACCTTCTTGCCCGTGTCGGAGGCCGCCAGCAGCGTGTCGACGGAGTCCTTCTTGGCCGACTCGACGAAGCCGCAGGTGTTGACCACCACGACGTCGGAGTCCTCCGGATCGGCCGCCAGCTCCCAGCCGCCGGCCGCCAGCCGGCCCGCCAGCTCCTCCGAGTCGACCTCGTTGCGGGCGCAGCCCAGGGTCAGCAGGGAGACGCGTCGGGTGGCGGCAGGTTCCGTGGTGGGAGAAGGCACGACGTTCAGGGTAGCCGCCGGTCCTCGCCGGTCCGACGACGGCGTAGCCCGGTCGTGCGATCACGCCTCCAGCGCCGTGTGGTTGAGTTGACGCTCGTGCCGTCCGACTCGCCCCGCCCGACCGTCCGCCGTGCCCGGATCGCCGACATCCGCAAGATCAAGGCCCTGGTTGACGCGGACGCGGGCCGCGTGCTGCTGGAGAAGGACCTGGTCACCCTCTACGAGGCCGTCCAGGAGTTCTGGATCGCCGAAGCGGCGGGCGAAGTGCTCGGCGCGGCCGCCCTCCACGTCCTCTGGGAGGACATCGCCGAGCTGCGCACCGTGGTGGTCGACAAGGCCGCCCGCGGCCAGGGTGTCGGGCGGCTGCTGGTCGCCCGGCTCGTCGACGAGGCCCGTGAGCTCGGTCTCCGGCGGCTGTTCGTGCTGACCTTCGAGACCGGCTTCTTCGCCGGCCACGGTTTCGTGGAGATCGACGGCACCCCGGTGTCGCACGAGGTCTACGAGGAGATGCGGCGCTCGCACGACACCGGCGTCGCCGAGTTCCTCGACCTGCCGTATGTCAAGCCCAACACCCTGGGCAATTCACGCATGTTGCTCCAGCTCTGAGGGAAATTCACCGAACATCCTCCTTTCGGGCGGTGACGGCGGGACAAAGCGCACTCGAAGCTGGTCGGGCAAATCGTCCACTTGATCAGCAAGGGAACGCACACGATGCGCACGACACTCCGGAACCTGGGGGCCACCACGACGGTGGCCGTGACTGTCGGCTTGGGGGCCCTGCTGGGCACCGGCACCGCCGCGGCCGTCGACATCCCGACGGTCACCGACCAGTACCTCTTCCACACCTCGCTGTCCGGCTTCGAGTCCACCCGGGCGCAGAAGCCCTACAACGGCCAGCTCGACTGGTCGTCCGACGGCTGCTCCTGGTCGCCGGACACCCCGTTCGGCTTCCAGTTCCTGCCGGGCTGCCACCGGCACGACTTCGGGTACCGCAACTACAAGAAGCAGGGCCGGTTCACCTCGGCGAACCGCCTGAAGATCGACGACAACCTCTACAGCGACCTGAAGAGCGTCTGCGGGTCGAACGTGGTGTGCAAGGGCGCGGCCTGGACGTACTACCAGGCCGTCCGCAAGTTCGGCGGCTGAGCCGGTTCTGACCGCCTTCCTGGCCCGGACTGTCGCGGTCCGGGCCAGGATGGGGGGCATGGAGATCGATCACCTGCTCAGCACCACCCGCGCCGTCCGCCGCAAGCTCGACCTCGACCGCCCGGTCGAGGCGGCGGTCCTCAAGGAGTGCCTGAACCTCGCGCTGCAGGCGCCGACCCCGGGCAACGCCCAGGCGTGGCGCTGGCTCGTGGTGCGCGACCAGCGGGTGAAGGACCGGCTCGGCGGGCTGTTCCGCGAGGTCGGCTCGGCCTACCTGGCGGACCGCGAGGCGGGCGACGCCGCCACCCGGCGGGCGCTGGCGTCCGGGCAGCACCTGATCGACGTCATCGAGCGGGTGCCGGTGTTCGTCATCCCGTGTCTCAAGGGCCGCCCGAGCGGCGAGAACGCGACGGACGCGGCCTTCTACGGCGGCATCTTCCCGGCGGTCTGGAACTTCCAGCTGGCCCTGCGCTCCCGCGGCCTCGGCTCGACGCTCACGACGTACCACCTGTCCCGCGAGGCGGCGGCCGCCGAGATCCTCGGCGTCCCGGCCGGCTTCACCCAGGTCGGCCTGCTGCCGGTGGCGTACACGACGGTCCCGGACTTCAAGCCGGCCGCGCGCGTCCCGCTGGCCGAGGTCGCCTACCTGGACCACTGGGGCGCGCCGCTCAGCTGATCCGGACCGTCGCCTCCCCGGCGTCCTGGCTCACCGACACCAGCTCGACGCGGCTCGCGGCGAAGCTCGTCGCCTGCGGGCCCGTGCGCGGGCCGGTGTGCAGCTCGGCCGTGGTGCTCTCGCCGCGGCCGGGCTCGCTCAGCAGGAAGGCCAGCGAGGCCTCGCCCTCCCAGAAGCACTGCATGCCGGGGCGGCACCGGGAATCCGAGACCAGGCGGGTGTACCGCACGGTCAGGTCGCGCCCCTGCACGGCGGCCTCCTGGCCGAGCCGCAGGGTGACATCCTGGCCGAGCGCGGTCCCGACGGTCGAGGGAGCCGACGCCGCCGGCGTGGACGCGGGTACGGCCGGCCCGGAGGCGACCGAGCTCCCGGCGCTCACCGCGACGACGGCGAAAGCGAACAGTCCGGCTGCGAATCGCTGTGTGTCCACGTGCTCAGGACGGAACGGGCCCGGCCGCGGGTTGCATCACTCGTCGTCCGGGTCGGCCGGTACCGGGTCGCCGCCGCGGATCATGAACAGGACCGACTCCAGCTCCTCCGGCTTGATCAGCACGTCGCGGGCCTTCGAGCCCTCCGACGGGCCGACCACGCCGCGGCTCTCCAGCAGGTCCATCAGGCGGCCGGCCTTGGCGAACCCGACCCGCAGCTTGCGCTGCAGCATCGACGTCGAGCCGAACTGCGAGGTGACGATCAGCTCGGTCGCCTGGATCAGCACGTCGAGGTCGTCGCCGATGTCGGCGTCGATCTCCTTCTTCTCGCCGGCCTTCTGCGCGGTGACGCCGTCCTGGTAGTCCGGCTGCGCCTGCTCCTTGGCGTAGTTGACGACCGCGGAGATCTCCTCGTCGCCGACGAACGCGCCCTGGATGCGGACCGGCTTGCCGGCGCCCATCGGCAGGTAGAGCGCGTCGCCCATGCCGATCAGCTTCTCCGCGCCCGGCTGGTCGAGGATGACCCGCGAGTCCGTCAGCGACGACGTCGCGAACGCGAGCCGCGACGGCACGTTGGTCTTGATCAGGCCGGTGACGACGTCGACCGACGGCCGCTGCGTGGCCAGGACCAGGTGGATCCCGGCGGCGCGCGCCTTCTGCGTGATCCGGACGATGGCGTCCTCGACGTCGCGCGGGGCGGTCATCATCAGGTCGGCGAGCTCGTCGACGATCGCCATGATGTACGGGTACGGCCGGTACTCGCGCTCGGACCCGGGCGGCGCCGTGATCTCGCCGGACTTCACCTTCTTGTTGTAGTCGTCGATGTGGCGGACCTTGTTGACCTGCATGTCCTGGTAGCGCTGCTCCATCTCCTCCACCAGCCAGGCCAGCGCGGCGGCGGCCTTCTTCGGCTGGGTGATGATGGGCGTGATCAGGTGCGGGATGCCCTCGTACGGCGTCAGCTCGACCATCTTCGGGTCGATCAGGATCATCCGGCACTCGTCCGGCGTCGCCCGCGCGAGCAGCGAGACGAGCATCGAGTTGACGAAGCTCGACTTGCCGGAACCGGTGGAGCCGGCGACCAGCAGGTGGGGCATCTTCGTCAGGTTCGCGGTGACGAAGTGACCCTCGATGTCCTTGCCGAGGCCGATCACCATCGGGTGGTTGTCCTTGACCGTGGTCGGCGCGCGCAGGACGTCACCCAGGCGGACCATCTCGCGGTCGGAGTTCGGCACCTCGATGCCGACCGCAGACTTGCCGGGGATCGGCGCCAGCAGCCGGACGTTGTCGGTGGCCACGGCATAAGCGATGTTCTTGGTGAGCGCGGTGATCTTCTCGACCTTGACGCCCGGGCCGAGCTCGACCTCGTACCGGGTGACCGTCGGGCCGCGGGTGAAGCCGGTGACCTGCGCGTCGATGCTGAACTGCTCCAGGACACCGGTGATCGCCTCGATCATGGCGTCGTTGGCCTTGCTGCGGGACTTCGGCGCGTCGCCGAGCTTCAGCAGATCGGGCGGCGGCAGCTTGTAGTCGCCTTCCACCGTCCGGGTGACCGCCATCGCGGGCTCGGGGGCCTTCTTCGGCTTCTTTTCGGGCACCTCCGCCGCCGGCGGTTTGGGCAGCGCCTTCGGCGGCTTGATCGGCGTCGGCATCTCGGCGAGGGCGGCCTCGATGTCGAGCTGCTCGGGGTTCGCGTCGGCGGCCTGACGGCGGCGGGACGGCTTGCGCAGCCGCGCGGCCTTCGGGTCGGCCTCGGTGAGGTCGTCTTCGTCGGTCGCGAAGATGGAGCCCTCGTCGGCCTCGGCGAGGTCTTCTTCGTCGAGGCCCCAGTTGCGCAGGCGGTGCGGGATCTCGCGCACGGGCGTGCCGGTGAACACGAGGATGCCGAAGACGAGGGCGAGGATCAGCAGCGGCACGGCGACCCAGGTGGTGACGCCCATGGTGAGCAGCCCGCCGGAGAAGGCCCCGACGATGCCGCCGGCGTACATCCGGCCGTCGTTGGTGTCCGGGAGCGCGGTGAAGATGTGCAGCATCCCGAGCACGGACAGCACGACCATGATGGTCCCGACGACCATCCGCGGCCGCGTCTCCGGATGCGGTTCGGACCGCATCAGGGCGACGGCGATGACCACGAGCACCAGCGGCAGTGTCACGGCCCCAGCGCCCAGCACGGTCCGGGTCGCGATCTCCACACCCGCACCGATCGGCCCGGCGGCCCGCCACCAGACGCCGACGGCGGCGATGATGGCGAGCGCGATCAGCCCGAGCGCGAGCCCGTCACGGCGGTGCTCGGCCTCGAGCTCACGGGTGCGCCCGACGGTGCGGGCCAGCGTCCCGATGCCCCGGGCCAGCAGGTTCCAGGTCCCCCGGACACCCTTGCCGAAGACACCGGGAGTCTTCCGCCGAGGAGCCGGCTTGCGAGCGGCCGGCTTCCGGGTGCTCCGGGTGCTCCGGGTAGCGCCGGAACTCGGCTTCGCCGGAGTTCGGGGCTTGCGCGCCGCTGCTCCCTTCGCGCCGCTTCCCGTACTTCGCTTCCTCGTCGCCGACCCAGCCATGCTCCAACGGTAACCGCCGACGCCGTTTCGTCACATGCGCCACTCTCAGCGCATCGTGAACTTCTGCCTCACGGTCGGGCGCGGTGGGGCCATTCGGGTGAGTGGGATGGGGTCGGTGGCGGCGCCGGCGGGCCGGTGGGGCGGGGTTTCCGGGGTTGGGGCGGCGCGAGCGGCCCTTTCGTGTCGGGTCTCCAGGGTTGGGCGGCGCAAGCGGCCCTCTCTCGCCAGGTTTCCGGGGTTGAGCGGCGCGAACGGCCCTTTCGGCGCCGCGTTCCCAGGTTTGGGCGGCACGAACGGCCCGGTCGCGCCGGATTTCGGGGGTTGAGCAGCGCAAACGGCCCTTTCGTGCCCACACCTGCCGGCCTGCGACGCCGCGAACGGCCCTTTCGCGCCCTTGGCCAGGGGTGGCAGCGCTCGAACGGGCCGGTCGCGACGACACCCGCCGCTCATCCGTCACGAGCGGCCCGTTCGTGACCTCTTGGTCGCGAACGGGCCGCTCGCAACACGCGCCCCGTGTCACGAATGGACCGTTGGTGACGCAGGTCAGGGCCTCGGCGGTGCGAACGGACCGCTCGTGCCGCACTTCGGAAGGGCGAGGCAGCACGAAAGGGCCATTCGCGCCGCTCGCCTCCGACCTCAACCGGTGTGAAAGGGCCGTTCGTGCCGCACGCACCTCCCCGAACTGCGCGAACGGACCATTCGCGCATCCGCCTGGCCGGCTGAGTCGCGAAAAGGCCGTTCGCGCCGCACAACCCACGAGCCCGGCACCCGCACGAGCGGCCCGTTCGCACCCGGACCGTCACCAACGGGCCGCTCGCCCCCACCCGACCGCCCGTCAGATCCCGGCCCGACCGACCGGCCGGCCGGCCGGCCGGCCGGCCGACCGGCCCGACCGACCGGTCGATCTGCGTCAAGAACGTCACCAGCGGCCCGTTCGTGACCCAGCCGAGCAGCCATCCGGGTGAAATCCGGCGTCTGCCATGCTCTGCGCATGTTCGCGCTGCGCACCGACGACTCGTCCCGCCGTGCCCCGGCCATCTGGCGGACCATGCTGAACATCGACCGCGGGCTGGTGAACCTCGTCGGGCGGCTGACCGTGTCCGGCCGGGTTCCGGCGCAGCTTCGGGGGCGGCCGTTGCTGATGGCCGCCAACCACATCGGCGTGTTCGATGCCTTCGTCCTGATGGCCGCGTGCAAGCGGATCGGGATCAACCCGCGCTTCATGCTGGCCGGCGGCATCCTCGACGCGCCCGTCATCGGGCCGGCGCTGCGGGTCAGCGGGCACCTGCGCGTGGACCGCAAGCACGCCGGCACCGCCGTCGGACAGTTCGCCGAGGCCGTCGAGGCGATGAAGACCACCCGCGAGCCGATCATCGTCTACCCCGAAGGCCGGATCAGCCACGACCCGGGCCTGTGGCCGGAGCGCGGCAAGACCGGCGCCGCCCGTCTGGCGCTGGCCGCGGGCGTCCCGGTGATCCCGATCAGCCAGTGGGGCGCGCACGAGGCCGTCTACTGGGGCACCGAGACCGTCAACGGCCCGGCCGACCTGCTCCCGCTGGCCCGCTCCGGGCTCAGCGCGCCACTGCGCCGGCCTAAGTTCCGGGTGCACTTCGGCGACCCGGTCGACCTGGCGGACGTCGAGCCGGAACGCCCCGGCGCCGGCGTGCGGGCGCACGCGAAGATCATGCAGGCGATCACCGACGGCCTGGTCCCGCTGCGCACCGGCGAGCTCGACCGGCCGCGCTTCCACGACCCGACGCGGCCGACCGACACCGTCAGTCCGTGGAAGCCCCGGTAACCCGGTAACCGCAGTCCGGATTCTGGGACACGTGACCACCAGCCCCTAGAGTCGGCGGACGTGAGCACACGGATACTCGTCGTCTACTACAGCGCGACCGGGAACACCGCCGCCCTCGCCGAGTCCCTCGCCGCGGGGGCGAAGGAGACCGGGGCCGAGGTGCGGGTGCGGACCGTGCCGGAGACGGTGCCGCCCGCCGCGATCGCCACCAACCCCCGCTGGCAGGCCTGGGTCGGCTCCGGCCCGCACCACGACCTCGCCACGCTCGACGACCTCCTGTGGGCCGACGGCCTCGCGGTGGGCAGCCCGACCCGCTTCGGCGGCCCGGCCGCCCAGCTCAAGTCCTATTTGGACAGCACGGGTGGCTTGTGGGCGCAGGGAAAGCTCGCGGACAAGGTCGCGACGTCGTTCACAACGGCGTCGACCGCGCACGGCGGCCTCGAGTCGACGCTGCTGGCGATCAACAACGTCTTCTACCACTGGGGCGCGATCGTCGTGCCGCTCGGCTACACCGATCCGCACCTGAAGGAGTCCGGCAACCCGTACGGCGGCTCGTTCGTCTCGCGCAAGTCGGCGTCGCCGGACGACCTGGCGCTCGGCGCGCTGCACGTCCAGGGGCGGCGGCTGGCCACGATCACGACGCACGTCGCGACCGGCCTCAAGCAGCCGGAGTAACCGGGAAAACTCTTTTGGTGGTGACGCCCGCGGCCCCTAGAGTCGCGAGGGTGACCACCGAACTGCCCGTCGTCGCGCCGCCGCGGGTCACCTCCCGCGCCCGCGGGACCACGCTCGTCCTGCTCGCCGCGCTGTTCTTCAGCACGTCGGGCACGCTGGGCAAGTCGGCGATGTCCGCCGGCGTCACCCCGGAACAGGTCGCCGCCGCGCGGATCACGCTCGCCGGGGTCGTGCTGCTCGCCGGCGTGGCGCTGTTCGCGCCGCGGAAGCTGAAGGTGCGCCGGGAGCACCTCCCGGTGCTGCTCGGGTACGGCCTGCTCGGCGTGGCCGGCGTGCAACTGCTGTACTTCGTCGCCGCCGGCCGGATCCCGGTCGGCATCGCGATCCTGCTGGAATTCATCTCGCCGGTGCTCATCGCGCTGTGGGTCCGGTTCGTGCGGCGCCACCGGCTGCCGCGGGCCGTCTGGGGCGGCATCGCCCTCGCGATGGCCGGGCTCGCGATGGTCGCGCAGGTCTGGCAGGGCGTGACGCTGGACGTCACCGGCCTGCTCGCCGGCGTCGGCGCGGCCCTCTGCTCGGCCGGGTACTTCCTGCTCGGCGAGCGCGCGGTGGCCGACATCGACCCGCTGGGCCTGGTCACCTGGGGCATGGTGCTCGGGGCGGTCGCGGTCTGCGTCGTCGCGCCGCCGTGGACGTGGCCGGTGCGCCTGCTCGACGTCGATGTCGAGTTCGGGGCCTGGCGCCCGCCCGTGTGGCTGCTGCTGACCCTGCTGGTCCTGGTGGCGACGGTGCTCGCCTACGTCTTCGGCATCTCGTCGCTGCGGCACCTGCCGGCGTCGGTGGCGAGCGTGCTCGGGCTGGTCGAACCGGTGATCACGACGGTCGCGGCGTGGCTGCTGCTCGGCGAGGAGCTCGCCTGGCCGCAGCTGCTCGGCGCGGCGATCCTGCTGGCCGGTGCCTACGTCGTGCAACGCAATTCGGAGATCCTCACGGCCTGACAGCGTCCACTGTGGACGGGCATCACGCGTGATTCCCACCGGATCACGCGTGATTCCCAACGGAACTCGCGTGACTGAGGCCGGAACTCGCGTGACTGAGGCCGGAACTCGCGTGATTGAAGGCGGAACTCGCGAGATACGGGCTCGATCACGCGAAATACGGCTCTGATCACGTGGGATACGGGAAAGGTCAGCCGCCGCCGGCTATGCGGCTCAAGGCTCCGAAGAACACTTCCGTGATCTTCATCGGGTCGGTGGCCACGAACGCGCTGCCGCCCGTGGCTTTCGTGAGGTCGTCCAGCTCCGTCTTGTCCGCGTCCGGGCCGACGCCCACGCCGATCAGCGGGATCGGGCGTCGCTTGTCCTGCAGTTTTCCCAGCTCCGTCAGCAGGTCCGCGCGGTTGATGCCCTTCGGGTCCTCGTTGCGGCCGTCCGTCACGACGATCACCAGGTTCAGCCGGCCGGGCTCCCACTCGCGACGCGCGGTGCGGTAGGTCTCCAGCACGCTGTCGTAGAGGCCCGTCCCGCCGTCGGCGGTGGCCTTCAGCTGGTTCAGCTTGTCGAGCGCGCCGCTGGCCAGGTGCTGGGCGACCGGTGCCATCGGGAGGATCTCGCGGTAGTCCTTGTCGCCGTCCAGGCGGGTCGAGAACTCCAGCATCCGCAGCTGGGTCGTCGGCTTGAACAGGTGCAACGCCTTCGCCGTGGCCTCGGTGGTCAGCTGCATCCGGTTCAGCCCGGTGCCCGGCACCTGCGCGTTCATCGAACCGGAGACGTCGAGCAGCACCTGCACCCGCGCGCTCAGGTTGATGCCGGCCCACTGGTTGAGCAGGTAGTCGACGTCGACGGCGTCCGGCATGCCGAGCGTCCGGAAGCCCGTCGGTGACACGCGCGGGTCGTCCGCGTGCCCGCGCAGCGCCTGGCCGCCCGCGGCGCGCAGGCCCGTCTTCGCGATGGCGTCGCCGCCCGAGCCGTTGAGCATCGCCTCGCGCAGCTTGTCGACGATCGGGCGCTGCTCCGGCGCGATCCCGCCCAGCTCGGCGAACGGGTAGTCCAGCGTGGGCACCGCGGCCGAGTAGACGGCGACCAGCGGTGACGCCGCGTCCTCGACGTTGTGGCGCAGCAAGGAGTTCTCCGACACCGGGAACGCCGTCACCGAGCCCGTGCCGGCGCCGTCGCTCGACCCCGGCAGCCGCGCGATGAGGTCGTTCCCCTCGCCGAGCGTGTTCGTCGAGAACCGCCGCAGCTGGGCGATGTAGGCCGCCGCGGCGTCGGGGTTCGACCGCACGGTGGCCCGGATTCCGAACAGGGCCGCCGCACCGACGGCGTCGCGTGCCGGGTCGGGCATGCCGGTGACGATCCCCGCCGCGTCGGGCGCGAGGACGTCGGCCCAGCTCAAGGTGCGCGACGGCCAGCCGAGGCCCTTCGCCGCCGCTTCCGCGACCGCCAGCACCACTGGCGAGCTGGCCACCGACGCGCCGGTCTCGGGGACGTCGGCGGCGCCGAGCTGGTGGGCGCGGCGCAGCGCGAGGGTGGAGTCGGGCACCCAGACCTGCGGTCGCGGGGTGCCGTCGGACATCGCGAGCCGTTCGGCGGCCAGCGTCGCCTCCCGGGTCTGGACCTCGATGGCGTCGCAGCCGAGGTCGAGGCCCTGGACGACCAGCGACAGCGCGGGCGCGATGTCCGGGGACGCGGTGACCAGGACCTTCGCCGAGTGCTCGCAGGCCGGCGCGGATCGCACCACCGAGACGGTCACCCAGGCCGCGGCACCGAGGACGACCACGAGCCCGGTCGCCAGGGCGGGCACGAGCAAGCGGCGTCGTCGCCCGTCCGGCGAATGACGTCCCATCGGCGCGGCCTCTCTTCCCGAGGCGGGTGAGACTCAAGGCTAGACCGCAGTCCACCGGCCGCACGTGGTCCGGACGGGCTAAGAAACGCAGAACGCCTTCGCACTCCCGGAGGAGGCGAAGGCGTTCTGCGTACTTTCGAAGGGTCTAGACCGGGATGACCGTCGGGACGATCATCGGGCGGCGGCGGTAGGTGTCGGCCACCCAGCGGCCGACCACGCGGCGGACCGCCTGGGCGATGCGGTGGGTGTCGGTGATGCCCTCGGCCTCCGTGCGCGCCAGCTCCATCTCCACCAGCGGCACGACGGCGGCGAGCGCCTTCGGGTCGTCGGAGAAGCCGCGGCCGGACACCGTCGGGGCGCTGACCGGGCGGCCGGTGGCGGATTCGATCGCGACGCTGATCGAGATGAACCCGCCCTCACCCAGCACCAGCCGGTCGGACAGGGTCGACTCGCCGACGTCGCCGACCGAGAGGCCGTCGACGTAGACGTGCCCGACCTCGACGCGGCCGGTGCGCGAGGCCTTGCCGTCGACCAGGTCGACGACCACGCCGTCTTCGGCGATCACCACGTTGTCCGCCGCGACGCCGGTGCGGATCGCCAGCTCGGCGTTGGCCTTCAGGTGCTTCCACTCGCCGTGGACCGGCATGACGTTGCTCGGCCGGACCGCGTTGTACAGGTACAGCAGCTCGCCCGCCGACGCGTGGCCGGAGACGTGCACCTTGGCGTTGCCCTGGTGCACGACGTTCGCGCCGAGCCGGGTCAGGCCGTTGACCACGCCGAACACCGCGGTCTCGTTGCCCGGGATCATCGAGCTGGCCAGCACGACGGTGTCGCCCGCGCGGATCGAGATCTGCCGGTGCTCGCCGCGCGCCATCCGCGACAACGCCGAGAGCGGCTCGCCCTGGGACCCGGTGGAGACGAACAGGACCTTGCTCTCCGGCAGGCTGCTCGCCTGGTCGAGGTCGACCAGCAGGCCGTCCGGCACGTTGAGCAGGCCCAGGTCGGCGGCGATGCCCATGTTGCGGACCATCGACCGGCCGACGAACGCGATCCGGCGGCCGTGCCGCTGCGCGGCGTCGAGCACCTGCTGGACGCGGTGCACGTGGCTGGCGAAGCAGGCCACGATGACCCGCTGGCCGACGCGGCGGACGACGTCGTCGAGGACCGGGCCGATGTCGCGCTCGGGCATCACGAACCCGGGGACCTCGGCGTTGGTCGAGTCGACGCAGAACAGGTCGACGCCCTCGTCGCCGAGCCGGGAGAAGCCGGCCAGGTCGGTGAGCCGCCCGTCGAGCGGGAGCTGGT
This sequence comes from Amycolatopsis sp. WQ 127309, assembly GCF_023023025.1. Classification (NCBI taxonomy): domain Bacteria; kingdom Bacillati; phylum Actinomycetota; class Actinomycetes; order Pseudonocardiales; family Pseudonocardiaceae; genus Amycolatopsis; species Amycolatopsis sp. WQ 127309. The sequence goes on from NZ_CP095481.1 coordinate 10,591,123, forward strand.
CGAGCTTGATGTCACCGGTGTGCAGGACGACGCCCGCCGGGGTGCGGATGGCGACGGCCAGCGCGTCCGGGATCGAGTGGTTCACCGCGAAGAACTCGAGGTTGAACACGCCGACGTCGCGGCGCTCCCCCTCGCGGACCTCGATCAGCTTCGGCCGCTGCCGGTGCTCCTTGGCCTTGGCCGCGAGCAGGGCGTTGGTGAACCTTGAGCCGTAGATCGGCAGGTCCGGCCGCAGGCGCAGGAGGAACGGGACGGCACCGATGTGGTCCTCGTGCCCGTGGGTGAGCACCAGTCCCTCGATGTCGTCGAGGCGGTCCTCGATCGCGCGGAAGTCGGGCAGGATCAGGTCGACGCCGGGCTGGTCGTCCTCGGGGAAGAGCACCCCGCAGTCGACGATGAGCAGCCGGCCGGCGAACTCGAAGACGGTCATGTTGCGCCCGACCTCGCCGATACCGCCCAGCGCGACAACGCGCAGGGCCCCGGCGGGCAGTTCGGGCGGGGCGTTGGTGGGGCCTGGACCTGGGGGAAGTGAGCTCACCGAGGCAGGGTCCCAACGCTGGTGTGCGAGGTCGGCGCCACGTAGGCGGCCCTCGAGTCTGCTTGTGCCACCCGCTCACCATGCCAGTCCTGGGCCGCCGTGTCGCCCAGCGGCACGCCGCCCTGGGCCAGATCGGCGGCGATCAGGGCGGTTTGCTCGGGGGTGGCGGCCACGATCGGGAGCCGCGGCTCGCCGATGTCGAAGCCGCGCAGCCGCAGCGCGGCCTTGCCGAACGCGACCCCGCCGACCCGCGACATCGCGCGCAGCACCGGCAGCATGCCGCGGTGGTTGGTGCGCGCGGTGGAGGTGTCGCCGTTCTCGTAGGCGTCGATCATCGCGCGGATCCGGCCCGCGACGACGTGACCGATCACACTCACCACGCCGGTGCCGCCGACGGAGATCCAGGGCAGGTTCAGCCCGTCGTCACCCGAGTAGTACGCGAGGTGGGTGTTGGCGATGACCTCGGAGCCGGCGATCAGGTCGCCCTTGGCGTCCTTGACCGCGACGATCCGCGGGTGCTCGGCCAGCCGCAGCAGCGTGTCGACCTCGATCGGGACGACCGAGCGCGGCGGGATGTCGTAGAGCATCACCGGCAGGCCGGTGCTGTCGGCGACGGTGGTGAAGTGCGCGTACAGCCCGGCCTGGCTGGGGCGCGAGTAGTACGGGGTGACGACCAGCAGCCCGTGTGCGCCCGCCGCTTCGGCCAGCTTGGCCTGCTCGATGCTGTGCGCGGTGTTGTTGGTGCCCGCGCCGGCCACGACGGTCGCGCGGTCGCCGACGGCCTCGACCACGGCGCGGACGAGCTCCTGCTTCTCCGCGTCGGTCGTGGTCGGGCTCTCGCCGGTGGTGCCGTTGATGACGAGGCCGTCGTTGCCCAGCTCCACGAGGTGCTCGGCCAGCTCCTGCGCCCGCTTCAGGTCCAGCGCGCCGTCGGCGTCGAAGGGGGTGGCCATCGCGGTGAGCACGCGCCCGAACGGCCGACCGGGGGCGGCGGTAGGTGGGTTGGACATGCTGCAGACGGTACCTCCTCCCCCCGACAAAACCGCGCCGACCTGGTCGGGTGCGGGAAAGTGCGGAGGATTTCCGGGGTCCGGCCGCTCGTCGCGGAACTTCTACTTGACCTTGGTCACGATCGGCGCGGTGATCGGGCCGCCGTCGGCCTTGGTGAGGACGCAGTAGAAGTCGCGGCTGGGTTCCTCGCCCTTCACCGGCGTGCCCGTCCACTCGGCCGCGGTGGGCACGAGCGCGCGGTAGGTGAGGCCGGTGCGCTTGGCCTCCGGCACGATCGAGGAGCGGAACGCCGTCGCGCAGGCGGCTTCGGCGCTCGCCTTCACCGCCTCCAGGCCGGGGTAGGCGGCCACCGCGACGTCCTCGGTGTTCCAGTTCTCGACCGACAGCAGGCCGCCGATCTCGTAGACCTCCAGCGAGTGGCTCTTGTCGCACTCGGACTTGTTGTCGTCCTCGCTGATGATCGCGCCGTCCTGCACCGGGGCGTTGAAGCACCGGTAGTAGCTGCCGATGGCCGCGCGGATCTGGCCGCCGATGCCGTAGGTCATCGTCGGCTGCTTCTGCGGGTCGACGGCGGGCTTCTCGAAGGCCTTGCCGGCGAAGAACCCGCCGATCAGGGCGGCCACCACGAGCACCGCGGCGAGCGCGATCCCCAGCCCGCGCAGGTTCTTCTTCGGCGGCTGCGGCGCCATCCGGGTCGGCGGGCCGCCCTGCAGCATCGCGGTGCCGCCCGGCGGGGTCGGCCGCGCGCCCTGGGCCGTGGCCAGCAGGTTCTGGGCCTGGGCCGTGGTCAGCCGGGCCTCCGGCTTGGCGACCAGCAGCCCGAGGATCACCGCGGCGATCGGGCCGTGGCCGCGGGTCAGGTACGGGATCTCGGTCATGATCGCGTGCAGCGTCGCCGCCGTGGTCGCCCGCTCGAACGGCATCGTGCCCTCGACGGCGTAGAACAGCGTCGCGCCGAGGGACCACAGGTCGGACTCGGGCATGGCTTCCCGGCCTTCGACGCGCTCCGGCGCCATGAACGCGGGCGAGCCGACGATCATCCCGCTGGTGGTCAGGCGCGGGTCGTCGATGGCGTGGGCGATGCCGAAGTCCGTCAGCTTCACCCGGCCGTCCGGCGCGACCAGGATGTTCGCCGGCTTGACGTCGCGGTGCACGATCCCGGCCTTGTGCGCGGCCTGCAGCGCGGTGAGCACCCGCTCCCCCAGCTGCGCGGCCTGCGCCGCGTGCATCGGGCCGCGCTGACGCACGAGGTCGGCCAGCGACGGCGCCTCGACGAGCTCCATCACGATGAACGTGGTGCCGCCGTCGGTGACGACGTCGTAGACCGTGACGATCGACGGGTCGTTGAGCCGGCCGCCGGTGCGCACCTCGCGCAGCGCGCGCTCGGAGAAGACGGCGGCGGACTCGGCGTCGGGCAGCCGCAGCTCCTTGACCGCGACCTGGCGGCCGATCACCTGGTCCTGGGCCCGCCACACGACGCCCATGCCGCCCCGCCCGAGCTCGCCGAGCAGGACGTAACGGCCCGCGACAACCCGCTGACCAGGCGTGGCGGGCGCCCGCGGCGGGTACGGACGGGTCTGTTCGTCGGTCACGGTGCTCCTTCAGGCGGCGGTCGCGCAGATGCTAGTCGGACCGCCGCGGAGCGCCTCGGGTTCCGCGCAATTCGTGACTCAGCGAGCCGGGGCGTACCTTTCGCCGCGGTACGGGATCCAGCGGTAGCCCGGGGCGAAGTCGCTGAAGTCGGACCGCCGCCCGGCCGCGAACCAGATGTCCTCGCTGACCACGAGACCGGGCACGAGCGTCAGGTCCTGGGCCATGAGCTGGTCGTAGCTGCGCAGCTCGTCGGTCTTCGGACCGGCGAGGGCGTAGCGGTAGACCGGCGGTGCGGTCCGGAGCTGCCAGTAGAGCCGGCGCCCGGCCGCGGTGACGGCCGTCGCGTCCTCGTCGGACTCGACGCCGCGCTCGCCCACCCCCTCGGGTGCCACTCCGCACCACCAGCCGCCGTTGGCGGTGAAGATGCGCGAAGGCCAGCCCTCGAAGTGGCGCGCGAGATCCCGGGCGTGGGTCTCACGCCCCCCGCATTCGGCGTTGAGGGCGAAGATCCAGGCCATGGTCGCGGCCTCCCTGCTCGTGGGGTGTCAGCCGGTGAAGGTCAAGTAGATCAACACCAGGTTCAACGCGATGATGACCGCCGCGATCAGCGACGCCGCCACCGTTGTGAGGCGATGGTTGGCGTCCGCGCCCATCAGCTCGCGGTCGGCCGTCAGGCGGATCAGCGGTACCAGTGCGAACGGGATCCCGAACGACAGCACCACCTGCGAGACGACCAGCGCCGCGCTCGGGTCGGCACCGAGCGCGAGCACCACGATAGCCGGGGTGAGCGTGACCAGGCGGCGCAGGACCAGCGGAACCCGCTTGTGGAGCAGGCCCTGCATGATCATCGCGCCCGCGTACGCCCCGACGGACGTCGACGCGAGGCCGGAGGCGAGCAGGCCGATCGCGAACATCAGCGCGATGCCGGGGCCGAGGGCCTGGGCGACGGCGCCGTGCGCGCCCTCGATGCTGTCGACGCCCTCCTGGCCCTGCAGGTTCGTGGCCGCGAGCAGCAGCATGCCGAGGTTGACCGCGCCGGCCAGGAGCATCGCCAGGCCGACGTCGGCGCGGGTGGCGCGCAGCAGCCGGCGGCGGTTGCCGGCGTCCGCCCGGCCGTGGCGGTCGCGGACCAGGCCGGAGTGCAGGTAGACGGCGTGCGGCATGACCGTCGCGCCGAGCATCGCGGCGGCGATCAGCACGCTGCCGGAGCCCTCGAAGCGCGGGACCAGCCCGCCGAGCGTGCCCGACGCCGACGGCGGCTCGACGAACAGGCTGGCCAGGAAGCCGATCGCGATGACCAGCAGCAGGCCGGTGACGACGCGCTCGAACGTCCGCTGGCCGCCGCGGTCCTGCACGGCCAGCAGCGTCAGCGACACCGCGCCGGTGATCAGGCCGCCCACGACGAGCGGCAGGTCGAACAGCAGGTTGAGGGCGATGGCGCCGCCGACGACCTCGGCCAGGTCGGTGGCGACGGCGACGACCTCGGCCTGCAGCCAGTACCCGATCCGGGCCGGGCGGGACAGCCGGGCGCGCAGGGCCTCCGGCAGGGACATCCCGCTGACCAGGCCGAGCTTCGCGGACAGGTACTGGACGAGCACGGCCATCAGGTTCGCGACGACGATCACCCAGACCAGCAGGTAGCCGTAGCGGGCGCCGGCGCTGATGTTGGCCGCGACGTTCCCGGGGTCGACGTAGGCGATCGCCGCGACGAACGCCGGGCCGAGCAGGGCCGAGCCCGTGCGCAGGCGCGACACCAGTTTCGGCCGGGCGGCCTCGGTCACAGCCATGGCGCCTGCCTCTCGAACCGGATGTCGGGGACCCAAAACCGAAGTTTAGGCATGCCGAACTTTGCCTGACAAGGGTGATCGCTCCCACCTCGGTCACCCCCGGGTACCCCGAAAAGCCGTGAAGGCCTCCTTACCGGCCATAAGAGCCGGTAAGGAGGCCTTCACGGACAACGAGTCAGGGGTGGGCGACCTCGTGGCCGGACTCGCGCAGCGCCTTGACGGCGTGGTCGAGCTCGGTCGCGCGGACCAGGATGTGGTCGGTGTCGAACGTGGACATCGAGAACAGCGCGACACCGGCCGCGGCCAGCTCCGAGGCCAGCGCGGCGATGATGCCGGTGAGGGTGAACTCGAGCGGGCCGCGGACCGACAGCAGCCGCCAGCCGTCCTCCGCGGCCGAGCTGCCGGCCGGTTCGCGCCCGGCCGGGCAGATCACCGACAGTTCTTCGGGCGTCCGGGTCACCGAGACGAACGCGGGTTCGCCGGGAGCGAGCAGCTCCGCCGGCACCGGGGCGTCCGCGGGCAGCCGGACGACGGCGTACTCGCCGGGCCGGACGTCGATCGCGAGGCGTTTCATCAGCCTTCGAGGACCTTCGGGCTCGTGGCGATCTCGGTGCCGTCGGGCAGGGTCGAGATGGTGAAGTCCGCGAAGATGTTCGCCGCGGCCTTCTGCAGCTGCCGCAGGCACTCCACGGCCAGCTCGCGGATCTCGACGTCGGCGTGCTCGGTGGCGCGCATCGCGACGAAGTGGCGCCACGCGCGGTAGTTCCCGGTGACGACGATGCGGGTCTCGGTCGCGTTCGGCAGCACGGCGCGCGCGGCCTGGCGGGCCTGCTTGCGGCGCAGGGTCGCGCTCGGCACGTCGGCGAACTTCTCCTCGAGCCCGGCGAGCAGCTCGGTGTAGGCGTCGACGCTCGCCTGGGCCGCGGCGAGGAACTTCTCGTGCAGCGCCGGGTCGTTCGCGATCACCTCGGGCTCGACGAAGGCCGCGTTGCGCTCGGGCACGTACCGCTGCGAGAGCTGCGAGTACGAGAAGTGGCGGTGGCGGATCAGCTCGTGGGTCAGCGATCGCGAGATGCCGCTGATGTAGAAGCTGACGGAACCGTGCTCCAGCACCGAAAGGTGGCCGACGTCGATGATGTGCTCGATGTAGCCGGCGTTGGTCGCGGTGACCGGGTTCGGCTTCTTCCACGACTGGTAGCAGGCGCGCCCGGCGAACTCGGCGAGCGCCTGGCCGCCGTCCGCGTCGGTCGACCACGGCACGTCCTCAGGCGGGAAGAACTCCGTCTTCGCGATCAGCTGCACCTTGGGTGACACGGTTTCGGCCACGTCCGCACTCCTTCTCCCGGCCCTGCTCCACGACTCCAGCGCAGCCTAACCGCGTGAGGGCGGCCACTCCCGGGCGACACATGACACCAGCCTTGACACCGCGATCGCCTTGACCGATGTCAGAATTGACGTCATAGTGGTGTCATGGACCTGACGCCGTACATCGCCAACCTCCGCGAGGACCTCGCGAACACGGCCTCCGCCGGGGATGAGCACACCCGGCGTGCGGCCGCCCTGCTGTCGGCCGCGCTCGAACCGGCGGTCCGCCTGACGCTGATGAACGCGCTCGCGGACCTCGCCGCCGAGGTCACCGCCAGCCTACCCGGCCAAGTCGTCGACGTCCGGCTCGACGGCCGCGACGTCCGCGTGGTCGTCACCGGCGCCGCGGAGGAACCGGCACCCCGGGCGACACCACGTGACACCACACCACCACCACCGATCGACACCGGTGACATCACGCGCATCACGCTGCGGCTGGTCGACCAGATCAAGGGCCAGGCCGAGCGGGCCGCGCAGGCGCAGGGCGTCTCGCTGAACACCTTCGTCTCCCAGGCGGTCCAGGGCGCGCTGGGCCACGGCGGGCTCGGCGGCAGCGGCCTGGGCGGGCTGGGCGGCGGGCGCAAGCACCACTCCAAGAGCGACCAGAGCGGCTCCCGCCTGCACGGCTGGGTCGAGGGCTGAGGGGAAACGACCATGAGCGAAGAGCAGACGACACCGAACGAAACACCGCCCGCCTCGGAGGTTCCGGCCGACGAGACTCCTACCGAACAGGCCTCTGCTGAAGAGGCCCGCACCGACGAGACCACGGCCGACGGCTTGGTGCGCGTCCAGGAGTTCGAGGCCGGCGGGCCGCTCGAGCTGGACGTCGCCGTGACGATCGGGCGCGTGGAACTGGTGCTGGACCGCGAGTCCGGCGCCCGCGTCGAGCTGCGGCACGACCAGGGCGAGCAGCAGCCGTGGGTGGAGGGCGTCAACAACCTGCTGTCCTGGGTCGGCGAGCGCTTCGGCGACCAGCTGGGCGTCGACCCGACGGCCTCCCCCGCCGAAGCGGTGAAGCAGAGCCGGATCGAGAAGCTGGGCAACCGCCTGGTCGTCCAGGCGCCGAAGGCGTGGCAGCTGCGCAACGTCGCGCTGTCGGTGACCGTGCACGCGCCGGCGGGTTCGCACGTCGAGGTGCGGGCGGGCGCGGCGGACGTCACCGTCGCCGGCTCGGCCGGGCGCGTCGACGTGCTGACCGGCTCCGGCGAGGTGAAGCTCGACCGGGCCGACGGCGCGGCGACCGTGCGCACCGGCAGCGGCGCCATCAAGCTCGGCCCGACGCTCGGCGGCCTGCAGCTGCGCAGCGGCAGCGGCAACGTCGAGGCGACGTCGCTGGCCGGCTCGGCGACGCTGGCGACCGGCACGGGCGACGTCTGGCTGGGCGCGGTGACCGGCGAGGTGATGGCCCGCACCGGCAGCGGCGACCTCTCGGTGGCCGACGCCGGCGCCGGCACGCTCGACCTGATCACCGGGTCCGGCGAGGTCCGCATCGGCATCCGCGGCGGCACGACCGCCGAGGTCGACCTGACCTCCAGCGGCGGCCGCGTCTCCAGTGAGCTGGACGTCGCCGGCGCCGCCCCCGCGGGCGGCGTGACGCTGAAGGTCCGCGCCCGCACGGGCTCCGGCAACGCCGTGGTGACGCGCGCGGCCGGCTGAATGAGGGGGTGACGGGCCGTTCCCGGTGGGGGTACCGGGAACGGCCCGTTCTTCACGTCCGGGTGCCAGGATGGCGGCATGACGGTGGAGACCGAGCGCGCGGTGTACCGGGCGCGGCTGCGCGGGTGCCTGCTGGGCGGCGCGATCGGCGACGCGCTGGGCAACCCGGTCGAGTTCCAGGCCCTCGCGGCGATCCGGCGGCCGGTCGGCCTGGTGGCGAACGCCGAGGGCGTCGCGGAGATCACCGACGACACGCAGATGACGCTGTTCAGCCTCGAAGGCTTCCACCGCGGCTGGGTCCGCGCGCAGGCGAAGGGCATCGGCGGCGCGCTGGCGCAGCTGGTGCACGACGCGTACCTGCGCTGGCTCGACACGCAGGAGCACCCGGCACCGCCACCCGCGGAAGACCGGCGGCACCGGGCCGGGCAGCTGCGGCTGGAGCCGTGGCTCTACGCGCGGCGGGCGCCGGGTTCGGCGTGTCTCTCCGGTCTTCGCGCGGCCTACACCCCGGACGCGTTCGCCGAGCCGGACGGCCGGCCGGGTCCGGTGAACCCGGACTCGAAGGGCTGCGGCACGGTGATGCGCTCGGCGCCGTTCGGGTTCGCCGGCGGCGCGCGGCACGCCTACGTCGTCGCGGCGAACTGCGCGCGGATCACCCACGGCCACCCGACCGGCTACCACGCGGCGGGCGCGTTCGCGGCGATGATCGCGTACCTGCTCGAAGGCGAGTCCCTGGAAGCGGCGGTGCTGCGGTCGATGCGGCTGCTCGCGCGCTACCCGGCGCACGAGGAGACGCTGGCCGCGTTGCGCCGGGCCCTGGAGCTGGCCGACGCGGGCGACGCGACGCCGGAGAAGGTGGAGTCCCTCGGCGGTGGCTGGGTGGCCGAAGAGGCGCTGGCGATCGCCGTCTACGCGGCGCTGGCGCCGGTGAGCGTGCCGGACGCGCACCCGGAGTCGACGTTCCGCGCCCGGCTCCGGCTGGCCGTCACGCACTCCGGGGACAGTGATTCGACGGGGTCGATCTGCGGAAACCTGCTCGGCGCACGGCACGGCGACGACGTGCTGCCGTGGGACTGGGTGTCCCTTGTGGAGGGTCGCGCGACGATCGCGCGGCTGGCGGACGACTTCGCGACGGAATCGGCGCAGGCGCGCGGGTACTAGGCGAGGAACCCCGCGACCTCGGCGAGCCACTTCTCCGGCGCCCGCCGGTGGATGCGGTGACCGGCGTCGAGGGTCGTGACGACGGCGTCCGGCAGCGCTTGGGCCAGGAGCCCGTACCGCGACTGGTCGAGGTGGCTCGTCTCGCCGCCGGCGAGAATCAGCGCCGGGGCGGTGATCGACGGCAGCCCGGCCCACCACGCCTCTTGGGGTTCACGCAGCCCGGCGACGACGTCGCGCAGCATCCGCGGGTCGAACCGGCCGCGTCCCAGGAAAGCGAGCGCGCGCATCGCGAACCCGGCACGCTGCTGCCGGGCCGGCGGCGCGTCCTGGAGGTTTCGCCTCGGCACCGGCGGCTCTTCGAGCACCAGCCGCGTGACCCGGTCCGGCTGGGACGCGGCGACCATGCTCGCGGTGAAGGCGCCGAGCGAGTGCCCGACGAGCACGACCCGCTCCAGCGCCAGCCGGTCCAGCTCGGCGAGGACGGCGTCGCGGAAGGCCGTCAGCGGGTAGGCGCTTCGCCGAGGGGCGCCGCGATGGCCCGGCAACGTCGGGCAGTGCACGCGGTAGCCGAGTTCGGCCAGCCGCGGTGTCAGCTCCGCCCAGGTGCCCGGACCGCTGGCGGCGGCGTGCAGGCAGACGAGGTCGGTCACGGTCTCCCCCTTTTGAAGTGACGGCGCGCATCCCGTGGCCGAGGCGGTGGGATGCGCGCCGTCGTCGCACCGATCGGCGGGAAAGTCCCCGGCACCAGCGCGGTGCCGCCCTCGCTTCCCCGGCCGGCTCGGTCCTCCCCTTGCGCCGCCGAATATAGCAACCGATCGGTCGTAAGTTAAAGTGCTATCTCATGAGTCCGCGAAGATCGGCTGTCGATACGCGTCACACCCGCGAGCGGATCATCGAGCACGGCGTCGCGCTGGCCTCGACGGAAGGCCTCGATGGCCTGACGATCGGCCGGCTCGCGACCGAGCTGGGGATGAGCAAGGCCGGCGTCCTCGGGCACTTCGGCACGAAGGAGGGCCTGCAGCTGGCGGTCGTCGACGCGGCGGCGGCGCTGTTCACCCGCGAGGTCCCCGAACGCGCCCGGCCGGCACCCCCGGGCCTGCCCCGGCTGCGGTCGGTGTGCGAGGCATGGATCGCGTACCTGGAGCGGGACATCCTGCCGGGCGGCGACTTCTTCACAGCGGCGGCCTCCGAGTTCGACGGCCGCGGCGGCCCGGTACGCGACGCGATCAAAGGGCTCACGGAACTATGGCACCGCGACGTCCGGCTGCACATCCAGCTCGCGATCTCCGAGGGCGAGCTGCCCGCGGGGACGGACACGGACCAGCTGCTCCACGACCTGGTGGGCGTGATGCTGGCGCTGAACCTGTTCCGCCAGCTGCACGAGGTCCCCCAGGCGGGAGCGCGGGCTCGCCACGCGGTGAACGCCCTGCTGGGCTGACGACGGTCCCGGCAAGACGCCTACTCCGACCGCGGCCGGGCTCGCCACCCCAGCCGCGCCGCTGCACGGGTTCGGCCCCGGCCGGACCGGGACAGGTCGGCCGGCCCTCAGCGCACCAGCTTCGTCAGTGCCGGGGCCAGGTCGCCTCGTGCGCCCACCGCCACTCCCGACAGGCCCAGCCACTCCGCCATGTGCCTCAGTTCCGCCGCCAGCTCCGGGAGCAGCCGCGCCAGGTCTGCGCTCTCCTCGGCGAAGGCGCCCTGGACGCGCAAGACACCCGCCGCGCGGTCGGACTTCAGGTCCACCCTGGCTGCCAGCTCGCCGTCCAGCAGGAACGGGAACACGTAGTACCCGTACACCCGCTTCGGCTCCGGGACGTAGATCTCGATGCGGTAGCGGAACCCGAACAGCCGCTCCGTGCGGGCGCGTTCCCAGATCAGCGGGTCGAACGGGCACAGCAGCGCCCGGCCGGTGACCGCGCGGGGGGTCCGCGCCTCGAAGTGGCGGTACGCCGGGGCCTTCCAGCCCCGGACCGCCACCGGCTCCAGCACGCCGGACTCGACCAGCTCCGCCACCGCCTGGCGCGCCGGGGCCGGGCCCAGGCGGTAGTAGTCGCGCAGGTCCGTCTCCGTCGCGACGCCCAACGCGCGCGCGGAACGCTCGATCAGGCCGCGCGCCCCTTCGTCGGCCGACACCGAGATGGCCAGGATCTCCGGCGGGACCACCCGCTCCGTCAGGTCGTACAGCCGCTCGAACGACCGGCGCGTGCCCGTGGTCAGCTGGCCGACGCCGAAGAGGTACTCGCAGACGCGCTTGACCTCCGAGCGCTCCCACCACGACCCCGGGCCGCGGCGCTGCGCGTCCGCCTCGACGCGGGCCTCGATGCCGCCCGCGCCGATCGGGCCCAGCTCCTTGACCACCGACAGGATCTCGTCGACCAGGCCCGGCGACTTCTCGATCAGCGGCCCGTAGTGCTTCCACCAGCCGTCCCGCTTCGCGCCCGACCGGATCAGCGGCCAGTCCTCGACCGGCAGCAGGCTCGCCTCGTGCGCCCACGTCTCCACCAGCAGCCGCGGCTGCTTCGCCGAGTGCGACCACGCCGCGCTGTCCAGCAGCGCGGGGTCGTAGGAACCCAGGCGCGAGAACACCGGCATGTAGTGCGCCCGGACCGCGACGTTCACCGAGTCCAGCTGCAGCAGCTGGACGCGCGAAAGCACGCGTTTCAGGTGCCGCCGCGACGGCACACCGGAGGGACGCGGGTCGGCGAAGCCCTGCGCGGCCAGGAACGTCTTCCGGGCCGTCGCGACACTGATCGTCTGCATGATGACGTCATCGTGCCAGCCACCACCGACAGTTTTCGGCGACCCGATAGATTCGGGTCCATGAGCGACGCCGCCGTCCGCCCCGCCGACCTGTCCGACGCCGCGGAGATCGCCCGCATCCAGCGCGAGACCTGGCACGCCGCCTACGAAGACCTCCTGGGCAAGCAGGCCCTGGCCGAGCTGGACGGCACCGACCTGGTCGGCACCTGGACCGAGGCCATCGACTACCCGAACAGCCAGGTCTACGTCGCCACCGAAGGCGAGTTCACCGTCGGGTTCTGCGTCGCCGGCCTGGCCCCGGACGTCGAGGTCGCCGCCGCCGACGGGTCCCTGCCCGCGGACGCCGACGTCACCGGGCTGATCGCCAACCTGCTCGTCGAGCCGCGCTGGGGACGGCGCGGGCACGCCGGGCGGCTACTCGGGACCGCCGCGGCGGGGCTGCGGGCCGACGGCGCCATGCGCGGCATCGCCTGGGTCGGTCAAGGAGACCACGCCTCGCTCGGCTTCTACCGCCGGGCCGGCTGGAACCCCGACGGCACGGTCCGCACCCTCGACACCGGCGAGCGCATGCTGCGCGAGGTCCGGCTCACCGGCACCCTCGAGCTGTCCCTCGTCTGAGTCCCGGAAGAGCACCCAGCGCATCACGGCGTACATGAAGACGCCCTCGCCGGCGCCCGCCAGCACCCGCGCGAGGTGGTATTCGACGCCGAGCGCGCTCAGTCCCGCGCCCACACCCAGCAGGAACACCGCGTAATTGACGGCGATCGCCCCGATGTAAAGCACGAGCTGCATTCCGACGGCGGCGTGGGAATGGAAGTTGAACGTCCGGTTCAGCACGAAGCTCACCGCGAACGCGCAGCCGTACGCCAGCGTGATGCCGAGCCACACCGGCCAGCCCAGCAGCCCGTGGAAAACGGTCAGCAGGCCCAGGTCGAGGCCGAAGGTGAAGCCGTTGATCAGGCAGAAGCCGAGAAACGTCGGCGCCACGATCCGCGACAGACCCCAGGGGAGAAACCGCACGACGGTCCGGCACCGGGCGCCGAATCGGTCAGCGGGCGTACGAGGTTGTTCGGCGGCCACGCCGTCAGCGTTCCAGCGGGAGGTGGCCGGAAACCGTCCGGCAGGTGATCTTCTGGTGCGGACCACCGGCCGAAGAGTAGGGCCAACCCCAGTGCGCGGAGATTTCGAACTGATAACTTGGAAGACCGGGAGCAAATCAGGAGGTGACACGATGAGCTGGATCCTGCTGACGCTGGGCGTCGCGTTCGGTTCGGCCCTCGTGCCGCTGATCAACGCCGAGGTGTTCCTGATCGGGCTGTGCGCGAGCCACCCGGGCCTGCACTGGCTGTGGCTCGGCGCGGCCGTCGCGGTGGGCCAGATCGCCGGGAAGACGCTGTACTACCTGGCCGCGCGCGGCACCATCAAGCTGCCGAAACCACTGCACGACCGGCTGCACCGCGAGCGCCCGATGACGGCGCGCAAGGTGCGCTGGGAGCTGCGGACGAAGAAGATCCGCGCGCGGGTCGACGCGCTGCGCGAGCGCTGCCACCGCCACCCGCACTGGATGGCCGGCACGTACGGCGTGAGCTCCCTGGTCGGCCTGCCGCCGTTCATGGCGACGAGCGTCCTGGCGGGGCTGGTCCGGATGCGCCTGGCGACGTTCCTGACGGCCGGCCTGACCGGACGCTGGATCCGCTTCAGCCTGATCGCCGCCGCACCCGCGGTGTTCGCGGGCTGGATGCACCACTGACGCCGGCCCGGCCGCGAGTGAAGTCCGTGTGAGGCGATGCATCTTTCCTAGGGAAAGTGACGTCTCACGGGCGGCGCGGCGCATCTTTCCTAGGGAAAGTGACGGCTCACGGGCGGCGCGGCGCAGCTTTCCTGGCGAAAGTGGCGGCTTAGTGGTCGGCGGCTTCCAGCTCCAGGGCCTTCTTCATCGTCTCGCGGGCCCGGCGGCGGTCGCCCGCGATGTCGTAGGCGTACGCGAGCTTGTACCAGGCGCGCCAGTTCTCCTGGTCCGCCTGGACCTCGGCGCGGCGCTGGTCGAACCAGGCGTCGGCCGCGTCGCGGTCGACCCGGCCCGACGGGCGGCGGGGCAGGTCGGAGACGTCCGGGAGCTCGCCCTCGCTGTCCAGCCGGCGGGACAGCCGCTGGATCTGCAGGCCGTTGCGCCAGGTGACCACGACGATCCAGACGCCCAGGATCGGCAGCAGCAGCACGCCGATCCCGAGCGCGATGCCCAGGCCGGTGCCCGACGCGAACAGCGCGAACGCCCGGTCCGCGAGCAGGACCAGGTAAACGACCAGCGCCGCCGTCATCAGCAGCGCGACGTTGCGCGCCTTCACAGGTCGAGCACGTTCTCCAGGCCGACCGTCAGGCCGGGGCGCGTGAGCACCGTGCGCACGCCGAGCAGCACACCCGGCATGAACGACGTCCGGTCCAGGGAGTCGTGGCGGATGGTCAGGGTCTCCCCCTCGCCGCCGAACAGGATCTCCTCGTGCGCGACGAGCCCGGGCAGCCGGACCGAGTGGACGCGGACGTCCTCGACCGTGGCGCCGCGGGCACCGTCCAGTTCGGACGTCGTCGCGTCCGGGCCCGGCGTCACGCCGGCCTCCGCGCGCGCCGCGGCGATCATCCGGGCGGTGTGCGCGGCGGTGCCCGAGGGCGCGTCGGCCTTGCGGTTGTGGTGCAGCTCGATGATCTCGGCCGAGGCGTAGAACTTCGCCGCCTGCGCCGCGAAGCGCATCGCCAGCACCGCGCCCAGCGCGAAGTTCGGCGCGATCAGCACACCCAGCGACGGCTTCGGCGCCAAGAGCCCGCGAAGCTCGGACAGGCGCTCCTCGCTGAAGCCGGTGGTGCCGACGACCGCGTGGATGTCGTGCGCCACCAGGTACTTCAGGTTGTCCATCACGGCGTCGGGGTGGGTGAAGTCGACGACGACCTGGGCCTCGGCCAGCGCCGCGAAGTCGTCGCCGTCGTCCAAAGCGGCGACGACCTTCATGTCTTCGGCGCCTTCGACGGCCTTCACCACCGTCGCGCCCATCCGGCCGCGCGCGCCGAGCACACCGACGTTGATGGTCATGAAGCGATCACCTCGTGCAAGTCATCGGGCAGGTCGTCGGCGTGAGCGTACGGCCCGACGACCGCCGCCGCCGTGACCCCGCCCGGCCGTGCGAACAAAGTGCGAGCGAGCGCACACACCTCGTCGGTGGTGACGGCGTCGATGCGCGCGATCGTGTCGTCGACGCCCAGGTAGTGGGCGTAGTTGAGCTCGTTCTTGCCGATCCGCGACATCCGCGACGACGTGTCCTCCAGGCCCAGCACGATCCCGCCGCGCAGCTGGCCCTTGGCGCGGGCCACCTCGGCGTCGGTCAGGCCGTCGACGCCGACCTTGTCGAGCACCTCGCGGATCACGCCCGCGACGTCACCGAGCTTCTCCGGCTGGCAGCCCGCGTACACGGACATGTGACCGGTGTCGGAGTAGCTCGCGACGGACGAGTACACCTGGTAGGCCAGGCCACGCTGTTCGCGGATCTCCTGGAACAGCCGCGAGCTCATGCCGCCGCCGAGCGCCGCGTTGAGCACCGACAGCGCGAAGCGGCGTTCGTCGTGGCGCGACAGCGACCGCAGGCCGAGCATGACGTGCGCCTGCTCGGTGTCGTCGGTGTGCAGGGCCAGCTTCGGCACGGTCTTGATCCGCGCGCGGCCCTCGCGCGGCGCCACCGGCGTGGCGTCGCCCGCCAACCGGTCGCGAAGAGCCTTGCGCACCAGGCGGAGCACCTGGTTGTGGTCGATGTTCCCGGCCACCGCCAGCACCATCCGCGGCAGCGTGTAGCGGCGCTTGTAGAACCCGCGCAACGCCGCCGGAGACATCTCGATGATCGACTTCTCGGTGCCGAGCACCGGGCGGCCGAGCACGTGGTCGCCGAGGATCGCGCTGACGAACGTCTCGTGCAGCAGGTCTTCCGGGTCGTCGTCGCGCATCGAGATCTCTTCGAGGACGACGCTGCGTTCCATGTCCATGTCGCGGTCGGTGCAGAGCGCGTCGAACACGACGTCGGTGACCAGGTCCACGGCGAGCGGCAGGTCCGCGTCGAGCACCTGCGCGTAGTAGCAGGTGTGCTCCTTCGCGGTGAAGGCGTTGAACTCGCCGCCGACCGCGTCGATCTCCTCGGCGATCTGCTTGGCGTCGCGGTGCGCGGTTCCCTTGAACAGCAGGTGTTCGAGGTAGTGCGCGGCCCCGGCGACGGCGGCCGGTTCGTCGCGCGAGCCGATGCCGACCCACAGCCCGACCGTCGCCGAGCGGGACGCCGGCACGTGCTCGGTGATCACGCGCAGGCCACCGGGCAGAACGCTGCGCTTGACGACCGCACCGTCCGGAGTGGACTCCAGCGTGCGGGTGGTGCCGACGGGCTGCTCGTGCCCGGAAACCTGCCGTGCCATGGGTTCCTTACTCACGATGCCGTGAAGGCCTCCTCACCGGAATCGGCGAGGAGGCCTTCGACGGAACTGCTTGAACCGGACGGAGCCGGGTCTTGTTACGCGTCGGCCTTCTCGGCGTCGGCGGCGGGAGTGGCGGCCGGGGCCTCCTCCTCCTGGACGACGATCAGGCTGATCTTGCCGCGGTTGTCGATGTCGGCGATCTCGACGCGGAGCTTGTCGCCCACGTTGACGACGTCCTCGACCTTGGCGATCCGCTTGCCGTTGCCCAGCTTGGAGATGTGCACCAGGCCGTCCTTGCCCGGCAGCAGCGAGACGAACGCGCCGAACGCGGCCGTCTTCACCACGGTGCCGAGGAAACGCTCCCCGACCTTGGGCAGCTGCGGGTTGGCGATGGCGTTGATCAGGTCGATCGCCGCCTCCGCCGACGGGCCGTCGGCCGCGCCCACGTAGATCGTGCCGTCGTCCTCGATGGAGATGTCGGCACCGGTCTGCTCGGTGATCGAGTTGATCATCTTGCCCTTCGGGCCGATGACCTCGCCGATCTTGTCCACCGGGATCTTCACGCTGGTGACGCGCGGCGAGTACGGGCTCATCTCGTCCGGGCCGTCGATCGCCTCGGCGATGACCTCCAGGATGGTGAGACGGGCGTCCTTCGCCTGCTTCAGCGCGGCGGCGAGCACCTCGGAGGGGATGCCGTCGAGCTTGGTGTCCAGCTGCAGGGCGGTGATGATGTCCTTGGTGCCGGCGACCTTGAAGTCCATGTCGCCCATGGCGTCCTCGGCCCCGAGGATGTCGGTCAGCGCGACGTAGCGGGTCTCGCCGTCGACCTCGTCGGAGATGAGGCCCATCGCGATGCCCGCGACCGGCGCCTTCAGCGGCACACCGGCGTTGTACAGGCCCATGGTGGACGCGCAGACCGAGCCCATCGAGGTCGAGCCGTTGGAGCCCAGCGCCTCGGAGACCTGGCGGATCGCGTACGGGAACTCGTCGCGCTTCGGCAGCACCGGGACCAGGGCGCGCTCGGCGAGCATGCCGTGGCCGATCTCACGCCGCTTCGGCGAACCGACGCGGCCGGTCTCGCCGGTGGAGAACGGCGGGAAGTTGTAGTGGTGCATGTAGCGCTTGTGCGTCTCCGGGGACAGCGAGTCGATCTGCTGCTCCAGGCGAAGCATGTTCAGCGTGGTGACGCCCAGGATCTGGGTTTCCCCGCGCTCGAACAGCGCCGAACCGTGGGCCCGCGGGATCACGGCGACCTCGGCCGAGAGCGACCGGATGTCGGTCAGGCCGCGGCCGTCCATGCGGATCTTGTCCGTGAGGACGCGCTTGCGCATGACCTTCTTGGACAGCGCCTTGAACGCGGCGCCGATCTCCTTCTCGCGGCCCTCGAAGGCTTCGCCCTCGTTGATGCCGACCTTCTCCAGCACGGCGGCCTTGACCTGGTCGGTCGCGGCGTCGCGGTCCTGCTTGCCGGCGATCTGCAGCGCGTTCGCCAGGTCGTCGGTCGCGATCGCGGCGACGGCGTCGAAGGCGTCCTGCTCGTAGGCCAGGAAGACCGGGAACTCGCCGGTCGGCTTGGCGGCCACGTCGGCCAGCTTCTGCTGGGCTTCGCACAGCACCTTGATGAACGGCTTGGACGCTTCGAGGCCCTGCGCGACCGAGACCTCGTCCGGCGCCTTGCCGCCGTCGGCGATCAGGTCGAGCGTGTTCTCGGTGCCCTCGGCCTCGACCATCATGATCGCGACGTCGTCACCGACGATGCGGCCGGCGACGACCATGTTGAAGGTGGCCTTCGCGAGCTGCGACCAGGTCGGGAACGCGACCCACTGGTCCTCGATCAGGGCGACGCGCACGCCGCCGACCGGGCCCGAGAACGGCAGGCCGGCGATCTGGGTCGACGCCGACGCGGCGTTGATGGCCAGCACGTCGTACGGGTCGTCCGGGTTCAGGCTCTGGACGGTGATGACGACCTGGATCTCGTTGCGGAGACCGTCGGTGAACGACGGGCGCAGCGGCCGGTCGATCAGGCGGCAGGTCAGGATCGCGTCGGTCGAGGGACGGCCCTCGCGGCGGAAGAACGCGCCGGGGATGCGGCCGGCCGCGTACATGCGCTCCTCGACGTCCACCGTGAGGGGGAAGAAGTCGAAGTGGTCCTTCGGGTGCTTCGACGCGGTCGTCGCCGAGAGCAGCATGGTCTCTTCGTCGAGGTACGCGACGACGGCGCCGGCGGCCTGCTTGGCCAGGCGGCCCGTCTCGAAGCGGACGGTGCGGGTGCCGAAACGGCCGTTGTCGATCACGGCTTCTGCTTCGTGCACGGTGACTCCGGTGGAGTCGGTCATAGGGTGTTTCTCCTCTTTAGTTCCTTCGTACGACGCGAGTCTCCCACCCTGGGACCCGTTTCGCCGGGGACGCTCGAGGAGTGATGCCGGTCTTCGATCGAAGTCCCCGGGACTCTTCCCGGGAACCACTACCGAGGACCGGCGGACGGTTCCTCGTGCGCGCTCGCGCCGTTCTTCTCTCGAACTGTGTTCTCGAACCGAGGGGGAGCGACCGGCGGCCACTCCCCCTCGGGTTCAAGCTATCGGCGCAGGCCGAGGCGCTGGATCAGCGCACGGTAACGCTCGATGTCCACCTTCATCACGTAGTTCAGCAGCCGGCGGCGACGGCCGACCAGCAGCAGGAGCCCGCGACGCGAGTGGTGGTCGTGCTTGTGAGCCTTGAGGTGCTCGGTGAGGCCGACGATCCGCTTGGTCAGCAGCGCGACCTGGGCCTCGGGGGATCCCGTGTCCGAGTCGTGCACGCCGTACTCGGCCAGGATCGACTTCTTCTCTTCGGTGGACAGCGCCACTTGTGTTACTCCTCGAGATGATCAGTGCCGTGCGGCCCCGGTCGCGGAATGAACGCCGGGAAGTCGGTCACGGCCGCCACGGACTGCAGCCGGACCCGATCACGACGTTACCATTCTGGCCACGTGCCACTCTGAGCAGGGCCTTCAGGCGCGATCCAGCTCGAACTCGCGGGCCACCCGGTAGCGGGTTCCGCCCGGTTCGCGCTCGCTGGTCATCAGCGCCACGCGCGTGGCCTGCCAGTTCCGGCTCGTGAAACCGGCCAGCCGCGACGTCCAACGCTCGGCGAGCCCGGGTTCTTCCCGGGGGAACCGCGCCAGCGTCAGGTGGGCCCGGTACGGCCTCGCCTCGGCGCCGGCGCCCGCGGCGTGCGCGAGCGGCGTCAGCTCCGATCCGGCGACAGTCAACCACAGCACCCCGGGGAACGTCGCGGCCTTTTCCAGCCGGACGTCGACGGCGCGGCGGCCGGCCAGCCGG
Source organism: Amycolatopsis sp. WQ 127309 (assembly GCF_023023025.1). Lineage (NCBI taxonomy): Bacteria > Bacillati > Actinomycetota > Actinomycetes > Pseudonocardiales > Pseudonocardiaceae > Amycolatopsis > Amycolatopsis sp. WQ 127309. Next base: position 10,610,757 of record NZ_CP095481.1, read on the forward strand.
TCCGCGAGCCACGCTCCCCGGGTGCCGGCGTCGTCCCGGCCGTAGTAGGCGAGCGTGACGTGCCACCTCTCCGGCGGCTCCCAGGCCAGACCGCCGGCCGGGTCGCCCAGGGCCCCGGCGACCGCGTCGACGACGTCGCCGGGCGGGAGCAGGGCGCTGAACAGGGCCGGCATCAGCCGCCGTGACCGGCCCGGCGGAGCAGGTCGGCGATCGCCGGGAAGTCGTCGTCGAGCCGCTTGGCGGCCTCGCCCAGGTCCTCGTCCTCGGCCAGGTCGCGCAGGTAGGCCAGGACGGCCTGGTCCTCGTTGACCACCGGGATGTTGTCGCGCCCGACGGTGGGCCGGGAGTCGCGGACGTCCTCCATCGCGGCCAGCATCGCGTCGCGGTTGCCGGCGGCGACCTCGGGGACCAGGATCTTGCGTTCGAGCATGATCATCCTGGCCAGCACGACCGGGTTGCCGATCTTCGCGCGCCGCCCGCTCATCACCTGGCTGAGCATGGGGGCGCTGATGCCGAGGACCTCGGCCAGGAACGCCTGCGAAACGTCGAAGGCGACGACGAGCCGGCGCACGCGGTCGCCCAGGGGCTCCCCGTACCACTCGCGCTGCAGCGCGATGTTCCGCTGGACGATCTTGTGGTCCTCCACCAGTTCCGCTCCCCTAAACCGCTTCTTCGCCCGCTCAGTCTGCACGCACACTGTCCGTGAGCATCTTGCCATCACGATCACGTCCGTGAACGCGAAATCCCCCTTTTCGCCCCGGTCGAGGCGCTACCCCGCGTCCGGGAGGGCCTTTCTGGTCTCGACGACGTCCTCGTCGATCTGGGCGACCAGCCCGGCCGAGTCCGCGAACCGCACCTGGTCGCGCAGCCGGGTGCCGAAGTCGATCGCGACGTGCTGGCCGTAGAAGTCCTCGTCGACGTCGAGGACGAACGCCTCGACGGTCCGCTCGCGCCCGGAGAACGTCGGGTTGGTGCCCACCGAGACCGCGGCGCGCAGCCGGCGCGACGGGTCCGCCGAGCGGGTGAACCAGGCGCTGTATACGCCGTCGGCCGGGACGGCGGCGAACCGCGGGGTCGACAGGTTCGCCGTCGGGTAGCCGAGCTCGTGGCCCCGGCCGTCACCGCGCACGACGATGCCTTCGAGCCGGTGCGGGCGGCCGAGCGCCTCGGCGGCGGCCACGACGTCCCCGGCGTCGATGCAGGAGCGGACGTACGTGCTCGAGAACGTGATGGCCGACTGGTCCTCTTCGGACAGTTCCTTGCCCTGCAGCTCCGCGCCGTAGGCGGCGAAGCCGAAGCGGCGGCCGAGGGTGCGCAGCAGCCCGACGGTGCCGGCGGCCTTGGCCCCGAAGGTGAAGTTGTCGCCGACGATCACCGCGGCCGCGTGCAGCCGGTCGACCAGCACCTCGTGCACGAACTCCTCCGGCTGCAGCCGGGACAGCTCCAAGGTGAACGGCAGCACGCAGAAGACGTCGACGCCGAGGCCCTCGACGAGCTCCGCCTTGCGCCGCAACGTGGTCAGCTGCGCCGGGTGGCTCCCCGGGCGCAGCACCTCCGACGGGTGCGGGTCGAACGTCAGCACCACGCTCGGCACGTCGCGCTCCGCGGCCGCGGCCACGGTCCGGTTGATCAGCTCCTGGTGCCCGCGGTGCACGCCGTCGAACACGCCGATGGTGACCACGCACCGTCCCCAGCCGCCGGGAAGGTCCCCCAGCCCACGCCACCGCAGCACGTCACACTCCCGTCTTCTCGGACCACCCTAGGCGGGCAGCAACACGACCACTGCTCGGGACACGCCTTCTTCGTCGGCGGCCAGCGCCAGCACCTTGCCGTCGGGGCCGAACAGGCCGTAGGTGCCCTCGACCCCGGCCGCCGGGATGCGCTGGCCGTGGCGGACCGCCTTGGCCGTCGCGGCGTCGAGGTCGCGCCGCGGGAAGGCGGCGGCGACGGCGGCGTCGAGGTCCAGGCTCAGCTCGGGCGCCTCTTCCAGCTGGTCCAGCGTGCGCGCCTTCGCGAGCGAGAACGGGCCGACCGTGGTGCGCCGCAGCGCCATCAGGTGACCGCCGACGCCGAGGTCGGCGCCCAAGTCGCGGGCCAGCGCGCGGACGTAGGTGCCCGACGAGCACTCGACGACGGCGTCGACCTCGACGTGGTCGTCCTCGTGGCGGATGCCCAGGACGTCGAAGCGGTAGATCGTGACCGGGCGCGGCGGGATGACGACGTCCTCCCCCGCGCGGACCCGGGCGTAGGCGCGCTTGCCGTCGATCTTGACGGCGCTGACCGCGCTGGGCACCTGCTGGATGGGGCCGGTGAGCTTCGCGATCCCGGCGGCGATCGCCGCGTCGGTGACGCCGCCGGTCTCCGCGGTGGTGAGGATCTCGCCCTCGGCGTCGTCGGTCGTGGTGCTGCTGCCCAGCGACAGCGTCGCGAGGTAGGTCTTGCGGTCGAGCGCCAGGTGGCCGAGCAGCTTGGTGGCGCGCTCGATGCCGAGCACCAGCACGCCGGTCGCCATCGGGTCGAGCGTGCCGGCGTGCCCGACCTTGCGGGTGCCCATGAAACGGCGGGCGCGGGCGACGACGTCGTGCGACGTCATCCCGGCGGGCTTGTCGACGATCAGGAGACCGGGCGGCGGGGCGGGACGGCGGGGCGGTTTGGGGCTCGACACGCGGCAAACCCTAGCGGCCGCTGATCGTCGGCCGATCGGGTGCGTTCGGGCGGCGCGATCGGCGTCCCCGGTAGGGCAGCCGGGTGCTTGAGCGGCGGCGCGGCACAGGGCCAGGATGAGGGGCGTGGCGAAGATCGAAGTCCGGCCCGCGAGGGCCGCCGAGTTCGAAGCCGTCGCCGGGCTGCGGTGGCGGTGGGTCGCCGAGCGGGACGGCCTGCCCGGCGCCGCGCGCGCCGGGTTCGTGCGGGAGTTCGCCGCCTGGGCGCGGGACCACACGACCAGCCACCGGTGCCTGGTCGTGGTGCGCGAGGACCAGGTGATCGGGATGGCGTTCCTGGCGATCACCGCGCGCGTGCCGACGCCGACGGCGTTCACCCGGGCCGCCGGCGACGTGCAGAGCGTCTACATCTCGCCGGAGGCGCGCGACGGCGGTCTCGGCGGCCTGCTCATCAACGCGATCCTGCGCCTGGCCGCGGATCTCGGGCTCGAGCGCGTCACGGTGCACTCGTCGAAGCGCGCCGTGCCGGCCTACGAGCGGCGCGGGTTCGCCGTGGCCCGGCACCTCATGCAGGCCGAGGTGCCGCCGGGCCGATCAAGCGGCCACGATCGGCGTCTCCGGTAGGGCCGCGTCCCAGCGGCGGCGGGTGATCCGGACCGGGACCTCCTCGCCGCGGGCCGCGGCGAGGAACAGGTGGGTGCGGGTGCGCCGCCACCACACGAGCATCCGGGACGTCCCGATCGCCAGGAGCACCACGATCGCCAGCAGCGACCACCGGAAGTTCCCGCCGGTCCACTGCAGCAGCACGCCGACCGCGAGCGCGGCGATCGTCGTCGCCACGAAGCCGCCGACGTTGACCACGCCGGTCGCCGTGCCGACGCGGCTGAGCGGGTTGTAGTCGCGGGCCAGCGCGAAGCCGATCATCGAGGCCGGGCCGCCGAGGGCGAGGAAGGCGAACGCGGGCACCAGCAGCCCCACCGGGACCTGACCGGGCCAGCTCAGCAGCACCGTCCACAGCACCGCGGCGCCGCCGATGTAGCCGCCGACCAGCGGCATCCGCAGCTCCGGGCGACGGCCGATCAGGCCGCCGAGCAGCGGACCGCCGGCCATCGAGCCGAAGACGAACACCGTGAGCAGCGCGCTCGCGGCGGCCTTCGACTGCCCCTGGCCCTGCACCAGCCACGGCACGCCCCACAGCAGCGTCAGCGCGTTCGGCGCGAACATCGTGCTGAAGTGCACCCAGAACCCCAGGCGGGTCCCCGGCGTCCGCCACGCCTCGGCGACCTGGTGGCCGAGCTCGCGCGGGCGGACGGCTTCGCGGACCGGCACCTCGACGCCGGGCGGGACGTCGCGCACCCGCAGCGTCACGACCAGGGTGTAGAGCACGGTCAGCGCGCCGACCGCGAGGAAGGTGGGCGTCCAGCCGGCGCTGTCGAGGACGAGGGACAGCGGGACGGTGGCCGCGAGGTTGCCGATGTAGCCGACGGCCGCGGTGAACGACGTCAGCAGCGCGTACTGGCGGCCCGGGAAGTGGGCCGCGACCAGGCGCAGCACGCTGACGAAGGTGAGCGCGTCGCCGAGGCCCAGCACGCCGCGGGCGAGCAGGCCGAGGCCGTAGGAGTGCGCGACGCCGAGCAGGATCTGGCCGGTCCCGAGGATCAGCACGGCGACGGTGAGCACGCGGCGCGGGCCGTAGCGGTCGACCAGGACGCCGGTCGGGATCTGCATCGCGGCGTAGACGCCGACCTGCAGCACGGTGAACGTGCCGAGCGCGGCCGCGCCGACGCCGAAGCGCTCGGCCGCCTGCAGCCCGGCGACGCCGAAGGAGGTGCGGTGGAACACCGCGAGCAGGTAGACGGTGACGGCGGCGGACCAGATGAGCCAGGACCGGGCGGTGGCGCGGCCGGTGGCGGGCGGCACGGGAACCTCCAGTGACTAGGGGCTTTCGGTACGGGACGCCCTCACTGCCGTCCCCACTACTTGTAGCCCCTGAGCAACGAGGAAACATAGCCGTTACCCCGGTGGCGTTCACCACACGGTTCACCGGCTTTCCCGAATCGGATTCATGTTTTGCGCGTGGCCGGTGACCTCAGCGGAATCGGCCTCGCGAACGGCTGCGCGCGGCGGCGGTGTCGCTGAAGTCACGGGGCGCCTGCGCCCGGCGTGTCGACCCTTCAATCACGCGAGTCGACTCTCTGATCACGCGAGTCGGCCGCTCGATCACGCGGAACGAGGTCAGGCGGGGCGGATCGCGCCGGTCACCGCCCAGGTGCCCGAGCGCCAGCGGACCAGCACCGCCACCAGGCGCAGGACCATGAAGAGCGAGAGGCCGGTCCAGATGCCGGTGAGGCCCCAGCCGAAGCCGAGGGACGCCCAGATCAGCGGGAGGAAGCCCAGGGCCGCGCTGCCGAGCGTCGCGTTGCGGAGGAACGCCGCGTCGCCCGCGCCCAGCAGCACGCCGTCCAGGGCGAACACCACGCCCGCGATCGGTTGCAGCGCCACGAAGAACCACCACGCGTGCGGGACCTCGGCCAGCACACCCGGGTCGGCCGTGAACGCGCGTGGCAGCACCCACGACAGGGCCGCGAACAGCACGCCCAGGACGCACCCCATCAGCAGCCCGTAGCGCGTGATCTGCGTGGCGACGCCGCGCGCCTGCCGGGCCGAGCCCGCGCCGAGGGCGGCCCCGACCAGGGACTGCGCCGCGATCGCGACCGAGTCCAGGACCAGCGAGAGGAACACCCACAGCTGCAGCACCACCTGGTGCGCGCCGACCGCCTCGGTCGACGTCCGGGCCGCGACGGCCGCCGCCGAGACGAAGCACAGCTGGAACCCGAGGCTGCGCAGCACCAGGTCGCGGCCGAGGCCCAGCTGGGCGCGCATCACCCGGAAGTCGGGCCGCAGAGCCACCTTCTCGCGCACCAGGGCCGCGAAGAACAGCGACGCGGAGATCACCTGCGCGACGACGTTCGCGATCGCCGAGCCCTCCAGGCCGAGCCCGGCCCCGTAGACGAGCACCGGGCACAGCACGGCCGAGATCCCGTTGCCCGCCAGCACGTACCGCAGCGGCCGGACGGCGTCCTGCACCCCGCGCATCCAGCCGTTGCCGGCCATGGTGACCAGGATCAACGGCGCCCCGAACAACGCGATCCGCAGCCACGACACGGCCGCGCTCGTGATCTCGTCGCTGCCCGACAGCGCCCGTGCGACCGGCCAGGCCAGCAGCTGCCCGGCGACCAGCACGAAGAGCCCGACGAACAGCGCCAGCCACGTCGCCTGGACGCCTTCGCGGACGGCGTCGGCCCGGCGCCCGGCCCCGTGCAGGCGGGCGGTGCGCGAGGTCGTGCCGTAGGACAGGAACGTCAGCTGGCTCGACACCTGGGACAGCACGACGCCGCCGAGCGCGAGCCCGGCCAGCGACAGCGCGTCGAGGTGGCCGACGACCGCCGTGTCGACCAGCACGTACAACGGCTCGGCGGCCAGCACGCCCAGCGCCGGCACGGCCAGCCCCAGGACCCGCTTCGCCGGGACCCGCTCGTTCTCCGCCACGTTCACCACGAACCGGACTCTAACCGCCGGCACCGACAGTTTCCGGCCGGCGGGAATCGCGACCCTAGAGCAGCGGCGCCCGCTCCAGCGCGGCGCGCAGGCCGGCCAGGACGTCCTCGGCGGGGCCCGCGATCGTGCACCCCGCGGCCTGCCGGTGCCCGCCGCCGCCGAACTCGGCGGCCACCGCGGAGACGTCGATCCCGATGGAGCGCAACGAGATCTGCCACTGCCGCGGGTCGGCCGGGTCCTGCTTGAGCACCGCCGCGACGGCGGCCTCGCGCACCGAGCGGACGACGTCGATGACCGACTCGACCTCCTCGGCCCGCACGGTGGCCGCGGCGTCGACGCCGACGATCGTGTGCACGAAACCCTTGCCCTGCGCGGCTTCCGGCTCGAGCTCGGCGGCCGCCAGCACCGAGGACAGCATCGGCAGCCAGGCGAACGGCCGCTCGTCGACGATCCGCCGCACCACGGCCTCGGGGTCGACGCCCGCCGCCAGCAGCCGCGCCGCCATCCGGTGCGTCTCCGGGCTCGCCCGGCGGAACCCGCTGGTGTCGGTGACGATCCCGGCGTAGAGCCCGCGCGCGATCGGCTCGTCCGGCTCGACGCCCAGCGCGTCGAGGACCCGGAACACCAGGATCGCGCTGGCCTCGGCGCTCTCGTCGACGACGTGGTGGGTGCCGTAGAACGTGTTGGTCGCGTGGTGGTCGATCACCAGCACCCGCCCGGCCGCCCCGACGCGCCCGGCGAGCCGGCCCAGCCGCTGCGGCACCGGCGTGTCGACGCAGACCAGCAACGCCTCGGTCGCGGGCAGGTCGTCCGGGTGGGTGAGCAGGCCGTCCTCGTCGAGCCAGCGGAGCGTCTCGGGGGCCTCGTCGGGCTCGCCGAAGGAGACGCGCACCCGGGCGCCGCGCTGGAGCAGGGCCCGGCCGAGGGCGAGCGCGCTGCCCAGCGCGTCCGCGTCGGGGCGGACGTGCCCGAGCACCGTCACGTCGGTGGCCGTCGCGAGCAGTGCGGCCGCGGCCGCGATGTCCTGCGCCAAAGTGGAGGTCACGGTGCGTCACGCTACGCTCTGCGGGATGTCCGAGTACGTGATCCTGGTCCACCCGTCCGCCAACCGGGTCTACGCCGCCTCCTCCCCCGCGCTGCTGCGCGCCGAGCTGGCGGTGTTCGGCACGGCCCTGGCGGCCGAGCTGTCCGGGATCGAGGACGTCGAGCTCGGCGGCGTCGGCTACGTCCGCTTCACCAGCTCCGCGCCGCTCGGCGAACGCGACCTCGCGCTGCTGTCGAACCTGTCGTCGTTGTACGCCCTGTTCGAGCTGGCCGGCGACGTGCTGCGCCCGGTGCAGGTGACGCCGCTCGCGAAGGCCGACTCGGACCTGCTGACCATCCAGAAGTACGCGGGCAAGACCAACGAGTCGTTCACGAAGCTGCTGCTGAACATCACGCTGCTGGCCACCGCGGACCCCGCCTCGGACAGGCCGCGGTACCTGCTCGACCCGCTGTGCGGCCGCGGCACCACGCTCAACCACGCGATCATGTACGGCCTGCACGCCACCGGCCTGGACGTCGACGCCAAGGACTTCGAGGCGTACGAGGCGTTCATCAAGACGTGGCTGCGGAACAAGCGAGTGAAGCACACCGCCGAGTCGGGCGTGCTGCGCCGCAACAAGGCCCGCCTCGGCCGCCGTCTCGACATCGAGTACGCGTTCACCAAAGAGGACTACAAGGCGGGCGACACCCGCAAGCTCGCCTACTTCAACGCGGACACGCTGACGACGGACGAGGTCCTGCGCGCGAACTCCGCCGACGTGATCGTCACGGACGCCCCGTACGGCGTCCAGCACGGCAGCCACCGCGACGCGGGCCTGCAACGCAGCCCGCGCGACCTGCTGGCCGCGGCGATCCCGGTGTGGACCCGCGTCCTCAAGCCCGGCGGCGCGCTCGGCATCTCGTGGAACACCATCGTCCTGCCGCGCGAAGAGCTGGTCGCGATCCTGGCGAAGGCCGGCCTCGACGTCCGCGAAGGCGGGCCCTACGAAGAGTTCGCCCACCGGGTGGACCAAGCCATCCTGCGCGACCTCGTCGTAGCCGCCAAGCCCGCTTTCTGAAAGCCGCCGTCCAGGATCTGGAACCGGACGGCGGCTCGTTGACCCGGCTCGGCCCGGGTTCCTAAAGTCGACGACGTCAACGGAAAGCGCCCCCGCGTTTTGGGCAGGCGCTTTTCCTCCTCGTTCTTTTCCCCGAACAGGTGTCGTCATGCCCGAATCCGTCTGGGTCGCCCAGTCAGATCCGCGGGTCCGGCCGTTGCTCGCCGACCTGGCCCGTGAATATTCGACGCGTTACCACCGCGTGCTCGCCGACGTCCATTTCGAACTGCGGGAATACCCGGCGGAGCATTTCGCGCCGCCGAACGGCGGATTGCTGGTGCTGCTCCACGACCGGCGCGCCGTCGCGGGCGGGGCGTTCCAGCGCTACGACGACGACACCGCCGAGCTCAAGCGGATCTGGACGCACCGCGCGCACCGCGGCCACGGGCTCGGCCGCCGCGTCGTCGCCGAGCTGGAGGCCGAGATCGCGCTCCGCGGGTACCGCCGGATCCACCTGACCACCGGCCCGAGCCAGCCCGAGGCCCGCGCGCTCTACCTGGCCACCGGGTACACGCCGCACTTCGACGTCGACGCCGTGCCGGTCACCCGGCTGCGGTTCTCGAAAGCGCTTCCCGCGTCCGTGGGATCGCGGTGACCAGCGACGTCGGCACCCGGCCCGCACCTTTGACGGCGCCGGAGGAATCGCTGAAGATCGTGCCCGCGCGGCACCCGCTGACCTGGGTGGCCGCCGCGATCGTCGCGGTGCTGGTCGCGATGGCGGGCCACGCGCTGGTGACCAACACGGCGTTCGACTGGCCGACCTTCTCGAAGTACCTGTTCCAGAAATCGGTGCTCGACGCCGTGCTGCTCACCCTGGAACTGACGGCGTTCGGCGTGGTCGCCGGATTCCTGCTCGGCACCGTGCTCGCGCTCATGCGCATTTCCCGGAATCCGCTGCTGCGCGCGGTCGCCTGGACCTACACGTGGATCTTCCGGTCCGTCCCGCTCATTCTCCAGCTGCTGTTCTGGTACAACCTCGCGATCCTCTACAACGAGATCTCCTTCGGCGTCCCGTTCGGGCCGTCGTTCGTCTCGGTCGGCACGATGAGCCTCATCCCGCCGTTCCTCGCCGCCGGGCTCGGGCTCGCGCTGCACCAGGGCGCGTACGCCTCGGAGATCGTCCGCGCCGGGTTCCTCTCGGTGGACGCCGGCCAGCGCGAGGCCGCCGCGGCGCTCGGCATCCCGGCCGGGCGGCAGTTCCGCCGGATCGTGCTGCCGCAGGCGATGCGCACGATCGTGCCGACCGCCGCCAACGAGATCGTCGGCCTGCTGAAGGCCACCTCGCAGGTCTACGTGATGGCGCTGCCCGAGCTGTTCTACCAGGTCCAGGTCATCTACACCCGCAGCGGCCGGGTCATCCCGCTGCTGCTGGTGGCCACCTTCTGGTACCTCGCGCTGACGTCGGTGCTCTCGGTCGCCCAGTTCTACGTCGAGCGGTACTACGCCCGCGGCGCGCTCCGCACGTTGCCGCCGACCCCGCTGCAGCGCCTGCGCGCGGTCTGGGGGCGGTCATGAGCGCGGAGTTCATGGTGGACGTCCGGGGCGTGCACAAGAGTTTCGGCCCGCTGACCGTGCTCGACGGAGTCGATCTCCAGGTGCGCCAAGGCGAAGTGACCGTCCTGTTGGGACCGTCCGGGTCCGGCAAGTCGACGCTGCTGCGGCTGATCAACCACCTGGAGCGGGCCGATCGCGGGTTCATCAGCGTCGGCGGCGAGCTCATGGGCTACCGCCGGGCCGGCGACCGGCTCCACGAGCTCAAGGAACGCGAGATCCTCAAGCAGCGCACCCGGATCGGGTTCGTCTTCCAGAACTTCAACCTGTTCGGCCACCTGACCGTGCTGGAGAACGTCGTCGAGGCGCCGATCTCGGCGCAACGCCGGCCGCGCGGCGAGGCCGAGGTCCGCGCCCGGGAGCTGCTGGACCGGGTCGGGCTCGCCGACAAGGCGGGCCAGTACCCGCGCCGGCTCTCCGGCGGCCAGCAGCAGCGCGTCGCGATCGCGCGGGCGCTGGCCCTCGACCCGGACGTCCTGCTGTTCGACGAACCGACGTCGGCGCTGGACCCCGAGCTCGTCGGCGAGGTCCTCGCGGTCATCCGGGACCTCGCGAAATCGGGGACGACGATGGTCGTCGTCACCCACGAACTGGGCTTCGCCCGCGAAGTCGCCGACACCGTCGTGTTCCTCGACGCCGGCCGCGTCGTCGAACAGGGCTCACCCGAAGCCGTCCTCGACCACCCCCAGCACGCCCGCACCCGGGCCTTCGTGGAGAAAGTCCTTTGATGAAAACGATGAAACTGCGCGTCCTCCTGCTCGCGTCGGCCTTCGCGCTCACCGCGTGCGGCAGTCCCGAAGCGGCCACGGAACCGGCGGCCCAGCCGGGCGGCGTCAACATCACCGCGAACCAGAACCGCGTCCACGCCGCCAAGGTCGACGCGATCGCCGCGCTCGTCCCGGCGGCGATCCGGGCCCGCGGCACGCTGGTCGTCGGCACCACCGGCAACGGCACGCCGCCGCTGTCGTTCCGCGCGGACGACGACAAGACGGTCATCGGCGTCGAGCCGGACGTCGCGTCGCTCGTCGCCGACGTCCTCGGGCTGAAGCTCGACCTGCAGGCGACGTCGTGGGAGAACCTGTTCCTGTCCGTCGACAACGGCCAGTACAACGCGGGGTTCTCGAACATCACGGTGACCGAGGAGCGCAAGGACAAGTACGACTTCGCGACCTACCGCAAGGACACCATCGCGTTCGAGGTGCGAAACGACAAGAACACCACGGTGCGCGAGGCGAAGGACATCGCCGGGCTCACCGTCGGCGTCGGCGCCGGGACGAACCAGGAGCAGATCCTGCTGCGCTGGGACCAGCAGAACAAGACCGCCGGGCTGGCCCCGGTGAAGTTCCAGTACTACCAGGCGACCTCGGACTACTACCTGGCGCTGCAGTCGGGCCGGATCGACGCCTACGTCGGGCCCAACCCGACCTCGGCCTACCACGTCGCCGTCGAGGGCAAGACGAAGATCGTCGGCTCGGTGTCCGGCGGCGGCACGATCGAGGCCGACATCGCGGCGATGACCAAGAAGGGCAACGGCCTCGTGAACGCCCTGCAGCAGGCGCTGGACACGGTGATCAAGAGCGGCCGGTACGCCGAGGTCCTCAAGCGCTGGAACCTGACGTCGGAAGGGCTGCCGGCGTCGGAGATCAACCCGCAGGGGCTGCCCCGCAAGTGATCCGGGTGCCGCGGGCCCGTCGCCGCTCGGGCCCGCGGCACCGGGCTAAGACTGCGTCGCCTCGCTGGGCTTCGCGGTGATGGCCTTTCCGTTGCTCTCCGGGGAAGCCGCGGGCGCGGGGGCCGGCGAGGGGCTCAGCCCGCGCTTCACCGAGTCCAGGATGGACAGTCCCTGGCCGACGAGGCCCGCGGCCATCTCGCCCAGGCCGTCGGCGCCGTTGAGGATGTTGACGTTCGCACCGGCCAGGCCGCGCCCGGCCTCCTTGACGATCAGCGGCAGCTGGTCGATGAGCATCCGGTCGAGCGCGACGCGGTTGTTCGACGCCGCCGCTTCCGCCTGCACGCGCATCTTCTCGGCGTCGGCCACGGCCAGGATGCGGATCCGCTCGGCCTCCGCGTCGGCCGGCTTGATGACCTCGGCCACCAGCTGCTGCTGGCGCAGCTCGGCCTCGCGCTCGGCCAGCACGGTCCGCGCGTCGATGACCTCCTGCTGCGCCTTCGCCTGCGCGAGCGGCCCCGCCTGGGCCGCCTCCGCCTGCGCCGCCTCGACCTCGGCGCGGTACTGCGCCTGCACGATCGACGTCTGCCGGACGTACGCCGCCTGGGTCCGCTGGGACTCCTGCTCGGCCTCCGCCGCCCTCTTGTTCGCCACGGCCTGGGCGATCTGGGCGTCCCGCTGGATGGCGGCGTTGTGCGGCGCGGCCATCGCGGCGATGTAGCCGAGCTTCATGTCGTCGATCGACTGGATCTGCAGCGCGTCGACGGAAAGGCCGATCTTCGCCATTTCCACCGCCGAGCCGTCCAGCACCTCGGTGGCCAGCTTCTGCCGCTCGGTGATGATCTCCTCGACCGTCATCGACCCGATGATCGAGCGCAGGTGACCGGAGAAGATGCGGCCGGTCAGCACGGACATCTGGTCCTGGTCGGAGAGGAACCGCTGGCCGGCGTTGACGATGCTTTCGGTGTCGTTGCCGACCTTGAACGCGATCACCGCCCGCACGGTCAGGGCGATGGCCTGTTTCGTCACGCACACTTCGGTCACTTCGGCTTCGCACATCGAAAGCGTCAGGAACCGGACTTTACGGAACACCGGCATGACAAAAGCGCCGTGCCCGGTGACGACCCGGAACGGCGACGCGCCCTTGCTGCTCTTGCCGCCCGAAATGAGCATCGCCTCGTTGGGGGCCGGCACGCGATAACCGAACATCGGCTGTCCTTAGACGAACACTAGGAAGTGGTTTCCGGCGTGGGTTCCGCGGTGCTTTCCGGGACGTCCCACGCCACGACGTCGACCGTGCGCCGGCCGCGGGTTTCGACGACCAGCACGGTCGTCCCCTTCGGCAGCGCCGTGTCGGACCAGGCCAGGAAGGTTTCCAGCCCGCCCCGGATCCGGATCAGCACCTCCCCGGGACCGTGCGGCCCGCGGGTGCCGACGAGGAGGACCCCGGTGCGGCCCGACGGGGTCAGATCGGAGTGCATGTACCGACCTCCCTCGTCTGCCCGCCTCGGTGCGGACCGAGCCCGCTCACCCCATTGTGCTCCCGGTGGCCGCCCGGCGTGGGCTGTGCGAGGTTCCGATCGGGAAGCGGCGCGGACGACTACACTCCGCATGATGACGGTGGAGCAGCGCCCCCTGCGCGCGGACGCCCGGCGCAACCGCGAGGCGCTGGTGGCGGCCGCACGGGCGGTGTTCGGCGCCAAGGGCGTCGATGCCCCGCTCGACGAGATCGCCCGCCGCGCCGAGGTCGCGATCGGCACGCTCTACAACCGCTTCCCGACCCGCGCCGACCTCGTCGAAGCCGCGTTCCTGCCGACGCTGGAACAAGCGCAGGCGATCAGCGACGAGGCCCTCGCGTGCGCGGACCCGTGGGACGGCTTCGTGCTCTACCTCGAGCGGTCGGTGCGGATGCAGGTGACCGACCGCGGCTTCACCGAGGTGTGCTCGCGGACGTTCGACCCGGCCTCGGGCCTCGAAAAAGCCAAGCGCGCCAACGGTTCCCGGATGGACCGGATCGTCAAGCGGGCGCAGGACGCCGGTGCGCTGCGGCCGGACTTCCGCACGATGGACCTCGCCGTGGTGTTCGCGGCGGCGACGGCGACCCCGGACTGGCGGCGCGGGCTCGCCCTGGTCCTCGACGGCCTGCGGGCCCCGGCCGCCCACCCGCTGCCGTGACCGGCTGGCTCGCGGACACGCGCACGTCGTACGACACGGTGGCGTCGAGTTACGCCGGCATCGTGCGCGACGCCGTCACGACCCAGCCGTACCTGCGGGCGGCGCTAGCCCTGTTCGCCGAGCGGGCCGACGGCCCGGTCGTGGACGTCGGCTGCGGCCCGGGGCACTTCACCGCCCACCTGGTTTCCCTCGGCCTCGACGCGTCGGGCGTCGACCTCTCGCCGTCGATGATCGAGCTGGCCCGCGAGGCCTACCCCGACGTCGGGTTCGAGGTGGGCTCGATGACGGACCTGCCCCGCCCGGACGCCTCCGTCGCGGGGGTGCTCGCGTTCTGGTCGCTGATCCACGTCCCGGACGAAGCGGTTCCCGGCGTGCTGGGCCACTTCCACCGGGTGCTGCGCCCGGGCGGCCGGCTGGTGATCGGCTACCACGTCGGCGACTCGGCCACGCTGAAGACCCAGGGCTACGGCGGCCACCCGATGAAGGTCCACGTCCACCGCCGGCGCCCGGAACGGGTCGGCGCGCTCGCCCGCGACGCGGGGTTCGAGATCGAGGCGGAGTGGCTGCTGAACCCCGATGATGACGTTCCGCAAGCGATCCTGTTCGCTCGGCGGCCGCCTTTGCGGTGACGCGATCGAGCGGGCATGCTGACTGCGTGACCGGCAAATCGGACGCGCGCCTGCGCGAACTCGTGCTGCTGCGCCGTGTCCGCGACCGGATCGACCGGGACTACGCGCAGCCGCTGGACGTCGAGGCGCTGGCGCGCGGCGTCCACCTCTCGGCGGGCCACCTGAGCCGCGAGTTCCGCGCCGCCTTCGGCGAGTCGCCCTACAGCTACCTGATGACCCGGCGCATCGAGCGAGCCATGACCCTGCTGCGGCGGGGCGACCTGTCGGTCACGGAGGTCTGCTTCGCGGTCGGCTGCTCGTCGCTCGGGACGTTCAGCACGCGGTTCTCCGAGCTGGTCGGCATCTCGCCGAGCGCCTACAAGCGCCTGGCGGCCGGCGACGGCGAGGGCATCCCGACCTGCCTGGCCAAGCAGGTCATGCGGCCGATCAGGAATCGAGAAGCGACGCCCACCCGCTCGCACCTATCGTGAGCAGCATGAACCTCATCATCCAGCACACGTTCCTCCCCGCCGAAGACCCGGAGAAGTCGCTCGCGTTCTACCGCGACGCGCTGGGCTTCGAGGTGCGCAACGACGTGGGGTACGGGGACATGCGCTGGATCACGGTCGGCCCGGCCGATCAGCCGCACACGTCGATCGTGCTGCACCCGCCGGCCGCCGACCCGGGCCTGACCGACGACGAGCGCCGCACGATCGCCGAGCTGATGGCCAAGGGCAGCTACGCGTCGATCGTGCTCGCGTCCTCGGACCTGGCGGGCACGTTCGACCAGGTCCAGGCGAGCGGCGCCGACGTCGTCCAGGAGCCGATGGACCAGCCCTACGGCGTCCGCGACTGCGCGTTCCGCGACCCGGCGGGCACCATGGTCCGCATCAGCCAGCTGGGGTGATCCGCCGCCCGGCGAACTCGAGCACCTCGGGCAGGACACCGCGCCAGAAGGCGTCTTCGTGCTTCCCCGGCGAGAACCGCGCCACGGCCGGCGAGACCGCGTTCACCAGCTTGCGGTCGGCGCCCAGGAACGGGTCGGACTCGCCGCACCACACGCCCAGGTTCGTGCCGTGCACATCGGCCGGGTGCAGCAGCGGTTCCTCCGCGCGCCAGCCGGCCTCGTCGGCGAACACCTTGCGGGCGCGGGCGTCCGGCCAGCTGACGAACAGGGCCGCGCTCGCCACGGCCGTCGCCTTCAGGTCCGGGTGGGCGCGGGCGAAGCGGAGGGCGCCGAAGCCGCCCATCGAGATGCCGAACACCGCCGCGGGCGCCTTGAGGTCGCGCTGGGTGAGCCAGGCGGGGAGTTCTTCGGACAGCATCCGCTGCGGGTCGTCGTCGCCGCCGACGTTCACCCAGTAGTGGTCACCGTCGGGTGCGGCGATCGCGAACGGCGGGACACTCGCGCGCACGGCCTTGGTGAGCGCCTCGGGGACGCCGAGGTCGAGGAACGTCCGGGCGCGGGCGCCACGGCCGTGCAGGGCCAGGCACACCGGCAGGCCCGAGGCCGGGACGCCGCCGGGGGTGATCAGGACCAGTTCGACGTCGGTGCCGCGGGCCGCCGAGTGCATCCGCTGCACGGTGACGGGCGCGCTCAGCGGTGTCGGGCCGGTCGGGGGTGCCGTCGCGGGCGGGCCGGGCGGCGGACCGGAGGGGGCCGGCGAGCAGCCCGCCAGCAGCGCGAGTGCGCTGCCGGCGAGCAGGCCGCGACGGGAGAGCACCGGGTCAGCCCCGGCTCTCCTCCGCCGCCGGCTCGTCTTCGTCCTCGTCCTCGGTTTCGCGGGGGGCCTTGTACGGGTCGGGTTCGCCCGCGTGCTGGGCCCCCGCCGACCGCCGGGCGACCTCCGCGTCGGCCTCACGGGCCTTTTCGAGCAGGGCCTCGATGCGCTTCGACTCTTCGGGGATCGTGTCGGCCACGAACGTCAGGGTCGGGGTGTAGCGCACCCCGGTGCCCTGCCCGACCATCGTGCGGAGCATGCCGCGCGCCGATTCGAGCGCGGCGGCGGCACCGGCGAAGTCCGGGGGGATGTCCAGCTTCTCGCCGAGCACCGTGTAGTACACCGTGGCGTCGTGCAGGTCGCCGGTGACCTTCGTGTCCGTGACGGTCACGTAGTCCAGCCGGGAGTCCTTGACCTCGTGCTCGATCGCGGACGCCACGATCTGCGAGATCCGCTTGGCGAGCTTGCGGGCCCGAGCAGGATCAGCCATGTCTTTCTCCTCGAGAAAATCAGTCGTCTGGGCCGAGCAGCCGGCGGTGGGCGGAGAGCAGTTCGAACTCCGGCCTGCTCGCCACGTAGCGCTCGCACGAGTCGAGCACGTCACGGACGTGCTCGCCACCTTCGGCGACCACGGCCACCCCGATGAGGGTCCGCCGGTGCAGGTCGGTGTGACCGGCTTCGGCCACCGACACGGCGAAGCGCTTGCGCACCTCGGCCAGCACCGGCCGGACCACGGATCGCTTCTGCTTCAGCGAATGGACGTCGCCGAGCAGGATGTCGAGCTCAAGAGCTCCGACGTACATAGGCAATGGTGGTGGTGTTGTAGGAATGGGAAGCGAAAGCCCCGGGGTGCGACCGAAACCGCACCCCGGGACCGGACGCCTTACGCCCGCGGCTTCTCGCGCTGCTCGTACGTCTCGATCGAGTCGCCGACCTTGAGGTCGCCGTACGAACCGAGCGTCAGACCGCACTCGTAGCCCTCGCGGACCTCGACCACGTCGTCCTTGAACCGCCGCAGCGAGCTGACCGGCAGGTTCTCCGCGACGACAGTGCCGTCGCGCAGCAGCCGGGCGCGCGCATTGCGCCGGATCTCGCCGGACATGACCAGGCAACCCGCGATCGTGCCGATCTTGGAGGACTTGAAGACCTCGCGAACCTCCGCGCGGCCCAGCTCGACCTCTTCGTACTCGGGCTTGAGCATGCCCTTGAGGGCCTGCTCGATCTCGTCGATCGCCTGGTAGATGACCGTGTAGTACCGGACGTCGACGCCCTCGCGGGTGGCCCGCTCGGTCGCCTTGCCCTGGGCGCGGACGTTGAACCCGAGGACGATCGCGTCGGACGCGGTCGCCAGGTCGATGTCCGACTCGGTCACGCCACCGACGCCGCGGTGCACCACGTTCAGCTCGACGTCGTCGCCGACGTCCAGCTGCAGCAGCGATGCCTCGAGGGCCTCGACGGTACCCGAGTTGTCACCCTTGATGATCAGGTTGAGGCTGTTCGTCTCCTTCAGGGCGGAGTCGAGGTCCTCGAGGCTGACCCGCTTGCGACGCGACGCGTTGAGCGCGTTGCGCGTACGAGCGGAACGGCGCTCGGCGATCTGCCGGGCGACGCGGTCCTCGTCGACCACCAGGAAGGTGTCGCCCGCACCCGGCACCGAGGTGAACCCGATGACCTGGACGGGACGCGACGGCAGCGCCTCGGTGACGTCGACGTTGTGCTCGTCGACCATCCGGCGGACGCGGCCGTAGGCGTCACCCGCCACGACCGAGTCACCGACGCGCAGCGTGCCGCGCTGGACCAGGACGGTGGCCACCGGGCCGCGGCCGCGGTCGAGGTGCGCCTCGATCGCGACACCCTGGGCCTCCATGTCCGGGTTGGCCCGGAGGTCCAGAGCGGCGTCGGCGGTCAGCAGGATCGCCTCGAGCAGACCGTCGATGTTGATGTTCTGCCGCGCGGAGATCTCGACGAACATCGTGTCGCCGCCGTACTCCTCGGCCACGAGGTTGTACTCGGTCAGCTGCTGCCGGATCTTGTCCGGGTTCGCGCCTTCCTTGTCGATCTTGTTGATCGCGACCACGATCGGGGCCTTGGCGGCCTGCGCGTGGTTGATCGCCTCGACCGTCTGCGGCATCACACCGTCGTCGGCCGCCACCACGATCACCGCGATGTCGGTCGAGTTGGCACCACGGGCACGCATGGCGGTGAACGCCTCGTGGCCCGGGGTGTCGATGAAGGTGATCAAGCGCGGGTTGCCCTCGAGCTCGGTCTCGATCTGGTACGCACCGATGTGCTGCGTGATGCCGCCGGCCTCGCTCTCGCGGACCTTCGTCTTCCGGATCGTGTCGAGCAGCCGGGTCTTACCGTGGTCGACGTGACCCATGATGGTCACGACCGGCGGCCTGACCTGCAGATCCTCTTCGCCACCCGCGTCGTCGCCGTAGGTGATGTCGAAGGTCTCCAGCAGCTCGCGGTCCTCCTCCTCGGGGCTGACGACCTGAACGTGGTAGTTCATTTCGCCGCCGAGCAGCTCGAGGATGTCGTCCGACACGGACTGCGTCGCGGTGACCATCTCGCCGAGGTGGAAGAGCACCTGCACCAGCGAAGCCGGGTTGGCGTCGATCTTCTCGGCGAAGTCGGTCAGCGAAGCGCCACGCGGCAGCCGGATCGTCTCGCCCTGCCCCTTGGGCAAGCGGACGCCGCCGACGCTGGGCGCCTGCATGTTGTCCATGTACTCCTGGCGCTTCTGCCGCTTCGACTTGCGACCCTTGCGCGAGGGACCACCCGGACGCCCGAAGGCACCCGCCGTGCCGCCACGGCCACCGGGGCCACCACGGCCGCCGCCACCGCGGAAACCGCCGCCGCCACCGGCCGGGGCACCGGCACCGGGGCCGCCGCCACCGGGACGGAAACCACCGCCGCCACCGCCGCCGCCACCGGGACGGAAGCCGCCACCGGCACCGCCGCCGCCACCGGGGCCGCCGCGGAAACCGCCGCCGCCGCCACCGGGACCGCCACGAGCGCCGCCGCCGGGGCCGCCACGGGCACCGCCACCGGGACCACCGCGAGCGCCGCCACCGGGACCGGCCGGGCGCTGCGTGCGGCCCGGCATCATGCCGGGGTTCGGGCGCGGGGGCATGTTGCCCGGGCTCGGCCGGTTGCCACCGGCGCCGCCACCGGGACGCGGAGCCGGACGGTCACCGCCGCCACCGGTCCCACCGGGACGCGGCGGGCGGGTGTCGCCGCCCTGGCCGCCGCCACCGGGACGCGGGCCCTGCGGACGCGGCGGGGCGCCGGAACCGACACCGAACGGGTTGTTGCCGACCCGCGGGGTGCGCGGACCGGGCTTCGGACCGCCGGGCTTGGGGCCCTGCGGCTTCGGCGGGACGACCGAACCGGTGTTGCCCTGCGGAGCGGGCGCGGCCGGGGTCTCCTGCTTGGGGGGTGCGGCCGGCGCTGCTGGGGTCTGCCCACCGGCAGCCGCCGGGACCTGCTCCTGCGGAGCGGGCGCGGCCGGCTGCTGACGCGGGCCGGGCCGGGGGCCGGGACCGGCCGGGCGGTTGCCCGGTGCGGCGGCCGGCTTCGAGGCCGGGGCCTGCTGCTGCGGGGCCGCCGCGGGGGCGGCCTGCACGACGGGTGCCTGCTGCTGGGGAGCGGGCGTCGCGGGCTTCGGCGCGGGAGCGCCCGGCTTGGCGGCCGGGGGTCCCGGGCGCGCCGACGGACCGGGGGTCGGGCCGGGCTTCTTGGCGCCCTTGGGCGCATACGCGTCGCGCAGCCGGCGGGCGACGGGCGCCTCGACCGTGGACGACGCGGATTTGACGAATTCGCCCTGTTCCTTCAACTTGGCGAGCACGTCCTTGCTGGTGATGCCGAGCTCCTTAGCGAGCTCGTGTACGCGGGCCTTGCCTGGCACAGCTCTCCTCATCTAGGGGAGGCCAGGCGGGGAACCCGCTGACCTCGTCCTTATTGTCTCGCGTTCATGGCTTCAGCTTCACGGCTGACTCATGACGGGTCGACCTGCTTCCTTCGTTCCTCGCGGAGCCGGGGACGTCCCGGCTTCGTGATGCGTGGCGTGCTCGACGTACCCGCGGACCTCCCGGACGTCGAGCGCTCCCGGGGCCCGCAAGGCCCTCGGGAAAGCCCGCCGCCGTTCGGCTTTGGCCAGACAGTCCGCGTCGGGGTGCAACCACGCCCCCCGGCCCGGGAGCCGACGACGTCCGTCGACGACCACCCGTCCGGCCACCGCGACCACGCGCAGCAGCTCACCGATCAAGGCCCGCCGCTTGCAACCGACACAAGTCCGCACCGGGGATTCTCGGTGGGGCTGGCGCTCGGCTACCCGCCGCGGGCTTCGAACCACTCCAGAGTCTACCGCTTCGACCTTCACTCAGCCGAACCGGTTGTCGCGGCGGGCCGCGACGGACCGGCGTGGTCTTGATCACCCTCGTCGTCCACCGGCGCGGCATCGCTGCGGATGTCGATCCGCCAGCCGGTCAGACGGGCGGCGAGGCGGGCGTTCTGGCCCTCCTTGCCGATCGCCAGCGACAGCTGGAAGTCCGGCACCACGACGCGGGCGGTCTTGCCCCGCTCGTCCATGACCCGTACGGAAACAACCTTCGCCGGGGACAGGGCATTCCCCACGAACCGGGCCGGGTCCTCCGAGTAGTCGATGATGTCGATCTTCTCGCCGGCCAGCTCGCTCATCACATTGCGCACGCGCGCGCCGACCGGGCCGATGCAGGCGCCCTTGGCGTTCACGCCCGCCACGGTGGACTTCACCGCGATCTTCGTGCGGTGTCCCGGTTCGCGCGCCACGGCGGCGATCTCGACCGTCCCGTCGGCGATCTCCGGGACCTCCAGCGCGAACAGCTTGCGCACGAGGTTGGGGTGCGAGCGCGAGAGCGTGATCTGCGGGCCGCGGTTGCCGCGCGCGACGGTGACCACGTACGCCTTGATCCGGCTGCCGTGCTCGTAGGACTCCCCGGCCACCTGCTCCGCCGACGGCAGCACGCCCTCGGTGTCACCCACCTGGACCACGACCATGCCGCGCGCGTTGGCGCGGGCGTCGCGCTGGATGACGCCGGCGACGATCTCGCCCTCCTTGGTGGAGAACTCGCCGAAGGTCTTCTCGTGCTCGGCGTCACGCAGCCGCTGCAGGATGACCTGGCGCGCGGTGGTGGCGGCGATCCGGCCGAACCCCTCGGGGGTGTCGTCCCACTCCTCGTCGGTCTCGCCGTCGTGGGTCAGCGTGCGCGCGAGCACGCGCACCAGGCCGGACTTGTGGTCGATGTCGATGCGGGCGTGCGGCTGGTGCCCTTCGGTGTGCTTGTACGCGGTGAGCAAGGCCGTCTCGATGGCCTCGATCACCGTTTCGAAGGGGATGTCCTTGTCCCGTTCGATCGCCCTCAGTGCGGCGATGTCGACGTTCACTTCGACCCCTTCTCCGTTTTCTCGGTCTCGGCCTGACCGGCGCCGGTCAGGCCGGACGCGTCGTCGTCGAGCAGTTTCAGATCCTCGGCGGGCGGCTGCTTGAACTCGATCTCGACGACCGCCTTCGCCACCTGGGCGTAGCGGACGTCGCGGAGCTCGCCGCCGGCGAGGAGGCGGGCGGCGTCCGCGCCCGCGTGACCGACCCGGCCCACGAAGGCGTCACCTTCGACCGGGGTGACCTTGACCAAGCGGAACCGCGCGCGCCGCCAGTGCCGCTGCTGGGTCAGCGGGCGCTCGATGCCCGGCGAGGTGACCTCCAGCGTGTACGCGCTCGCGAGCACGTGCTCGTTCTCGTCGAGCGCCGCCGCCACCTTGCGGCTGACCTCGGCGACCTCGTCCAGCCCGATGCCGTCGTCGGAGTCGACGACGACCTTGACCAGCTGCCGCCGGCCGGCCTGCTGGACCTCGAACGAATCGAGGTCGAAACCCGCGGCGGTGACGGCTTCGGCCACGATCGGCTGAAGCCGGCTGGCGAGTTCTCCTGGCACGTGGGGCTCTCCTCGGTCGGGGTGGGGGTTGGGGAACGGGTCGGTGGTGGACCAGCTTATCCGGTCGCCTTGTCACCACGCGCGAGCGGCGGGCCCGCCCCGGGGCCTGGCAGGATGGGCCGACGTGACCGGAAGACCGACCGAGCTGACCCGCCGTGCCGCCCTCCGCTTCGGGGCGGTGGCCTCACTGGCCGCTTTGGCCGTGCCGCTGGCCGCCTGCGGGCCCGGCTACGACGAAAGCCCCGACCCGCTGCAGCCGCTCCTGGCCGCCGCCGACGCGGACGCCGCGGCGGCGCGTGCCCTGGCCAAGGGCAAGGACGCCGACGCCGCCGGCCAGCTCGCCGACGCGCGCGCGGCGCACGCGGCCGCCCTGAAGTCCGAAGTGGACCGGCTGAACCGGCCGAAACCGCCGTCGGCGGCGTCGCCACCGGCCGCGGCGGCGCTGGGCGACCTGAAGGAGCGGCTGGCCACCGCGCGCAAGCAGGCCGAGGACCTCGTCGGCGGCCTGCCGCGCTACCGCGCCGGGATGGTCGCCGCGATCGCCGCGGGCTGCGCGGCGCTGCAGCGCACCACCCCGGCGCTGGGCCCGGGCGAGGACGCCCCCGCCGCGGCCGCCCCGCCCGGCGGCGTCCCCGCCGAAGCCGTCGACCCGCTGCAGCAGGCGCTCGCCGCCGAGCACGCCGCGGTCTGGGTGTACGGCCTGGTCGGCGCGTTCCTCCCGGCCGACTTCGGGGAGGCGGAGAAGGGCGGCGTCGCGGAACACGCGCTGCGCCGCGACCTGCTGCAGACGATGCTCGCGGGCGCCGGGGCGACCCCGGTCGCGCCGGAGGCCGCGTACAACCCGAAGAAGCCGGTGACCGACACGGCGTCGGCCGCGCTGGTGGTCGCGACGGCGGAGGCCGACTGCGCGTCGGCGTGGCTGGCCGTGGTGAACCACACCGACGACGTCGGCCTGCGCAAAACGGCGCTGCACGCGCTGGTGGCGGCTTCGCGGCGCGGCACGCCGTGGCGTTCCGAGGCCGGCGAGAAGCCGGTGGCGGTGGCCATGCCCGGCCAGGCGAGCTGACCCGGTAAAGCCGTGAAGGCCTCCTTACCGGCTCTTATGGCCGGTAAGGAGGCCTTCACGGCTTTCGAGAGGGGCTCAGCCGAAGTCGGCCGACAGGCGCAGCGCGTCCTCGGCGATCTTGTCGATCAGCGCCTTGTCCTGGTGCTTGTCGTAGAAGTCGCCCAGCACGATCGTCACGTTCGTGCCCTCGACGCGGGACGCGTACGCCGCGTCGGCGCCGCTCACGCTCGGGGTGCCGGCGCCGGCGAACGTCTTGTCCCGGACCAGGTCGGTGACGTTGCCGGTGCCGTCCTGCTCGGTCAGCGCCTTGAGCGCCTTCGCCTTGGTCGAGTCCGGCAATCCCACCAGCACCACCGACACCAGCGCCTTCGCGCCGCCCGACTCCGTCGTGTACAGCGCGCGGACCAGCGACTGGCACGGGCTGTCCTGGAAGAAGTCCTTGGTCTTGCCGTAGGACTTCGCGACGCAGTCGGTGGAGCGCACCGGCCCGGCGACGGGCGTGAACGTGTACTTCCCGGTGCTGTGGGCCGGCGGCTGCGCCGTCGGCTCGTCCGGCGTCGAGTCGTGCCGGATCAGGAACCAGAGCAGCCCGGAGATCACGGCGATCGCGACCAGCCCGGCGCCCCTGAGTGCCAGGGTCCGGGTGTCACGCTTCGGTGGGCCGGGCACGGGCGGGCGGGGCTGCGGGGGAACCGCGCCCAGCGGGGCCGTGTCGGACGGGCCTGGGGTGAAATGCGCACCAACCACGACGCCATACGGTAGTTCACGCCCGCTGAGCTGTTCACTCGAATGCGTGTAAGACGCGTTCGACGTCGTCAGCGGTGTTGTAGAGGTGGAAGCCGACCCGCACCTTGCCGTTGCGCAACCCGGAGACGATCCCGGCCGCGGCCACCCGTCCGGGGTCGGCCTCGAGCGACACGATCGCGCTCCCCCGCGGCGGCCGGCCGAGCTTCTCCAGCAGCGTGTCCGCCAGGCCGATGTCGTGCGCCGCGACCTGCGCGAGGTCGAGCCCACCGAGGTACTCCAGCGCGGCGGCCGCGCCCACCTGGGCCAGCCAGACGGGTGAGAGGTCGAACGCGCGGGCGTCGCCGGCCAGCCGCAGCGGGAGGCCGTAGACGGTGGCCCACGGGTCCTCCCCCGCGTACCAGTTCGCCGCGACCGCGCGGGTGCGGTCCTGGGCGTCCGGGCGCACCGCCAGCCACGCGCAGCCGCGCGGCGCGAGCAGCCACTTGTAGCCCGCCGCGACGACCCAGTCGGCCCAGGCGACGTCCAAGGGCAGCCAGCCCGCGGCCTGGGTCGCGTCGAGCAGCACCGCCGCGCCGGCGGCCTCGGCCGCGGCCCGCAGCGCGGGGAGGTCGGCGATCCGGCCGTCGGCGGACTGGACGACGCTCACCGCGACGACGTCGTGCCCCTCGACCCGGGCGGCGAGGTCGTCGAGCGGCACCTCGGTGACGGTGACACCCGGGTTCGCCGCGAACGGGAAGGTCACGCTGGTGAAGTCGCCCTCGGCGGCGAGCACGCGGGTGCCGGCGGGCAGCGCGGCGGCGACGTTGGCGATCAGCTGCGACGCCGACGCGCCGATCGCGACGCGCCCGGCGTCGACCCCGAGCAGCCGGGCGAACCCGGCCCGCGACCGGGCGACGGCCTCGTCGAAGTCCGCCGGCCGGCTCGCGCCGGTCCGCCAGTTCTCGACGGACTCGGCCACGGCCGCGGCGACCGGCGCGGGCGGGATGCCCATGCTCGGCGTGTTCAGGTACCCGGACGGGACGGCGAAGTCGGCTCCGAAGGCGTGCATGTCCCCGAGCCAAGCAGATCCGGTTCTCACAGGAACGCGGTGACGTCGGCGTAGGACGGCGGAGTGAGGGGAAGGTCACGGCCGTCGCGCACCGCGAGCGCCGTCTCGGCCGCCGCGGCCAGGGCCATCCGGTAGGGCAGCGAGCCCAGGCTGACCCGCGCGACGCCCAGCTCCGCCAGCCCGGCCAGGGTGACCTTGCCGGGCAGGAACAGCAGGTTGAGCGGGACCCCGACGGCGACGAGCCGCTCGACGTCGGCCGGCGCGGCGAGACCGGGCACGAAGACGCCGTCCGCCCCCGCCGCGACGTACGCCCGCGCCCGCGTCTCGGCTTCGGCCACCGAGCGGTCGCCCGCCCAGTGGGTGTCGGTGCGGGCGTTGACGAACAGCCGCGGCGCCCGCTCCTTCACGGCCGCGACCAGGGCGGCCTGGACGTCGACCGGGGCGAGGGAGCCGTCGGCGCGGCCGTCCTCGAGGTTGACGCCGACCACGCCCGCCGCGGCGAGTTCTTCGGCCAGGTCGGCGACCGCGGCCGGGTCCGCGCTGAAGCCGTCGGCGACGTCGACGCTGACCAGCGCGTCGAGCCGGGCCAGCCGGGCGGCCAGCGCGACGGTCGTGTCCCGCGTCGACGGCGCGCCGTCCGGCTCCCCCGCCGCCGCCGACACGCCGAGGCTGGTCGTCCCGAGCGCGCGGAACCCCTGCGCGACGAGGTGGGCGCCGACGCCGAACTCCCAGGCGTTCGGCAGCAGGAGCGGGGTACCGGGGACGTGCAGCGCACGGAATTCGTCCATGCCCCGAACCTAGGACCACCACACTTCGGCCGCCGCCGAAGCCGTGTCGACCCTCCGATCACGTGTGTCGGCCGTTCGATCACACCCCTCAAGCGCCTGACCCGTTCGACGTCGGTTGTGCGCAGTCCGGGCTGATCCTCCTGCCCGATCCGACTCTCGCAGGGCTTAAGAAGTGAGAGGGGAAACCTAACCGAAAGGCGTGATCACCATGGTCGAACCGCTGCCCGATCTGACTGCCTACCTCGTCCGCGACGCGCTCCGCCGTCGCGAGGATGAGTTGCTCGCCGCGGCTCGGGAGGCCGGTGCCGACCCGGCCTTCGCGGACTGGCACGGCCGGGAGTGGATCCAGCGGTAGCCGCGACGACGATGGCCCCGGCAGCGCGTCGGGACCATCGTCACGGCGAGGGCAGCCATCGGCGCACCCGCTCGAAGAAACTCCTCGGCAGCACCGAAGCACCGTGTCGACCCTCCAATCACGCGAGTCGACCCCCTGGATCACGTGTGTCGGCGTTTCGATCACACCCCTCGAGCGATCGAAACGCCGACACGCGTGACTGGGCGGTCGACTCGTGGTTGCCGGGTCGACACGGCGTCAGCCGCTGCTGCCGGACGAGGCGGCTGCCGAGATCGCCGCGGCGCGGGCCGCCTTCAGCTCCCGGACCACCTTGCGCAGTGCGGGGACCGCCGCTCCCGCGCGGTCCTCCAGCTCCGCGAGCCGGGCCTTGTGGTGGCGGGCGTCGCGGCGCGAGACGACCGTGCGCAGCTCCACCGCCGCGGCCAGCGACGTCAGCGCCGCCGCGTCCGGGGCGACCCGGGACGCCGGTTCGCGGCCCCGCAGCGCGGCCGCCACCGCCTCGTGCAGCCGGGCCGCTTCCGCGCGGTCGCGGACCACCGGGCGGCGGCGCGGGAACAACCCCAGCACGTGCGACGTCTTCAGCGTGATCGTGCCCGCCGCGTCGAGCTGGGCCTCCAGGGACTGGAGCGTGGCCCGGGCGTCGCGGCGGACCCACCGGCGCCACTTGCGGTGCGGGTCCGCGGCGAGGTCGCCCAGCAGGTCGTCGAGCACGAGGTGGCCGGTGCCGGCCGCACCGGTGACCACGGGCCGCCCGTCGCCGTCGACGACCTGGCCGCGCAGGACCAGGTCCGTCAGCGCCGCCGCGCGCACCAGCAGCGCGACGCGTTCCCGGTGCGGGAGCCGGTCGCGGCCGGTGTCACACGCGAGCAGGTAAGCCTGGGCGGGCAAGGACAAAGTGCTCATCATTTTCCCTTCACTGCCGTTTCAGCTGGGGCCAGATCCGCGACCACGGCGCGTTCCGGCCGTCGTAGAGCCACAGCAGCCCGTCGACCACCTGGGTCTCGTGCGCGAAGTGGGGCCGCAGCAGCCCGGGGTCGAACCCGGCGAACAGCACCGCGTCGGCCGACTCCGGCGGCGGCCCGAAGTACCAGTACGCCCGGTGTCCACTGTAGACGGTGTGGATGCCGTACGGCGCCCCGTAGAACTCGGTCACCGCCGCGAACGGGTAGATCTCGGAGTACACCGCCGTCCGGGCCCGGGTCGCCGGCGGCAGCGCGGCGTACGTCTGCCCGATCACCTTCGCCAGCTCCTGCTGCGGCAGCTCCCCCTGCGCGAAAGCGCTGCCGAGCGAGAACGGCCCGACCGACGTCCGCGCCGACGCCGGCCACACCGGCAGCGCGACGAGCGTGACGACGGCCGAGAGCACGAACACCGGCCACGCCACAACCTTCCACCAGCGCACCAGGTTCCGCCGGGTCAGCTCGGTCGCGGCGGCCGCGAACGGAACGGCGTAGCAGCCCATCAGGTAGTAGGACCGCCCCTGCGTCGCGACCACGGCCAGCGCCACGAGGACCAGCGCGACGCCGAGGTAGCGGTACGGCCGCAGCTCCGCCGACCGCAGCAACCGCCAGACGCCGTAGAGCAGGGCCACCACGCCGACCCCGATCCCGGCGCCGAGCAGCCCGTCGCGCACCCACGGGCCGTAGCCCGGGAACTCCGCGGCGACGACTTCACTCATGTGGGTGTAGGGCCAGCCGTGGGTCGCCTGCCAGATCAGCGTCGGCACCGTGACCACGGCGGCGATCGCCGCGCCCAGCCACAGCTTCGGGCGCCGGAGCAGGTCCCGCGGCCCGACCGCCAGCGCGGCGAGCAGCACCGCCGCCCACAGCGCCGGGATCAGGAACTTCGTCTCCAGCGACACCGCCGTGACGACGCCGGCCCAGACGAGCAGGCCGTCGCGGCGGGTGCGGGTCCAGCGGACGAGCAGCCAGGCGACGACCGTCCACAGGAACGGGTCCAGCACGTAGGTCCCGATCCAGTGGCTGACGATCACGATGCCGGACGTCGCGTAGCAGGCCGCCGCCATCGCCTGGGCGCCGCGCCCGCCGCCGAACTCCCGCGCGATGAGCGCCGTGACGACCACCCCGGCGGCCGCGGCGAGCGTCATCGGCAGCCGCAGCACGACGAGCGAGTCCGGCGCGAGCCAGTCCATCGCCGCCGCCAGCGCCGGGATGAGCGGTGGCTGGTCGAAATACCCCCAGCTCAGGTGATTTCGACCGGCCACCAGGAAGTAGAGCTCGTCGAACCCGCCGGCGTAGCGCCCGCTGGTCAGCAGCAGCGCGAGCCCGGCGAGGCCCGCGATCGCCAGCACCGGGCCGCGGGCGAACACCACGCTCGTCGTCTGTCGCGTTTGGACAGTCACCACGGTTGCCTCCCTCGCTGTGGTCCGCCCACTCCACCGGATCGGGGACGCGGGCGAAACGGGGCAAGGAAGGTGATCGCGGCGACGAAAGTTGCGGCCCGCGGACCGGTGCGCAACTTTGGTTGCGCATCCGGCGCGGCGGCTTCCGCGAGCGGTTACCGTGGCCGCGTGACCAGCACCAGGCGGCCGTGGTGGCCGAGCCGCGCCGACGTCTTCTGGCTGTTCGTGGCGGCGTTCGCGTTCGCGGGCCTGAACGTCCTGCTCTACACCCTCGGCGAGGTCACGACCGGGCCGCTCGGCCCGGCGGCCGGGCTGGTGCTGCAGCTGGTCTGCGACTTCTCCCTGGTGCTGGTGTTCCGGTTCCCGCGGCAGGTCGCCTGGTTCGTCGTCGCGGCGGCGGGCCTGATGCTGGCGTCCGACCTGTTCACCCCCGGCCTGCTCGTGCCGGTGCGCCAGCTCGCCTTGACTACGGTGCCGACCATCAGCCCGGTCCTGCTGTCGCAGCTGCCGCGGCTGCTGGACCGGCGGACCGTGCTCTGGCTGGCCGGGATCCTCACGCTGATCGCCGCGCGGCCGTGGGTGCCGAGCTGGAGCACCACGCCGTTCGCCCTGCTCAGCACCACGCTGCCGGCGATGCTCGGGCTGTACGGCGAGGCGCGGCGCCAGCTGCTGCGATCGCTGCGGGACCGCGCGGAACGCGCCGAGCGCGAGCAGCACCTGCTCGCCGAGCAGGCCCGCGCGGAGGAACGGCGGCGGCTGGCGGGCGAGATGCACGACGTCGTCACGCACCGGCTCAGCCTGATGGTGCTGCACGCGGGGGCGCTCGGCGTGACGTCGCACGAGGAGCCGGTGCGGGCGGCGGCCGAGGACATCCGCCGCGAAGGCGTCTTCGCGCTGGACGAGCTGCGCGACCTCGTCGGCGTGCTGCGCAACGGCTCCGAGCTGAGCCCGCGGACGCTCGGCCAGGAGCAGCCCGGCGATCCGGCTCAGCTGGTCGAGGAGTCCCGCTCGGTCGGCATCGAGACGGCGTTCGTGGTGGACGGCGACCCGGCGCAGGTGTCGCCGACCGTCGCGCGGACCGCGTACCGGCTGGTGCAGGAGGCGCTGACGAACGTCCGCAAGCACGCGCCGGGCGCGTCGGTGACGGTTTCGCTGCGCTACCACCCGGGCGGCCTGGACGTCTCGGTCGCCAGCACCGCGGCCGGGCAGCGGCCCGACCCGGCCTTGGCGGCCAGCGGTTCCGGGGCCGGGCTGGCCGGGCTGCGGCAGCGCGTCGAGCTCGTCGGCGGGCGGTTCGACGCGGGCCCGGTGCGCGGCGGCGGGTTCCGGGTCGGTGCGATACTGCCCGCTTACGTCCCGACGGCGGAAGGCACGCAGAGTGATCCCGGTGCTCGTGGTCGATGACGAGCCGATGGTGTGCGCGCACTTGCGCACGATCCTCGGTTCGGCCGACGACATCGACGTCGTGGCCCAGGCCGCCGACGGCGCCGAAGCCGTCGAGGCCGTGGTCCGGCACCGGCCGCGGGTCGTGCTGATGGACCTGCGGATGCCGGGCGTCGACGGCCTGACGGCGATCGCCCGGATCGCGGCGCTGCCCGACCCGCCGGCGGTGGTCGCGCTGACGACGTTCGACGCGGACACGTACGTGATCCGCGCACTGCGCGCGGGCGCGGCGGGCTTCCTGGTGAAGTCGACGCCGCCGGAGGACCTGATCGGCCTGGTCCGCGTCGCGGCGGACGGCCACACGGTGCTCTCGCCGTCCGCGGCCCGCCGCCTGGTGGCACTGTCGTCGGACAGCCGCGAACGCGGCGACGACGCCCGCCGCCGGACGTCCGGCCTCACGGACCGGGAGCGGGATGTCTTGGCGTGCTTGGGCGAGGGACTGTCCAATGCGGACATCGCGACCCGGCTGCACCTCGCCGAGGCGACGGTGAAGAGCTACGTCTCGCGGATGCTCGTGAAGCTGGACTGCACGAACCGGACCCAGGCGGGCCTGCTGGCCCACGAAGCGGGTCTGGTCGCCCGCTGACCCCGCCACTTTCACCACGAAAGATGCGGCTTCACACCGATCTGACGTCACTTTCCCTAGGAAAGATGCATCGCCTCACACGGATTTTACAGGTGCCACAGCAACGGGAAGGCGTGCCACACCGCCCAGCCGATGAGGGCGAACCACGCCGCGATCCACACCAGCGACGGGATCCCGGTGCGCTCGGCGACCGAGGCGGCGTCGTCCTCTTGCCCGCGAAACCCGCCGGCGAACCGGTTGGCGAGGAGCGCGCGCAGGCCGCCGATCTCGCTGGTCAGCAGCAGCCAGGCTTCGGCGTAGGCGATGCCGTTCTTCAGCCAGGGCGGCGCCCAGCGCAGCGCGCCGAACATGACCGCGCCCACCGCGACCACCACCACGAAGGTGAGCATGTCCCGCGTGACCAGCAGGATGAACAGCATCGTGACCAGGGTCAGGAGAAGCACGGCGGGCGAGAGGCCGCGGTGCAGGAGCGCGGCCGCGCCGAGGCCGGCCAGCGGGGGCATCGCGTACCCGGCGGCGGTGGCCAGCACCCGCGCGAACGGCGACGGGTTCCAGTGCCAGGTGCCGCCGGACTCCGGGCTGTCGATCTCGATCCGGAAGACGCCACCGCCGGTCAGGACGCTCACCAGCGCGTGGCCGCCTTCGTGGAAGAGCGTGCCGAGGAAGTTGGCCCGGTAGAAGACACTCCGCCGGCCACTGGCAGGCACGGCGAACGCCGTCACCACCGCCACGACGGCCACCAGCGCGGTGATCCCGACGAGTTCCGGCCCCGGCAGCGGCACGGTTTCGTTGAGCACGGCGAACGCGGACGCCATGGATTCCCTCCCCGGAGCCGTGGAGCCGTCCTCCACAGTGTCACCGGTGCCGCGGGCCAAGCGGCATCCCCGCCGGGAATTGTCCTAGAGCTGTCCAACGTCACGCGGACGCGGGTGTGTGCTCCGCGTCGTAGGCGTCGCGGGCGTCCTGGACCGACGTCATGTGCTGCCGCGCCCACCGGTCCAGCATCTCCAGCGGCTCGGAAAGGTTGCGCCCCAACGAGGTCAGCTCGTACTCGACCTTCGGCGGGATGACCGCGTACGCCGTGCGGGTGAGGATGCCGTCGCGGACCAGGCTGCGCAGGGTCTGCGTCAGGACCTTCTGCGAGATGCCGTCCACGCGGCGGGCGATCTCGGTGAACCGCAGCGGGCCGTCGGTGAGCGCGCCGACGATGAGGACCGTCCACTGGTCGCCGATGCGGTCGAGCAGCTGGCGGGTCGGGCAGTCGCGGTCGTACGGGTCCGGGTGCACAGCGCGTCTCCTCACTTTCCCAAAGAGAGTAACACGCGATTCAGGCGGTGGGAGCCATCAACGTGGCGAACAGGATCCGCAGGTGGCGGCGCCCGCGTTCCCAGCGCGCGTCCAGCTCGCCCTGGTCGCGGGTGGCCCAGCTGGCGATGAGGATGCCGCGCACGACGTCCATCGCGGTGTACACCGCGTGCAGGAACTCGTGGTGCCCCGCGTGCTCCGGCAGCAGCGCCTTGCCGAACTCGACCAGGCTGGACGTCGCGATCGGCTCGACCACGGCCATCTGACGGCGCAGCTCGGCGTCGGTCCGCGACGCGACCCACAGCTCCACCGTCGCCGAGAACACCGGCCCCTGGTGCATCTCCCACATCAGCTGCAGCGCGTCGCCGACCGGGTCGGTGGACGCGCGCAGCCGGTCCAGCTCGGCCATCGCGACCTCGGTGCGTTTCGCCGCCAGGTGCCGGATCGCCGAGGTGACCAGGTCGGCCTTCGTCGGGAAGTGGTGCACCTGCGCGCCGCGCGTGACACCGGCGCGGTCGGCGACGCGGGTGGTCGTCGTGCCCGCGTAGCCGTACTCGACCAGGCAGTCGATCGTCGCGTCGAGCAGCCGGACGCGCATCGCCGCGCTGCGCTCCTCCTGGGTGCGGCCGGTCGATCCCCGTCGTGGCGCTGACATGCGCCCACTTTATGGGGCGACGCGTGCCTCGGTCGCGGCGACCAGCCCGGCGACCACCCGCTTGATGAACACGCCCAGGATCCGCCGGTAGAACCAGCCGGTGCCGGGGATCTTCGCGGTGAACGTCGAATGCCAGTGAACCTCGGTGCCGCCGTCGGCCGGCGAAAGGTCGACGTAGGCGACGTAGTCCCGCAGCGGCAGGCCGTGCTCCAGCGCGTAGCCGAACCGGCGCCCGGGCTCCAGCGCGACGATCCGCTCGTACGAGCGGGTGCGGCCGGTGCGGAACAGCCGGACCGCGCCGAGCCCTTCCGGCTCCCCTTCCCCCTCGCTGACCAGCTCGAACGACTCCAGCGGCGACCACGTCGGCCAGCTCGTGCCGTCACGGAGGAGGGCGTAGACGGTGCCGGCCGACGCGGACGTCCGGCCGCGGACCGATATACTCTGTACCATTTGGTACGTGTACCATCTGGTACATGATCGACACAAGCCCGCGCGCCAAGCTGCTGGACGCGGCGATCGACCACATCGCCCACCACGGCGGCGCGAGCGAGAGCCTGCGCGCCCTGGCCGCCGGCCTCGGCACCAGCCACCGCATGCTCATCTACCACTTCGGCTCGAAGGAAGGCCTGCTCACGGCCGTCGCGCGCGAGGTCGAGGCCCGGCAGCGCGCGGCCTTGGCCGACGTCGGCGAGGGCCGCGAGTTCTGGCGGCGGCTGACCGACGAGGACCTGCGCGCCAACGAGAAGCTCTTCTTCCAGCTCTACGGCCAGGCCCTCGGCGGCACCCCGGGCACGACCGGGTTCCTGAACGGCGTCGTCGACGACTGGCTCGGCCCGATCGAGGCCCTGCTCGCGCGCTACGGCGTCCCCGAGGCCGACCGGCCGGCGCACGCCCGGCTCAGCCTCGCCGTCACCCGCGGCCTGCTGCTGGACCTCGTCACGACCGGCGACCGCGCGGCCGTCGACGCCGCGATGGAGCTTTTCCTGGCGAGATACCAGAAGTGATACTGGCGCCATGCGGCTGACACTGGGGTTCCTGCTCGCGCTGGTCACGACGGCGGTCCTCGCGCCCGCGGCAGCGGCCGAAACCGGCCCGGTCCGCGCGACGGCGTGGGTCGAAACCGGCGCCGACCTCGACCACGACGGCAGGCCCGACCGCGTCGCCGCCGACGTCGTCCGGCCCGCCGGGCGCGGACGCGTCCCGGTGATCCTCGACGTCAGCCCGTACTTCGCGTGCTGCGGCCGCGGCAACGAGTCCCAGAAGAAAACGTTTGCGCCGGACGGCACCCCCGAGCAGTTCCCGTTGTTCCTCGACAACTACTTCGTGCCGCGCGGGTACGCGGTGGTGCTGGCCGACGTCGGCGGTACGAACCGCTCGTCCGGCTGCTTCGACGACGTCGCCGACGGCAACGCCGTCGTGAACTGGCTCAACGGCCGGGCGAAGGCCTTCGACGCGCCCGACGGCGGGCGGCCGGTGACGGCCGACTGGGCCACCGGGGACGTCGGCGCGATCGGCAAGTCCCAGGACGGCGCCACCGCGATCGGCATGGCCGCCTCCGGGATCGCCGGACTGAAGACGATCGTGCCGATCGAAGGCGTCGCCGACAACTACGCCCAGCTCGTCGCGAACGGCGCGCCCTTGGCGACGCCGGACAACACCGGGTCGGCCTTCACCTACAACGACCGCGCGGCGCGGTTGTGTCAGCCGTTCGAGGCGGACGTCAAGGCGCGCATGGGCACGGACGGTGACTACAACGCCTATTGGCAGAGCGTGAACTACGTCCCGCAGGCCGGGCGGGTGCGCGCGAGCGTGCTGATCGCGCAGGGGTTCGGGGACAGCGTCGTCGGCCCGGACCAGTTCGCCGCGTATTGGGCCGCGCTCGGCCGGGCGGGGGTGCCGCGCCAGGCGTGGCTGAGCCAGGCCGGCCACGTCGACCCGTTCGACCTGCAGCGGGCGCGGTGGGTGGACACGCTGGGCCGCTGGTTCGACCGCTGGCTGCGGGGCGTCCGCAACGGCGTCGAGCACGAGCCCGCCGTGCACCTGGAAACCACGCCGGACCGGTGGACGGACGTCCGGGCCTGGCCGCCCGCGACCACCGCCACGACGTTCCGGCCGGCGGCCGGCGGCACGC
This sequence comes from Amycolatopsis sp. WQ 127309, assembly GCF_023023025.1. NCBI lineage: Bacteria > Bacillati > Actinomycetota > Actinomycetes > Pseudonocardiales > Pseudonocardiaceae > Amycolatopsis > Amycolatopsis sp. WQ 127309. The sequence goes on from NZ_CP095481.1 coordinate 10,645,304, forward strand.
TCGGGCGGCGTGGTTCCGGCACGGCCACGGTCGTCGACGACCCGGCGGCCGGCCGCGAGCAGTGGGCGGCCGGGACGTCGGCCGCGCGGTTCACCGGCGCTCCCCTGACCTCGGCGGTGCGGCTCGCCGGGACGCCGTCGATGACGATCACCGCGTCGTCCGACAAGCCCGCCGCGCGGCTCGGCGTCGCGCTCGTCGACTACGGCCCTGCGGAAGTCCGGAACACCACGAACTACGGCAGCGGGATCAAGACCCTGACCACCCGATCGTGCTGGGGTGTGAGCCGGCCCGGTGACAGCGCGTGCTTCCTGGACACCGCCACCGACCTCGTCCACGTCGACCACCAGATCGTCGCCGCGGGCTGGGCCGACCTCGGGCACCACGCGTCGCTGCGCCACGGCGAGCCGCTCGTGCCGGGGCGGGCGTACCCGATGACGTTCACGCTGAGCAGCCTCGACCACGTCGTCCCGGCCGGGCACCGGCTCGGGCTGCTGCTCGGCGGCACCGACGGGCAGCTGTTCGACCCGGCGCTGCCGGTACTGGGCGACACGCTGACGTTCGACCTCGCGCGGACGTCGATCACCGTGGGCCTTACACAGCCCGAACACTAGGCGCACGCCGCCCGAACACCGGCCCGCCAGAGTTCTCCTCGTACCCGGAAACCTTCCTGAGGGAGACACCATGCGAGGACCCACCTGGACGCGGCGGCTGGCACTGGCGGGCGCCGGGAGCGCGGCCTGCCTGCTGGCGCTGTCGCCGCTGGCCTCGGCCCAGACGACGTCCCCGGCGCCGGTCGCGCCGATCACGCTCAGCCCCGAGGAGTCGCAGCAGGTCTGCGGCGACTGGGTGCCGAAGCTGCAGAAGCGGGCCGACAACCTGGAGAAGCGGATCAACGGCGGCGCCGAGGTCGCCGGCTCGGTCGCCAACCTCAAGGCCCGCGCCCAGGACCAGCGCACGGCCGGGCACAACGACCGCGCCACCAAGCTCGACGAGCGCGCCACCAAGCGGCAGGGCAAGGTCGGCGAACTGACCACGGCGAAGCAGAAGCTCGACGCCTTCGCGACGGCGCACTGCAAGCCGGCCGCCCCGGCGCCGACCAAGTGAGGGCGGCGAGGATCGCGGCGGCGGTCGGGGCGGCCGCGCTCATCACGCTCGGCTGCTCGGCCTGCCGCGACAACCTGATGGGCTCGCCGGACTCCGGGACTTCCCCGGCGTCGTCCGAGCTGAGCGGCATCGAGTCGACGCTCAACGGTGTCGAGTCCGACATGAACGACGACGGCTCCCCCTGACCGGCTAGCGTCTCCCCGGGGGCGACGGCGGAGACGGGAGCGGCAATGGGGTCACCGGGACGCGGCCTCGTCCTCGTGGTCGAGGACGAGGCCGCGATCGCCGAGCTGGCGGCGCTGTACCTCAAGCGCGACGGCTTCGGCGTGCACGTCGAGGCGGACGGCGGCCGCGCGCTCGACGCCGTCCGGCGGCTCAAGCCGGTGGCGATCGTGCTCGACATCGGACTGTCCGGAATGGACGGTATCGAGATCTGCAAGACGCTGCGCGCGGCCGGGGACTGGACGCCGGTGCTGTTCGTCACCGCCCGCGACGACGAGCTGGATCGCTTGCTGGGCTTGGAGATCGGCGCCGACGACTACCTGACCAAGCCGTTCAGCCCACGCGAGCTGGCCGCCCGGGTCCGGACCGTGCTGCGACGCGCGTCCGGCGCGGCGCCGGCCCCGTCGGCGTTCACCGTCGGCGCGGCGCGCGTCGACCTCACGAGCCGCCGCGCCTGGGCCGGCGAGACGGAGATTTCCCTGACGTCCACGGAGTTCGACCTGCTCACGCACCTGCTCCGGCACCCGGGGCAGGTGCTTTCGCGCGACCAGCTGCTGAGCGCCGTCTGGGGCTACGCCGCCGCGGCGGGCACGCGCACGGTCGACGTCCACGTCGCGCAGCTGCGGGCGAAACTCGGCGCGGCCAGTCCGATCAGGACGGTCCGCGGCATCGGCTACGCGGCGGACCAGGCATGAGGTACCGCGGGACGCTCGCCGGGCGGATCACGCTCGTCTGCCTCGCCGTCGCCGGGATCGCGGTGATCGTGGCCGGGTTCGTGGCGGCGCGGCTGATCCGGACCACGGCGGACAACGTGCTGCAGGCGTCGCTGTCCGCGCAGGCCGACGTCGTCGCGTCGCAGCTCGACGAAAGCGGCATCGGCAACCGGCTGGGCGTCGGCAAGGTCGCCGACGTCGTCCGCGGTCAGGGCATCTCGGTCGTGGTGCGGCGCGCGGGCGGCCAGGCCGTCGGGGACGCCGTGTCGGTGCAGGCGGCGGCGAAGGCGGGGCTCGGCGCCGCGCACTCGGAGCGGGTGCTGGTCGCGGGCGCGCAGTACCTGGTGGAGACGCGGGCGGTCGGGACGCGCGGGGCGGCGTTCGCGCTGGTCCTGCCGGCGCGCAACGCGGAGACGACGCAGCGCGCGCTGGTCCGGAACATCGCGTTCGCGCTGGGGATCGGGCTGCTGGTGGCGGCCGCGGCCGGGTTCGTGTCCGGCCGGCTGCTGGGCCGTCCGCTGCGCCGGGCGGCCGCGGCCGCGGGGTCGTTGCGGGCCGGCCGGCGGGACGTCCGGGTGCCGGTGGAGGGACCTCGGGAAGTCGCGGAAGTGGCGGGTTCGCTGAACTCGCTGGCCGACGCGCTCGCCCAGAGCGAGGCGCGGCAGCGGGACTTCCTGCTGTCGGTGTCGCACGAGCTGCGGACGCCGTTGACGGCGGTGACGGGCTTCGCCGAGGCGATCGCGGACGGCGTAACGTCGGGCGACGACGCCCAGCGCGCCGGCCAGACCATCCAGCGCGAGGCCGCGCGGCTGGAACGCCTGGTCACGGACCTGCTGGAGCTGGCCCGGCTGGGCGCCGACGAGTTCAGGCTGGACGTCACGACCCTGGACCTGGGCGCGCTGCTGCGCGACTGCGCCGAGGTCTGGCAGCTGCGGTGCGCCCGGGAGAACGTGCGACTGTCCGTTGCGGCGCCGTCGTCCCCGGTCCCGGTGCGGGCCGACGCCCGCCGGTTGCACCAGGTCGTCGACGGCCTGGCGGAAAACGCCCTGCGAGTCACCCCCTCAGGCGCCCCCATGGTCTTCTCCCTGTCAGTGTCCGGCCCCAACGCTCAGCTTTCCGTCCGCGACGGCGGCCCGGGCTTGGCCCCGGAGGACTACCCGGTGGCCTTCGAGCGCGGCGTCCTGAACGCCCGCTACCGCGACCGCCGCCCAGTCGGCTCGGGCATCGGCCTGGCCCTGGTCCACGCCCTGGTCACCCGCATGGGCGGAGACCTGACAGCCGGCCCGGCCCCCGAAGGCGGCGCCGCGTTCACCATCACCCTCCCCCTGGCGGCGACGTCCGCCACCGTGCCGCTCCCCCGCCCCTGATTCCGCAAGCCGGGGCCCGGACCCCGGAGTTCGGCCACGATTCGCCCGGATGCGAATCCAGCCCGGGCAGTTCAGCGCAGCGCGACCGAACGACTCGTGAATTCACTGGGCAAGCGGCACCCACGCACTCGGTTGGTGCTCACTCTCCGTCGAACTCGGGCACGATCGAACACCCAACGGATCTAGCGAATAGCTCGGCGATCCTGTGTTCGTGACCACCCATCCGCGCCCAGCGCGTAACTTTATGTTCAATCCCAGCGACAGAGAAACTCGGTGGGTGTCCACTTCGACAGCGCTCAGCGACCGAATCTCCATGCACAATCACTGTGACGGGAGTACGGAACTTGACGGAGGAACGAAAGCAACGCGGCGATCGGGAAGCCGCGGATCCCGGTGAGCGGGACCGGAGTTTGGCCCGCGCTTACGAACTCGGGGCCTCCATCGAAGAGCTCGCCGAGCAGGAAGGTCTGAGCTACACGTGGATGCGGCGAAAACTGCGCAACGCGGGTGCCGAGCTGCGGCGCAGACCCGCCCCGAAGCCTTGTCCGATTCCCCTGGATCAGCTGGCGGACGAGTACCACGCGGGAGCCAGCATTATGGTGCTGGCCCGGACCTACGGTTTGTATTACAAGCGAGTCCGTGAGCTCCTGCTCGGTCACGGTGTGCAGTTGCGCCCCTCGACTCGCGCCAAACCCGACTCTTGACCTGGTTGTGCCGTGGGTCACTCGACAGTTAATCACCTCCCGTGCAGGTGCACGGGAACTTTTCGTGCTTTCGAGTGGAAATTCCGAATTCCGCCAAAAGTATGCTCGATCGGCGAGTAAACAGAGAAGTTCGGGACTTGCGGGGGAGATCTCGGATGGACGAGCAAGTAGAACGGTCACGCACACCGGAAAGAGAAGGACCCGGCGCGGGGCCACCGTTCCAGTTACCGGCCGCAACCGGGCGCCTGGTCGGCCGCGATGTCACCTTGACCAAGCTGGACGAGCTCTGGGGCCACCGCGACGTTTCTCGTCCGCTCGTCGTGCTCGACGGCATGGGCGGGGTCGGCAAAACCGCCGTGGCGACGCACTGGCTGCACCTGCGCCGCGCCGACTTCCCCGACGGTCTGCTGTACGCCAACCTCAGTGAAGCAGACGGCAGCCCGGTCACCCCCGAGGATGCCCTGCACGGCTTCCTCACGTCCCTGGGCCTGCCGGCGGCCGAGGTCCCGACGGGGCCTGGCCGCCGGTCGGCGATGTTCCGCGCATTCACCGCCGAACGGCACCTGGCGATCTTGCTCGACGACGCCGTGTCGGCGGCTCAAGTGCGTGCCCTCCTCCCGGCCACATCGTCGGTGCTGGTGGTGGTGACCAGCCGGCGCCGGTTGGCCGGCCTCGGGATCGACGACGCCACGCTGATCACGGTCGAGCCCTTGGATCCGGACGCGTCCGCGGAACTGCTGCGCGAGACGATCGGCCGGGAAAGGCTGTCGGCCGAGCCCGCCGCGGCCGACCTGATCATCGCGGCCTGCGGTGGCTTGCCCCTGGCGCTGGGTGTGGTGGCCGCGCGGCTTCGGGCCCGGCCGCTCCGTCGTCTCGAGCGCGAAGCGCACAGCTACGTCCGGCACCTGGAAACGGCTGACGAGGTCCCGGAAGACGTCCGCGACGTCCAGGCGGTCTTCGACGCGTCGTATGCCGAGTTGCCCGGCGGCGCCGCACGGCTGTACCGCGTGTGCGGACTGCACCCCGGGCCGCAGGTCGCGCTCGAGACCCTGGCCGACGTACTCGGCTTCCCGCTCGAACGGATCGAAGACGACGTCGAGGCCCTGGTCGGTTCGAACCTGCTCGCCGACGCCGACGATGACCGGGTCACCCAGCACGAACTGCTTCGGCGGGACGCCCGGAGCCGGGCCGAGAGGGAGGACAGTTCCTCCGATCGGCGAGCGATCGCCCGGGGTTTCGTGCGCTGGTACCTCGCCCGGGCCCAGCTGGCCGACACTGTGATCCACCCGCACCGGCAAAGGTTCGCGCAGCCGGACACCGCAGGCTCGGCGACTTTCGGTAATCGAGCATCGGCGGTCGCGTGGTGGCGCCGCGAGCTGTCCACACTCCGCGCGGCCTTCGCCGAGGCGGACCGGAACCAGTGGGACGAGGAGACGTGGAAGTTCTGCGAGGCCTCTTGGGGTTTCTTCCTCCACCACCGCGACTACGAACCCTGGCTTTCGATGAACACCGCGGGCGTGGCCGCGGCACGGCGATGCGCGAAACCATTGGTCGAAGCCCGGCTGAGATCCCAGCTGGCGTTCGCCTACGCGAAACTCCACCGGTACGACGAGGCCGTCTCCCAGAACCTGACCGCCCTGCGGCTGAGCGAGCAGGAAGGAGACGGCCAGACGCGCGCGACGGCGCTGTCACAGCTCGGACGGGCCACCCGAGGACAAGGTGACCTGCCGGGCGCACTCGGGTTCTACCGGCAGTCAGTGGCACTGCACGAGGAGTTGGGCAATCGCCGCGGCGTGGCGCTGGGCCGGCGACGCTGCGGTGAAGTGCTGTCCGAGCTGGGCCAGACCGGCGAAGCAAGCATCGAGCTGGAAGCGTCCGCGAACCTGATGGACGAACTCGGGGACGCCAACCAGCACGCCCGCGCCGTCATGGCACTCGCCGGCATCCGCGAACGCGACGGCCGCCCGGGAACGGCGATCGAGATGCTGTCGGCAGCGTTAGCGGTCGTCGAACGCCTCGACTCTCCTTACTACACGGCCGAAATCCTGGCCTCGCTCGGCCGGATCGAGGGTCGCCATGGTCGTGACGAGGAGGCACGCAACCACCTCGCCCGGGCTCGCGAGCTCTACGCCAGGACGGGGGATCCACAAGCCACCGCCAACGACGGCGAGTGAACGCAGCCTGTCGACCCAGTCACCGGGCACGGTGCGGTTGGCGAACCAGCACACGCCGGCACCAGGCAGGCCGAGGGCACAGCCACCGGGAAACGCGGACACCGCCGCTTCCGCTCCTGGGGAGGCGCGCAGTGCGGCCGTGACCTGCTTCCCTGCGGGCTCGGCTGAAGCGGCGTCCCTGCACAGCACCACGTCTGCGCAGGCGAACCAGGATCGCGACGCACAGTCGTCCACCACGACGAGCACATCAGCCCAGGCCTTCCGATGACGGCCGAGCCGCACCCGCAGCACACCCTGGTGACAGACGGCGGCCGGTGGTCCGGACGCCACCACCCAGCCGGTCACGCCCCCGACTGCCAGGGCACCGGAGCCGGCAGCACCGCCGGCTCAGCCGGTTCACGCGGCTCGGAAAGCTCCATAAGCCGGTACATCGCCTTTCGCAGGGCCGCGGCCGCGCCGTCCGGCCGCGAGGTGATGGCCGCGGACACCGCCGCCGCCACCTGGTCCCGTGCCTCGACGGCGCGTCCCACTTGGTCGACGAGCGGCTGATCGTGCCGCAATCCCGGAGCCTCTCGCCGCACCAGATCGCCCAGGCTGCCCTCTCGGAGCGCGTCTCCCGGGTGCGCGGCGACCGTGACCGGGCACCCGATCGCGGCAGCGTACGCGGTCGTGGACCCGTGGTCCCCGATCACCCAGTCGGACGCGATCATTGTTGCCTGCCAACCGGCATCGGGTGGGATCAGGAGCAACCCGGCGCGAACGCACGAGGAGAACCAGGCAGCCACCTGCCGCTTCCCGTGCACCGTCCAGACGAGGGGGTGCAACACTGCCGCGACCGCATAACGATTCGACGCGAGCGCGTCGCAGACCGCTCGTCCCAGCTTGGGCAGTTGCCCGAACACCGAGTCCGTCGACCAGGTGGAGCTGATCGTGACCAGGTGCTGGTCGGATCCGACGCCGAGGCGGTCACGGTACTGCTGCCGGCGGAACGCGCTGGCGCGCATCCTGTCGAGGCAGATGTCCCCGGTGACGTCGACGCGGGACAGGACTTCCGGACAGAGGTCGCGGACGGCGTCACGCTCGGCCTCGGTGCCGAGTGCGAGGACCGACGGCAGGATCCGGCCCCGGTAGGTGAGCAACTCCCGGTCGAGGCCGGTGGCCGGCGCCGCCGTGGCGCCGGCCTTCCGGCTGAACCGGTACGACTTCAGCGCACCGGCGCCGTGGCTGACGAGGAGGATCGGCCCGCGCAGTTCCGCCAGGTGCCGGTGGCTCGCGGTCAGCACGAGGTCGAACCGGTGCTGGATCGCCTGGTGCCAGGGCAGCACCAGGCCGTGCTGTGCCCGCACGAACTCTTCGACGCCGTACCAGCTGTCGGTGTCGTGCGGAACCGTGAACAGGATCTGCACCCGATGGTCGGTCTCGAGCAGTGGCACCAGGTCGAGCAACCGCGTGCCCGCGGCCATCGTCGGCACCACCACCAACGCCGTCCGGCAGCCGGGGCGGGTGACCCGCAAGTGCGCACCCATCCCTATCGGCCCGCGAACCCATTGATCCATCTTCGTGCTCCCTCCCGTATTCGGCACCCTCGGGAGCAATCGTGCAATGGTCGTCCGACAAGCAACTTCCAGCTAGTGGACAAAATGCTGACAAAGGATCACCTGCGTCCCGCGAAAGCGTGCTTCGGCGACTCTGACGTGGATTTATCGCTGCGAGAGTGCCAAAATCGACAACGATGAAGCGAAGGTGGGGCGCTTCTACGGGAGGGGAAGCAGAATGGAGATCGCGTTCGGAATTCTCGGGCAGACAACGATGCGAATGCACGGGAACCTGACCGTGAAATGGTCTCATCGGCGCGAGCGCAACATCACGGCGGCGCTGCTGACCCAGCCCGGCAAGCGTGTCTCGATCGAGTCCCTGGTCGACTGGGCGTGGAACGACGACGAAGAACGCCCCCGGTCGCCGAAGGGCGCGCTCTACAAGTGCGCGGCCAGGATCCGGCAGGCGCTGGAAGGCGCCGTCGCGCCCGCGACCCTGGTCGCGGACAACGGTGGCTACCGGCTGGACGTCGACCCCGATCTCATCGACTACCACGTCTTCCGATGGATGATGCGCCACGCGCACGGGCTCAGCGACCAGGGGAACCACCAGGCGGCCTGCGAAGCCGCGCGGAACGCACTGGCCCTGTGGAACGACGAGCCGCTCGCGGGGATCACGTCGGCGGCCGCCGAAAACTGGCGCGTTTCGGTGACGGACAACGACTGGATTCCGGCCAGCACCTTCCTGCTCGCCGAATTGCTCACGGCCGGGCATCCTGCGGAGGCGCTGGGACTCCTGGACCAACTCGGGCACGCGTACTCGACGGAGCTCTGGTTCGCGAAACTGCGACTGCAGGCACTCACCGCGATCGGGCGCTACCGCGCGCGGGACGAGTACTTCCGCGAAATGTACCGGACGTTCCGGCAGGACCACGACGTCCAAGCCGCCGACGATCTCCGCGCCCTCAACGAACACCTCCGCACGCCCGAACGCCTCGCCGGGCCGACGGGCGACGACGGACCCGACCTGGCCTCGCCGCCCGGCATCGCGTCGGCACCGTTGCGGGAAGTCCCCCGGGACATCGGCCACTTCACCGGCCGGGACGACGTGCTGGCCAGCCTCGACGCCACGATCATCCCCAGGCCCGGGCCGTTCACCCCGGCCCTCGTCACGCTGACCGGGCCTCCGGGGGTCGGCAAAACGAGCACAGCCGTCCGATGGGCGCACCGCACGGCCGACCGCTTCCCCGGTGGGGTCGCGCTTGTGGACCTGCACGGGGTCGGACCGGGGATGCGAGTCGAATCGGCCGACGTCGTCGACAACCTCCTGTCGGCCTCGGGCTACCCGGTCGACCGCATCGTCGGCGCGGCCGGGCGCGCCAAACGGTTACGCGGCCTGCTGAGCGACCACCCGATGCTGGTGGTGCTGGACAACGCCCAGGACACCGAACACATCGAGACGCTGCTGAGTGTCCTGTCGGACTGCGCGGTGATCATCACGTCCCGGCAGCGTCTCACCCGGCTGGCCCGGCAGCACCACAGCCCGGTCATCACGCTGGCGCCGCTGGCCCCGGAAGCCGCCGTCGAGTTGCTCGACCGGAGACTGGGCAACCGGCTGGACCGCGAACCCGAGGCACTGGCGAATCTCGCCACGTTGTGCGGCGGAATGCCGCTCGCACTGACGATCGTCGCGGAACGAGCCACCGTCCGGGCCGGCAGCCGGCTCCGCACCCTCGTCGACCAGCTGAGGGATCCCGCTCTCTTGCTGACGATCGGCGATGACGGCGACGGCGACGACGGCAACCTGCTTTCGGCCTTCTCGTGGTCGTACCAGGGACTCGATCCGGCGGCGCAGGACACGTTCCGTCTGTTCGGCCTGCACCCCGGGCCCGAGGTGGGCGCCGAGGTGCTGGCCGCTGCAGGCGGCGTCGAGGTGGCCGCGGGACGGCGTGCGCTGGACATCCTCGTGTCGGCGCACCTGGTGCAGCAGCCGAACGACGGCGACCGGTACCGCATCCACGACCTGTTCCACCACTTCGCCCGGACGCTGGTCAGCAGCGGCCCGGAGGCCGACGCGGCCCGCAGCCGGATGGCCTCGTACTACCTGCACACCGCGCACAACGCCCACCGGATGGTCTACCCGCACCGCGGCATGGCCCCGATGCCGGAGGTCGAGCAGGGTTGCGCGCCGACCCGGTTCACCGATCCGGTCGGCGCGATGCGGTGGTGTCTGCGGGAACGCGCGAACTTGAACGCGATGGTGACGTATTCAGCGGACCACGGGCTCCACGGCTACGCCTGGCGGCTACCCCACGTCACCGGGGCGATCCTCAACCGGTTCGGGTTCTACGACGACATCATCGCGGGACTCGTCCAGGCCGCGCGTTCGGCCGCTGCTCTCGGTGATCACATGGCGGAGGCGGCAAGCCTGAACGACCTCGGCTACGTCAGCCTGCTGGCCGGGTACGACGACGTGGGCGAGGTCTACCTCGAACAGGCCCTCCACCTCGCGACCGTCCACGTGATACCGATCGGCACCCTGACCGTGCGGCTCAACATGGCCAGGTACAGCCGCCACGCCGGGCGCCTCCCCGAAGCCGTCCGGCTCTACGAACGTTGCCTCCACGAAGCCCGGACCGCGGGAGACGCCGAGCGGCAAGCCACCGCCAGCCACGAACTCGGCAAGTCCCTCGTGGAACTCGACCAGGGACACCGCGCGCTGCACCACTTCCACCGCGCCCAGCACCTGCGCACGATCATCGGCGACGACGCCGGACTGCTCGCCACGCTCACCGAACTCACCGACCAGTACCGGCGGCTGGGTGAGTTCACCACCGCGGAAAAGCACTGCCGCCAGGCCTTCCAGCTGTCCACCGCCGTCCGCGATCTGGTCGCCACGATGAAGCTCTACACGGTGCGCGCGCACTTGGCCTCGGCCCAGGATCGCCACGACGAAGCGTTCGCTTTCGCGCGAGACGGTCTGGCACTCGCCTTCCGCGCCCACACCGCGACTGCCGAAGCCCGCGCGCTCACGACGTTGGGTCACGTGCTGGCATCACGAGGCGACCTCGGCGAAGCACGCGCGGCCTGGAGACGCGCCGTGCAGCTGTATCGCAACCGTCGTCGCCACGCCAAGGCCGAGCAGGTCGAGCACGCGCTGGCCGAGGCCGGCCCGGAGCCGGAAATTCCCGAGGCGCGAACTGCCGACAAAGACACAGTGTCCCTGCCCGCACCCACGCGACACTCCGCAACAAAGAACCACCTTAACGGGTGATAGTCACCCAATCCTCTCTGTCGTCTCCCTCTAACGGACAGCTTTAAGTACTGGTAGAGGCCACTTTGAATCTTTAGGGGCCCCGTCTCCAGGCGAGGCCTCCGTCGCAAGGGGGCTTGCTTATGCCCGCAACGAGCCATAGCCTCTGGCAATCCCGAGTGTCGTCGGGCAAGTGCCAAAGGCACTTCCGACCGCACCACTTCCATGAGGAAAGCCAGAGGAACGACCGTGTTCGACTCCCCGCACCCCACATGCACCCGCCTGCGCCCGGATCCCGAGGCTCGCGGGTTCTTGTTCCCCCTTTGGTGGTGGTGCTAGGCCGTAGCGACAGCGCCCGGCGGACGAATCCCGGGCGCTTCCTTTCGCGTACCACCAGGATCGAGCCGGATACCATGGCTTCATGAACTCGACGGCGCCCTGGTGGGGAAGTGGTTTGTTCGCACTGGCCACCGGATTGCTCACAGCACTCACCGCGGCGCTGGCCACGACACTCCCGAAGCGGACTGAACGGCGGCTTGAGCAACGCAGGCTTTTCCGGGAGCACAAGGAAAAGATCTACCCGGACTTCATCGCCGCCGCCTACGAGATCGTCGCCGCACCCCTCTGGGAGGACAGTCAGGAAGCCGGCCGACGACGCCTCGACCGCCTCGGTGGATTGGGACACCAGATCGCTTTCTTCGCCCCCGAATCCACCGAGGCGGCCGCGACACCCGTACTCCGCGCGGCGACCGAACTCACCGATCTGACCGTGACCATCCGGAGGTCGAGCAAACCCGGCCACCAAGGTACCGTCGACCAACGTTTTTCCGCGGCCCACGATGACGCCTTGGCTAAACTGCGCGCGTCGGTCACGGAGTTCACGAAGACAGGTCGAGACGACCTCGAAATCTCCGGCCCGCGCCACACCTGACCCGCCTCTTGAGCGGCCCCGCGTTCTACGCGCCCAATCACGCGAGATCCGCCTTCAATCACGTGAGTCACGCGTCCGATCACGCGAGATCCGCGCCCAAGCACGCGGCGTCGCGTCAGGACGGCGGTGCCAGCTGGGCCGCGCGGTCGGTCACGTCCATGACGGCCCAGTGCTCGACGACCCGGCCGTCGCGGACGCGAATCATGTCCATGCTGGTCACGGCGTAACTGCGGCCGGTCGAGAGCTGCGTTCCCGTGCTCGTGTAGCGGTTGACCGAGAACTCGCCGTCGGCGACGTTGCGCTCGACCCGCACGCCGACGTCGCGGAAGCCGGCGAAGAACTCGCCGTCCAGCATGGCTTCCCACTTCGCGCGCCAGGCGTCGATGCCGTGGTGGTCGCCGCCCGCGCCGCCGCGGTGGTCGACCACGTCCGGGTCGATGTAGCGCAGACCTTCGGTGACGCTCTCGGCCGTGAACGGCGTCAACGCGATCAGCCGGCGGTGGACTTCGGCGGCGTCCATGGTCACTCCTCAAGTGGGGACTTCCCCGGTTAGGGTTCGGCTACGCTAACCGGGGACATCCCCACTTGGCAAGGGAGCAGCATGACGGCACGGGCCCGCAGGTCGGACGCGCGGGACAACCAGGCGCTGCTGCTCGCCGCCGCGAAGGACGTCTTCGCCGAGGACGGCCCGGACGCGCCGCTCGACCGCGTCGCCCGCCGCGCCGGCGTCGGCAACGCGACGATGTACCGGCACTTCCCGAACCGGCGCGAACTGGTCGTCGCGGTGTACGCCGACGAAGTCGCGGAGCTGCGAAGCCGCGCGGACCTCGACGCGGACGACCCCGGCGAAGCGCTCTTCGCGTGGCTCGGGTTGTTCGTCGAGCACGTCCGGACCAAGCGCGCCCTCGCGCTGTCGCTCGCCGATCCCGCGGGCGAGCACGAGAGCCTGTTCGCCGGCTGGCACGCCGCGATGAACACGACCGCCACCGCTCTGCTCGGCCGCGCCCGGGCCGCCGGCGCCGTCGCCCCCGACGTCACCGAGCTGGACCTCCTCCTGCTCGCGACCGGCGTCGCCCTCTCCGGCGGCGACCCCGCCCGGCTGCTCACCCTGGTCCGCCGCGGCGCATCGGCCGACTGAACGCGTACCGGAACGGTCGGCTCGCGTACCTGGAGGGTCAGCTCGCGTGATCCGACGCGTGACTCGCGTGATCGGAAGCGTGACTCGCGTGATTGGGAGCGTGACTCGCGTGATTGGGGGCGTGACTCACGTGATTGGGGGCGTGACTCGCGTGATTGGGGGGTCGACACGTGATGGGAGGGGTGGGGCGGTGGGTCGTTAGGGTCTGGGGATGGAGATGCTGCACCTGCGCTACTTCGTCGCGGTCGCCGAGGAACTGAACTTCTCGGCCGCGGCTCGGAAGCTGCACATGGCCGCGTCCCCGTTGAGCCAGCGGATCAAGGACCTCGAACACGAGCTGGGCCAGCAGCTGTTCGACCGCAGCACCCACCACGTCACGCTCACCGCCGCCGGGACCGCCCTGCTGCCGCTCGCGCGGGACGTCCTCGAGCAGGTCGGCGCGATCCCCTGGAAACTGAAGGAGGCGACGCGGCCGCAGCGCAGCACCGTCTTCCTCGGCATGCCCGCCGGGGTGCACCCGGACCTGCGGGACCGCGTCAACGCCCTCGCCGAGCTGGTCAAGGCGCGCTACGAGGTCAAGCGCTGGCCCGGCACCACCGCCGACCTCGTGCAGGGCGTGCACGACGGGAAGCTCGCGCTCACCCTCGCCCGGCTGCCGGTCACCGATCCGGCGCTGGAACAGCTGCCGGTGATGTCGGAACGGCTCGGCGCGGTCGTCCCGGCCGACATGTTCGCCGGGCGGGACTCGGTGACGCTGGCCGAGCTGGCCGAATTCCCGTACGTCGCCTCACCCGGGGACATCACGCCGGCGTACTTCGACCAGCTCGACCACCAGTTGAGTGAATTGGGCGTCAAGAAACGCATTCGCCTGACCAACACCGGCTACGGTGGAACGTCCGAAATCATTTCCAGCGGCGAGGCCTTTTCCATTTCCATGCTGGACGACCGGAGCCCGATGCACGGCTACCGCCTCGACAACGTCATCGTGCTGCCGTTCACCGACTTCCGGCCCCAGCTCGATACCGGCCTGCTCTGGCGCCGCGACCGCGCGGACGGCGACCTGCGAGAACTCGTCGAAGCCGCGAAAGACGTCTTCAAGGAACCGATCGCCACCTAAACCACAATGGTATGACCGCCGCAGTCATACCATTGTGCGCATCATGATCATTCCCTTTCATCGCCATCGCGCCTAACTTCGTAAGTAGAGCAACGAAGCAAGGCGCGAAAGGACGAATGATGACGGACATCACCCCGACCGCCGCCGGCCCGCTGGACGGCGTGCGCGTGATCGACCTCTCGACCGTGGTCATGGGCCCGTACGCGGCCCAGATCCTCGGTGACCTGGGCGCCGACGTGATCAAGATCGAGTCCCCCGCGGACACCGTGCGGGTGGGCCAGTACCGCACCACGCCGGGCATGACCCCGCTGAACCTGAACGTCAACCGCAACAAGCGCAGCGTGGCCCTCAACCTGAAGGACGACGCCGAGCGTGAGCAGGCCCTGAAGCTGATCGACACGGCCGACATCCTGATCACCAACATGCGCCCCGGCGCGCTGGCCCGCCTGGGGCTGAACTACGCCGACGTCGCCGAGCGCAACCCCCGCCTGGTCTACGCCCACGCGCAGGGCTTCCGCGGCGACTCCGCGCAGGCCGGCAACGCCGCCTACGACGAGACCGTGCAGGCCTCATCCGGCCTGGTCGACGTCACGAACCGCGCCCTGGGCAAGCCCGTCTACCTGCCGACGATCATCGGCGACAAGGTGTCGTCGCTGACCATCGCCTACAGCGTGCTCGCCGCGCTGGTCCACCGCGACAGGACCGGCGAGGGCCAGCAGATCGAGATCCCGATGACGGACACGCTGCTCGCGTTCAACCTCGTCGAGCACCTCGCCGGGCACACCTACGAGCCGGCCGAGGGCCCCACCGGCTTCGCGCTGTCGATGACGAAGGGCCACGCCGCGGTCCCCACCAAGGACGGCCTCGCCTGCGTGATCCCCTACAACCCCAAGAACTTCCGCGACTTCTTCGCCGCGGCGGGCCGTCCCGAACTGGCCGCGGACCCGCGCGTCAACGGCGAGGCCATCGACCGCGCCGACAACGAGTGGCTGACCGAGCAGATCGCCGCGTACGCCCCGGCGCTGACCACCGAGGAGTGGGCCGAGGTCTGCGCGAAGCACAGCATCCCGATGGCGCCGGTGCTGGAGCTGGACCGGGCGCACGAGGACCCGTACGTCCGCGACGGCCACCTGCTCGACGCCGTCGAGCACCCGAGCGAGGGCACCATCCGCACGGTCGGCATCCCGGTGAAGTTCTCCGCGACGCCCGGCTCGATCCGCCGCCTGGCCCCGCTGGCCGGCCAGGACACCGCCGAAGTCCTCGCGGAACTCTGAGAAAGAAGCAGGACCATGACCGAAGTACGCACCGAGCGGATCGGCAGCACGTTGCTGATCACCATCGACCGGCCGCAGGCCCGCAACGCCGTCAACGCCGCCGTCGCCGCCGGGCTGGCCGCCGCGCTCGACGAGCTGGAAGCCGACCCCACGTTGCGGGCGGGCGTCCTCACCGGCGCCGAGAACACCTTCAGCGCCGGCATGGACCTCAAGGCCGCGCTCAAGGGCGAGTCACCGGAGATTCCCGGACGCGGGTTCGGCGGTCTCACCGAGGCCGAGCTGGCCAAGCCGCTGATCGCCGCCGTCGAAGGGTTCGCCATGGGCGGCGGGTTCGAACTGGCCCTGGGTTGCGACCTGATCGTCGCCGCCGAAGACGCGAAGTTCGGCCTCCCCGAAGTGAAGCGCGGTCTGATCGCCGCCGGTGGTGGCGTGATCCGGCTGCCGAAGCGGATCCCGCACCACCTGGCGATGGAGTTCCTGCTCACCGGCGAGCCCGTCACCGGCCGCCGCGCCGGCGAGCTGGGCCTGGTCAACCGCGTGACGCCGAGCGGGGACGCCGCCGCCGTCGCGTTGCAGCTGGCCGAGAAGCTGGCGGAGAACGCGCCGCTGGCGCTGGCCGCCGTCAAGAAGATCGTGCGAGCCGCGGATCCCGCGGCCGTGCAGGGCGAAGAAATCAAGAAACTGATGCAGTCCGCCGACGTCCGCGAGGGCATGACCGCCTTCGCCGAGCGCCGCGCTCCGAAGTGGACCGGTGAGTGACATGAAGATCGACGAAGTCCGCCAGCACGTGACGACTCCCCTGACCGCCCCGGCGTTCGCGCCCGTGGTCCCGAGGTTCACCGACCGCGAGTACCTGAACATCGTCTACCGCACCGACGCCGACGCCCTGCGCGCCGTCGTGCCGGAGCCGCTGCGGGTCGAGGAACCGTTGGTGCGCTTCGAGGTCATGAAGATGGGCGACGTCTCCGGCTACGGCCCGTACACCGAGTCCGGCCAGGCGATCGAGGTCAGCTTCGACGGCGAGCGCGGCGAGTACCTGCACGCGATGTACCTCGACAACTTCCCGGCGACGGCGTCCGGGCGCGAGGTCAGCGCGTACCCGAAGACCGTCGGCAGCCCGAGTCTGTATGTCGACAACGGCGTTCTCGTGGGCACGTTGGACTACGGGACACTGCGGGTGGCGACCGCGACCATGGGCTACAAGCACCACGAGCTGGACGTCCGCGAAGCCGAGAAGCAGATCACCGTCCCGACGTTCATGCTCAAGACCGTCCCGGGCTACGACGGCACGCCGCGGGTGCAGGAGCTGGTCCGCACCGAGATCACCGACGTCGTGGTCAAGCAGGCCCACACCGGCCCCGCGCGGCTGCAGCTGTTCCAGCACGTCCTGGCCCCGCTGGCCGACCTGCCCGTGCTGGAGGTCGTGTCCGCCAGCCACATCCTCACCGACCTGACGCTCGCCCCGGTGAAACCGGTCTTCGACTACCTGAAGGGTGCGCAATCATGAAGAACGCGGCCATCATCGGCGCCGGCACCATCGGCCTGTCCTGGACGGCGTTGTTCGCCCACCACGGCCTGACCGTCCGGGTCACCGACCCGCGCCCCGACCTCGCCGACGCCATCACCGAGGCGCTCGAGACGTTCGCGCCGCACCTCGGCACGACCGCCGACGAGCTGGCGAGCCGCGTGCACGTCGCCGCCGACGTCACCGAGGCCGTGAAGGACGCGGATGTCGTGCAGGAGAACGGACCCGAGAACGTCGAGTTCAAAAAGGACCTCTTCAAGCAGCTCGTCGAGGAAGCTCCGCGGCACGCGCTGCTGCTGAGTTCGTCGAGCGCCATCCCCTCGACCGCGTTCACCGGCGAGATCGACGGCAGCAGGGTCCTCATCGGACACCCGTTCAACCCGCCGCACCTGCTCCCCCTGGTCGAGGTCGTCCCGGGCGAGCGCACCAGCGACGAATCCGTGCAGCAGGCCGTCGATTTCTACACCTTCCTCGGCCGGACGCCGGTCGTGGAACACCAGGAAATGCCCGGCTTCGTCGGCAACCGGCTGCAGAACGCGCTGAGCCGCGAGGCGATCTACCTCGTCGAGCAGGGCGTCGTGACGCCGGAAGACCTCGACAAGGTCATCACGAACTCGCTCGGCATCCGCTGGGCGACGGTCGGGCCGTTCCTCGGCTCGCACCTGGGCGGCGGCCCCGGCGGGTACCGGCACATGTCCGAGCACATCGGCAAGTCGATGAAGCAGATGTGGGCCGGGCTGGGCAATCCCAGCCAGAGTCCCGAAGAGCAGGAACGGCTGATCGAAGCCGTCGAAAAGGCTTACGGCTCCTCCACGTACTCGGAGCTTTCCGAGACGCGCGACCGCAAGCAGCTCGCAGTGTTGAAAGCAGTGGAGGAGAACTGACATGGAACCGCTCAAGGACAAGCTGACCGCCGACTTCTACGACTTCGAGGCGCTGCTGCCGGACGACGAGCGCAAGCTGCTCGTGAGTGCGCGCGAGTTCATGCGGAACGACGTCAAGCCGCTGGTGAACGAGAACTGGGAGAAGGGCACCTTCCCGAAGGAACTGATCGGGATGTTCCGCGAAAGCGGTCTCGCGGGCCTGCCCTACGAGGGTTACGGCGCGCACAAGCCCGCGGTCAGCCACCTGCTCACCGGCATGATGGCGATGGAGATGAGCCGCACGGACGCGTCGGTCGCGACGTTCTTCGGTGTCCACAACGGACTCGCGATGTACTCGATCTACTCCGGCGGCAGCCAGGAGCAGCGTGACCGCTGGCTCCCCGAGATGGCCGCGATGGACAAGATCGGCGCGTTCGCGATGACCGAGCCACTCGGTGGATCGGACGTCGCGGGCGGCATGCGCACCACGGCCAAGCGGGACGGCGACACCTGGATCCTCAACGGCGCCAAGAAGTGGATCGGCAACGCGACCTTCGCCGACTACATCGTCGTGTGGGCGCGGGACGTCGACGACAACCACGTCAAGGGCTTCGTCGTCGAGAAGGACATGCCGGGCTTCGTGGCGGAGAAGATCGAGGGCAAGATCGCGTTCCGGATCGTCGAAAACGCCGAGATCACCCTGACCGACGTCCGCGTGCCGGAGGCGAACCGTCTGCAGGGCATCGACTCCTTCCGCGACGTCGCGGAGATCCTGCGCGCCACCCGCGGCGGCGTCGCGTGGCAGGCGCTCGGCGTGGCGATCGGCGCCTACGAAGCCGCGCTCGCCTACGCGCAGGAGCGGCAGCAGTTCGGCCGGCCGATCGCCCGCTTCCAGCTGGTGCAGGACCTGCTCGTGAAGAGCCTCGGGAACATCACGGCGTCGTGGGGCATGCTCGTGCAGCTCGCCCGCCTGCAGGACGCCGGGATCTTCAAGGACGAGCACTCGTCGCTGGCCAAGGCGTTCGTGACGTCGCGGATGCGCGAGGTCGTCGCCTGGAGCCGGGAGATCTTCGGCGGCAACGGGATCGTGCTCGGCTACGACGTCGCGCGCTTCTTCGCCGACGCCGAGGCGATCTACTCCTTCGAGGGCACGCGTGAGATGAACACCCTGATCGTCGGCAAGGCGATCACCGGACAGTCCGCGTTCGTGTAGAGACGCTCAGTTCACGCAGCCGGCGGCCGTCGAGGTCGCCGGCTGCTTCGTGGTGCCCGAGGTGTCCGGCGTCTTGCCCGGGTCCGGCGTCGACGTGCCGGTCGCGGCCACCGGCTTGACGCCGCCCGCCACCTCGGCACCGGAGGCCTGCACCGCCGGGGTGCTGATCGCCGTGCGGACGAACTGCTGGACCTGGCCCGGGTCGACCTTCACCGCGTCGCCGTCGGACGGCGTCGCCAGCGAGAGGCTCTGCACCGGGATCGTGGCGAAGCCGATCGCGCCCGACGTCATCCCCCGCAGCTGCTGCGCGAAGCTCAGGACGTCCCACCCCCTGTCCAGGACGACCGAGCCCTGCACCGCGCTGACCAGCGCGTTCAGCTTCGACGGGCTGGTGAACGTGCCGGCGTTGAGGACGGTCTTCGCCATCGCGGACAGGAACGCCTGCTGCCGCGCGATCCGGTCGAGGTCGCCGCCCGGGAGGCCGTGGCGCTGCCGGACGAACGCGAGCGCCTGGGCGCCGGACAGCGTCTGCGGCCCGGCCGGGAAGTCCGCGCCGGAGTAGGTGTCGTGCACCGGCGCCTTGAGGCAGACCTCGACGCCGCCGACGGCCTGCGACAGCGCGTCGAACCCGGCGAGGTTGATCGACGCGTAGTGATTGACGGTCAGGCCGGTGAACTTCTCGACGGTCTGGATCGCGGTCTTCGCGCCGGCCTCGTTCGCCGCCACCTCCAGCTGCGCGCCGGAGAGGCCCTGAGCCCGCAACCCGGACATCGCGGCGTTCTTGCCGCGGCTGTAGGCCGAGTTGATCTTGTGCTTGCCGTAGCCGCCCGCGATGTCCACATAGGAGTCACGCGGGATCGAGATCGCGGTCGCCGCGGCGCCGCCGGCCGGGATGTGCACCACGATCATCGTGTCCGTGGTGTCCCCGCCGTCGTCGCCGCTGCCCGCGTGCAGGGCGTCGAGAACGCTCTGCGGCAACGGGTTGCCGTACGCGTCGGTCCGCGCGTCGATCCCGACGAGCAGGATGTTCTGGGCGATCTTCAGCGGTTCGCCCGCCGGGGTGTCCTCGGTGTCGATCTGCGCGGCGGGCGGGATGACGTTGGCCGTGACGATGCCGTCGTCCAGCTTGCTCAGCTGCGACCACGCGTACCCGGTGGCCGCGAGCACCAGCGTCGACACGACGCCGAGCGCGACACGGCCGCCGATGCGGCGCCCCCGGGACGACAGCAGCACGACAAGTTTCCCCTTGCTTCCCTCGATGGAACCCCTGTGTTCGAGGATCACCGCGTTAGCTGGGAATTACCTGAGAAACTTGTTGAAAGCTTGTGACGCTGCCCGAACGGCCGAGCAAAACCAGGCCCATCGGCCGATTTCGCGACGCACCGTGCCGGAGCGCGCACGGGAATGGGCTGTGGCGCCCGACACACGCGTCCCGGCTAGCGGGTCACCGCGGCATCCGGCGCCAGATCGCGCGCGGCAGCAAGCGCATCGCGAAGAAGACCGGACGGAGTACGCCGGGCACCCAGACGACCCCGCGGCCGCGGCGCAGCGCGGCGACGGTCGCGTCGGCGACCTGGTCCGGCGTGCTCGAGAACGGCGCCGGCGCCATGCCCTCGGTCATCCGCCCGATCACGAAGCCCGGGCGGACCAGCAGCAGGAGGACGCCGGAGCCGTGCAGCGCGTCGGCGAGGCCGCTCGCGAAGCCGTCGAGACCGGCTTTCGCCGAGCCGTAGACGTAGTTCGCGCGGCGCACCCGCACCCCGGCCACCGAGGAGAACACGACGAGCCGGCCGTGCCCCTGCGCGCGCAGGAGGTTCGCGGCGTGGGTCAGGACGCCGACCTGGGCGACGTAGTCGGTGTGGACGATCGCAGCGGCGTGGGCGGCGTCGGACTCGGCCCGTTCCTGGTCGCCGAGGATGCCGAAGGCGAGCACGACGACGTCCAGGGGCCCGTGGCCGGCGGCGACCTTCTCCAGGAATGCGCCGTGCGCGCCGAGGTCGTCGGCGTCGAAGTCCGCGGTTTCGACGGTTTCGGCGCCGGCTTCGCGCAGCGCGGCGACCTCCCCGGCGAGGTCCGCGCCCGGCCGCGCGGCCAGGACGAACCGCCGCGCGTCCCCGCTGACCAGGCGTTTCGCCACGGCCAGCCCGATCTCACTGCGTCCGCCGAGCACCAGCACCGTTCCGCTCACCCCGGCAGTCTCCCAGCCCCGGCCGCCGCCCGCGGAGGCAGGCCAGTGCACGAAATGCAACTTTGCATGACGTGCAAGTTCCGCTACCGTGGTCGGCGTGCCCCCACCACCCGGCCTGCGTGAGCGCAAGAAGTACGAGACGCACCGCGCGCTGGCCGTCGCCGCCGTCGAACTCGTCGCCGAGCGCGGCCTCGACGCGGTCACGGTAGAGGACATCGCCGCGACGGCCGGCGTCTCGGTCCGCACCTTCTTCAACTATTTCGCGTCCAAAGAGGACGCCGTCGTGATCGCCTACCCGGACCACCTCGAACGCACCGAACGCGCCATCGAACGGTTCCTCGCGCAGCCGGCCGGAGTGTCCACTTTGGACGCACTGGTCACCGTCATGCGCGAGGAGGTCGCCGACGTCGGGGCGAACCCGCGGGAGTGGCTGGCCCGGATGACCGCGGTCAAGCGGAACCCGGCGCTGTTCCACCGGGCGGTGGTGATGAACGCCCAGCAGGCCGAGCCGCTGACCGCGGCGATCGCCCGGCGCGCCGGGTGCGACCCGGCCGACCTGTACCCCTCGCTGCTGCTGGCCGTGGTCGGCGGCGCGCTGAACGCCGCGATGCTGCGGTGGCGTGAACGAGGCGGCGAAGAGACCGTCTCGGCCCTGTTCGACGAGGCCGTGGCGAGCATCGCCGCCGGCTTGCCCGACCCGCAGCGGACCCGCTGACCCGGTCCGCGTCCGACACCCAGGGGGGACACCCGTGTCCACGACCGCCGACCCGCCGCAGACGTCGACGTCCGGCCCGATGAACCGCAGACAGGTGCTCGAAGCCATGTCCGGGCTGATGATGGGCATCTTCGTGGCCATCCTCGCCTCGACCGTGGTGGCCAACGCGCTGCCGCGGATCGTCAGCGAGCTGGGTGGCTCGCAGTCGTCCTACACGTGGGTGGTCACCACCGAGCTGCTGGCGATGACGGCCACGGTTCCGTTGTGGGGCAAGCTTTCCGACCTTTACAACAAGAAGCTGCTGATCCAGGCCTCGCTGGCGCTGTTCGTGGTCGGCTCACTCGTGGCCGGGTTCGCCGGCAACATCGAGGTGCTGATCGCCAGCCGCGTCGCCCAGGGCATCGGCGGCGGCGGGCTCACCGCGCTCGCGCAGGTGATCATGGCGGCCATCGTCTCCCCGCGCGAGCTGGGCAAGTTCTCCGGGATCTTCGGCGGCGTCTTCGCCGTCGGCACCGTCGCCGGCCCGCTGATCGGCGGCGTCATGGTCGACACGTCGTGGCTCGGCTGGCGCTGGTGCTTCTTCCTCGGGGTGCCGTTCGCCGTCGCCGCGATCCTGTTGCTGCAGCGGACGTTGAAGCTGCCGACGGTCCGCCGGGACGTCAAGGTCGACTACCTCGGCGCGTTCCTCATCATGGCCGGGGTGTCGACGCTGCTGGTCTGGTCGTCGCTGGCCGGGCACCAGTTCGCCTGGGGCTCCTGGCAGACCGCCGTGCTGGTGACCACCGGCCTGGTCGTGCTGGCGCTGGCGGTGTTCGTCGAGTCGCGGGTGCGCGAGCCGATCCTGCCGCTGGGCCTGTTCCGCAACCGCACCATCACCCTGACCACGGTGGCCAGCTTCCTGGTCGGCGTCGCGATGTTCGGCGGCACGGTGTTCCTGTCGCAGTACTTCCAGCTGGCGCTGGGCAAGTCGCCGACGGTGGCCGGGCTGATGAGCCTGCCGATGATCTTCGGCCTGCTGATCTCCTCGACGGTGTCGGGCCAGCTGATCAGCCGGACCGGCAAGTGGAAGGCGCACCTGGTCATCGGCGCGATCCTGCTGGCGGCCGGGCTCGGGCTGCTCGGCACGATCGACGCGCACACGAGCGTGCTCGTGCTCAGCCTGTTCATGCTGGTGCTCGGCACCGGCGTCGGGATGCTGATGCAGAACCTGGTGCTGGTGGCCCAGAACGACGTCCCCGCGCACGACCTCGGCGCGGCGACGTCCACGCTGTCGTTCTTCCGCAGCCTGGGCGGCTCGATCGGGGTGAGCGCGCTGGGCGCGGTGCTGGCCGACCGGGTGACGTCGTTGATCACCGCGGGCCTCGGCCCGCTGCCGGGCGGCGGCAGTTCGGAGACGGTGCCGAACCTGGCGACGCTGCCGGAGCCGGTGGCCAAGGTGATCCGCGAGGCGTACGGCACGGCGACCAGCGACCTGTTCCTGATCGCGGCACCGATCGCGCTGCTGGTGGTCGTCGCGGTGGCGTTCCTCAAGCACCTGCCCCTCAAGACCCAGAGCGGCCTGGAACGGCTGGCGGACGAGGAGACGGCGGCGGTTTAGCTCGGCGACGCGAATCCTCGGTCTCTGACCTGCGGTGCGCTAGCGTGCCGGGGATGAGCGGGGACTTCGAGCGCGTCGTCGAGCGGCATCGGCGGGAGATCCAGGTGCACTGCTACCGGATGCTCGGCTCGCTCGGGGATGCCGAAGACCTGACGCAGGAGACCTTCCTGCGCGCGTGGAAGGGCCGCGACGGGTTCGAGGGGCGCGCGAGCGTGCGCACCTGGCTCTACCGGATCGCGACGAACGCCTGTCTCGACGCGCTCGCCCGGCGGCCGCGGCGGGTGCTGCCCGATCAGCTGGGGCCGTCCGGGGAACCGGACGGGCCGCTCGCCGCCGTCGACCAGCCGTGGCTCGAACCCTGTCCGGACCGGCTGCTCGACCTCGAGACGCCCGACGCCGTCGTGGTCGAGCGGGAGACGATCGAGCTGGCCTACCTCGCCGCCGTGCAGTACCTGCCGCCGCGGCAGCGGGCGGTGCTCGTGCTGCGCGACGTGCTCGGCTGGTCGGCGAAGGAGACGGCGTCACTGCTGGAGACGAGCGTCGCGTCGGCGAACAGCGCGCTCCAGCGGGCCCGCACGACGCTGCGTGAGCGGCTGCCCGCGCGCCGTTCCGAGTGGACCGCGGGTGATCCGACGGCGGCGGAAGCCGCGCTGCTCAAGCGGTTCATCGCGGCGTACGAGCAGGGTGACCCGAGCGCCGTGGCGAAGCTGCTGCACGAGGACGCCCAGGCCGTCATGCCGCCGTACCCGCTGTGGTTCGCCTCGCGCGCCGCGATCGTCCGGGCACTGTCGCTCAGCATGGACCCGGCGGCGGCGACCTGCGTCGGCCGGTTCCGGATGCTGCCGATCCGCGCCAACCGCCAGCCCGCGGTGGCCACCTACCTGCGACGCCCGGGCGAGGACGGCTACCGCTGGTTCGGCGTGACGCTCCTGACGGTCGAACGCGGCTTGGTGGCGGCGATGGCGGCGTTCGAACCGCCGTCGGCGGAGCCGTGGGGCCTGCCGGACGTCTGGCCCGCGGACGGCACACCCCCGCCGCACTGAGCACGTACGCGGGTCCGGCGTGATCGAAGCCGTGACCCGCGTGATCGAAGCCGTGACTCACGTGAGTGAAGACGGGACTCGCGTGAGTGAGGACGGGACTCGCGAGATGCGGAAAGTACTCGGAAACGCGGCCAATAGCACTCGAAGAATGTGTCACCCACATCAGGCAATGGAAATGCCCGGGTGGGTGATTCCACAAGGGTCACCCACCCGGGCACACACACGCCCGAATTCGTTCTCCGGTTTCGGTGTTTCGCTCCAGGCCGCCGGGAAGAGGTCACCGGGCGGCGGTCACGCCACTCGGTCCCGCTGGGGCGCCGTGCGCACCAGCCGGCGGCGTTCGACCGCGGTGGTGCCGCCGAAGACGCCGTGGTCCAGGCCGTTGTCCAGCGCGTAGCCGAGGCACTCGGCGCGTACCGGGCAGCGACCGCACACCGCCTTCGCGTGGGACGTCTGCCGGGCGCCCGGACCGACCTCGGAGATCGGGAAGAACAGTTCCGGGTCCTCGTCCTTGCAGGCCGCGAGTTCCGCCCAGCCCGTCATCGTGGCTTCCATTTCCTTCGTTCACCTCCCTAGCTCTGCTTGTTTCCCATTGTCGTGACGCGTCAACCGACTTGACCGCCGCGGGCGCGCAAGCGTATCCGCCTGGGTCAAGGGGTTTTGGCGTCGGTCCCCGGCTCACCCTCCGGGCAACCAAGACTGCAACACGTGAGAGTACGCCTTTCTTCCGGGGATCTCGATGTCGATCACGTCACCCGATCGACGGCATCGGCCTCGGCGCGTCCCCTTGCGCGATCACACGCGGACCTGGTCACCGGCGCCGGGTTTGCCGGTCCGGCAAGGATTCCCGGCTCGGCCGCGGCGGACCGCACAGGACCGCACACCGGGACGCGCGGTCGCCGGCCGGTGACCGGAAGTCACCGTTCGCGGGTGCGTCTCCGGCACGAACCGGGACGCGTGGCCAGTTGCTCTCGGCTTCGCTCTCCGTGGCTCATCCCGCCCGGGTACCCAAGATCGTCGAGCTAACCCATCACTTTGCGTGACCCGGACGGCGTACCGCATTACTCCTACCGAGGAGTCGTGGCCGAATCGTTACACGTAGCGGTCACCTCACCGCACTTGTTCCTGTGGAGGCGAGGGGTGGTGAGGCGGCCGTGTGCGGTCGAGACGAGTTCGACGCGTTCTTCCGCGCCGATTTCCCGCCACTCGTGGCGTTCCTGTGCAAGGCCGGGTTCGAGGTCGAAACCGCGCGTGACGTCGCCGCCGAGGCGATGCTGCACGCGCTGGAGGCGTGGCCGACCATCGAGGACCCGCGGGCCTGGGTCCGCCGGGTCGCCGGCCGGCTGCTCGACGCGCCGGGGGAAGCGCGCGTCGACTGGGCACCGGTCGCCGACCCGCGGGACGACGAGAAGCTGGCCGCTCTGGTGGAGCAGCACGGCGACCTCATCGAGCTGCTCGCGACGCTCCCCGGCCGGCAGCGGACGGTCCTCGCGTGGTCGCTCGACGGGTTCACCCCGGCGGAGATCGCGCAGGCGCTCCGGGTCGACCCGGCGACCGTCCGGTCCAACCTCCGCCACGTACGGGAACGCCTCCGGCGTCACCGGGCCGCACCACCCGACGATCAGCGGGACAGGGGAAGGTGAGCTGAAATGCCGGCAACCGAGTACGGGGATCGCGCGATCACCGAGCAGCTGCGGGAGTCCAACGCCGCGCTGCACGACTCGCTGCGCGTCGGCCTCGACGTGGAGGGCACCCTGCTGCGGGTGCGCGGCCGCGCGCTCGTGCGGGAGATCGCCGCGGCGCAACCCGCCGGGGACTTCCCGGACCACTGGCGCCGGCACGACGAGCCGGTCGCCGCCGCGATCGCCGGCGACGACGCCGCGACCGCGCGGCTGCTCGCCACGATCCGGCCGCTGGTGGTGCGCTACTGCCGGGCCCGCGTCGGGCGCACCGAGCGGACCTTCGCCTCGGCCGACGACGTCGCCCAGGAGGTCTGCCTCGCCGTGCTCACCGCACTGCCGTCCTACCGCGACCAGGGCCGCCCGTTCCTCGCGTTCGTCTACGGCATCGCCCAGCACAAGGTCGCCGACGCGCACCGCGCCGCGGCCCGCAACCGGACCGACCCGGTGGCCGAGGTGCCCGACGGCGTCGCCGACACCGCCGGCCCGGAGCAGCGGGCCCTGCAGTTCGAGCTCAACGAGCGGCTCACCCGGCTGATGGAGATCCTGCCCGAGAAACAGCGCGAGATCGTCGTGCTGCGGGTGGTCGTGGGCCTGTCCGCGGAGGAGACGGCGGGCGCGGTCGGCTCGACCCCGGGTGCGGTCCGCGTCGCCCAGCACCGGGCACTGACCCGGCTGCGGCGCCTGCTGACCGGCGACGAAGCGTAATCAGCCGGGTTTCCTGGGTCCGACCCGGTCCAGCACGAACTCCGCGAGCGCCGCGGCGGGCTCCTCCATCGACTCCCGCGCCAGCAGCATGAACTCGATGTCGCCGGGCTCGGGCAGGCCGTCGAGCTCGACGAGGTCGGCCGGGACGAGGCTGCGCGCGTGCAGCGTGACGCCGAGCCCGGCCGCCGCCGCGGCCCGCAGGCCGGTGAGGCTCGAGGTCTGGCACGCCGCCCGCCACTCCAGGCCGGCGCGTTCGAGGCACTCCACGGCGAGCTGCCGGGTGATCGACGGCATCGGGTACTGCACCAGCGGCACCGGCTGGCCCGGCTCCAGCACCGTCGCGGCCGAGCCGATCCACACCAGCGGTTCGCGCCACAGCAGCCGGCCGTGGTGCGCGCCCGGACGGCGTTTCCCCAGGACCAGGTCCAGCTGCCCGGCCCGCAGCCGCTGCGCCAGGACGTCCGAGAGCTCGACGGTCAGCTCGACGTCGACCAGCGGGTGACTGCGGCGCAGCCGGTGCAGGATCTCCGGCAGCTCGCCGAGCGCGAAGTCCTCGGACACCCCGAAGCGGACGCGGCCGCGCAGCCCGGCGCCGCGGAAGTGCCGCTGCGCGCGCTCTTCGGTGTCCACGATGGTCTGCGCGAACCCCACCATCGCCTGCCCGCGCGCGGTGAGCTCGACCGTGTGGGTGTCGCGGGCGAACAGCAGCCCGCCGGCGTCCTTCTCGAGCCGCCGGACGTGCTGGCTGACCGTCGGCTGGCCGACACCGAGCCGGCGCGCGGCCGCGGTGAAGCTGCGCGTCTCGGCGACGGCGAGGAACGACCGGCACAGCCGTGGGTCCAGCACTCTCTCCTTTTATCACAAGCGGCGATGACAGTCAGTCCGGTCATCGGGGTTCACAATGAGCGGCGCGCGTCCGAGAATGGCCGTGGAAGGAGATCCATGTCCCGCTTGCGTCTCGACCCGTTCATCGTCGCCATCCTCGCCACCGTCGGCGTCGCCACGCTGCTGCCCGCTTCCGGCGCCGTGGCCAGTGGGTTCGGCACCGCCACGACGATCGCCGTCGGGCTGCTGTTCTTCCTCTACGGCGCCCGGCTGTCCACGCAGGAGGCCCTCGAAGGCCTGCGGCACTGGCGGCTGCACTCGGTCGTGCTCGCCTCGACGTTCGTGCTGTTCCCGCTGCTCGGCCTGGCCGTCACGCTGCTGCCGTCGTCGGTGCTGCCCGGGCAGCTCGCCGCCGGCGTCCTGTTCCTGGCCGTGCTGCCCTCGACGGTGCAGTCCTCGATCGCGTTCACGTCGATCGCGCGGGGCAACGTCGCGGCCGCGATCTGCAGCGCGTCGCTGTCCAACCTGGCCGGCATCGTGGTGACGCCGATCCTGGTGGCGCTGCTGCTGTCCGGAGACGGCGCGGGCGTCGACGGCTCGGCCGTGCTCGGGATCGTGCTGCAGCTGCTCGCGCCGTTCGTCGCCGGGCAGCTGGCGCGGCGCTGGATCGGCGGCTGGATCACGCGCAACTCCGCGCCGCTGAAGCTGTTCGACCGCGGCTCGATCCTGCTGGTCGTCTACACGGCGTTCAGCGCAGGTATGACCGAGGGCATCTGGCACCGCCTCGACGCCGGTCACCTGCTGGTGCTCGCGGCGGTCTGCGTCGTCGTGCTCGCGGCGGTGCTGACGGCGACCGGGTGGGGCGCGAAGGCGCTCGGGTTCGCCCGCGCCGACCGGATCACCATCGTGTTCTGCGGGTCGAAGAAGAGCCTGGCGAGCGGCCTGCCGATGGCGACGGTGCTGTTCGGGCACGCACAGGTCGGGCTGATCGTGCTGCCGCTGATGCTGTTCCACCAGCTGCAGCTGATCGTCTGCGCGACGATGGCGCGCCGCTACGCCCGGGACGCTTCGGACGCCGAGGAGCTCGTCGCCGCCTGAGCGATGAGTTTCCCGGACCGCGCCCGTCAGTAGAGGTGACCCCGCACGGAAAGGCACCTTCATGGCCAAGCTGCTCTGCCACATCACGATGTCCCTCGACGGCTTCGTCGCCGGGCCCGCCGACGACATGTCCTGGCTCGCGGGGCAGGCCACCGGGCCGAACCCGGTCGTCGAGCGGCTGCTCGGCGAGATCGGGGCGGTCCTGCTGGGCCACCGCACCTACGCCCCGGCGACGTCGGCCGAAGGCGAGGTCTACGGCGGCCGCTGGCAGGGCCCGAAGTTCGTGCTCACGCGCGACGACCCGGCGACGGCCCAGCCGGGCTTCACCTTCGTCGAGGACCTCGGCGCCGCCGTCACGACGGCGTCGAAGGCCGCCGGTGACGGCTACGTCGCGCTGCTCGGCCCGACGCTGGCCCGGCGGTGCCTGGACGCCGGGTTGCTCGACGAGGTGCTGGTGCACGTGGTGCCGGTCCTGCTCGGCGACGGCGTCCGGCTGTTCGACCACCCGGGCGGTACGCAGGTGCGGCTCGACCCGATCGAGCTGAGTCACGCGGGGCGGATCAGCACCGTCTGGTGCCGCGTCGCCTGACGCTCCACTGTGGACGGTCCCGCTCAGCGGAAACCCGGTGACACCGGATCACCGCGGGCCCTACTGTTGATGTTCGTCGTGCGGGGGAGGCACGATCCGGGGGCTTCTTCGTGCTGCCCGGCTCCCTCGCGCGCGTCCGGCGACGAGGGGACTCCGATGACAGGCACGAAACTCCGAAGAAGAGCCACCGTGGTGACCGCGCTGGGCGCGCTCGCCTTGATCGCACCACCGGCGCAGGCCGCCGGAACCACCGTTCCCTGCGACGCGGCCGCGCTGGTCCAGGCGGTCGCCGCGGCGACCGCCACCACAGACGCGGACACGCTGTCGCTGGCACCGGGCTGCGACTACGCGCTCACCGCCGTGGCGGACACCACCTGGGCGGCGGGGTTGCCGTCCGTCCGCGGGAAGCTCACCGTCCAGGGCAACCACGCGACGATCCGCCGGGCCACCGGCGCGCCGCAGTTCCGGCTCATCGCCAACTGGGGCGACCTGACCCTCACCGACGTCACGCTCACCGGCGGCCACGCGCCCGACGGCGTCGGCGCCGGCAGCGACGGGCGCGGGAACCCGGGCGAAAGCGGGGGTGCCATCGAGAACTGGGGGCCGTTGAGCATCACCGGCAGCACGGTCACCGGCAACACGTCCGGTTCGGGCGGGCGCGGCGCCGATGGCGGCTCGCCCGGCCGCGGCGGGCCGGCCGGCTTCGGCGGCGGGATCTCCTCCTACATCGGGAGCACGACCGCTCCCCTCACCATCGCCGGCAGCGAGATCACCGGCAACACCACCGGCGACGGCGGCCGGGGCGGCGACGCGACCGGGACGGCCACCGGCGGCGACGGCGGCTCGGGCGGGTTCGGCGGCGGCCTCTACACCTCCGTCGGCACGGTCCTGCGGATCACCGGCAGCACCGTCACGGGCAACACCGCCGGGGTGGGCGGCCCGGGCGGAACGGGTGGCCCGGGCACCGGTTCCGGAGCCGGGGGCAGCGGCGGCTCGGGCGGTGGGCTGTTCGTGTCCACCCGCCAGGGTGAGCACCTGAACCCGGTCGTCACGGCGACCGAGGTGAGCGGAAACCACGCGGGCCGTGGCGGCGACGCGGGCGTCCCGGGCGCGGGCGGTTACGTCGGCTGGGCGGGCTACGGCGGCAACGGCGGCGGGCTCGGCCTGTTCTACGACGCACTCACCTTCGACGGCGGGAGCGTCACGGGCAACACCGCGGGCGAACCGGGGGCGGGCTACTCGCCGCTGGCCGCCGACGCCGGTGGCGTCTACACGCTGGACGCCCGGGTGACGCTGGCCGACGGCGCCACGGTGACGGGCAACCGGCCGCGCAACTGCTCGTCGGTGGCGGACGTGCCCGGGTGCGTCAACGACGGGAATCCCTTGCCCTACGCGGCCGTGGCCGGATCCCGGGACGGCCGGGCCGCGGCGGCCGTCGCCGCGTTTTCGGCGTCGGCGCGTCGCTGACGGGTGCTCGGGTCCGGCCGGGTGTGTTCCGGCCGGGCCCGGGTTCCGGCGGGAAACGCCGAGGGCGCAACGGAAATCGATGCAAGATGGGTGCGCGCCGGCGGGAATCCGCGGGACGGCGAGTGTGCCGCGCGAGCGGACCTCGCCCACGACCGAGTGGGGCGGGCGGGGCTCGAACCCGCGGCCAAGGGATTATGAGTCCCCTGCTCTAACCAACTGAGCTACCGCCCCCTGACCCCGGTGCGCGCAGGCGGCTCGGGGATTCACACATGCAAAGAAGACCCAGTTCGTTTCAAGTTATCACAGCGGCCATCCGGGCCCACCCGGTAGGCCAAACAGGTTGTCGTGGCTGCCGATCGGAGCACGCTCGTCTAAGTTGCAAGGACGTTGCCGCTGAACGGCCCGGCGGGAGGTGAACGATGGCCACCGCACTGCGAGCCGCACCGGCACAGCTGCTCCGGCTGGCGTTGCTCGACGCCGTGACCGCCGGCGCCGGCCTCGGCTACCTCGCGCACCAGTACCGGGAGGCGCTCGTGGCGAACTCCGCGGCCATCGGCCTGGCGCTCCTGCTCCTGTTCGCACTGGGCTACGGGATCCGCACGGCCGCCCGGGTGCTGTCCCGGGCGGGTTCACGGGTGGACGCCATCTTCGCCGACGAGCTTCGGGACAAACCCTCGCCCTGGCCTCGCTGACCTGAAGCCGTTGCCGGGCAAGGGTTTCACCGCGGATTCCGCGACGACAGCTCAGCCGCCACCGCCCGCCGGAGTGGTGGTATCGGTTCGCGGAGAGGTAGTGGTAGTGGGCGGAGGCGGTGTCGTCGTCTCCGGTGGCGGAGTGGTCGTCTTCGGCGTCGTGGTCGGCGGTGTTGCCGCAGCGCCGTAAGCCGCGTAGGTGAACCAGATCTGGCCGAACGTCTTCGGCGTCGTCTGAGTGAACATCGCGCGCACCTGGAACGTCGTCGCCGTGTACGAGCCCAGCACCGTGTTGAGCGTGAACGCGTTGAACGCGCTCGGCGTGTTCGGCGAGACCACGACCGCCTCCGGCACCGTGCCGAGGCCGTGGGTGACCGTGCAGAAACCGTTGCCGTCGGTGACGCAGGTGGCCTGCGCCGCCTGGACGATCGGCGCCGGCGCCGGGCCGACGGCCGCGGACGCGCCCGCGAAGACCACCGCGCCCGCCGTCACCGCCGAAGCGCCGGCCAGTGCCGCGAAAGCGATCCGTGCTCTGTTTCCCATGCTGGGCCTCCCCTGGTGAACGACGCACCCAGGGTCGTCGCCGGCCCGCAGCCCGTTACGCGTCCGCCAGCCACTGGACGCCGTACGCGTAGCCCAGCTGGGGTGCCGCGAAGTCCTGCACCACCTCGGCCGTGCCGTCGAGCGGCAAGGGCTCGCCCGGCTGCGGCGGGTCGGACAGCACCGAGGTCGGCACCTTGTCCAGGCGCCAGATCGCGCGGGGCAGGTGGTCCGGGTCGAAGCGGACCCGGACCGTGAACGACTCGCACGTCACCAGCGGCACGAACGCGTACGACGGGCGGATCGGGCGGCCGTCGCGGACCTGGTACTCCAGCGAATACGTGTGGTCTTCGCCGGCGCCGAGGGGCCGCGGCAGGTCCAGCAGCCAGCGGAAGTGCCGCTGGCCCTGGCGGATCGGCTCGCCCAGGCGGACGCCGAACTGGGCGTCGGCGGTCACGTCGCGCTCGGCGTCGGTGCCGTCCTCGACGCGGGGCACCGTGAACTGCGCGGAGATGCGGCTCAGGCCTTCGCGGGTCGCGACGATCAGGCGTTCCTCGATCAGCGTCGGCACCGGGGTGTCCAGCCGGACGACGGCGGTGAGCCGCTTGACGAACCAGCCCTTGTCCGGGTCCTGCTCTCCCCGTTCGGGGTGCGTGCTCGCCTCGATCTCGGCGGCCAGCCGGGCGCAGGCCCGGTCGATCCGCCGGCGGGCGGTGCGCTCGGCGACCTGCAGCCGCTCCATCAGGACGGCGACCCGGTCGCTGAGCAGCGAGTGCTGCGCGCCCGGCTCGATGCACAGCGCGATGGTGACCGCGAGGCGGTCTTCCAGGGGGAACTCCTCGATCGCGGACTCGATCGCGGCCCGCAGGACGCGCCGCGCCTCCCGGTCGTTCTTCGCCCGGTGCAGCTCGCACCAGCCGGAGATCAGCGGGCCGACCCGGCCGAGCAGGCCCTCGGTCTCCAGGCCCCAGCCCCGCCGCAGCGTGGTCAGTTCGCGGCTCAACCCGCCGTCGTGTGCCATCGGAAACCGATTGTGGCACGCGGACTTCCGCGCGATCGGACGTATTCGCTCCACCGATCAGGTGATTCACCCGGTGGCCAGTTGCTGGCCAGTCGGCCCGGAACTCGGCCTGGCACCGACCTTTTCCCCTCCCTCGCGGGGCCGACCATTTGCCCTGTCGGCGTATTCGCGCGAGGCATCTGGAGGAACGCTTGCCCGGCACCACGCACCCGACCCGCCCGGCCGACGTCGCCGGGGTCCGCGAGCTGGCGCGCGCCGGGCGGCTGGCCCGGTCGGCGTCGGCCGCGCCGCCCCGCGACCTCGCCCGGCTGCGCGGAGCCGTCTACACCGTGACCTGGCCGCTGGTGTTCGCGCGGATCACCAAGCCGCTGGAACTGCAGCGCCGGCACCCGGACTGCCTCCGCGGGCTCGAATGGATGCGGCGCGACTGCCTCGACGGCTTCCACGACGACGTCGAAGCCGTGGTGGAGCACGCGTTGCGGCGCGCGACGGACCCGATCCAGAACCTGGAGGGCTGGCTGGCCACCCGGCTCAGCCCCGCGACGGTCGACGCGCACCGGCGCCGGCGCGGCGAAATCGGGGCCCTGCAACGACCTCGGCTCCCGGCCTGGCTGGGCGACGCCCTCGGCGGCGACCCGTGGCTGGGCGAGCTGGCCGTGCGGATCCTGCTCTGGGTCGGCGTGCCGACGACCGCGGGCGGCGAGCTGTGGCCACTGGCCGGCTGGGCCGCGCGCCGCGCCGAGGTCACCGGCGAGCCGCCGGCCGGCCAGGACCACCGCGAGACGCTCGACCGCGAGGTGCGAACCGTGCTGGCGGCCATGCGGACCCGGCCGAAATGGTACGCCGAGCACGTCGAGCGGCCGCTCGGCCACAAGCGCGCGCCGGTCGCGCCGATGCCGGCGGACAGCTCGTCCGAGCTCACCGCGCTGGAGCTGGTGCGCCCGCACGAGGTGGACGACGCCCGGCTCACCGGCCTCGCCGAGCAGGCCCTGCGGGCGATCGAGGCCCGCCTCGCCCGCGGCCAGGACCCGGCGGTCGTGATCACGGCGGTGGTGCGGGTGGTGTTCGGCACAGCCGATCCGGCCACGCTGGACCGGTTGCCGCACAACGGTTCCACCCGCGACGACTGGCTGTCCACCGCCCTCGCCGACGACGCGCACCTCGCGCGGATCGTCGCCACGGCGCTGGCCGTCCTCGACCACTGACCACCGGCGCATCGGTCGTGGCAGACCCGGGACGCCGTCACTCACGATCCCGGCCCCGGCTGTCCTCGGTCAGCGATCCCGAGCGGGCGTCGAGCAGTTCGGCCAGGACCTCGGGCGGGCAACCCGCGTCGCGGGCCCGGGTGCCGGCGGCGGCCAGTTCGGCCACCAGCAGCTCACGCAGGGACGACCGGGTCGCGTCGGCCAGTCTCACCCGCTGCTCCTCTCGCCGGCGCCGGCTGCCGCCGGTCCCGCCTTCCCCTGACGGACACGCCTCGACGTTCAGCGCCACCACGGTGGCGGCGGTGCCGGGAGCCGCAGCGGGCAGCACGTGTGCCGGCCCACCCAGCAGTCGCCCAGCCAGCGGGTCAGCGCGACCGGGCCGAGGAGGCTGTCCTCCCACACCGGCCGCAGCTCGCCGGCCCGGCGCAGGACGCGCTCGGCCGTGCGGCAGAAGCGGATGATCGTCGCGACCGCGGCGTCCGCCCGCTCCGTCGTCCAGGCGACCGCGGCTCCGGGCAGCCGGGCCGGGACGGCCAGGCCGGGCGCGACGGTGCAGTCCCGGGCCAGCTGCACGGCGAGGTCGAACTCGACCGCTTCGGCGCAGCGCTGCCGCACCTGCCAGCCGGGCGACGCCGTGGCGGCGTGCAGGCCGGCCAGCCGCGCGGCGGCCAGCCCGTCCCACACCGTCAGGAGCACCGCTCGCGTGTCGGCCGGTGGCGCGTCGGCGAGCTCGCGGGTCGCGGCGCTGAGCCAGGCACACGGGTCCTTGACGAGACGATCAACGGTGATGGTCACGGCAGCCAGTTTTGCACCGGAAGCCGCGAAAGACAGCAAGATGATCATGGATCGCGGCGAGTCCACCCGGTCGGTGGCGCACCGTTGAGCGGCGTCGTCCCCCTTTTGAGCACTCTTCGTGACCGAATCGTCACAGGTGTGCGATCATGAGCGCGCTCAACGTCGAGCACGCCCTCCTGACCGTCCCGTGAAAGGGCCACCGACGAGTGATCAAGATCAGCAAGAGTCCCGCCGGCGCCAAGCGCGTCACCTTCAGCCTGCCGATCGGCGCGCCGCCGGGGCGGGTGAGCGTGGTGGGGTCGTTCAACGACTGGACCCCCGGCCGCCACCACCTGCTGCCGCGCTCGAACGGCCGCCGCTCGACGTCGGTCGAGGTGGTGCCGGGCACCGTGCTCCAGTTCCGCTACCTCGGCGAGGACGGCCACTGGTTCGACGACCCCGACCTCCAGGACCGCGCGAACGGCAACTGCGTCTGCGAGACCAGCTAGCGCTCAAGAGCGGCGACGCGGCTTGCCGCGCTTCGCCACTCCGCCACCGCGTCGACCGGCTCCCGGCTTCCCGCCCGCGGACTTCCCGCCGGCG
Organism: Amycolatopsis sp. WQ 127309; assembly: GCF_023023025.1. NCBI lineage: Bacteria > Bacillati > Actinomycetota > Actinomycetes > Pseudonocardiales > Pseudonocardiaceae > Amycolatopsis > Amycolatopsis sp. WQ 127309. Next base: position 10,681,181 of record NZ_CP095481.1, read on the forward strand.
GGCTTGCGGGCCGGCGGCTTCCTTTCAGCGGGAGCCGGCGCCGGTGCGGGTGAGCGGCCGCGCGTGCTGTTGACCGTGCGGCCGCGGACGATGCCGATGAACTGCTCCATCAGGTCGCTCGTCTCGTCTTCGAGCCACGACAGCGCCACGCTCGACTGCGGCGCGTCCGCCACCGGCCGGTAGGTGAGGTCGCGGCGGTGGTGCAGCCGCGCGAGCGACTGCGGGACGACCAGCACCCCGACGCCCGCCGCCACCAGTTCGATCGCGTCCGCCGTCGTTTCCGGGCGGTCCACGGCCGGGCGGCCCGGGAGCGACTCCCACTCGATCGTGTCGTCGAGGGGGTGCAGCACGACGTCGTCCGCCAAGTCCGCTGTGGACACTTCGTCGGCCGCGGCGACCACGTGGTCCTTGGGGACGAGGACGACCGTCGTCTCGGTGTAGAGCGGGATCGCGTGCAGGCCGTCGCGGTCCAGCGGCGAGCGCAGCAGGGCCGCGTCGGCGCCGCGCTCCCGCACGAGGGCGGTGGCGTCCGCCGCGGCGACGGGCACCAGCTGCAGCGGCACTTCGGGGACCCGCTCGGCCCAGGTCCGCACCCACTTGGCGGGTGTCGCTCCCGGGACGTACGCGAGCCGGAAGGAGGCGGGAACGTCCGGGCCGGTCACCGGGTCAGGTTACCGGTCGGGCGCTGGCTACCCTGGACGGCATGACGTCGCACAAGACCACCCAGACGATGAAGCCCGCGACAGCGGCGAAGAAACTGGGTGTGTACCTCGAAGCCACGCCCCCGGAGTTCCAGGAGGGCGTCGTCTCGCGCGACGAGCTGAACGCGCTGCAGACCGACCCGCCGGAGTGGCTGCGCGAGCTGCGCCGCACCGGCCCGCACCCGCGGCAGGTCGTCGCGGCGAAGCTGGGCGTGTCCATCGGCGGCCTCGCGCGCGGCGGTGTCACCGACGCGCTCACCACCGAGCAGATCGACGCGCTGAAGACGGAAAGCCCCGCCTGGCTGGAGCAGGAGCGCGCCACGCAGGCCGAGGTGCGCAAGGAGGCCGAGCGCGTCAAGGAAAACGGCGTCAAGGAGAACGGCAAGGAGCAGGGGAACTGACCGCCGCCGGCACCTCCCTCGAGCGCGCCGAGGCGCTCGACGCCGCCGACGAGCTGGCCGCGTTCCGGGCCCGGTTCGTGCCGATCTCCGACCCCGGCGTCGTCGCCTACCTCGACGGGAACTCGCTCGGCCGTCCCCTGCTCGCGACGGCGGAGCGGCTGCAGGAAGTCGTCGTCCAAGAGTGGGGTTCGCGGCTCATCCGGTCGTGGGGTGAGCGCTGGCTCGCGCTGCCCGGGGAAATCGGCGACGAGCTGGGCCGGGTCGCGCTCGGCGCCGCGCCCGGGCAGGCGATCGTCGCCGATTCGACGTCCGTCTGCCTCTACAAGACGATCCGGGCCGCCGTCGCGCTGCGGCCGGGGCGCGACGAGCTCGTCACGGACACCGCGAACTTCCCCACCGACCGGTTCCTCGTCGAGAGCATCGCCGCCGAGCTGGGCCTGACCGTGCGGTGGATCGACGCCGACCCGTGGGCCGGCTTCGGTGCCGAGCAGGTCGCGGCCGTCGTCGGCCCGCGCACCGCGGCGGTCGTGCTGTCCCATGTGGACTACCGCTCCGCGGCGATCGCCGACCTGGCCGGGATCACCCGGCTGGCGCACGAGCACGGCGCGCTCGTCGTCTGGGACCTCTGCCACAGCGTGGGGTGCCTCCCGGTCGAGCTGGACGCGGCCGGTGCCGACTTCGCGGTCGGCTGCACGTACAAGTTCCTCAACGCCGGCCCCGGCGCGCCCGCGTTCCTCTACGTCGCCGCCCGGCACCAGGACGCCTTCGGCCAGCCGATCACCGGCTGGATCGGCGCGGCCGACACCTTCGCCATGGCGGCGCACTACGAGCCGGCGCCGGGCATCCGCCGCGCGCTGTCCGGCACCCCGCCGGTGCTCGGCATGATCGGCGTCCGGGAAGGCGTCGCGCTGCTGGCCGAAGCCGGGATCACGCGCGTGCGCGCCAAGGCCGTCGAGCTGGGCCGGTGGGTGCTCGACCTCGCCGACGCATGGCTCGTACCGCTCGGCTTCACCGTCGCCTCGCCCCGCGACGACGACCGGCGCGGCGGGCACGTCACCCTCCGCCACCCGGACGCCGAACGGCTCTCGGCGCTGCTCATCGAGCACGGCGTCATCATCGACTTCCGCCGTCCCGACGGCATCCGCCTCGGGCTCAGCCCGCTGACCACCGGCTTCGCCGAAGTCCGGCGGGCGATGGCCCGGATCCGCGAACTGGCCGCCTGACCGCACCCGCGTCTCCCCCGGGGCCGGCTCCGCCCAAATAGTAGCCATGTATTTAGTAGCCATGTACCGTATCGACCGTGAGCAGCACATCGAACGGCGCGACGCCGGGTTACCTCGTCTGGCGACTGTCCATGAAGTGGCGCGTGGCCGTCGACCGCGCGCTGGCGCCGCTGGGGCTGACGCACGCCCAGTACGTGCTGATGGCGTCGCTGTACGGCCTGGAGCGCACCGGTCAGCCGCCGAGCCAGCGCGAGCTGGCCGACCAGACCGGGCTCGAGGCGCTCTATGTCTCCAAGCTGGCCCGCGCCCTCGACGCCGACGGGCTCATCGCCCGCACCCGCGACCCCGCCGACACCCGGACCGTCCGGCTGACGCTCACCGGCCACGGCCGCGAGATCGTGCGGCCGGCGATCAGCACGGTGAGCGCTCTGCTCGACCGGCTCCTCGCCCCGCTCGGCGGCCGCGACGGCGACCGCACCGACGTGCTGGTCCGCGAGCTCACCCTCCTGATCGACACCCCACTGGATCCCTCCTGAAGGACCGGCCATGCCCGAAACCCCCGTCCTCGACTCGGTCCTGCACCACGAAGAATCCGGTAGCGGCGCCCCGATCGTCTTCCTGCACGGCAACCCCGGTTCGTCGTACGGCTGGCGCCACGTCCTCCCGCACGTCGGCGCCGGGCGGCTGCTCGCCCCGGACCTGATCGGCATGGGCCGCTCGGGCAAGCCCGACATCCCGTACGCCTTCGCCGACCACGCCCGCTACCTCGACGCCTGGTTCGACGCGCTCGGCCTGGACGACGTCGTCCTCGTCGGGCACGACTGGGGCGGCGCGCTCGCGTTCGACTTCGCCGCGCGCCACCCGGGCCGCGTCCGCGGGCTGGCGTTCTTCGAGACGATCGTCAAGCCGATGGCGTGGGAAGACCTCTCGCCGCAGGCGGCCGAACGGTCGCGGAAGATCCGCACGCCGGGCGTCGGCGAGGAGATTGTGCTGGAGCAGGACCTGTTCATCCGGCAGGCGTTCACCGGCGGCGTGCGCACGCCAGTCGCCGATCTCGACGCCTATCTCGCGCCGTTTCCGACGCCCGAGAGCCGCCGCCCGGTCCTCGCCTGGGCCCGCCAGCTGCCGCTCGGCGGCGACCCGGCCGGGCTCGTCACGCGCATCGAGGCCTACGACGAGTGGCTGGCGGGCAGCACCGGCGTGCCCAAGCTGCTGCTGACGTTCGCGGGCTCACCGACCCTGCTCATCGGCGAGGCGATGGCGCGGTGGTGCGCGGAGCACATCGCGGCGCTGGACGTCGTCGCGTGCGGCGAAGCCGGGCACCACGCCCACGAGGACCGGCCGAAGGAGATCGCCACCGAGATCGCCGCGTGGGCGGACCGCCACGGCCTCCGGTGACGAGGCTCGACGCCGTGAAGGGCACCCCCAGGGATCGGATGTCCCTGAGGGTGCCCCTCACGGCCTTCGAGCCGGCGCGCGTCAGGCGTGGCGCAGGGGCGGGGTCGCCGCCTCGACGCCGAGGACGCGCGCGGCCACCCAGGCCAGGGCGTCCGCGGTGCGGGCCGGGGTGTCCGACGGCTGCATCACGTGGCTGAGGACGGTGCGCACGACCACGTCGATCACCACCGTGACCTGCTCCGGCGTCAGCTCCGGGCGGTAGGACAGCACCCGGTCGACCAGCATGGTCTTCGCCCCGGTGAGCAGCATCCCCGCCTGCGTGGTCAGCAGCGGCAGCAGCTCGGTGTCCGTGCCGTGCGTCGCCGAGGCGATCGCGCGCAGCAGGATGTTGTCGTCGGCCAGCTCCAGGACCGCGCGGACGGCGTCGTACATCGCTTCGACGAGGTCGGCGGGGTGGCGCTCGAACGCCGCCGAGACGACCGAGAGGAACCGGTCGAGCTCGTGCGCCACCATGGCCTCGGCCAGGGCGGTCTTGGAGCCGATCTCGTTGTAGACGGTCTGGCGGCTGACGCCCACCAGCTCGGCCAGCCGGGCCATCGTGACCGCCGACCAGCCGGCCCGCGCCGTCAGCTCGATCGCCGCGATGATGATCGGCCGCCGGTGCTGACCACCCTCGGGCGGCGCCAGTGCCCCGCTCATGATCGTCATTCTAGGCCGCGCCCGCGAAGACCGGCGCCGCGCCCGCGACGACGGACGTCACGTCAGTTTCAGGGCCAGCACGGGACAGGAGCCGACGGCGGCGGCGACGTCCTGGCGGTGGTCCTCGCCGGGGCGCTCGTCGAGGACGACGACCGTGCCGTCGTCACCCACCTCGAAGAAGCCGGGCGCCATCGCCTCGCACATGCCGATGCCGTCGCACTTGCCGCGGTCCGCTTCGATCCGCATCACGCGCCCACCCGGCCCGGCGCGACGAAGTCGACCTTCTCGCGCACGCCGCAGTCGGGGCAGCACCACGAGTCCGGGATCGCCGACCACGGCGTGCCGGCCGGGAACCCTTCACGCGGGTCGCCGCGCCGCTCGTCGTAGACGTAGCCGCAGCCCGGGCACATGCCGCCTTCGGTGGCGTCGCCGTGGGTGTCCTGGGCCTGGTGAACTTCGGTGACGCGGGTGCCGTAGCGCGCGAGGATCCTGTCGCGCTTGCCCGGCCGGAGGTTGGCGCGGGAGAGGTCGCCGTCGAAGTGGGCGAGCACGCGCGGGTCCATCACGCGGCGCCACACCGGTGGGACGAGCGCCAGCACGATCATCCCGGCGTACCCGGTGGGCAGCACCGGCGACTCCGCGAAGTCGCGCAGGGTCTGGTAGCGGCGCGTCGGGTTGGCGTGGTGGTCGCTGTGGCGCTGCAGGTGGTAGAGCAGGACGTTGGTGGCGATGTTGTTGGAGTTCCAGCTGTGGCTGGGATCCACGCGCTCGTACCGGCGGCGGCCGGGCACGCCGACGCGCTGCCGCAGCATGCCGTAGTGCTCCATGTAGTTGACGACTTCGAGCAGCGAGAAGCCGACCACGGCCTGGATCACCAGGTAGGGCAGGATGCCGACGCCCAGCCAGACGATCATCGCGGCCCACAGCACGGCCGACATCAGCCACGCGTTGAGGACGTCGTTGCCGATCCGGAACGGGTGCTTGTCGCGCCGGGCGTAGCGCTTGCGCTCCAGCCGCCACGCGGACTTCAGCGAGCCGAAGACCGTGCGCGGCCAGAAGCGGTAGAAGCTTTCGCCGACGCGGCTGCTGGCCGGGTCCTCCGGCGTCGCAACCCGGACGTGGTGGCCGCGGTTGTGCTCGATGTAGAAGTGACCGTAGAAGCTTTGCGCCAGCGCGATCTTCGACAGCCAGCGCTCGTGGCTCTCCTTCTTGTGGCCGAGCTCGTGCGCGGTGTTGATGCCGATCCCGCCGATGCAGCCGATCGAGATCGCCAGGCCGATCTTGTCCACAATGGACAGGTCACCGCGGGCGACGAGCCAGAACGCCGCCACGAAGCCGACGTACTGGATGGGCAGGAAGGCGAAGGTGATCCAGCGGTAGTAGCGGTCTTTCTCCAGCCGTTCGAGCACGTCGTCGGGCGGGTTGCCGCGGTCGAGCCCGGCGAGCAGGTCGATGAGCGGCACGACAACGAGGATCACGATCGGCCCGATCCAGAACCAGACCCCCCAGCCGGTGGCGGCGTGCAGCCCGATGGCGAGGAACGCGAGCGACGGCACCACCAGCCCGATCAGCCACAGGTACCGCTTGCGATCGCGCCACACCTCGGTCGACCCGGCGGGCACGGTCCCGGTCACTTCGCTCATCACACCCTCCTCCGTTGGCTGGGTTTACAAAACGATAGTTGATGTACAGCTTGGTTGACAATAGGTGGATTGATGTCAATCGGATGGCGGGTCCGGCCAGGTCAGACGACTCCGGCGGCCAATCGGCACGTCGGCCGGTCAGTGCAGCGATCGCACAGCACGGCGGCCGGTCGGTACGGCGGCCATACGCCGACCGACCTCGAGCACTGCGGCCCGCGCCGTACGCCAGTACTTGAAGTCCGTAAATGTCCCATCGAGGGACGTGAAGTCCCTCGATGGGACATTCACGGACTTGCGGATAGCCGGACTCCGGTGTCGTCCGGTATTTTGGACTCGGGTGAGCACAGTTGGACGAACCGGTCATCGTGCCGAACTTCCGGGGCAGGCAAGCGCTCGACGCCTGGCTTTCCGGGCATGACGCAGGGCTCTTCGTGCAGGGTCCCGATCCCGACAGCCCCCATCCCCTCCTGAACGGCCGCGTCGTCGCGCAAGTACCCGCGGCCGGGACGCGGCTGACACGCTGGGGCACCGTCACGGTCTGGATCACCGGCGGCGGCGACCCCGCCGGAGTCCGCGAACCACGCCGGCCGCTGCCGGTCCGCCGGGCCGATCAGGAGGAAGCGGACCGAGACCGCTGACCCGTCCTGGGGATTTGGGCGACGACCACCCGCGGCGCGAGAATCGCGACCATCCCGGCACGCCGACCCGGACCATGCGAAACCGTGGCAGCCCACCGGCGCACACAGCGGTCCGGCGTCCCGCAAGCGCCATCGGCACACGCCGACCACCGCCGATCCGACAAGAAGTGCGCGCGCCGGTGACGATCCACCGGACCCAGCCGCCGGATACCGGGCAGAGGCTGTCCGGTATCCGTGGCAGACTTCCCCACGTGACGCGACCGACCGCCCGGGTGCTCGCTCTGCTGGAAATCCTGCAGGGCGGCGGGACCCGCACCGTCGCCGATCTCGCCGGGCGGCTTGGTGTCGACGAGCGCACTGTCCGCCGGTACGCCGCGCACCTGATCGACCTCGACGTCCCCGTCCGCACCGTCCGCGGGCGGTACGGCGGCTACCGGCTGGCGCCCGGGTTCCGGATGCCGCCGCTGATGCTCACCGACGAGGAGGCGCTTGCCGTGCTTCTCGGGCTCGTCGCCGGGCAGCGGGCCGGGCTGGTCACGGCCTCCGGCGTCGCGACGGAGAGCGCCGCCGCCAAGGTGCGGCGGGTGCTGCCCGAGGCTCTCGGGCGGAAGCTCGACGCGTTGCTCGACACCCTCGGCTTCACCTCTCCCGCGCGGCCCGCGGCCAGTCCCGAGACGGCCGTGCTGCTGACGCTCGCCGAAGCCGCGCGGGATCGCCGGCCTGTCGCCGTCTCCTACACCGCTTGGGACGGGCGGGCCAGCGAGCGCACCGTGCACCCGTACGGGATCGTCGCGCACTCCGGGCGCTGGTACGTCACCGGCGAGGACTCCGCCAGCGGCGAGGTGCGCACGTTCCGGCTCGACCGGATCGCCGCCGCCACGCCCGGCGCCGGGTCCTTCGCCGTGCCCGACGGCTTCGACCCCGGGGCGCACGTCCTGTCGAGGCTCGCGGAAGTGCCGCACCGGCACGAGGTCTCGGTACGGGTGCGCGCGACGGCCGAGCAGGTGCGGCCGCGGCTGCCGGCGGGAATCGCCACCGTGACGGCGATCGCGGGCGAACCGGGCTGGGTGCGCGTGCGGCTGCGGGCCGAGCGGCTGGACTGGGTCCCGTCGGTGCTCGCGTCCCTGGACCGCCCCTTCGTGATCGAGACGCCGGACGCGCTGCGTGATCGAGTTCGCACCTTCGCCCGCGGGCTCACCGCCGGTGCGGACGCCGATCCCGGTGAAATCGTCGAAGAACCCGAACGGCGGTAGCGCGCACCGGGGCAGCGCCCCTGCCCGTTCTTCCCGTTACCGGGAAGGCGAGTGCGGGCGAATTCACTTTCACCCGTTCGGCCCAATACACGGTAGTGCGAATTGGCGCCCGGCCCCGGTACCCGCGCAAATGGCGGTAGCTTCCCCGCCGCGGACGGTAAACGGTGTTCGCGCGACGCCGGACAACGGTCCGCGGGCCGGGTCAGCTCCGCCGCGCGTCAGTGGTTCGTGGTAAAAAACGGACCCTGATCGATACTGCGGCAACACGGAGGGTGAGGCGAAGACGAGTGACGGCGGCCACAATGTCCCTTCGTCGTGTCTGCTTCCTCGACCGGGTCCCCACCTATCGCCGACCGTCACTCAGGAGTTCGTGAACCCCCGTGAAGAGCAAAGCCGACAAAGACGAGTCCGACAAGCCGTACGACAAGTCGATCCGCAAAAGGCTCACCAGGACCGTCCTCATTCCGAGTGTGACGCTCCTGGTGCTGTGGACCGCGCTGTCTTCGTACTTCTTCGTGAACGGCCTTTACGTCCGCTTGGTCGCGGCTTCGGTGCGCGAAGTGTCGATCCCCGCCGCCACCGCGCTGGCCGCGTTCCAGCAGGAGCGCCAGGTCGCCCTGCAGTACCTGGACGACCCGGGTGTGGGCCAGACCCGGCTGCAGACGCAGCAGAAGGCGACCGACGAGAAGCTCGGCGCGCTGCAGAACGCGTTCGCCGCGACGATCTCCAGCGCGCCCGACGAGATCGCGACCAAGGTCAACGCGCTCAAGAACCAGTTCGACCAGCTGCCGGTGCTGCGCTCGCAGATCGGCTTCCGCAGCATCGACCGCAGCCAGGTCAACACCTACTACAACGGGGTGCTGGACACGGCGTCGAACCTGTTCGACACCCAGGCCCGCGTGGTGCCGGACGCCGCGGCCGCGTACGGCGGCATCACCGCGACGTCGGTCTTCCGCGCCGGTGACATGATGTCGCGGGAGACGTCGCTGGTCTCGACGGCGCTCGCGTCCGGGACGTTCGCCCCGGACGACTTCGTCCAGTTCACCCAGCTGTCCGGGTACTACAAGACGCAGCTGGCGCAGGTCGCGCCGTTCCTCGACCCCGCCGTCCGCACCAAGTACCAGACGCTGACCACCGGCGTGGCCTGGAAGCAGCTGGCCGGCGCCGAGGACGCGATCGTCAAGCACGGCCCCTGGTCCGCCAGTGATCGGGACGGCCCGCCGGTCGGCGGGGCCGACTGGCAGAGCGCGACGAGCCAGGTCGCCCAGGGCCTCAACGACATGGCCATCGACCAGGCCGACAAGGTCTCCGCGGCGGCGATCGACTCCGGTGACTCCCAGCTGCGCAACGCGATCGTCGGCAGTGTGCTGGCCCTGCTCGCCTCGCTCGCGGCGATCATCGTCGCGGTCCGGGTGTCCCGTTCGCTCGTCGACCGCGCGCTCATGACGCGCCTCGCGCGGCTGCGCAACGACTCCCTCGACCTCGCGCGCAACCGGCTGCCGAACATCGTGGACCGGCTCAAGAACGGCGAGTCCGTCGACCTGAACGAAGAGCTCCCGCAGCTCGACCACGGCCGGGACGAGATCGGGCAGGTGGCCGAGGCGTTCAACGTCGCCCAGCTGACCGCCGTCAACGCGGCGGCGAGCGAGGCGAAGGCCCGCAGCGGCGTGCACAACGTGTTCCTCGGCATCGCCCACCGCAACCAGGTCCTGGTCCACCAGCAGCTGCAGATCCTGGACGAGATGGAGGCCCGGGAAGAGAACTCGACGCAGCTGGCCTCGCTGTTCCAGCTCGACCACCTCGCCGCCCGGGCCCGGCGCACCACGGAGAACCTGATCATCCTCGGCGGCAAGCAGCCGGGCCGCCGCTGGCGCAAGCCGGTGGCGCTGATGGAGGTGCTGCGCGCGGCGGTGTCGGAAACCGAGCAGTACGCGCGGGTCCAGGTCGAGCAGGTCGCCGACGTCGCCGTCGCCGGCACCGCGGTGGCCGACACGATCCACCTGATCGCCGAGCTGGTCGACAACGCGACGACGTTCTCCCCGCCCGGTTCGCCGGTCGAGGTCACCAGCCGAGTGGTCGCCCGCGGTGTCGTGGTCGACGTCTCGGACCAGGGTCTGGGCATGAAGGAAGGGGTCCGCCAGTGGGCCAACGCGATGATGGCCGAAGCGCCCGAGTTCGACGCGATGGCGTTGCGGGCCGACTCCAGCCTCGGCCTGTTCGTGGTCGCGCGGCTGGCGGCCAAGCTCGGGATGACTGTCACCTTCGACCCGTCGCGCTACGGCGGCCTCCGTGCCACCGTGCTCGTCCCGACCCAGCACCTGGCCGGTGAGCAGCTCCCGGGCCAGGCCGAGGCCGAGTTCGTCGCCCCGGAGGACACCGCGATCCTCGCGCCGGTGGGCGGACCCGCGCCGCAGTCCCAGGCTCAAGAAAGCGCGCTCCGGTCGATGGATCTGCCCAGCTCCTTCACCGGGCAGATCCCGATGAAGCGGGACGTCAAGCCGCGGCCGTACCCGGTGCGCGCCCCGCTCGACCCGCAGCCGCCGGCCGCCGCGCCGGCCGCGCTGGAGGAGCGGCTCGCCGCCCGCCCGGCGGAGCCGCCGAAGGAGCGGGGCGACGACCGGCCGCGGCTGCCGCGGCGCGAGCCGCAGCAGAACCTCGTCGCCCAGCTGGAGAACGAGCCGGAGGAGGACGTCACACCCGACGTGGCTCCCGGTGAAGGCACCGCGCGCACGCTCGCGGCCTTCCACAAGGGCACCCGGCGAGGCCGCGACGGCGCCGAAGACTCCTGATCCGCGCCGCACACCCGAACGTCCACACAGGAAAGTCGTCACAGGAAAGTCAAGGTCTCTGGAGCATGAACGAGTACGGGAACGCGAAGCCCGATCTCAACTGGCTGCTCGACGACGTCGTGAGCCGCGTCGTCGGCGCACAGAACGCCATCGTGCTGTCCGCCGACGGGTTGCTGATCGGCAAGTCGGCCGGCATGAGCAAGGACGACTCGGACCAGCTGTCCGCCATCGCCTCCAGCCTGCAGAGCCTCGCCAAGGGCGTGAGCAAGCAGTTCAACCGGGGGCCGGTGCTGCAGAACATGATCGAGATGGAGCGGGGTTACCTGTTCGTCTCCGCGGCCGGCCTGGGCGCGTGCCTGGCCGTGCTGGCGGCGGACAGCGTCGACGTCGAGATGATCGCCTACGAGATGAACCGGTTGGTCAAGCGCGTCGGGGACTACCTGGCGTCCGCGCCGCGCGACGCCGCACGCGTACTACGGGAGGCCACATGAGCGGGGACGAGGGCTGGTACGACGAGGCCGCGGGGCCGCTGGTGCGGCCCTACACGATCACCAGCGGCCGGACGCCGGGCGAGAGCGCGCGGCTCGACCTGTCCACCCAGGTGATGACCCTGCGCTCGGAGCAGGAGCCGCCGGGGCTGGGCCCGGAGCACCTGGCGATCGTGCAGCTGTGCCGCAACCCGGTGTCCATCGCCGAGATCGCGGTGTACGTGAAGATCCCGCTGGGGGTCGTCCGGGTGCTGTGCGGCGACCTGATCGAGCGCGGCCTCGTCATCACGCGGTCCCCCACCCACAATCCGGCGAAGGCGCCGGACCTCGAAACTCTCCAGGCGGTTCTCGATGGCCTCATCAAGTACTGACGGCTCCGGCGTGGACATGGTCCCCACCCCCGTCAAGATCATCATCGCCGGCGGGTTCGGCGCGGGGAAGACGACGATGGTCGGCTCGGTGAGCGAGATCCCGCCGCTGACGACCGAAGAGGTGCTGACCGAGGCCAGCGCGGGCGTCGACGACCTGTCCGGCGTGGAGCGCAAGAAAACCACGACGGTCGCGCTCGACTTCGGCCGCATCACGATCTCGCCGCGGCACGTGCTGTACCTGTTCGGCACGCCGGGGCAGGCCCGCTTCTGGTTCATGTGGGACGACCTGGCGCGCGGCGCGATCGGCACCATCGTGCTCATCGACACCCGGCGCCTGGAGACCAGCTTCGCCGCCATCGACTTCTTCGAACGCCGGAAGATCCCGTTCGTCGTCGCGGTCAACTGCTTCGACAACGCGCCGCGGTACACCCCGGACGAAATCCGGGAAGCGTTGGTCATTCCCGACCGGGTGCCCATCGTCATGTGTGACGCACGTGACCGGGATTCCAGCAAACTGGCCCTGATTCGTCTGGTCAAGCACGCGATGACCGTGATACCGGCGACGGTCTGATGTCTTGATCCTGTCCGGTCGAGACAGTGCCGTTTCCCTGCGTGGCCAGGGGGAACGCCGGCAAACCCACATGGCGCAATTGGTTGGACCACCCGGGTAGAGCTTTTTAGTTGAGGGTGCACTCAACTGATAGCATCCGGTCGTGACCAGTCGATTGCCGTGGTTTCCCGAATATATAAGGGAAAACTACCCCGCACGGGGACGGCTGTTCGGAGATTTCCTGGGTGGTCTCTGGGCGACGGCGTGCGACGCGCTCGAGGTCCCGGTCGAGCAGGCTGTCCGGACCACCCGGATGCTGCGCGGGCTGCTTCCTTCGTGGAGCGGCGACGCGATCGGCCTGAAGCCCGCCCGGCCGTCCTACGTGGCCGGAGACGGGTTCCCGGCCGAGCTGTCGGTGAACTGGGCCGGGGACCACCCGGAACTGCGCGTGCTGTTCGACACCCTCGACGAACAGGACCCGGATTCTCCTGTGGACACGGGGGAAACGCGGTACTGGGGACGGATCCACGAGCTCTTCACGACCCACGCCGGCCGGCCGTCGACGGCGCCGCTGTGGCACTCGCTCGCCTGGCGGCCGCCGGCGCGGATCGTCCACAAGTCCTACTTCGGCCTGTACGAGTGGCCGCCGGCCCACCGCTACGCGGCGGTGGGCGAGGCCATGGACCGGCTCGGCCTGACCACCGCGTGGGACGACGCGCGCCGCCGGGTGGAGAGCGCCGCCGGCGAGCGGGAGATCGAGTTCTTCGCCGTCGACGTCGCCGACGGCGCCGACGCGCGGGTGAAGATCTACTACCGCAACCACGGCGCCGACGTCGCCGAGATGAACCGCGTCGCGGCCGCGGCGGGCCGCCACGACGCCGAAAGCGCTCTCACCGCCTACCGGACGTTGGCCGGCGGCGCGGAAAGCGCCGGCGAAGCCGCGTTGAGCTGCCTGGCGTTCCGGTCCGGACTGGACCGGGCCGCCGAGGCCACGACCTACCTCCGCCTCCCCTCGCTCGCCGCCGGCGACGCCGAAGCCGTGGACCGCACGGCCGCGCTGCTGCGCGGCGAGGGCGTCGACCCCGGCCGGTTCCGCGCGCTCGCCGCCGCGCTGGCGCCCGGGCCGCTCGAGGAGAGCCGAGGCCTGCTCGAACTGGTCAGCCACCGCGCCGCGGGCCGGCGCGGCGACATCACGACGTACTTCCGGTTCCCCGTCTACGACCAGACCCTTGCCACTGTCGATCTTGGGTAGTTTCGCCGGAAAGATGATCACCCAGAGGGCTCACAGCACCACCGGAAGGAGCCGGCCATGACCCAGCAGGACGTCGAGCGCGTCGCCGCCTACAACCAGGAGCGGCAGCGCGAGTACGAGTCGTCGGACCTGATCCGGCTGCTGACCGACGAGACCACGTCGGACGAGACCAAGAAGGCCGTGCTCACCTACCTGCAGCCGTGGTCGAACGCCTTCCAGCGGATGATCAGCGCGCGCGTCACCTTCGAGTCCGACCCGCAGCTGCGGGCACTCGCCCTGGAGCACCAGGAGGAGGAGATCGGGCACGACAAGATCCTGGCCCGCAGCCGCGCGGACGACCGGGAGCTGGTCTGGGACCCGGTCATCGAGGCGGGCGCGTCGTGGTTCGTCGACCAGTTCGCGGTGCTGCCCGGGGTGCAGCGCGCCGTCCTCGCGCACCTCGCGCTCGAAGCCGGGAGCCTCGTGTTCAGCCAGGCGGGCACCCGGGCGTTCCCCGACGACGAGTACTTCGAGCTGCACGACGAGGCCGACGTCGAACACCTCGAAATGGGCTACGAAGTGTTGCGGCAGCGCAGCGACTGGACGGTCGAGGCGCTCGTGACCGTGCTGGACCGGGCCTGGCAGGTCATCGTCGTCGTCTCGAACCGCATCGCGGAGCGCGCACTGCGCGATACCGTCGCGGCATGACCACGACCGAACCGGCCACGGCGGCCCGCGCCGTCGCCGTCGAAGCCGCGCGCACGTACCAGGAAGCCTTCGGAGAGCGCCTGCTCGCGGCGTACCTCCTGGGCAGCCTGTCCTACGGCGGCTACTCGCCCGCCGTCAGCGACATCGACCTGGCCGTCGTCCTCGCCGACCGCCACGACGACGACCCGGCGACGTTCGAGGCCCTCGGCGAGTCGCTGCGGGAGCGCGGTCCGTTGCACCGCAAGCTGTCCGTGTTCTGGGGCTCGCTGCCGGCCCTGAGCCGCGGCGAGCAGGACGGGCGCTTCCCGGCGATCGACCGGCTCGAGCTGGCCGAGCACGCCACGCTCCTGTTCGGCGAGGAGGTCACCGCGAAGGTGGCCCGCCCGGACAGCGAGCAGCTGCGGGTGGAGAGCGCGCGGTTCGCCGTCGCCGTCCTGGCGACCGACGAGGTGCTCGGCGAGTTCGCCCGCCCGAAGCGGCTGCTGGCCGACCCGGTGTGGTTCACGAAGGCGGTGTTCTTCCCGCTCCGCTTCGGGTACACGGGCACAACGGCGACCGGCCGCGCGGCGACCAACGACGAGGCGATCACGTGGTACCTCGGCCGTCCCGACGCCTCGGCGGCGCCGCTGGTCCACCTGGCCCGGCAGGTCCGCGAGGGCCGGCCGCTCAACCCCGCGGAGGCCGAGCCGCAGCTGCTGGCCCACCTGCGGCCGCTGTATCGCCAGTACGTCGAGGAGGAGACGGCCCGCCTGCGCGAGGCCGGCGCTCCCGAGGACCTCGTGGCGGCGTTCACCTCCTGGCACGAGCAGCTCTCGTCGTGACCGGGTGGGCCGAGGTGAGCACCGACCCGCTGGACGCGGTGCTCGACCAGGCCGTCACCGCGCAGCTGAACGCGGTCGGCGCGCGGGCCGGGCTGGCGCCCCTGGCGTGGCGGCTGGCGGCGGTCCAGGTCACCACCCACGCCGGACCGCCGGAGCGGCCGGAAGCATTGACCGAACCGCGCGTCAAGATCAGCGGGACCGCCGCGGAACCCGGGGCCGCCCGGGAGTGGGCCCGGCTGTTCGACCTCGCCGAAGCCACGAACGGCCCGGCCGGCCGGCTGATCTTCGCCGGCCACCCGGGACGGTTCGTCGTCGAGGTCTCGGCCGGCGCCTGACGGGCCCCGCCGGGACCTGCCCCCGAACAGGTCCCGGCAGGCTCGGTGCCCTCAGGTCCGGTAGCGCGGGTTGGTGGCGTGCCACTCGTAGCCGCCGCCCATCCAGGATCGCACCCCCTTCAGGAAGCGGTGCAGTTCCGGCGCGGGCACCGCGAGCAGTTCCCGGTGCCCCGCCTCGAACTCGCGGACGAGCTTGTTGTGCAGCTCCACGGTGGCCTCGGTGGCCTCCTCGATCGAGCACCCGCGGTCGGCCGCGATCTGCAGGACCATGTTGCACACCGGGTTCTCGTCGGCGGCGTCCTTCGCCACCGAGTACAGGTCGTTCACCAGCACGCAGGCGGTGCCGGCGCGCATCATCGCCCGGCGCACGCGCGGGTCGTAGTAGTGCGCGGCGGGCAGTTCGTAGCCGCCGACCGGGTCGCAGAGCGTCATCGACGTGTAGAAGCTGTCGTGCTGGCGCGCGGCGAGGTACTCCCACGCCGGCGGGTACTTCGCCGTGTAGCGCCAGGCCGCGTACGCGTCCCAGCTGACGAACATCGAGAACGTCGCGTAGCAGACGCGCTGCACCTGCGTCGGCGTGCCGTGCCGGCCCAGGTGCCCGATCGCCGAGTTCAGCCCGACCAGGATCGGGTCGGCCCGCAGGGCTTCGTCGAGCGCGTCGGTGAACTCGCCCGCCGGGGCGACCGGGTCCATCGCCGCCATCACCAGCGCCAGCCGCGGCGGGAGCTCGGTCGGCGACGCGCCGAGCGCGCTGTCGTCGGCGTAGTAGTCGTCCGCGGCCCACCACACGGCGTTGAGCTGCGCGGCGATCAGCAGCAGGTCCGGGTCCGCGCTGTCGGGGTGGGCCAGCACCGCCAGGCGCCCGAAGCCCGCCTTGGCGATCTGCTCGAGCCCCGCCCCGGTGAACCCGCACTCCAGCGCCCACGCGACGAGCCGCCGGTCGACCTCCCCGGCCAGCGGCTCGTCGACGCGCTCGACCACCGGGACGTACAGCGGCGACGCCGTCCCGTCACCCCACTGCCGTTCGACGTACACCGGGTCGTCGGCGAGCTGCGCCGAGAGCCGGGCCGCGGACGTGCCGATCCCCGACGGGCCCGCGGAGAACGCGAGCGCGTCGTCCAGCGTCCACAAAGGACACTCGGGAACGGTGCCGGTCATCGGGAATCCCCTCGCTCAGATCCGGTCGGCGGCGATGAGCAGGTAGTGGAAGCTGCCTTCGCGGTAGGCCGTGAGGAACGGGTCCTCGATCCCGGTGGCCACCGACGACTGCGCGCGCAGCTCCCAGTACGGGATCGTGGCCGCGGTGAGGTC
Organism: Amycolatopsis sp. WQ 127309; assembly: GCF_023023025.1. Taxonomy (NCBI): domain Bacteria; kingdom Bacillati; phylum Actinomycetota; class Actinomycetes; order Pseudonocardiales; family Pseudonocardiaceae; genus Amycolatopsis; species Amycolatopsis sp. WQ 127309. Next base: position 10,697,741 of record NZ_CP095481.1, read on the forward strand.
GACGACGTTGATGGGCACGAAACCGTTGGCGGACAGGGCCTTGAAGTAGTCGCCGCGGGCGTGGATGTTGCAGATGTAGTGCTGGTCGATCTGGCTCACCGCGCGCGACCGGCCACCGGTCACGTCGTTGTAGCACCCGGTGATGGTGACGTACCGGCCGCCCGGCGCGAGCTGGCGGGCGTGCTCGGCGAAGAGCTGGTGCAGGTCGACGTACATCGTGCTCTCGTTGTTCCAGATGCCCTTGAAGGCACCGGTTTCGAAGCCCGTGTCGAGCATGTTGCGCAGGTGGTACTGCACCTGGTCGGCGACCCCGCGCTTGGCCGCCTGCTCGTTGGCGAACGCGACCTGCTGCTCCGAAATGGACACGCCGTCGACCCGGCAGCCGAAGCGGTGGTTGGCCATGATGCTGCTGCCGCCGCGGCCGCAGCCGGCGTCGAGCAGCCGGTCGCCGGGGCCGATCGCGCCGAGGTGGTCGAGGAGCACCTCGGCCTGCGCGGTTTCCAGCCGGTGCATTTCCGCGATGATCGTGGCGTCCCGGACGTCTTCGGGTGCCTCCAGCACCGCGGGGTCGTATTCGCCGATGCCGTAGTGGTGGTGGTAGAGCCCGTCGACGTCGCCCAGCCGGAGGTTCACCGGATCCTTTTCCCGGTTCCAGTAGTCGGCGATCGACTGCTGGTACGCGCTGCGGATCACGGGCTGGTCGGTGGAAATCACGGGCGGCTCCTTCTTTTTCCCACGCCGGAAAGAATGGGCCGGACGATTTCCCTCGGCCCGATGAGCAACGCTAGCGGCCCGTTGTCGGGGGTCACAAGAACGTTCACTCCGGTAAACGGAAGACGTCCGGTTCCGCGGCCTGATCGGCCTATTCGGCTCCCCAGGCGGACCGGATCGCGACGGCGGGAACAACCCGGGCGGCCGATTGCGTTCCCTGGTCGGATGACGCCGGACGACAGCGGGTGAACGCGCCGCCGCCGGCCTGGCGGACGACCGACACCGGTTTCGGGGTTCCCCCGCGCCGATGGTCCACTGTGGAGGAACCGGCCGCCGTGCTCGCGACGCGCGGTACCCGCTCGGTAGGGTGGGCGGATGGTCACCCGAGCCGAGCGCACCGCGACGGACCCCGATCTGGGCGTCCTGGCGGGCCGGCTCCTGTTCGCGGTGCAGCGGGAGCTGTTCACCACGCTGGCCACCCGGGGCTTCGGCGACCTGAACCCCCGCCACGGCGCCGTGCTCGCCTACCTGGACCCCGCCGGCGTGCGCGCGACCGAGCTGTCGCGCCTGTCCGGCCAGCACAAGCAGATCGTCGGCACGCTCGTCGACGAGCTGGAAGCCCTCGGCTACGTCGAGCGCCGGCCCGACCCGAGCGACCGCCGCGCGAAGCTGATCCGCCCCACCGCGCGCGGGCTCGACCAGATGCGCACCGCGGACGCGATCATGGCGGACATGCAGCGGCGGCACGCGCAGCGGCTCGGCGCCGAGGACTACGCGCGGTTCAAGCGGATGTTCACCGACATCACCGAGGAGCAGCGCGCGTTCGTCGCCGAGTGACGCCTCACCGCGGCACGCGCAGCCCCGCGATGAGCAGCTCGACCAGCCGGCGCGCGTCGTAACCGGCGTCGGTGTCCGCGCCGATGCACAGGTTCCCGACGCCGCGCATGAGCTGCAGCGCCGCGACGTCGGCGCGGACCTCGCCGGCCACCACCGCGGCGTCGAGCAGCTCGGTGCACACCGGCACGAGCCGGTCGAGGAAGTACGCGTGCAGCGTCTCGAAGCCGGCTTGGTCGGACTGCATCGCCCCCGCCAGGCCGTGCTTGGTCACCAGGAAGCCGACGAACAGGTCGATCCACTGGGCCAGCGCGGCGTGCGGGCTTTCGGCGGCCGCGAGCAGGGCCGGGCCGGCCTCCGCGCAGGCTTCGACCTGGTGCCGGTAGACGGCGATGACCAGGTCCGCGCGGGTCGGGAAGTGGCGGTAGATCGTGCCCATCCCGACGCCGGCCTTGGCCGCGATGTCGCGCACCGGCGCGTCCACGCCGGAGGCGACGAACACCGCCGCGGCCGCGTCGAGCAGCGTCTCCTGGTTGCGCCGGGCGTCGGCCCGCTTCGGCCGTACCGACCCCTGGGCGCCCTCGTCCACCACGCCGTTCCTCCCGTCGGTTGCGAAACGGAACATTGCTCCGTATCGTTAGTGGAGCAACGTTCCGTTTATCCATGATGCCATGGAGGACCAGTCTCATGCAGTACCGCACGATGGGCCGCACCGGTGTGCAGGTCAGCTCGCTCGCGCTCGGCGCGATGAACTTCGGTGCCATCGGGCGCACCACCCAGGACGAGGCCACCGCGATCGTCGACGCCGCGCTCGAGGGCGGGATCAACCTCGTCGACACCGCCGACATGTACGGCGACGGCGAGTCGGAGGTCATGGTCGGCAAGGCCATCGCCGGGCGCCGCGACGACCTCGTGCTCGCCACCAAGGCGACCATGCCGATCGGCCAGGAGCGCAACCACCGGGGCAGCTCCCGCCGCTGGCTGGTCACCGAGCTGGACCACAGCCTGCGCCGGCTCGGCGTCGACCACGTCGACCTCTACCAGATGCACCGGTGGGACCCGGCCACCGGCGACGAGGAAACACTGTCCGCGCTGACCGACCTGCAGCGTGCGGGCAAGATCCGCTACTTCGGCTCGTCGACCTTCCCCGCGTACCGGATCGTGCAGGCCCAGTGGGCCGCCCGCGAGCACCACCTGAGCCGCTACGTCACCGAGCAGCCCGGTTATTCGATCCTGCAGCGCGGGATCGAGACCCACGTGCTGCCGGTGACCGAGGAGTACGGCCTCGGCGTGCTGGCGTGGAGCCCGCTCGCGTCGGGCTGGCTCTCGGGCGCGGTCCGCGAGGGCCGGGAGATCACCACCAGCCGCTCGCGGGTCCTGCCGCAGCGCTTCGACCTCGCCCTGCCCGCCAACCGGGCCCGGCTCGACGCCGTCGAGCGGCTGGTGAAGGTCGCCGACGAGGCCGGGCTGACGCTGATCCAGCTCGCACTCGGGTTCGTCACCGCGCACCGCGCCGTGACCAGCGCGATCATCGGCCCCCGCACGCTCGACCACCTGCACTCGCAGCTCGCCGCCGCCGACACCGTGCTACCCGCTGACGTGCTCGACGAGATCGACGCGATCGTCGCGCCGGGCCTCGACCTGGCCCCCGACGAGAAGTTCGACACCCCGCCCGCCCTGCTCGACCCGACCCTGAGGCGCCGCTGACATGTCCATCCCGCGATTCGGCATCATGACCGCGCCTTCGCAGGTCTCCTACCCGGAGATCCTGCGCGTCTGGCGCGAGGCGGACGCGATCCCCGAGATCGAGCACGCCTGGCTGTTCGACCACCTCATGCCGATCTTCGGCGACCCGGACGGCCCGATCTTCGAGGGCTGGACGCTGCTTTCGGCGCTGGCCGCGCAGACGTCCCGGCTGCGCCTGGGGCTTTTGGTGACCAGCAACCGCTTCCGGCCGCCGGCCGTGCTGGCCAAGATCGCCACGACGGTCGACGTCGTGTCCGGTGGCCGGCTCGACTTCGGCATCGGCGTCGGCTCGCGGCCCAGCCATCCCCTGGCCCGGCGCGAATACGCGGCCCACGGCCTGCCCTTCCTGGAAACCGCGGACGCCGTGGCAAGCTTCGCCGAAGCCTGCACGCTGATCAAGCGGCTGTGGACCGAGGACGAGCCGTTCGACTTCGACGGCGTCCACCACCGGCTGACCGGGGCGTTCGGCAGCCCGAAGCCGGTCCAGCGGCCGCACCCGCCGATCGTCATCGGCGGGCGCGCGGCCGCGACGCTGCGCGTGGTCGCCGAGCACGCTGACGTGTGGAACATCCCCGGTGGCGACCTCGCGGACGTCGTGAGCCGCAGCGCGCTGCTGGACCGCTACTGCGGCGAGATCGGCCGCGACCCGGCGGCCATCACCCGCTCGATCCACCTGCCGGTGTCCTACGACGAGCCCGGCACCACCCGGGACGCGATCCGCGAAGCCCGGGACGCGGGCTTCGGGCACTTCGTCCTCAGCCTGGCGGCGCCGTACCCGGACGGCGTCGCGAAGTGGCTGGCCGACGAGGTGATCCGGCCGGTGACGTCGGCCTGACGGCCACGGCGGTGTCCACAGTGGACATATTGGGCACCGCCGCCGCCCTCAGTCCTTCGGGACGAAATCGGCGAACATGCCGGCCTCGTAGGAACCCGCCGGGGTGCGGGCGATCACGTTCATCCGGTTGGCCGCGTTGATCAGGCCGACCAGGCAGACGAGCGCGCCGAGCTGGTCGTCGTCGAAGTGCTTGCGCGCCCGGGCCCACGTCTCGTCGGACACGCCCTCGTGGGCGTCGGCGAGCCGGGTGCCCTCCTCGGTCAGGGCCAGCGCGGCGCGCTCGGCGTCGGTGAACACGGTGGCCTCGCGCCACGCCGCGACCAGGTTGAGCCGGACCGGAGCCTCGCCGTCGGCCGCGGCGTCCTTGGTGTGCATGTCGGTGCAGAAGCCGCAGCCGTTGATCTGGCTGGCGCGGATCTTGACCAGCTCCTGGACGGCCTTCGGCAGCGGCGACCGGTCGATGAGCAGGCTGACGCCGGCGAACCGCTTGCCGAACTTGGCCGCGAACTCGTTGTTCAACATGTCGAATCGAGCTTCCATGATGTGTGTCCTCATCTCGTGATCGTGCGTTGACGACCACCAGATGCCGGTGCCCCCGGCGGTTGTGACAGTGACCCACGCCACAGCGACGCCCTGTCACAGAACGTCGTGGCCCGGTATCTGATGGGGGACGCAGCCGACCGCGAAGGGGGACCACATGACCGGGGACGACCCCACCGAGGTGTTCCTCGCCCACCGCAACCTGCTGTTCACGGTGGCCTACGAGATGCTCGGCTCGGCCGCCGACGCGGAGGACGTCCTGCAGGAGACCTGGCTCAAGTGGGTCGGCGTCGACCTGGCGACCGTGCAGGCGCAGCGCGCGTACCTGGTCCGGATCACCACCCGCCAGGCGCTGCAGCGGCTGCGCACGCTCGGCCGCCGCAAGGAGTCCTACGTCGGCTCGTGGCTGCCCGAGCCGCTGCTGACCGCACCCGACGTCGCCGAGGACGTCGAACTGGCCGACAGCGTCTCGATGGCGATGCTGCTGGTGCTGGAGACGCTGACGCCGACCGAACGGGCGGTGTTCGTGCTGCGTGACGTCTTCGACCTGCCCTACGACGAGATCGCGGACGCCGTCGGCAAGTCCGCGGCCGCCGTGCGCCAGATCGCGCACCGGGCCCGCTCGCACGTCACGGCGCGGCGGCCGCGCGGCGACGTCTCGCGCGCCGCCGCCCGCACCGCGCTCGAGGCGTTCCAGCGGGCGATCGAGACGGGTGACCTGCAGGGCCTGCTCGACGTCCTCGCCCCGGACGTCGTGCTGGTGGGCGACGGCGGCGGCGTCAAGCAGGCGGTGCTGCGGCCGGTGGTCGGCGCCGGCCGCGTCGGCCGGGTGCTGGCCGGCGGGCTGGGCCGGGTCGAGGGCCGGGCGACGCTGCGCCCGGCGCAGGTCAACGGCCACCCGGCGCTGGTCATGTCGCTCGACGGCGAGCTCGACACCGTGCTGGCGCTGCGGATCGACGGCGGTCTCGTCACCGGCGTCTACGCCGTGCGCAACCCCGAGAAGCTGTCGCGGATGGCGGCGGAGACCACCCTCCGCCGCTGACCCCGGTCACCCGTTCGTGGCGGACGGGGTCCCGAGACACTGGAGGTTCCTCGCCTCGTTCGAAGGGAACCCTCGATGGCCCAGACCGCGTCCGACCGGCAGCGCGTGCACGAGTTCCTCACCGGGCGCGGCTGGCGCGCCGACGAGCGCACCGCCGACGACCCGGGCTGGGAGTTCCCCGGCAGCTTCGGCGGCGTGCGGTGCAACGACGTCGCCGACGCCACGCCGGTGCCGCTGCAGGCCTACTTCAGCTACGACGACGGCGCGGAGGTGTTCTGCGTCCTGCCTGCGGGCAACCTCCACGGGAGCGGCTGCGCCGACCACGACACGGCCGAGCGGGTCGTCCCCGTCGACGGCGTCGGCCCGCTGCTCGACGACCTCGAACCGCGCGCCGCGGCGCTCGACCTCAGGGCGCTGATCGAGTGCCGCTACTTCGGGCCCTGCTGAGCTCGACCCGGGACAGCGGCAGCCGGACGGCGGGCGGCAACGGCGTCAGGACGGGGTCCGCCCGGAACGACTGGATCATCAGGGCCGCGAACCGCCGGGACGCCGCCACCCGCAGCTCGGGCGTCTCGGCGCGGATGCCCTCGTTCGCCATCAGCGCGAGGCTGACGTCCTCCAGCACGAAGTCGTCGCGCAGGTCGCCGGCGTCCTTCGCCCGCCGGACCAGCCGGAGCAGCAGGCGCAGGGTCCGGTCGCGGTCGGCGGCGAAGTGCGTGACGCCGGGCAGCTGCGACGTGAACGCGCGGGCGAAGCCGCGGTCGAGGGCGTGGACCTCCATGAGCCGTTCGATGACCAGGCAGAACCCGCGCCACGGGTCGGCCGCCGCGAGGCCGTCTTCGACGACCGCCCGGCACGAGGCCAGCTGCTCGGCGAAGGCCTCGGCGAGCAAGGCTTCCTTGGTGCGGAAGTGCCGGTAGACGGTCGCGACGCCGACCCCGGCGCGCCGGGCGATCTCGCGGATCGGCACGTCCAGGCCCTCGGCGGCGAAAGCCGCGCGGGCGACCACCAGGATGCGCCCGCGGTTGTCGCGGGCGTCAGAGCGCAGGGGCGCTCTCACTTCGGCCGTCACCGCTCTCACTTTAACCAACCGGACGGGGTGCTCCGTTACGTTCGCCCGTATGAGAGCTGTCCGGTTTTCCGCGTACGGCCCGCCGAGCGTGGTGGAGGTCGCCGAGGTCCCGCCACCACACGCCGGCGCGGGTGAGATCCGCATCGCCGTCAGGACGTCCGCGATTTCGCCGGGCGAGATCAGGTTGCGCTCGGGCGAGCTGCGGGACGTCGTGCCGGTGCGGTTCCCGTTCCGCACCGGGTTCGACGCCGCGGGGGTGGTCGACGAGATCGGCACCGGGGTCACGGGGGTTTCGCTCGGTGATCCGGTGTTCGGCATGGCGCCTGCGGCCACGCGCGGGGCGAACGCCGACTTCGCGGTCTTGGCGGCGTGGGCCCCGAAGCCGCCGGCGTGGAGCTGGGCGGAGGCGGGCGGCGCGGCGGGAGCGGTCGAGACGGCCACCCGCGTCCTCGACCGGCTCGCGGTCCGAGCCGGCCAGACGGTGCTGATCCACGGCGCGGCGGGCGGCACGGGCTCGGTGGCCGTCCAGTTCGCGACCGCCCGCGGCGCGCGGGTCATCGGCACGGCGAGTGCGGGAAACCACGACTTCCTGCGCTCACTGGGCGCCGAGCCGACGACGTACGGCCCAGGGCTGGTCGAGCGGGTCCGGGCCCTGGCACCGTCCGGAGTGGACGCGGTGTTCGACTGCGCGGGCGGCGCGTTGCCGGACCTCGTGGCGCTGGCGGGCGCCCCTTCCGTCGTGACGATCGCCGATTTCGCCGCGGCGGCGCACGGGGTGCACATGTCGCACGGCGCGCCGGACACGCCCGGCGCGGATCCCTTGGCGCTGAACGGACTTCCGGTCGCGGTCACACTCGCTGCGGAGGGCCGGTTGCGGATCCCGGTGGCCGCGACGTTCCCGCTCACCGAGGTCGCGGCCGCGCACGAACTCAGCGAAAGCCGCCACGCACGGGGGAAGATCGTCCTGCAACACTGACCGCCCGACGCTCCGACCGCCGCGACGACAGGTGGCGATCTCTTGTCGCTGCAGGGACTTCCGCTCACGGTCACGCTCACCGGGCAGGCACTGCCGCCGCTACCCCGCGCGCTCGGCCAGGTCGCCGTTCGCCCCGAGCGCCCCAATGTGGCGTTCGGTGCATCCAACGCACCCAACGCCACATTGGGTGCGTTGGACGCAACCAACGCCACATTGGGGCGTTCGGGGGCCAGCTACTCGGCGCTACTCGGCCAGGAGGTCGAAGTCTGCTCGGCCGCTTCTCACTCCGTTGATCTGCAGTTCCAGTGCGTGCGGGCCCGGGTGGTAGCGGCGGGTCGTGATCAGCCTGAACGAGTGCTCGCGGGTCAGCTCGTACGTCTCCCCCGGCGGCACCACCTGGGTGGTCAGCTTGAACGTCTTGGTCGTGGAGCCGCCGTTTGCCTTGCGGTGGTGGACCACGTAGTCGATCGCCAGGCGGGCCGGCTCCGGGGCCAGGTTGCGGATCGAGGCCGTGAACGCCAGGGCGTCGCCGATCAGCACCGTGTCCGAGACCAGCAGCGGGCCCGTCACGTCGACCCGGGCCGGGGTGAAGCCCAGCAGGGCCAGGGCACCCGGGTGGCCTTGTTTGACCAGCGTGCGCAGGGCGTGGCGGACCAGGCGGGTGGTGGCCGGCGGGTCGGCGCCCGGGGCGGCGAGCCACGCCGACGCCGTCTCGACCACCAGGTCCGGCTCGCGGCGGCTCAGGTCGTTGAGGTGGTTGGCCACCGAGCGGCGGACGTACTCGCTCTCGTCGCGGTACAGCGCGTCCAGGATCGGCAGCGTCGACTTCGGCGACGCGAGGATGGCCGGTACGCGGACGGCCCACGGCAGCATCGGCCTGGTTCCTTCGGACGCCAGCCGGCGCACGTCGTGGTTGTCCGACGTCGTCCAGCCGGAAATCTTGGCCAGGGCGCGGTCCAGGTCGTGGTTGAGCAGCACGCGCAGCGCGAACTCGGCTGTCAGCCGTGGGGTCAGCTCCGCCAGCAGCGCGAGGGCGTCGTCGAAGGCCTTCGGGCCGCCGTCGGAGACCGCCTTGACCGCGATCGCGCTGGTCACCGGCCAGATCAGCCAGCCGGTGAACGTCGGTGCCTCTGCCGCCGCCGTCCGCATCACCGCCGCCAGGGACGCGTAGTCGCCCGGCAGGTCTTCCAGCAGCGCGTCCCGCAGCAGGTCGCTGCGTTCGCGCAGGGACAGCGGCCCGAGTGCGGCCTCCGCCGCGCGCAACCTCGTCAGCCGCGCCTTCGGGGCGGCGACGTGCAGTGACGCGATCAGCGCGCGCACCGCGGGGGTGCCGATCAGTTCATCGGCGAAGGGCATGGGGTCCTCCGGTCTCGGGTGACCGGCCGTCCTCGACCGATCACCGAGACCGTACGCAAGGGGACCGACAAAAACGGCACCGGCAAACCCGTTCTGGTCATTCCGGCCTCGGGGGACGAGGATCGGCGGATGCCCGATTTCAAAGGTTTCACCCTGATCGCCCGGATCGGGCTCACGTGCTACGCGATCGTGCACCTCGTCGTGGCCTGGCTGGCCGCCCAGGTGGCGCTGGGCGACAACGAGAAGGCCGACAAGGCCGGCGCCCTCCAGCTCGTCGCGGACGGCGCCGGCGTCTGGCTGTTGTGGCTGGTCACCGCGGGCACGACCGTGCTCGCGCTCTGGCAGGTGACCGAGGTCCTCACCGGCCACCGGCACGCCCCGCCCCGCCGCCGGCTGCTGCGCCGGGTGACCAGCGGGATCGAGGTCGTGCTGTACGGCCTCGTCGCCTACAGCGCCGGCAAGACCGCCATCGGCGCGCCGAGCCAGGGCAAGTCCCTGGTCGCCGGCCTGCTCGCCCAGCCGTGGGGCGCGGTCGTCGTGATCGCGGCCGGGATCGCGGTGATCGGCGTCGCGGCCTTCCTCGTCCACCGGGGCGTCCGCAAGACGTTCCTGCGCGAGCTGGAGTTCGGCAAGGCGCCCCGGACGGTCCGGCGCTCGACCGAACGCCTGGGCCAGATCGGCTGGTGCGCCGTCGCGGTGGCCTACGCCGCGGTGGGCGTGATGTTCGTGCTGGCCGCGGTGAACTACGACCCGGCCAAGGCAGCCGGCTTGGACCCCGCGTTGAAGACGCTGGCCGTGCAGCCCTACGGGCAGCCACTGCTGCTCGTCCTCGCCGCGGGGATCGCCGCCTTCGGGGTGTTCGCGCTCTTCGACGCGCGGTTCCGCAAGATCTGACGCCCGGATCCGACGCTCAGAAGCCGGGGTGCTGCTGCTTGTTCACCACCCGCAGCACGAGCCACTGGTCGAACCAGGCCCCGGCGGTGGTCAGCACCAGCATGGTCAGCCCGAGGATCAGGTGCGTGTAGCTGTGCAACGGCGCCACGCGGTCGGTCAGCGCGGTCAGCCCCAGCTGGAGCAACAACCGCGCCGCGAACAGCACGGCGACCAGGCCGAGCGCCTGCTTGCTGCGCCACACCGCCCGCAAGTACTGCCGGCGCCGGGAAAGCATCGTGAACCACAGGACGATGTGCACCGCCACCAGCACCAGCGGCAGCAGTGAGACCCACGAATAGCGGTCCGCGAACTGCTGGGTCAGGTCGTTGCTGGCCACCAGCAGGCCGACCAGCAGGAAGTACCAGCCCGGCAGGCCGGCTATCTTCCCGTTCACGGGCCGCGGGCCGGGTACGAACGCGGTTTCCTGCATCGGATTCCCTCCGTCTCGCCTCGTCTTCCGTCCCGAGTCTGGCGAACTCCGCCGCGGCCGCGATCAACCGGCGGTACGAGATTCGCCGGGCGTCTCGTACCTGGGGATGAGATGTCGCCGTGGCGGAGCGCGCCGGGTTCGGGTGAGGCACGATCGGGAGATGACTCCCGGAACGAGCACGTGATCCTCCTGCCGGGCCGGCGCGGGCTGCTCGTGGCCGAGTCGGTCGTCCTCGGCGCGCTGGTGGCGCTCGACATGACCCTCGCCGTCCGGCCCGGACCGGTCCAGGGTCAGCTCGCCACTATCACCCTGGAGTTCGCGCCCGGGCTCGGCCCGGTCGTCGCGCTCCTGGCCGTGCTGCGCCGGCGGTTCCCCGACCACACGGCCGCACTGGCCGCCGCCGTGTCCGGGCTTTCCCTGCTGGGCACGGCGATCTCCGCCGTCATCGCGGCGACGGCGGGCCGGCAGCTCCCGCCGCAGCCCAGCGCGGCCGAGGCCCTCGCCATCGCGCTGATGGTCGGCGCCTGCTGCCATCGGCTCGCCCCGCGGGCGGCGGCCGCGCTGGCGATCCTCGGCGGCGCCGCCACCACGCTCGCCCCGATCCTGCGCTACGGCGCCGAAACCCCGGCCGCGCTGTTCGCCGCCGGGGCCGCGCTGCTCTGGGGCGGCGCGCTGGCCGTCGGGCTGATCCTGCGCGACGCCGAGGTGCGCAGCCGCGCCGACGTCCTCGAAATCCGCACCACCGAACGACTTCGGCTCGCGCGCGAGCTGCACGACCTCGTCGCCCACCAGATCACCGGCATCGTCGTGCGCGTCCAGGCCGCGCACCGCGTCGCCGAACGCAGCGGGGGCGACACCGAGACGTTCGCCGAGCTGGAAACCGCCGGTGCGGCGGCCCTTTCCGCGATGCGCCGGCTCGTCGGCGCGCTGCGGACCGACGGCGAGGACCTCTTCGTCCCGCCCGCCGACCTCGCCACCGCCGTCGACCGCGCGGTGCCCGACGACACCCGCATCCACCTCGACGTCAGCGACGACCTCGCCGTCCTCCCGGTCACGCCCGAGGTCGTGACGACCACGCACCGGCTGCTCACCGAATCGCTCACCAACGTCCGCCGGCACGCGCCCGACGCCGTCGAGGTCCGGGTGCTCGTGCGCCACGAACCCCGCGGCGAGCTGCGCGTCGAGGTCGTCAACGACGGCGCCGCGCGGCCCGCCCGCCGCGGCGGTTACGGCCTGCTCGGGATGGCCGAGCGGGTGGCGGCGGTGGGCGGTACGGTGCAGGCCGGACCGGCCGCCGGACAGCGCTGGCGGGTGGCGGCGCGGCTGCCGCTCGACCCCGGCTGAGGAGGAGAACCCGTTGCCCACGCGAGTGTTGATCGCCGACGACCAGGCGATGGTCCGCGCGGGATTCCGGCTGATCCTCGAAGGCGAACCGGACATCGAGGTCGTCGGGGAGGCCGCCGACGGCGAGCAAGCCGTGCGCGCGGCCCGGGAACTGCGCCCGGACGTGACGCTGATGGACATCCGGATGCCCGGGGTGGACGGTCTGCGCGCGACGGAGCTGCTGGCCGGCCCGGACGTGCCCGACCCGCTGCACGTCGTGATGGTGACGACGTTCGGCCTCGACGAGAACGTCCACGCGGCGTTGCGCGCCGGCGCCTGCGGCTTCCTGCTCAAGGACGCCGGGCCGAACCTGCTCATCGAGGCGGTGCACGCGGCCGCCCACGGCGAAGCGCTCGTGTCGCCGGCGATCACGACCCGGCTGCTGGCGCACTACGCGCGGCGCGATCCACGGCAGGCCGTCGCGCCCGAAAGCCCGCTGACACCCCGCGAACTCGACGTCGTGCGCGCGGTCGCCCGCGGCGCGACGAACGACGAGATCTGCCGCTCACTCGTGGTTTCGCTGCCCACCGTCAAGACGCACATCGGCGCGGCCAAGCGCAAGCTCGGGGCCCGCAACCGCACCGAGATAGCCATCTGGGCCTGGGAAAGCGGCCTCGTCCATTGAGTCCACTGGGGAGTCCGCCGGGCTGCGTTTGGACACCCGGACGACGACCGTGCGCGCCACGACGTCGCCGAACCGCTGACGCCGCCGGGTGCACAGCATCACGACGACCCCGGCGAGACCCCAGGCGAAACCGTCGATGAGCATCAGCACCTGGCGCACCAGGAACAGCCGCAACGACGGGTGCGAGCCGTCGAGCATGACGACGCGCAGCCGCAGCCAGCGCATCGCCGGCGTCTGGCCGCCGTGCCGGTAGGGCCACCATGTCGTGACGAACCACAGGCCGACGAGGTCCAGGGCCAGCATGGTGTAGACGACGACCTTGAGGAACGGCAGGAGTGACACCAGACCGCTCGGGTGGAACAGCACGATCACCAGCACGGCGAGCAGCAGCATCGGCACGAAGACGAGCATCTCGTCCAGGAAGAACTGCACGAGCCTGCGCCCGATGATGCCGGGCCCGGGGCGATCCTCGGGCGGGGAACCGGTCATCACCCCATGATGTCGGCCCCGGCGGCCGGGCGCACGCCGGGTCGCGGTCCTTGTCTCATGTGGACAGTTCGGTGAGCACCGCCCGGATCGCCGGGCTGGCGTCGGCGCTGCGCCGCCACGCCGCGTGGACCTCGCGTTTCGGGGGCCGGCGCAGCGCCCGCGCGACGAGGTGCTCCCCCAGCGGCGGGCGGGCCAGCCGCGGAATCAGCGCGAGGACGTCGCCCGCGGCGACCAGGGCGAGCTGCGTGGCGAAATCGTCGACGAGGTGCCGCACGGCGGGATCGCCGGGCACGAGCCGCCGGAACCACTGGTGGCAGACCGTGCCGGGCGGGCTGGTCACCCACGCGTGCCCGGCGAGGTCGGCGTCGTCGAGCGGCCTTTCGAGGGTCGCGAGCGGGTGCGTGCCGCTCAGGACGACGTCGCCGACGTCGGTGTGCAGGTGCCGCCGGGTCAAAGACGACGGCAGCGGGGCGGGCAGGCCGTCAGCGTCGTGGACGAGGGCGAGGTCGGCGGTCCCGGCGTCGACGCTGTGGAGGGCTTCGCCGGGGTCCTGTTCGGTGATCCTGACGCTCAGGTGCGGGTTTCTCTCGGACAGCCGCCGCAAGGCCGGCGCGAGCAGGCCGCGGATGCCGGTCGAGAAGGCCACCACGCGCAGGATCCCGCGCGGCGCGCCGGCCGAGACCGACTGGGCGGCCTCCGCGCAGCGTTCGAGGGCCTGGAACACGGCGGGCGCCGAGTCGACGAGCGCCTGCCCGGCCGGGGTGAGCACCACCCCGCGGCCGGCCGGCGCGAGCACGGGCACACCGAGCTGCCGTTCCAGCCGCTTGAGCTGCTGCGACACGGCCGAGGCCGTGAAACCCAGCTCGTCGGCCGCGCGCGCGAGCGTCCCGAGTGCCGCCACCGACCGCAACGCCCGCAGGGCTCCGACGTCAACCATAAAGCCACGCTACTCAATACCGGCAAGAAAGCATCGCTGGACCGGGGTAGTCGGGCCGCGGCAGGCTCGGACCATGACGCTCTTCGGCACCAACCTCGTCGCCATGGTGACCCCGATGCACCCGGACGGCACGCTCAGTGACACCGGCCTCGCCGGCCTGGTCGACCACCTGCTGGCCACCGGCTGCGACGGCCTGGTCGTCGGCGGGACGACCGGCGAATCGCCGACCCTGACCGACGCCGAGTCCGCCCGGCTCGTCCACGACGTCGCCGTGCGCGCGGCCGGTCGCGCCCGGGTGATCGCCGGGATCGGCACGTACGACACGGCCACGAGCGTCCGCCGCGCCCGCGAAGCCGAGGCGGCCGGAGCCAACGGGCTGCTGCTGGTGTGCCCGTACTACTCGCGCCCGACGCAGGCCGGGATCGTCTCCCACTGCACCGCGGTCGCGGACGCGACGTCACTGCCGGTGATGCTCTACGACGTCCCCGCGCGCACCGGCGTCGCGATGGAGCTGCCGACGCTGCTCGAGCTGGCCGAGCACCCCCGCATCCGCGCGGTGAAGGACGCGAAGGGCGACCTGTTCGAGGCGATGACGGTCATGTCCCGCACGTCGCTGGCGTACTACTGCGGCATCGACGAGCTGAACCTGCCGTACCTCGCTTCCGGTGCAGCGGGGGTGGTGAGCGTCGTGGGCAACGCGTTCGCCGACCGCAACGCGTCGCTGATCGACGCGGTCCGCCGCGGCGACCTGGAGGCGGCGCGGACGATCCAGGGAGCGCTGCTTCCGTTGGTGGAGGCCATCATGCGGACGTCCCAGGGCGCGATCATGGCGAAGGCCGCGCTGGCGGAGCTGGGCGTCATCCCGAGCGCGGCCGTGCGCTCACCGCTGCTGGAGTCCCCACCGGCCCACCTCCAGCGGCTCACGGACGCCTTGGCGAGCATGGCGGTTCCTGTTTGAGCGTCAGCCGATGGGGACTCCGGCAGCCACCTTTCCGAGGTTCGTCCAGCCTCCGTGGCCGTCGCCGCCTTGCCAGGCGTAGACCGTTGCCGCGTTGGTGGGCGGGTCGGCCAGGACGTAGTCCGCGTTGCCGCCGCCCGTGAAGTCGGCGAAGGCGACCTGGCTCGCCGTCGTGGTGAGGCCCGTGGCGACCTGGCCGTACGGGAGCCAGCCGCCGTGGCCGTCGCCTCCTCGGTTCAGGTACAGCGTCACCGCGCCCGAAGTGGCCAGTGCCGCGTAGTCGGCCGCGCCGTCGCCGTCGAAGTCGGCGAAGCGGACCAGCGATGGGTCCGTGGTCGTTCCGGTGGCCACCTGGCCCTGGCCCAGCCAGCCGCCACGGCCGTCGCCGCCGCGGTTCAGGAACGCTGTCACCGCACCGTTGGCGGCGATCGTCAGGTAGTCCGCCCGGCCGTCGCCGTCGAGGTCGGCGAACCGGACGCGTGACTGGTCGGTCGTCGTTCCGGTTGCTACCTGGCCCTGGCTCAGCCAGCCGCCCCGGCCGTCGCCGCCGCGGTTCAGGAACGCCGTCACCGCACCGTTCGCGGCGATCGTCAGGTAGTCCGCGCGGCCGTCGCCGTCGAAGTCCGCGAACCTCGCCCGTGCCGGGTCCGTCGTGGTGCCGGTCGCCACCTGGCCCAGGACCGACCAGCCGCCGTGGCCGTCGCCGCCGCGGTTCAGGATGGCCGACACCGCACCGTTCGACGCCACCGTCAGGTAGTCCGCCCGGCCGTCGCCGTCGAAGTCGGCCCAGCGGACCTTGCCCGAGCCGCCGGCTTCGGTGGCCGCGCCGAGTGCGGGGTGCGTGGCGATCCAGCCGTCGGTGTAGGCCTGGTCCAGCGGCCCGTACAGGCTCTGCGCCATCCGCTGGTAGCCCGCGTCGTCCGGGTGCAGGTTGTCGGCCATCTCGGCGGACGTCAACGCCGGCGGGTCGACGTAGCGGAACCGGTGTCCCGCCTGCTGTTCACTCCCCTGCATCGCCTTCACGCTGCTGTTGAACGACGCCGTCGCGCTCTCCAGCCCCGGCGTGGTCGGGATCAGGCCCAGGAACAGCACCGCGACTCCGGGCCGGTCCGCGAAGATCCGGTCGGCGAGTGTCCGCAACCGTTGCGGCGCATGGGCGACGTCGATGCCGCGGGCCAGGTCGTTGATCCCGACGTGCAGCAGCACCACGTCCGGCCGGTCGAACGCGAGCCAGCCGTCGATCCCCGCCGTCAGCTGGTCGATCGTGTAGCCGCTGTGGCCTTCGTTGGCCGGGCCGGGCAGGCTGCCCGACGCCTGCGTCCCGACGAACCGCGCCGAATACCGCGACTGCGCGGCCAGCAACCGGGCCAGCGGCGCGCGGTAGGACGACGTGGTGGCACTGCCCACGCCCCAGGTGATCGAGTCGCCGAGCGGCATGACCCGCACGGCGGGGCCGAGCGCGGCGGCGGACGCCGCGGGCACCAGGAAGACGCCGGACACGAGCAGGGCGATCACGACGAAGAGACGGCGTAGCAAGGGAAACCTCCGTGAGAAACGCAGCGGGCGTCACCCAGCCGGTCTGAGTACGATCCCGATGACCCGGTCGTTCGTGCGCAGGCGAAAGCGAACGGCAGCACGCTGCTCGCGTTCACGAGCGGCGCGGCGGCGCGCGGCTCGCCGAACGCGAGCGGCGTCGCCTACCGGGCCGCCTGAACCGTCCACTCAGGACGCCGCGTTGAGGACGTCCAGTGCGCTCTGCTGGCGGGCCGCGTCGAGCTTGTCCAGTGGGCCGTACCAGCGCAGGCCGTACTGGTCGAGGGGGTTGCGGTCCGCCGAGTACGCCCGATCCGCCTGGCGGCGCAGGTAAGCCGTGTACGGGTGGTCGCTCAGCGCCGCGTTGAGAGCGGCCAGGCCGCGGGCGTCGGCGCCCTTGAACGACGGGCCGTCGCCGCCGCAGTCGCCGTTCTCGCACGGGTCGCGCAGGATGCCGTCGGAGGTGTTGAGCGACGTCGACGTGACGTTGGCGTCGCCCAGCCGGCGGGCGGTCGTGAGCAGCCCCGCGTCGCCCGTCGCCCGGTTCAGCTCGGTCAGCGCGTTGATGAGCACGCCCTGGTTGTACGACCAGACCGTGCTGCCGTTGTTGCGGCAGGAACCGAGGTCGACGCCGTCGTTGACCAGGGACGAGCCGTTCACCATGCCGGTGCCCTGGAACCACGTCCAGCCGCTCTTCGCCCGGTTCAGGTACGTGCTGTCGCCGGAGATCCGGTTGTGCAGGGCCGCGCTGAGCTGGATGTAGAGGGAGTTGGCGATCGCGTTCTTGTACGTCTTCGCCGTGCTCCACCAGACCCCGCCGCCGCACGTGCCGTCCCAGTACGCGGCCATGTGGTCGGCGTCGGCGCGCGCGGTGTTCAGGTAGCGGCTGTCGCCGGTGACGTCGTAGGCCAGCACCCAGGCGAGGCCCCACCACCCGGTGTCGTCGATGTACTCGTTGCGGAACTGCCCCTGCGCGGCGTTGATGTTCTTGTCGTAGGTCCGCGCGATGGCGTAGCGGTAGCTGGGCATCCCGGTGACCTGGACGTTGCGGATCACCGCGGTGAGCGCGTTCGCCGAGTTCCACCAGCCGGTGGTGTCGAACAACCCCGTGGAGTTGTTGTAGAACATCATCTCCGCGGTGGCCGCGGCCGTGCGGCGCTCCCCGGCGTTCCAGGTGGTCCGGGCCCACGTCGTGCAGGCGACGTCCGCGCGGTCCACGGCCTTCCCGCACGCCCGCAGCGCGCCGACGCCGGTGTTGTTCCAGTCGTCCACGTTGTACATCAGGGTGCGCCAGCCGCGGTTGTTCGCCGGGATCGCCGTGGCGCCGAGCCGGCTGCCCGAGGACCACGACCGGCCGCCGTCGAAGGAGCGGTCGAGCCACACCTCGTCGCCCGGGCTGCCGTTCTCGATCGACGCCCAGCCCATCGCGTCGGAGTCGTCGAAGTGCAGGGTGATCGTCCGCGAGAACAGCGTCGAGGTCACCGGCCGGCGGTCACCGGGTGAGTTCGCCGGATCGGCGGCGTCGCAGAGCTTGTTGCAGATGGTGGCGAGCGCGCTCGACGGCGTCGCGGAGGGAGGTGGCGTCGCCGCCGGGGCCACGAGCGCGGCGGCGGTGAGGGCAGCGGAAATCCAGGTACCGGGCATGACGAACTCCTCGCTGAACACGGGATCCGCGTGAAGATCACTGAGAGCAGGGAGAACCCGCCCGGGCCCGGCGGTGAACCGGTTTCAGGTTGAGCCCCGACCCGGGCGACTGTCAACAGATTGTCCCGTTTTTGGTCCAGACAACTTTCGGCAAGACTCAGCCGCGGGACCACCGCTGACTGCCGGCGCCCGAGCAGGCCGCGATGACGAGCGGGCTGCTCGCGCTCGTCGCACCGCCCGCGACGTCCAGGCACTTCCCCGAGCCGGTGCCGACCACCGTGCCGTCGGAGCGGACCCGCCACTGCTGGCCGGGAACGCCCGTGCAGTCCCAGATCTGCACCGGCGTGCCGTCCGCGGTCGCGCCGCCGACGACGTCCAGGCACTTCGTGTCGAAGACGGTCAGCCGGCCGGACGGGGTCGACGTCCAGGCCTGGTTGCCGCCGCCGTTGCAGTCCCACAGCGCCGGGCGGGTGCCGTTCGTCTGGTCCGCGGCGGGGACGTCGGCGCAGCGGCCCGACGCCTGCCCCTTGAGGACGCCGGTGCTCGCGCCGCGGTCCCAGCGCTGGTTGAGCCCGCCGTTGCACGCCCAGGTGGTGAGCGCGGTGCCCGGTGACGTCCCGTGCGCGACGGCGTCGAGGCAGGTGCCGGAGCCGGTGTTCACCACGCTGCCGTCGGGGTCGAGCCGCCAGCTCTGGGCGGGGGTGCCCGCGCAGTCCTGGATCCGGACGGCGGTGCTGTCGGCCGCGTCGAGACACTTGCCGCCGTAGACGGTCAGCTGCCCGGACGGGGTCGCCGTCCACTGCTGGTTCGCGCCGCCGTTGCAGTCCCACAGCGTGATCGCGGTGCCGTTGGCCTGGCTCAGCGCCGGGACGTCGGCGCAGAGGCCGGACTCCCGTCCTTTGAGGACACCGCCGAGGTTGCCGGGCGGGGCCGCGACGACGGACAGGTTGTCGAACACCGTGGTCTGGTAGCCGACGACGCCGAGGCCGACCTGGCCCGCGGTGAACGACGTGTCGGTGACCGCGCCGAGCGGGGCGCCGTCGAGCGTCGCGGTGACGCTGTTGCCGGAGAAGCCCAGCCCGAGCCGGTGCCAGGTGTTCAGCCCCGGCGCGGTGGCCGTGCCGGACGCCAGCGTCGTCAGGACGCCGCCGCTGCTGTTCTTCGCGATCGCCCACCGGCCCCGGTCGTCCAGGCGCAGCTGGTAGGCGGCCTGCCGGCTCTGCGGCCGGGTCTGGGTGTTGGCCCGCCCGAGCAGCGTGACGGTGCCGGCTTGCTGCAGGTCGACGTCGACGCTGACGGTGTAGTCCCGCCAGGCCGGGTCGCCGACGAGACCGTAGGCGTCGCTGTCGTCCTGCCACTCGATCGGCTTGACGGGCGCGACCTGCTGCAGGCACTGGCCGGTCCGGCCCGCCGCGCACGGGCGCGCTTCGTAGGAGCCCTGCATGTCGGCGAAGTACCTCGCCTCGGTGCGGCTCGGGTAGCCGTCGAAGGTGTCCGAGTACGGCAGCGCCAGCGCGTGCCCGGCCGGGCCGGCCGCGGTGCCCTTGCCCTGGCCGGACGTCGTGGTGACGGAGTAGATCCGGCCGGGCTGCAGGGTCAGCGCGTACGCCCCGCCCTGCGGCGTGACGTCGGCCTGCCGCACGAAGGAGTCCGTGCCGCCGAGGTCGGTCGACCACACGTGCACCGTCCCGGTGCCGAGCCCGCCGGAGACCCTGACGTTCACCGTCTGCGCGGCCGTGGCGCCGGTCGTCTCGTAGATCGTCGAGTAGTCCGTGCCGGTAGCGGACTTCAGGCTGACGTAGCTGCCGTTCGCCCGGTTGCCGCCGAGGTAGCCGCTCGCGCTGCCGGTGAGGAACTTCCAGCCGGGCTGGGTGACCTGCGTGACCTGCGCGGTGGCCCACAGGCTCTTGCCGAGCTGGTAGGAGCCCGACCACGGCGATCCGGCCACCGCCAGCCCGACCGTGCTGTAGGGCAGGTTCGGGGTGATCGCGGCGAGCAGCGGCCAGTTCATGAACCCCGTCAGCTGTCCATCGAGGTAGCCGCGGGTGATGCTGCGGATCAGCGGGACGGCGCCCGCGTTGTCGTCCTGCGAGCCGAACTCGCTGGCCCACAGGGGTTTCCCGGTCGCGACGGCGTTGGCCGACGACCCGCACGACGTCGCGTCGGACAGGTAGCCGCACGGGTAGTGCGAGCCGACGACGCCGACCGCGCGCCCGAACGCCGGATCGGCCAGCATGTCGTCGGCGGTGTTCCAGCCGGTGTCGTCACCGACGATCTGCACCGCGCCGTAGCCGTGGGAGTCCAGGGCCGAGCGCAGGTTCTTGTACCAGGTCGTGTCGTGCCCGCGCTCGTTCCAGCCGCCGAGGTAGCCGATGGTCAGGCCGTGCTGCTTCGCGCAGCCGAGCCACGAGAGGTCGTAGTCGATCATGTCCTGCGACCAGAAGTTCCCGCCGCCGATCCAGCCCGGCGCGGCCCACGGCAGCGCGACCAGCTTGATGCCCGGGTTGCGCGCGACGGCCTGCTCCCCCAGCCAGAACTCGTAGCCGACGTCGCAGTTCACCTCGCCGCGCACGTGCTCGTGGCTGGGTTCGGCGCCGTCGGTGGAGTTCGCGTCGCCGCCGATCTCCAGCTTCAGCAGCTGCACCGCGGCGCCGTAGCCGGGCTTGAAGAGGTAGTCGAGGATCTGCGCGCGCTGGGCGGGCGGGTAGTCGACGAGCAGCCGCGAGTTCCCGCCACCGCCGCTGATCGCCCCGACGCCGTCGAAGGTTCTCCCCGCCGCGGCGCCGTCGACCGCGACGTCGGTCGTCGCCGCCGACGCCGCCGTCGCCGGGACGACCAGCGCGGTGAGGACCAGGAACGGGACCACGAGCAACCGGGCGAGGCGGGCCATGTGTGCTCCTCCAGCCGAAGCCGGGCACCCCGCGACGGGGCGCCGCACCTCAGGGAAGCGGCTCGCAGCAAGGAAAGTCAACGGACCGAAGTCGCGTGTGGCGAGATCCGTCCGATTCCTGTCCGGTTACCCTGGGCGCGTGACGCGCTTCGGCATCGACGCCCTGACCGCGCTGCGCCTGGCCGAAGACCAGGTCGTGGTGGCCCCCGAGCACAAGCTCGTCGCCCCGAGTGTGCTGCGGTCGCACGCGATGGCGCACCTCTACGAGAGCGTCCGCCGGGGCGAGCGGACGGACCGGGACGGCCTGGTCCTGCTGGAGCGCCTGGCCGGCTTGAAGATCCGCCTGCTCGGCGACCGGGTGTCGCGCTCGACGGCGTGGCGGATCGCCGCTCGGCTGGACTGGCCCGGCATCGGGATGGCCGAGTACCTGGCCGTCGCGAAGCTGCAGGCCGACCGGTTCGTCACCCTCGACCCGGCGCTCGCCGCGGTGGCGGACGAGTTCGTCCCCACCGCGGCGATCACCGAGCTGCTTTCCCGGTGACTCGGCCGGCTCAGCCGGTCGTCGAGATGTCGTCGAGCTGCTCGGCCGCGGGCCGGACCGGGTAGAGGTCACCACCCGGCGGCGCCGGGACCTTCGGGAGCGCGGCCCGGGCCAGGCGGTCACCGGCGTCCGCGGCGGCGTGGACGCTGTCCAGGGCCGCGTACTGGGTGAAGTTCAGGTCCGGGTAGTGCCACTGCGCGGCGCCGCCGGTGGCCGCCGGGAGCAGGAAGTCGACGGCCTTGGTGATGCTGCCGCCCTGCGGGTTCCGGTAGCCCCACAGGTCGACGCCGGCGTGGCTGCCGATCTGCGCGAGCCGGGTCAGCGCGACCAGGTTGAACGTCGAGTAGTGGAACGTGCGGGTGCGCGCGATCTCCTCCGGCTGGCTGCCGTCGGCGGCGATCTGGTGGTCGATCCGGCCCGCCTTGGCCTTCTCGAGGATGTCCTTGGTGACGCCGCTCTGCCCGGTGTAGAGCGCGATCCCGGCCGTGAGCATGTCCATGAACGTGCCGTGGTTGTTCTGGGCCGCGGCCTCGTCCTGGCCGTACTGGCTGGTGCGCAGCCAGGCCAGGAACTCGCTCGACCAGCCCTTGAACGCGCCTTCGTCGGCCTTCGACCAGCCCGGCGCGCCGGTGCTGAGGATCGCGGCGGCGTCGAGCACCTGGGTGAAGGTGTAGGAGAACTCGATGATGCCGATGCCGCGCCCGTCGTTCTTGCACGGGATGCCCTGCGCGAAGTTCAGGTTCGGGTTCATCTTCGTGGCGGCGTCGAGGAACCAGGTGCGCAGGTCGAGCGCCGCGCGGCGCGCGTAGTCGGCCTTGCCGGTGTAGTACCAGGCCAGCGAGAGCTGGTAGATCGAGCTGAACGCCTTGAGCCGCTCGGCCTTGTCGGGCACGGCTGTCGTCTCGGGGTTGAGGACGCCGTCGCGCTGCACGTACGGGCAGCCGAGCGGGTTCGCCGCGGTCTTCGGCCGGCTGGGCCACCAGTACGGGGCGAGGCTCAGGTAGTCGTGCTTGTCGCCGCTGGTCGGCACCCGTTCCTTGTCGGCGACGGTCCACGGCCCGGCGGTGACCGCGACGTCGGCCTGCTTGACGAGGTTCCCGAGCGACGTCTTGACGGTCCGGTCCCCGAGCAGCAGGGCGAGCTTGGTCAGCAGGAGGCGGTTCCCGTCGAGCACGACGGTCTTGGGCGGGCAGAGCCGTTCGATCCCGGGTAGCGAGCACACCCCGGCGGTCGTGGCCGGTGCGGCCGCGGCGATCCCGGACAGCGACCCGCCGAGGGTCGCCGTCACCACGGCCAGGACACCGAGACGGCGAAGGTTTCTGAGTGGCGACACTGCTACTCCGTTCACGTACATGAACTAGTGACATACATGTGACGCTTGATTGGATACCTGAACGCTGGGCGATGCACAAGGGTCCCCGGGCCAGGGTGTGGCTCGGGTTCGCCGGAAGCTCGACACTGGAGCCATGGACGGACGACGGCAGCTCGGTGAGTTCCTGCAGACCCGGCGCGCCCGGCTGCGGCCCGAGGACGTCGGGCTGGCCGGGTACGGGGACCGGCGGCGGGTGCCGGGCCTGCGCCGGGAGGAGCTCGCGCTGCTGGCCGGTGTGAGCGCGTCGTACTACGCGCGGCTCGAGCAGGGCGCCTCGCTCAACGCCTCCACCGAGGTGCTGGACGCGATCGCCGGGGCGCTCGGGCTGGACGACGCCGAGCGCCGGCACCTGCACAACCTGGCCGGCCCCCGCCGCCGGCCCGGGAGCCGCCGGCCGGCGCCCGAGCGGCTCACCGCCGCGACGCGCCAGCTGGTGACCGCGCTCGCGGACGTCCCGGTCGTCGTGCTCGGGCGGCGCGGCGACGTCCTCGCCTGGACCCGGACCGGGCACGCGCTGCACGCCGGGCACCTCGGCCACGGCGATCCGGACCGGAAGGGCGCCCGCCCCAACATGACGCGGCTGGTGTTCACCGACGCGCACACCCGCGAGCTGTACCCCGGCTGGGCGGCGAAGGCCCGCGACGTCGTCGGCAACCTGCGGCTGGCTGCCGGACAGCACCCCGACGACCCGCTGCTGGCGTCGCTGATCGGCGAACTCTCGATGAAGAGCCCGGAGTTCGCCGCGCTGTGGTCGGACCACCGCGTCCGCGCCTGCGACGTCGGCGTCTACGAGATGCACCACGCGATCGTGGGCGCCATGACGGTCACCCAGCAGACCCTGCACACCGAGCAGGGGCACCGGGTCGTGGTCGCGACGGCGGAACCGGATTCGGCGTCCGCGCACGCGTTGCAGCTGCTCGCCCGGGACGTCACCGCCCGGGAAACCGCCCGGCACTGAGTTCACTTTTCCCCGCACCGCACGGTTTTCATCCACCGCGCGTTCCTCGAACGCGCCGGAAAACGAAGGAACCATGAAGAAAACGCTCGTGACCCTCACCCTCCTGGCGACCCTCACCACCGCCACTCCGGCCTTCGCCGCGTCGCGGAACGTCGTGCACTTCGACCTGGCCGCCGGTCAGCAGCCGGAAAACGTCGCCCTGGAACCCGACGGTGCCGCCGACGTCACCTTCGCCGGCGCGCGGCAGGTCGCCCGCGTCGACCGGGCGGGCCGGACCCGGATCCTGGCGACACTGCCCGCGCCCGCGACCGGCGGCGGCGCCCCCGCTCTGGGTTTCCCGCTGACGACCGGCCTGGTCCGGACGCCCGATGGGACCCTGTACGTCCTCTACGCGACCGGCACCGACGACCTGACCGGCCTGTGGCGGCTGCGCCCGGGCGGCACCCCGCAGCGGATCGCGGCCCTGCCCGGGAACGGGCTGCCCAACGGACTGGCGTTCGACGGGCACCGCTTCTTCGTCACCGACTCGGTGCTCGGTACCGTGTGGACGGTCCCGTTCCTCGGCGGGACAGCGAAATCCTGGTCCGCCGCGGCCGAACTGGCGCCGAACGGCTTCCTCGGCGCGAACGGCGCCAAGCTCCACGACGGCGCCCTCTGGGTGACCAACCTCGACCGCGGCACGGTGCTGCGCATCCCGATCCGGCCGGACGGCCGGGCGGGCACCCCGCGGATCACAGCCACCGGTCTCGCGGGCATCGACGACTTCACGTTCACCGGCCGCGGCGAGGAGATCCTCGCCGCGCTCGACAGCCCGAACAAGGTCGTCCGGATCGGCGCGGACGGAACCGCGTCGACGGTGCTGGACGCGGCCGACGGACTGCAGAACCCGACGTCGATCGCGGTGCGGGGCAACGAGGTCTCCGTGCTGAGCGCGGCTTACCTCACGCAGACGGACCCGAACCTGCTGCGGACCGCGCTGCCGCGCTGCTGAGCGTCCCGGGCCGCGCCCCCGATTCCCGGGGGCGCGGCCCGGCTACGCGATCGCCGCCATGGCGAGCCGGCGGGCCGCGACGTCCTTCGCCGTGCGCTCGAACGCCGTCACCTCGGCGCTGACGTTCCCGGCCAGGCGGGCCAGCACCACCCGCGTCGGCGGGCAGTCCGCCACCGGCACACCCACGACGGCGTCACCGGCCCGGCTCACCGCGCCGTGACCCACGACCGCCAGCAGCTGGCCGACGGCGACCCGGTCCACGATCTCGTCGAGCGGCAGCTGCGGGCACTCTTGCCGGAACGCGTCCTCGCGGCGGAGGTCGGCGATCGAGACCGCCGTCCGGCCGGCGAACGGGTGCGACGCTGGGACCAGGGCCACCGGCAGCTCTTCGGCGACGTCCGTCGTGACGAACCCGGCGAGGTCGTTGCTCGCGCAGAGCAGGGCGACGTCGGCGGCACCGCCGCGGACCGCGCCGACCTGGTCGGTGGTGAACAGCAGCTCCACCGGGTACCCGCGGGCGAACGCCTCGACCAGCTCGGCCAGCACGCCGGCGGCGGTGCCCGAGCGCACCGCGACCGTCAGCGGCGACGAGCGTCCCGCCCGCCGGGCGCGCCGGGCCGCCCGGTCGACCGCGGCCAGCGCCGACCGGCTGTCGGCCAGGAAGACGCGGCCGGCGTCGGTGAGCGAGACGCGGCGGCTCGTCCGGTCGAACAGCCGCACGCCCAGGCGTCGTTCCAGCCGCGCGATCGCCCGCGACAGCGGCGGGGCCGCGATCCCGAGCCGCTCGGCCGCGCGGCCGAAGTGCAGCTCCTCGGCGACCGTCACGAAATAGGTCAGCTCGCGCGTCTCCAGTCGATCCATACCTCCAAGGTAATGATCGGCGGCCCGGACGGCATCGTTCCGCCGGTCACGTCGCGGTTGGCTGGAAGCACAGCCACCACCGACGAAAGGTCACCCCGTGTCCGACGAACGCGCGGTCCAGGAAGTCCTGGCCCGTTACGTCCGCGCCACCGACCGGCGCGACGGCGCCGCCCAAGGCGCCCTGTTCACCGACGACGCCGTCGTCCGGATCTTCCAGAAGGCCGGCCCCGACCGGTACGAGCCCGTCGGCGAGCCGCTGACCGGCGGCGCCGGCGTCCAGTACGCCGTCGAGAACTTCATGGCCCCGCACCCCGAAGGCGGTTCCAGTCACCACGTCACCGCCGACCACCTGATCACCGTCGACGGCGACACCGCCCACCTCAACGCCCAGTTCGTCGTGTTCGAGGTCCGGACCACGCCCGAACGCTCGATCCAGGCCGTCGAGTCGGGGTACTACGACACCGACTTGCGGCGGCTCGACGGCGAGTGGAAGATCGTCCGCCACCACGCGCTGGGCGACCTGCCGATGCGGGTCGTGCAGCCGTGAAAGCCGTTGTCCACCACCGGTACGGCGGTCCCGAGGTGCTGGAGATCGCCGAGCTGCCCGAGCCCGTGGTCGACCTCGACGGCGTGCTCGTGCGGGTGCGGGCCGCCGCGCTCAACCCGGCCGACCTCGGCGTCCGATCCGGAGCGCTGGCCGGGTTCCGCGCGTCCTACTTCCCGGTCGTGCCCGGCTGGGACGTCGCCGGGATGGTCGAGCGCGCCGGCCCCGCGGCGCCCGAGTTCGCGCCCGGCGACGAGGTGATCGGCTACGTCCGCGGCGAGGTCGGGCACCGCAACGGCGCCTACGCCGAACTGGTCGCCGCCGACGTCCGGACGCTGGTCCGCAAGCCCGCCGCGGTGCCTTGGCCCGAGGCGGCGAGCCTCCCCTTGGCCGGACTGACCGCGTTGCAGGCCGTCAACACGCTCGCCCCGCAGCCCGGCGAGACGCTGCTGGTCCACGCGGCCGCGGGCGGCGTCGGCTCGCTGGCCGCGCAGCTCGCCGTCGGCCGCGGCGTCCGGGTGCTGGGCACGGCGTCCGAGGCCAACCACGGCTACCTGCGTTCCCTGGGCGTGGAGCCGGTCCGCTACGGCGACGGTCTCGCCGAGCGCGTCCGCGCCCTTGCCCCTGAGGGCGTCGACGCCGTCCTGGACACCGCCGGGCGCGGAACGCTGAGGGCGACTCCGGGCCTCGGCACGCGGGTCGCGTCGGTCGCCGAGTTCGACGTCCCGGGCGTGACACCGGTGTTCGCCCGCCTCGTCCCCGGTGACCTGCGCACGGTCGCCGACCTGGCGGGGGCGGGGAAGCTCAAGGTGCGGGTGGCGCGGACGTTCCCGCTGGAGGAAGCGGCGGCGGCCCAGCAGATGCTGGCGGAAGGACACGCACCGGGCCGGCTCGTCCTGGTCCCCTGACGTTGCTCCACCCGGGTTCTCTCCGCGGTCCGGCCTCAACCCGGGTCCGGTTCGGGCGTGGAAGCGGTGCAGGACCACGAACGAGGGAGAACCCATGATGTCGAAGGTGCGGAAAATCGCGATCGGTGCCGTCCTGGCCGCGGCCGGGCTCATCGCGGCCCCGGCCGCCCAGGCGGCGACCGTGAGCACGGCGGCGAGCGCCGCCTGCCCGAGCGCCTACTTCTGCTTCTACTTCAACAGCGGCAACGCCGGCGCTCACGGCGACTACTTCCATTCGGACGGCAACCTAGGCGACGAGCTGTTCAACAAGGCCGGCACCACCAGCAACGGCTTGGGCGTCCAGGTGAAGAACCACGCCGCGTCGGTGACCAACAGCTGGTCCTACACGGCGACGGTCTACTACAACAGCGGCTGCAACGGCAGTGTCGCGTCGCAGTCGTTCGCCCCGTACTCCTCCGGAAACTTCAACGCCACCATGAAGAACCAGAACGCGAGCTTCAGGTGGCCGGGGAGTGCCGGAGCGTCCTCCGACTGTGCGAACCGCGATCAGTTCTAGCCGCACCGGCCGGGACCGCGCCACACCGGCGCGGTCCCGGTCGCGAACCGGAGGTCCCGCCGTGGCCACACTCAGCCGCTTGGCCGCCTTCGCCGCGGTGCTGGCGATCGTCGCCGGTTGCTCGGCGGCGCCCGCCGCGACGTCCGACTTCGGTGCGGGCGACCTCGCCGTCGCGCTCGGGAAGGTGCCCCGCGACCTGTCGACGGTGCACGGCCTCGACCTCCCGCTCGACCGGTCGCAGCTGACGCCGGTCGAGGAGCTGGAGGTCATCAAGGCGCGCAACACCTTGGTGGAACGCTGCCTCGCCGCCCACGGGCTCTCGTTCACCTTCCCGCCCGTCGATCCCGTGCGGGACGCCGCCAAGCCGCGGCGGCACGGTCTCGTCGACGCGGCCGAGGCGGCGGCGTACGGCTACCGCGACCCGGCGGTCTTCGCCCCGCACGGCGCCGACCGGCCGCCACCGCCGCCGGACGTCGTCGCGATGATCACCGGCACGCGCGAAGGGCGTGACGTCCCGCCCGGCGGGTGCGCGGGCGAGGCGGACCGAGCCCTGGCACCCGACGGGAAACCCGGCCAGGAACCGGTGGGTTTCGCTCTGAGCCAACGGAGTTACGACATCACCCGGACCACCCCGCCGGTGACGGCGGCCGCGGCGGCGTGGTCGCGGTGCATGGCGGAGGCCGGGTTCCGCTACGCCGAACCGCAAGCCGCGATCGAGGACCCCGCGTTCGGCGCGGGGCGGGCGTCGGCGCGCGAGATCGCCGTCGCCGTCCGGGACGTGCGGTGCAAGGAGCGCACCGGCTGGGTCCGGACGTGGGTCGCCCTCGAGCGCGCCGTGCAGGAGGGGCTCGTCTCGCACCACGCCGCCGACCTGGCCCGCGAGCAGCGGCACAAGGACAGCCAGCTGGCGGTGGCCCGCGGGATCGCCGGGTGACGGCGCACCGGGGACCGGTCCCCGGCCCGGTCGGCTACAACGGGGTGCACCGGCGTGCTCGCGGGTGGGGTTCCGACGGCGTGGGGGTCCGCCGGAGCCGCGCCGCGGGGGCACTGACCGGCGTGTCCCACCCTGTACCCCAGCGGAGCGGGACCGCCCGGCGCGGGACCGTCTGCCCTTCACCCGGCAGGCGGTCCCAGCGCTCAGCCGCGCGCTTCCCGGAGCCGGCGCAGGCCCACGGTGACGACCGCTGTGGCGACGACCAGGTGCATGAGCATCAGCCCGACGACGTTGGCGGCCGTCGCGCCCGCGGTCAGCAGCAGGACGTCCGGGATCCAGGTCAGCACGAGCGCCGCGGGCACGATGACGCGCAGGGCCCGCGGGAACCGCTGGGCGAGGAAGGTCCAGCCCACGACGCCGAGCACGAACCCGACGATCGTCGCGGGCAGGTAGGCGACCGGGGCGAGGCCCATGCCGATGCCGCCGTCGTCGAGGGCGGCCGCGGTGAGCCCGATGGCCGTGTTGAGGGCCGCGGCGGCCAGCGCGGCGAGGCCGTACCGGAGAGCGACGGCCGAGGTCGGGGTGGCTGCGGTGGTGGTCATCGCTTCTCCTTGGGTTGCGTGTGCAACCCAAGGTAGGTTGGGTTGCGTGTTAAAGTCAAGCGGTGACCGAGCACGAGGACGCGGTGGAACCGCTCGACGAAGTCCAGCACCGCGCGTGGATCAACCTGGTGAAGGTGCTGCTGACGCTGCCGGGGGTGCTGGAGAGCCAGCTCCTGCGCGACGCCGACCTCACGCTGCTGGGCTACATGATCCTGGCCCGCTTGGAGGCTTGCCCCGGCCGGACGCTGCGGATGAGCGAGGTCGCGCAGATGGCCAACGGGTCGCTGCCGCGGATCTCGCACGCGGTCGCGCGGCTCGAGGACCGGGGCTGGGTGACGCGGACGGTGTGCACCGGTCAGGGCCGGCGCTTCACCGTCGCGAGCCTGACCGACGCGGGCCGCGCGCACCTGGGCGCGTCGGCCGCCGGGCACGTCGCCATGATCCGCCGGCTGGTCGTCGAGCCGCTGGGCGCGGACTTCGTGGGGGTGGGCGAGGCCGTCGAGCGGATCGTTCAGGTGCTCGGGCTGCCCACCACGTCACTGAAACCGTGATGGCGCATGACGATCTTGTGCGGCCGCGGCCGGCCGGTCTCGCGGAAGCCGAGCCGCTCGTAGAACGCCCGGGCGCGCGGGTTGACGTCGAGGACCTCGAGCACCACGCCCCGGCCGCGCGACGCCGCTTCGGCGACCAGGGCCGCCACGACGTGCGCGCCGACGCCGTGGCCCTGGTGGTGCGGCTCGAGCTCGATCCGGCCGAGGACGACGTCGGTCCCGGTGTCGTCGACGACCAGCACACCGGCGTCCTGCCCGTCGACGGTGATGATCTGCGTGCGGGCCGCGTCGAAGGTCTTCTCGTGGTAGGCGCGCTGGACCGGCTCGTCCCAGCCCCAGATCGCCTCGACGTACTCGCCGAGCGCGCCGCGGTGCAGCTGGTAGCAGAACTCGTCGTCGCCCGAGCGCACCTGGCGCAGCCCGGCCTGGCGCGTCTTCCCGCCCATCACCGCTCCCCGAGGATCCGGCGGGCCCGGGCCAGCACCGGCTTGTCGACCATCTTACCGTCCACAGTAGACACCGAATCGCCCGCGGTGACGACCCGGCGGGCCCAGGCCACCTCGTCGCCGGTCGGGGCGAACCCGGCGCGGACCGGGGCGATCTGCTTCGGGTGCACGCAGAGCTTGCCCGCGAAGCCCATGCGCCGCGCGTAGCGGACGTCGGCGTCGAGCCGCGCTTCGTCGTGCAGGTCCGTGGTGACGCCGTCGACCGGCGGCGCGAGCCCGGCCGCCGCCGACGCCACGACCAGCCGCGAGCGCGCGTAGGCGAACGGTTCCGGATCCTCGGGCGCGACGCCCAGCTCGGCAGCCAGGTCGACACCGCCGAACGCCAGCCGCGTCACCGATCCGACGGCGGCCAGCTCACCCGCGCGTTCGACGCCGAGCGCCGTCTCGACCAGGGCGACCACGTCGGCGAACCCGGCGAGCACCCCGGGCGTCTCGGCCTTCGGCACCATCACCGGGACACCGCGCTCGGCCACCAGGGCGGCGTCGGCGTCGGACCAGGGCGTGCCGGGGGCGTTGATCCGCACCATCGCCCGGCCGCCGCCGGCGAGCCACGCGGACACGGCGGCGCGGGCGTCGGCCTTGTCCGCCGGGGCCACCGCGTCCTCGAGGTCGAGGACGACGACGTCGGCGCCGCTCGCGACGGCCTTGCCGAAGCGGTCGGGCCGGTCGCCGGGCACGAACAGGAACGTCGTCGCGGCCACCTTCGCCTCCCATCCGGCGAAACCGGCGGACCCGGCGGAACCGACGTGTTTCACTGGTCGTGACGACGATATCCCGACCGCGGAGGACGGACGACTTGCGCATCGACGACGGCGCCACGACCGGGTGGATCCGCCGGTTCCACGACGCGACCGGCAGCACCGCCCGCCTGGTGTGCTTCCCGTACGCGGGCGGGTCGGCGAGCTTCTTCCACCCGGTTTCCGCGCGCTTCTCCCCCGGCACCGACGTCGTGGCGCTGCAGTACCCGGGACGGCAGGACCGGCGGCGCGAGGCGTGCGTCGAGGACATCGGCAAGCTGGCCGACCAGCTCGCCGACGCGCTCGCCGGGCTGAGCGCCAAGCCGGCGGTGTTCTTCGGGCACAGCATGGGCGCGGTGCTCGCGTTCGAGACCGCCTACCGGCTGGAGCGGGCCGGCACGAACGCGCCGGCCGCCGTGGTCGCGTCGGGCCGGCGGGCACCCTCGACCCGCCGCGACGAGCGCGTCCACGAGCGCGACGACCAGGGCCTGATCGCCGAGCTGCGGCTGCTCGACGGCACGGACTCGGCGGTGTTCGGGCACGAGGAGCTGCTGCAGCTGGCGCTGCCCGCGATCCGCGGCGACTACACCGCGATCGAGACCTACCGCTGCGAGCCGGGCCGCCGGATCGCGGCCCCCATCGCCGTGCTGACCGGCGAGGACGACCCGAAGACGACGCGGCCCGAGGCCGAGGCCTGGCGCGAGCACACTTCGGGCGCCTTCACGCTGCGCGTCTTCCCGGGCGGGCACTTCTTCCTCGCCGACCACCAGGCCGACGTCGACACGGAGCTCGCCGGGCACCTCGACGCGCTGCGCGTCAGCTGACCGGCGCGATCGTCGCCCCGGCCACCGGCGGGCACGTCAGCAGCCGGTGGACCGACGGGTCGGCCGCGGCCGGGTCCAGCAGGGACGCCAGCAGCCGGACCGCCGCCCGGCCCATCTCGCGGCGCGGTACCTCGAAGCCGCTGATCTCGGGGCCCGGCGGGTCGCCGGGCGGGCGGCCGAGCACCGCCAGGGAGACGTCGCCGGGGACGGAAACCCCGGCCTCGCGCAGGGCGCGCCACGTCGCGTGGAACACCGCGCCGGTGTCGGTCTCTTCGACG
Source organism: Amycolatopsis sp. WQ 127309 (assembly GCF_023023025.1). NCBI lineage: Bacteria > Bacillati > Actinomycetota > Actinomycetes > Pseudonocardiales > Pseudonocardiaceae > Amycolatopsis > Amycolatopsis sp. WQ 127309. Next base: position 10,729,838 of record NZ_CP095481.1, read on the forward strand.
ACCAGCGCCGTGACGCCGTCTTCGAGCCAGGCGGTGACGTCCGCCGCGGTGAGGTCCGTGCCGTCGGTGCGGACGACCGTCAGCGCCGCGCCCGCGTCGGCCGCCGCAGTGCGGACGCCGCGCTCGCGGTCGTCCGACGACGGGGCCTCGTCCGGCTCGCGCAGGTAGCGCAGGCGCCGGTGGCCCGCGCCGACCAGCCGCGTCACCACCTCGGCCGAAGCCGACACGTAATCCGCGCCCACGTAAGGGATCGTGCCGCCCAGCTCGGTCCGGCGTCCGATGTAGACGATCGGGAAGCCGCTCGCCATCAGGTCGCCGACCGCGGCCACCGGGACGTGCCGGCCGAGGAACAGGCAGCCGTCGGCGAGCCGGGTGCGGCGGATCCGCGTGTGGTCGGGCACCGCGCTCGACGCGGTGAACATGATCAGGTCCTGGCCGAGTTCGGCCGCTTCCGCCTCGACGCCGGCCAGGATCGGGTAGTAGGAGTCGGCGACGTCGATCGGGAACGCCGGGGTGAAGGTGTAGACGCCGAGCAGGTTGTTGCGCGCCGACGCCAGCCGCGTCGCCACCGGGTCCGGCACGTACCCCAGCCGTTCGGCGGCTTCCAGCACCCGCAGCCGGGTGCGCTCGGACAGCCGGACGCCGGTACGGTTCCCGCCGAGCACCACCGAGACCGTCGCCTGCGAGACCCCGGCGACGCGCGCGATGTCGGCCTGCCTCGGCGTCCGCCGCGCCCTGCTCATCGGTACCTCGCTCGGTTCGCCTCACCTCGGGTCAACTGACTCGGTTCAGTCGTCAGGGTGCGGCCCGCGCGCGGACCCGTCAACGGTTTTGCCCGAAACTCCAGCGAACCTGTCCCGACCGTACTAATACGTATTACTCCATTGACTTCGCCGTTCGGCGCGTGCCACCGTCGCCGGACGCGAACACTTCGAAGGCGAAGGAGCGGCACCATGTCCCTCACTCGACGCGGCCTGCTGGCCGGTGCCGCCGCACTCGGCGCGGGCGCCCTGCTGCCGGCGCCCGCCCTCGCGGCCCCGGCCGGTTTCCCCGACTACCGCTACCAGCGGCTCGCGCTGGTGAAGAGCAAGCTCAAGTACAACCCGACCGGCGAGCTGATCTTCCCGTGCATCCGCGGCACCGCGGGCCGCATCCCGAACGCGCTCGCCGCCTACTACCTCTACTACGCCCCGCACGACGCGCCGGGCGGGATCTGCCTGGCCTACGCGAACACCCTCGACCAGGAGTTCACCGAGTACGCGGGCAACCCGATCATCAAGAACTCGTGGCCCGGCGAGTACTCGGTCAGCCACGTCTCCTCGCCGCACGCGCTGTGGAACGACGACGTCAAGCGGCTCTACCTGTACTTCCACGGCGAGAACACGGTGACCCGCCTGGCCAGCTCGGCCGACGGCATCCACTTCACCTACGAGAAGGAGGTCCTGTCCACCCGGCTGCAGCCCGCCGGCACGACCGAGACGTCCTACGCGCGGGTGTTCCGCCAGGACGTGCCGTCGAAGAACGCCCGCTACGTCATGGTCTTCATGCTCAACAACACCACCAACCACCGCGACATCGGCTGGGGCTGGTCACCCGACGCGCTGAACTGGACGTTCTCCCAGACGCCGCTGGTGAGGCACACGGACGTCGGCGCCAACGACATCGGCGGCCCGCACCTGCTGAACCGCAACAACAGCACGTACGTCGTCTACAACACCGACATCGCCCACGGCGGCAACCTGATGATCACCGAGGTGGGCAACGACTTCTCGAAGCGCAACCACCTGGGCGTCTTCCACGACTCCCTGAGCGGATCCCCGGACAACGGCCGCAGCGCGGCGCCGAGCTTCGGCACTTATCAGGGGCACGAGTACATGATCTACGAGGCCGGCGAGCGCTTGGCGGGCAACATCGCCATCGCCCGCGCGATCTGACCCGAACCGGGGAACGCCGTCCACCGTGACGTGCGGTGGACGGCGTTCCCAGGCGCCTAGCTCGGCTGTTGTTCCTTCTTGTCCTCCTCGGCCCACGCGGCTTCCGCCTGCATCTGGATGTCGGTGAGGCCGCGGTCGACCTGGACGATGTCCTTGCCCGCCCAGCCCACGAAGTTCTTCGAGCTCTTGGCGTCCGACAGCGCCTTCAGCATCGGGTAGTAGTCCGGTGCCTTGGCCTTCAGCCAGTCGTCGACGAACTTCATCTTCTTGTAGCTGTCGCCGAACTTGGTCTTCAGCCAGTCCTCGTGCTTCTTGATCGTCGAGATGTCCTGGTCGCTCAGCTTCGACTTCGGCGACGGCGGCTTGGGCGCGGGCGGTGGGTCCGCGGGCTTCGGCAGGGGCCGCGAGAAGTTCGGCGTGGTGCCGTCGCCCGGGGGCCGGGTGCTCGGCGTGGCGCCGCCTCCCGGCGGGCCGTCGTGGGTGACCGCGGTGCCCGGTGGCGGCAGCGGCCGCGAGAAGTTGGGGGTCGTGCCGTCACCCGGCGGCCGGGTGCTCGGGGTGGCGCCGCCACCGGTGGGCGGGCCGTCGTGGGTGACGGCGGTGCCCGGCGGTTTCGGCAGCGGCCGCGAGAAGTTCGGCACCCCGCCACCGTGCGGCGGGAGGTTGCTCAGCTCGTGCCCCGCACCGGACGAGCCCGGCTTCCCCTTGACCAGCTTCGACAGCCCGGTGAGCCGGGCCAGCGTGCGCCCGGCGTAGGCGACGACCTTGGCGAGCTTCGCCATCATCGCCGCGACCTGCACCGAGACGGTCGCGACGCACTTGGTCACCCCGACGGCGATCGACGCGCCGAAGGTGGGGATGGCCAGCGCCAGCGCGATCAGCATCGTGGAGATGATGTCGCCGAGGATCGTCGTGATGATGTCGCGCAGCAGCGAGCGGACCGCGCCGATCAGCGCTCCGGTGGTCTCGACCATGTAGCCGGCGACGTCGGACGCCTTGGCGTTGGCGTCGATCCAGCCCTTCCGGTCGTTGATCGACTTCAGGAAGCTGTCGTAGCCCTTGCCCTCCCACTGCGTGATCGTGGCCTTGAGGGTGTCGTCCAGCTCGGTGCCGGTGTTGCGCAGCGACTCGCCGATCTTGTGCAGCTCGTTGGCGATCTTCGTGACCTCCGCGGGGTTGCCCGCGACCTGGTCCAGCGGCCACTTCAGGAACGAGACGTGCTCGATCAGCCAGCCCAGGCCCGCCGCGATCAGCTTCGCCAGCGGGTCCATCACGAACGCGACGGTGTCGAGCGCGGCGCTGATGACGTTGATGCCCAGCTCGACACTGACGGCCGCGAGATCGCCGCCGTGTTCGGTCTGGACCTTGCCGATCGAGTCGCCCACCTGCTTCCAGCTGTCGAAGACGCCGGCCCCGGTCGTCGAGTTCGATGCCGTGATGGGAACGGTCACTTGCCCAGCTCCGTTTCGAAGGTGCGCAGCCCCTGCGCCGTGTTCGCGTCGTGGGTCGCGTACGTTTCGGCGGCCTTCTTCACGTCGTCGGCGGACTTCCCGATGTCACCGACGAGCTTGGTGATCTCGCCCGTGATGACGCCCATCGTGATCCGTGAGGGCACGGCCAGCACCTGCGCGAGCAGCATGCCGAACGCGGCGTTGTCGAACCCGTTGGCCGCCTGCATCCGGTTCGCGGCGTCCTGCACCGCCGGCTGCGTGGTACCCGACAGGAACTGGCTGAACTTCTGCAGCTCGGCCGGGTCGACCGAGAAACCTGCTCCGGAAACCACTGGTTCTCCTCCGTACTACCAGGGATTGCTCTCGCCGTCGTCCTCTTCCGGCGTGGACCGGGGACGACGACGCGGCGGACCTTGCTGCGGCGACTGCGGGGGCGGCGGAGGTGGCGGCGACGGGCGCTGCGGCGGCGGGACCGGCCGCTGCGGGCGGGCGCCGGCTTCCGGCGGCACCGCGAAACCGTTGTCCGGTTGCGCGCCTTCGTCCGGTTCGGGCGACGGCAGGAACTCGTCCAGCAGCTCACGGGCGGCCGAGCTTTCGCCCACCATGCCGCTGAACGCGTCGGCGACCTCGGCCGAGACCTTCTGCTGCGCGCGGCCGATCAGCTGCATCACCATGCCGGACAGGGCTTGCGGGGGACGGTCGTACGCGCGGGGACCGAACCGGAGCTCCTGCAGCACCCCGCTCGGACCGACGGTCACCGAGACCGCGCCGTCCGGCGACTGCACGGACGCGACGGCGGATTGGAGCCGTTCCTGGGCCGCCGCGGCTTTGGCCTGGAGTTCCTCGAGATCGGCGTTGAACGCGGCCAGCGGGTCGCCGTCGCCGGGGGGCACTGACTGGGTCAATTTGTCCTCGTCGCGAGAAAGTTCGTGAACGAGTGAAGTCAATCAGTGCTCATTTAACGTCAGGTGACACGGACAGAGCCGCCAGCTGAACGCGGCCCGGCTCACGCCGCGCGGGCCGAGCAGGATGCGGCTCACTCAAGAAAGGACGTGCCGCACCACCACGCCGACCAGCCGCTCCCGCGGCACGAACCCGTAGTGCCGGGAGTCCCAGCTGGCCGGCCGGTTGTCGCCCAGGACGACGGTGCAGCCGGGCGGCACCACCGTGCCGCCGAGGCCGTGGACGTCCGGGTCGGCCCAGCCGGCCGGGACGCGGTCGCCCGCCACCGCCACCACGCGCTTGAGCAGCAGCTGCCCGCCCACCGGCGCGCCGCTCGGCAGCCGCGGGTAGCGCAGCAGGGCCACCCGGCCGCGCCGCGGACGGCGGGTCCGGCGCACCAGGACCCGGTCGCCGGACGCCAGTTCCGGGGCCATGCTCGCACCGTCCACTGTGGTCACGATCAGCAGCCGGCGGACGGCGACGGCACCGCCCGCGGCCAGCAGCACGGCGAGGACCAGCGCTTTCACGGCACGGCCTGGTAACCGTCGGCCTGCAAGCGGAACAAGCGCGCGTAACCACGGCCGTCGGTGAGCAGGCTCTCGTGCGTGCCCAGCTCACTGACCCGGCCGTCCTCGATCACGGCGATGCGGTCGGCGTCGCGCACCGCGCTCAGCCGGTGCGAGATGAGCAGGCTCGTGCGGCCGTGCCGGTGCTCGCGGATGCGCGCGTGCACCTCGTGCTCGGCCTCCGGGTCGAGACCGGAGCTCGGCTCGTCGAGGATCATCAGGTCCCGGCCCTCCCGCACGAGCGAGCGGGCCAGCGCCAGGCGCTGCCACTGCCCGCCGGAGAGCACCACCCCGGTCGACGCGTCCCCGGTGTCGGTGCCGATCTCGAAGATCCGGGTGAGCGGCGTGTCGTACCCGCGGGGCAGCGCGGCGATCCGGTCGTGCGCGCCCGCCCGCGTCGCGGCGGCCACCAGCCGGGCCCGGTCGGTCATCGCGGCCGGCTCGCCGAGCCCGATGTTCTCGGCCGCGGTCATGTCGTAGTTCATGTGGTCCTGGAACACGGCGCTGATCCGCTCGCGCAGCGACGCGGGCGGGATGTCGCGCAGGTCGACGCCGTCCCAGAGGATCCGCCCGCGCGTCGGGTCGTACATGCGGCACAACAGCTTCACGAGCGTGCTCTTGCCCGCGCCGTTGAGGCCGACGAGCGCGACCGCCGCGCCGTGCGGGAGGGTGAGGTCCACCCCGCGCAGCACCCACGGGTGGTCGTCGCTGTAGCGGAACCAGACGTCGCGCAGCTCGATCCCCTGCCGCAACGCGGGTGCCGGGTCACCGGAGCCGCTCGGCAGATCGGGTTCCGCGCGGACCACGGCGACGTAGTGCGCGAACGACAGCAGCCGCGCCTGGCCGTTGGCGATCGCCGACGCGAGCGTGCCCAGCGCGGCCTGCACCCCGGCGACGGCGGCCACGAACATCGAGACGTCGCCGGCGCTGAGCGACCCGTCGCGCGCCGACGTGATCGCCCACCAGAGCCCCGCCCCGGCGACCGCCGCGCTCAGCGCCGTCAGGCCGCCCATGGTCCGCAGCTCCCGTTCGTCCATCCGGCGCCGGTCGGCGTTGGCGCTGCGACGCTCGTCCATCAGCCGGGCGCGCAGGAACGCCCCGATGCCGAAGAGCCGGATCTCGGTCGCGGCGGGGATCCCGGTGAGCAGCTGGCTGTAGAAGAACTCGCGCCGGGCGAACCGCTCGACGCGCCATTCCACCGCGGCACGGCGCCGGGCCAGCAGCAGTTCGGCGAGCAGCGCGGGGATCGCGGCGGCCAGCACGACCCCGGTCATCGCCGGGCTCAGGACGAACAGCGAGCCGAGGAACCCGGCCAGCGAAAGGGTTCCGCTGAGCGTGCCGCCGACGCCGTCGACGATCTCCGGCATCCGGCCGCAGCTCTCCTGGGCCAGCCGCAACCGGTCCTGGTAGGCGGGGTTCTCGAAGGTGCGCAACCCGACCTGGCGGCCCAGCGCGGCGAACAGCCCGTCGGTGGCGACGGTGCTCGCCGCGCGGCCGATCTGCGCCCGGACGTAGTGGACGACCACGGGCAGCGCGGCGACGGCGAGCCCGGCGCACGCCAGCGCCACGGCGAGGCCGCCGACGGCGCCGGTGCGCGAGACGAGCCGGTCGAGGACGAGCTTGGTCAGCCAGGCGGTGGCGATCGGCGCGGTGGCCGCGGCCGCCGTCATCACCAGCAGCCCGGCCAGCCGCGCCGGGCCGGACCGCCACAGCAGCACGGCGGCGGCCGCGGCCGCGTCGCGCAGCCGGCCCGCGGCGATCCGCCGGTCCGGTTCGCGCACCGTCACCGCCCGGCGGGGACGGTCAGCTCGGCCACCCGGCCCGCGGTCGCGACCACCCGCCCGTCGGCCACGACGTACAGCGCGGGCGTCCAGGTGTTGCGGAACGCGGCGGCGACCGGACCGCCGTCGAGGTCCGCCGGCACCACCCGGGCGACCTCGGCGAGCGCGCGCACGGTGTCCGCGTCGTCCCCGCCGACGACGGCCAGGACGCGGTCGCGGCCCTGCTCGCGGGCGTAGGCGAGGAAGTCCGGCAGGGTGTCGTGGCAGGCGGGGCAGTCGGCGGAGAAGAAGGCCACCGTGCCGTCCAGCGTAGCGGTGGTGAGCGGCTCGCCGTCGGTCGTCGTGGCGGCGAACTCGCCGACGGCCGAACCGGGCCGCAGCGCGAAGAGCGACGTCGTCGAGGCCTGGGCCCGCATCCGGCGCAGGATCCCGACGGTCAGGAGCAGGTTCACCAGGCACAGCAGGCCGAGCAGCACCAGAGCGGCGACGACGAAGGGCATCAGGAACTCCTTGCGAACACGACGGCGATGTCGTCCATCGCGATGACGAGGACGGCCGCCACCCCGCCCGCCGCGACCGCGAGAGCGGCCCCGGCGACGGGTGGCAGGTGCTCCGGCGCGAGGGCGCCGACGGCGGCGAAGCAGAGCAGCACGGTGTTGCGGGCCAGGTGACGCGGGCCGACCGGGGTGTCGGCCGTGCCGAAGCAGCGGCACGACGCGGGCCGCCCGCGACGCAGCGCCGTGCCGATGGAAGCGGCGAAAGCCAGTAGCAGCAGCGAAGCGAGGACGAAACCGGCCGTCGCGGTGGCCGGCACGACCACGAGCACCGCGGCGCCCGCTTCGCCCCCCACGACGGCCACCGACACCGGCACCACGGCGTTCGCGGGCATCGGCACCAGCGCGGGCACCGACCGCGCGAACCCGCGGAAGTCCCGGAGCTTCGACACCGACGAGGCGGCGAACACCACGGCGATCAGCGTCGCGCAGGCCGCACGGAGGTAGTCCACGGCACTCCTTTCCGACGGGCGGTGCCCGCTTCCGCGGACACCGCCCGGTACGTTCGGGACCGGTTCAGCAGGTGCTGCGGATCTTGGACCATTCGCAGCCGGTCTGCGGGCAACAGAACCGGTACCAGTACCCGGGGTGGCCCGCGCTGTTGCAGAAGTAGCCGCCGGCGCAGGCGGAAGCCTGGGCAGTGGGCACGATCCGGTCGAGCACGCGGTCAACGAGGCGCCGCATGGTGTCTCCCTTCGACGGTGGGCGTCCGACGTGGCACGGAGCCGCAGCCCGCGATCCCGCACCGGCCGCGAGCATCGCCGCCACAGACGACCAGAGCAGCAATCCCGGACGAACCCGGACGCCCGCTTCACGACCACCCGGCGCGCTGCGGCCGGGGCTGGGGCCGGGTCTCACCGCTTCCCCCACCGGCGGTCACCAATCACCACACCCACCGCAGCCGGACACGGTCACCGCCGACGCCCGACCCCGCGAGCAGTGGAGAAAGCCCGAAACCTCACCCACCGGCAGGCCACCCCCGAGCTGACCCGCGGGTGCGAGAGCCGACCTCGCAGGCACACGAGCCGACCCTCCGGGTACGCAAGCCGACCCCCTGGGCACGCAAGCCGACCCTCCGGGTACGCGAACCGACCCCGCAGGCACGCGAACCGACCTTGCCCCGGCGCATGTCTCGCGCGAGTGGGGACGCGTCTCACGTGATTGCGCGCGCATTTCACGTGATTGGCCGCGCATCTCACGTGATTGCGCGCGTGTCTCACGTGCCTGGCCGCGCATCACGTGATTGCTCGCGTGTCTCGCGTGCCTAGCAGCGCATCTCACGTGATTGGCCGCGGATCTCACGTGATTGGGCACGTGTCTCGCGTGATTGGAGGCGGATCTCGCGTGATTGAGCGCGTCTCGCGTGACTGGGCGCGCATCTCGCGTGATTGGAGGCGGATCTCGCGTGATTGAGCGCGTGTCTCGTGATTGGGCGCGCGACTCGCGTGATTGGGGGCGGATCTCGCGTGATTGAGCGCGTCTCGCGTGATTGGCCGCGCATCTCGCGTGACTGGGCGCGTGACTCGCGTGACTGGGCGCGTGTCTCGTGATCGGGGGTGTGTCTCGCGTGATTGAGCGCGTCTCGCGTGATTGGCCGCGCATCTCGCGTGACTGGGCGCGTGACTCGCGTGACTGGGCGCGTGTCTCGTGATCGGGGGCGTGACTCGCGTGATTGGGGGCGGATCTCGGCCGTCCTCAACCTCGGTGACCTCTGCCGCGGACGGTCGGCCGAGCCGCGGCGGCGGCCCGGCGGGTGGCGGGTGGGCGTCAGCCGCCGGTGGTGACCGAACGGGCCGCGGGCTCCGGGATCTCCGGCGGTTCCGGCAAGCCCAGCTCGCGGTGGTGGTCGCGGGCCGCTAGCCAGTGCTGGTGGGCTCGCCGTGGGTCGCCCATTGCGGTCCACGCCCGGGCCAGGCCCAGGTGCGCGCGGGCGGCCTGGTGCAGGATGCCCAGGTCCACCGCCATCGCCAGCGCGGACTCGTGCGACACCCTCGCCTGGCCGGTGCGGCCTAGGTCCAGGGAGACGTCCGCGAGGCACAGCAGCGCTTCCAGGTGCAGGTCGCGGTCGCCCGCCTGCTGGGCGATGGCCGTCGCGCGGCGGAAGAAACCGCAGGCCTCCTCCGCGCCCCGGCCGGACCTCAGGTGCGTGTCGCCGATGTTGAGCAGGGTGCGGCCCATGTCGCTCAGGTCGCCGGTCTGCTGGTCGATGGCCAGCGCCTTCAGGTGGCTCTCCAGCGCCTCGTCGTAGCGGCCCAGCCGGCCGTGGACGTAGCCGAGGTTGGTGAGCGCGGTGCGTTCGCCCGCCCGGGCGCCGATCTCGCGGGCCAGTGCCAAGGCCCCTTGCAGGAACCCGGCCGAGCGCGCGAAATCGGCGTTCCAGGAGGCGATCGCGCCCAGCGTGCCTAACGCGCGGCACTCGCCGGAGCGGTCTTCGGCGCCGCGGAAGCAGGCCAGCGCCTGTTCGGCGAACCCGGTCGCCACCTCGTAGCGGCCGACCTGGCTGTGGGTGGCCCCGAGGCTCAGCAGGGCGTGCCCGCGGGCGACCGGGTCCGCCGACTCCGTCGCGCTCGTGTGCAGGGCCAGCGCTTCCCGGATGTGGCCGCCGGTCTGCAGGTACCGGAACAGGATCCGCGACAGCAGTCCCGCGTGGCCCGACGCCACCCCGTGCAGGCCGGCGCTGACCAGGTTGGCCCGTTCGGCCTCCAGCCACGCCGCCGCCGACGCCCGGTCGGTCACCGGCGGGATCGGCAGGCCGGGGTCGGGGACGTGCGGCCGGTGGTCGCGCACGCGCGGCGCGTAGTGGTCCATCGCCGTGGCGGCGGCGAACGCGTAGTAGTCGAGCAGCCGCGCCAGCGCGGCCCGACGGCCGGCGGAGACGTCCTCGTCCTCGGCCCGCGCCATCCCGAACGCGCGGATGAGGTCGTGCAGCTCGAACCGGTCGGCCTCGCGACGCCGGACCAGGCTCGCGGCGGCGAGCCGGTCGGCGGTGCGGGTCGCCTCCTCCAGGCCGGTGCCGGTGAGCGCGGCGATGCCGTAGACGTCCAGGTCCGCGCCCGGGTGCAGGGCGAGCAGCCGCAGGGCCCGCTGTTCCGGCTCGCCGAGGTGGTCGTAGGACAGGCTGATCGACGCGTCCACGGCGTCGTCCAGGCGCAGGTGCGCCCGCCGCTGCTCGAGCCGCTCCAGGTGGTCGGCCAGCAGCCACGACCGGTGGGCCGGCGCGGTCATCCGCAACGCGGCCAGCGTCAGCGTGAGCGGCAGGTGGCCGAGCTCCGCGGTGATCGCCCGGGCCACGCCGGGTTCCTGGTCGATCCGCTGCGCGCCGACGGTGCGCCGCAGGTAGGCCAGCGCCTCGTCCGGGCTCAGCACGTCCAGCCGCACCTGCGCACCGGCCAGCCCGGGCAGCGCCAGCCGGCTGGTGACGAGCACCGGGCCGCCCCGCGCGTCGGGCAGCAGGGGCCGGACCTGGTCCTCGCTGTGGGCGTTGTCGAGCACAACCAGCAGCCGCCGCCCGGCCGAGCGCTCCCGGTAGACCCGCTCCTTGCCCGGCAGGTCGGCGGGGACGGCGTGCCCGGGCACGCCCAGCAGCCGCAGGAAGGAGTCGAGCACCGCGGCCGGGTCCACCGGCGGCCGGCCGAGGTCGGGGTGGAACCCGCGCAGGTTCACGAAGAGCGCGTCGTCGAACCGGCCGGTGCGCAGCAGTTCGTGGCCGACGTGCACGGCCAGCCCGGTCTTGCCGACCCCGGCCATGCCCGCGATCGCCGACGCCTGCCCGCCCGCGGCGTCGCCGAGCGCCGCGCACAGCCGCGCGAGCTCCACCCGGCGCCCGGTGAAGTGCGGGATCGCCTCGGGCAGGCCGAGCTGGGCCTGCACGAAGGTCGCCGCCTCCGCGCGGCTGCGGACGACGCGCAGCATGTCCTGCCAGCCGGCGACGTACCCCGGGTCCGGGTGCAGCACCTCGACGACGGCCAGCACCAGGTCGGTATTGGGCCGGGCGCGGCCGGTCTTGAAGCAGTCGGCGACCGTCGTGCGGGCGGTGCGCTCGGCGGGCGGGCGCCCGGCCGCCGTCCAGAGCCGGTTCACCCGCTCGGCGATCTGCGCGTACGACGGGTCGCCCGCCCACGTCTTGAGCAGCCGCAGCCGGGCGATGAGCTCGGCCAGCGTGCGCGCGTGGCCGGGATCAGGTGCTTCGGTGAACGCCATGACGCCCTATCGTGGCCGCGATCCGCGGCCACGACCACGGGTTTGCCGCAGGGTGTCTGTCCGCAAGCGACCGGTTACGCAGGCCCATCAGCCCATTCGAGAACAGTGCTCACTTTTGTGAACACTGTTCTTGACTTCGGCGCGCACAGGCGCCACCCTGGATCCCAGATCGAGAACAGTGTTCTCGCTTTCACCGGAGAAGGGACAACCCCATGACCACCACCACGTTCGCCGCCGCCGTTCCCACCCGCCGCTGGGACCTCGTGGGCCGCGGCTTGATGGCCTTCAACGCCGTGACCACCTTCGCGGTGTTCGTCCACGGCCTGTTCCTGATGGCGGCGACGACCGACGACCGCCTCATGGTGGAAGGCTGGCGGACCTTCGGCTACCTCGTCTTCACGGCGATGTGGACGATGCTCGCGTTCCGGCCGAGACAGGCCCCGGCGATCTGGGAGATGGTCATCGCCCACAAGGTGGCGGCGGCGATCCTCGCCCTCACGATCATCCACACCACCGAAGGCGGCCAGTCGTCGATCACCGACTCCTGGGTCGCGCTGTCGACGATCTTCGCCTACGTCGTCTGCCGCGGGTGGCGGTCGTGGCGGCTCGTCCGGCGTGGACACTAAGGTCGGCCCATGGTGACCCCGCGGCAGTCGGCGCGTGAACAGATGATGCGCGACGTCGTGCGCGTCGGCCGGGAGCACCTGAAAACGGTGCTCCCGGCCGATCTGTCGCTGCGGGGGGTGGCCCGGGACGTCGGCGTCGTGCCCTCCGGGCTCTACCGCTACGTCCGCGACCGCGAAGCGCTCATCACGCTGCTGATCATCGACGCCTACGACGAACTGGCCGACGAGGTCGACGCCGCCATCGAGGCGGCGTCACGCCGATCGCACCGGAAGCGGCTCGAGGCGGCGGTGCTCGCCGCGCGGGCCTGGGCGGTGCGCGAACCGTCCCGGTTCGCCCTGCTCTACGGCACGCCGGTGCTCGGCTACCAGGCACCCGGCGAGCAGACGGTGGGGCCGGGCACCCGGGTCGTCGCCGCGCTCGGCCGGCTGGCCGAGGACGCGTGGCGAACGGGCAAGCTGCGCAAGGTGGACGCGACGCTCAGCCAGCCGGTCCGCGCGGACATGGAACGCCTGCGCCAGCAGCACGGCCTCGACATGCCGGCGAGCAACGTCGCCCGGGTCTACGGCCTGTGGTCGGCGGTCACCGGCGCCATCCTGTTCGACGCCTTCGGCCAGTACGCGGCGGACACGGTGAGCGACAAGGAAGCGTTCCTCCGCGACCACGTCGCGGGCCTCGCGGACACCATCGGCCTCTGACCGCACCCCGCCGGATCCGCCGGACCTGGCCACCGCGCCGCAGGTGAGGCACCACGGACGACGGCCGCGCCGTGGCGGCCGGCCGTCGGTGAAGGAGCCCGCGATGGACGCCCGGGCGGCGGGTCCCGGTCGTCGACGACGACCCGCGGGTGCGGACCGTCGTGACGTGGCAGCTGGAAGCCGAGGGGTTCCGGGTCGCCGAGGGATCACCGATCAACGCGCTTACTTGAGCACGCTGACCGCGCGGGCGATGACCAGCAACGACGTCAGCAGCGCCGCGACGCTCTGCACCGCCATCAGCACCTTCGCCCGCGAGGACAGCGGCATCGTGTCGGTGGGACTGAACGCCGTCGAGTTGGTCACCGACACGTACAGGTAGTCCAGCAGCGCCGGCACCCAGTCGGACTTGACGCTGGACCCCTCGGCGACCTCCTCGACGGTGTCGGCGTTCTCGTCCTGCGAGAACCGGAAGTCGGCGAGCGGCAGGTCGGCCCGGCCGGACTGGGTGCGCCTGACCGGGCCGCCCCGGTCCAGCTCCCAGTAGGCCAGGCCGAACGCGATCACGTTCGTCAGCCACACCTGCAACGCGCCCAGCAGCAACGCCTTGCCGTCGCCGGCCGCGCCGGCGACCAGGTCGTGGATGAGCAGCCCCAGCGCGCCCAGGTTGCTGAGCGCGACGACCGCGACCAGCGCCAGCGAGAGGATCCGGGAGAGCCGGGTCTGCCGCGTGACGCGCCGCGGGTTGATCGCGATCAGCGGCACCAGCAGCGCGATCTCCAGCGCGGGCACCACGAACCGCGGCGCGACCAGCAGCTGTTCCGGCAGGGCCAGGTAGAGCGCGATGGCCACGAGCGTCGCGACGGCGGCGGGCAGCCGCGCCTCACCGCGGCGCTGGTGGCGGGGATGACGGGTACGGGCCTCGGCACGGTCGGCTGACATGGCGGCGGCTGCTCCTCGCGGACGGCCGCTGACCGGCCCCGGTTCGTCGGGGCGCCAGCCTAACCTCCGGCACGCCCGCACACCGCGCGGATCGCGAGGTCACCACACATAAGGGACGAGCCGGGCGCGGTCGGCGGCGAACTGCCGGTAACGGCTGCCCAGCGCCTCGCCGAGGGCGTGTTCCTCGATCCGGATGCGGTGGACCAGGGCGATCAGCAGCACCACGACCGGGCCCGCCGCGCTGACCCAGTTGCCCGCGATCAGGCCGCCGCCGGCGAAGATCAGCAACAGGCCGGTGTAGCTCGGGTGCCGCAGGACCCGGTAGGGACCCCGGTCCACGACGGGCTGGTCTTCACTCGTCTGCACCGTCACGGTGAAGTACTTTCCGAGGCTGTGGAAGGACCACCAGCGCAGGAGCAGGCCGAGCCACCCGAGCACGAGCCCGGCCGTGACCAGCCCCGCGCCGCCACCGATACCGGCGGCCGGGACGACCGCCCGGCCGATCGGCCACAGCAGGATCGCGCCGAGGAACAGCACCCGGAAGCCGAGTTCCGCGGGCACGTTGACGAGTTTCGCGCCGCCGCGCGTGCGGAACGCCTGGACGAGTTCACCCGCCGCGAAGGCGGCGACGCCGACGACCAGGACGACCCGGGCCACGTCCGGCAGCTCTTCGAAAGGCGTGCGCACACCGCCATCATCCCCCGGAGAACGCGCCGGAACCGACGGATTCCCGCGGCCGCGGGCGGCTAGGGTGACCGCGTGAACCCGCCGCCGGACGGCCACCGCCGACGTCCCCCGCCGATGGCCGACGCGGCGGCCGCTCCCGGCCGGCTCACACGAACCCTGCTCCGCGGTACCGATGGCCATCCCGGCGTGCTCGTCGAGCTGATCTTCCTGCTGCTCTGGTTCCTGCTCTTCACGCGTCTCGACGCCGTCGTGGGCCGGGACCTCGCGGCCGCCAACGCCCACGCGCTGGCCCTCCAGTCCGCGGAACACGCGCTGCACCTCGACGTCGAGCGCAGCGCGAACGGTTGGCTGACCGAACATCCCGTCCTCGCGCACCTCGCGGTGTACCTGTACCGGCTGTACTACGCGGTGGTCGCCGGCACCCTGCTGTGGGTGTTCCTCCGGCACGCCGAGGTCTACCGCAAGGTCCGCCGGACGATGATCGCGATGACGGCCCTCGTGCTGCCGGTCTACTGGGCGGTGCCGATGTCGCCGCCGCGGTTCGCGCTGCCGGGCGCCGTCGACATCGTGGCCAGGTACGACATCCTGGGCCAGGCCGGCCGCGAGAGCTGGACGAGCCCCAGCCACTACACGGCCATGCCCAGCATGCACGTCGGCTGGGCGTTGTGGTGCGCGTACGCCGCGTGGACCGCGCTCCGGGGCACGCATCCCCGCCTGGCGCTGCTGTCGTGGTCGTTCCCGCTGCTCATGGTGGCGGACGTGCTCACCACGGGGAACCACTACGTCCTCGACGTCGCAGGCAGCGTGACGCTGCTGGCCGTCTCGATCGCCGCCGCGACGCTGTGGGGCCGTCTCGCCGGAGCCCAGCGGTCTGTCCGGATCTGAAGCCGAGGCGGCTCCGACGAGGGGACGAATGCCCCATCGGCGTAGGCAACGGCCCTGATCGGCGTGCTCGACCTGCGCTCGACCGGCCGTCCGGATAGCTTCGGTTCCGTGCTCAGATTCGCTGCGGTAGGTGCGTTGTCGCTGGTCTCCCTCGGCGTCGCCGCGCTCGCGCTGTCCGTCAGCGCTTGGTGGTGGTTCCTCGCCGCGCCGCTGCTCCTCGTCGCCGGTCTGGGGTGCTGGGATCTCCTCCAGCGCAAGCACTCGGTCCTGCGGAACTACCCCGTCCTCGGGCACCTGCGTTTCCTGCTCGAAGCACTGCGGCCCGAGCTGCAGCAGTACTTCATCGAGCGCAACTTCGACGGCCGCCCCTACGACCGCGACATCCGCAGCATCGTCTACCAGCGCGCGAAGGGCACCGACGCCGAAGCGCCGTTCGGCACCGAGCGCGACGTCTACGCCGACGGCTACGAGTCCCTGGTGCACTCGATGGCGCCGATCGCGACGCCGGACGAGCCGCCGAAGATCCGGATCGGCGGTCCGGACTGCACCAAGCCGTACGACATGGCCCTGCTCAACGTGTCCGCGATGAGCTTCGGCTCGCTGTCCGCCAACGCGATCCTGGCGCTCAACAAAGGGGCCGCGCTCGGCGGCTTCGCCCACGACACCGGCGAAGGCGGCCTCTCGGAGTACCACCTGCGCCACGGCGGCGACCTCGTCTGGGAGATCGGCACCGGCTACTTCGGCTGCCGGACCGCCGACGGTGATTTCGACAGAACGGAGTTCGCCGAGAAGGCCGCCCACGACTCGGTCAAGTGCGTGTCCCTGAAGCTGTCCCAGGGCGCCAAGCCCGGGATCGGCGGCGTGCTGCCCGGCGGCAAGGTGAACGCCGAGATCGCGCGGGTCCGCGACGTCCCCCAGGGCGAGACCGTCATCTCCCCGCCGTACCACCGGGTGTTCTCGACACCCCGCGAGCTGATCCGGTTCATCGCGTCGATGCGCGAGCTCGCGGGCGGCAAGCCGGCCGGGTTCAAGCTGTGCGTCGGTTCGCGGCGCCAGTTCCTCGCCGTCTGCAAGGCCATGCTGGCCGAAGGCGTCACACCCGACTTCATCATCGTCGACGGCGCCGAGGGCGGCACCGGCGCCGCACCCCTGGAGTTCGCCGACCACATCGGCACGCCGCTGACCGAGGGTCTCATCACCGTCCACAACGCACTCGTCGGCACCGGCCTGCGCGACCGGATCAAGATCGGCGCCAGCGGCAAGGTCGCCACCGGCGCCGACATCGTCAAACGCCTCCTGCAGGGCGCCGACTACACGAACGCGGCGCGGGCGATGATGTTCGCGGTCGGCTGCATCCAGGCCCAGCGCTGCCACACGAACACCTGCCCGACCGGCGTCACCACCCAGGACGCCCGCCGCGCCCGCGCACTGGACGTCGCCGACAAATCCCTGCGCGTGGAACGGTTCCAGCGCTCCACCGTGACCGGCGCCCAGCAGATCATGGCGTCGATGGGCGTCCGGTTCCCCGCCGAGCTGCGGCCGCACATGCTGCGCCGGCGCGTCGATCCCCACCGGGTGCGGTCCTACGCCGAACTCTACGACTGGCTCGAGCCCGAGCAGCTGCTGTCCGGACCCCCGCGGGAGTGGGCGCAGGACTGGGCCGCGGCCGACCCCGACCACTTCACCCTCTGACCCACCCCAGGAGAGCTCCGTGACCCGCACCGTCGCCCAGGTCGTCATCGACAGCCTCGTCCAGCTGAACGTCACCCACGTGTTCGGCGTCGTCGGAGACGCGCTCAACCCGCTGACCGACGCGATCCGCCGTACCGACGGCATCGAGTGGGTCGGCTGCCGGCACGAGGAGGTCGCCGCGTTCGCCGCCGGCGCGCAGGCGCAGCTCGGCGACACCATCGGCGTCTGCATGGGCACCGTCGGCCCCGGGTCGGTGCACCTGCTCAACGGCCTCTACGACGCCGCGAAGAGCCACGCGCCCGTGCTCGCCATCGCCGGGCAGGTCCCGCTCGCCGACGTCGGCACGGACATGTTCCAGGAGGTCGACAACGACCTGCTGTTCAAGGACGTCGCCGTCTTCCGCGCCACCGTGACCTCCGCCGAGCAGATCCCCGGCCTGCTGGAGATCGCCGTCCGCACGGCCGTCAGCCGCGGCGGTCCCGCCGTGCTCACCGTGCCCGGCGACATCGGCGACCAGAAGGTCGACGCCGACCGCGAGCCGCGGTTCTCCCTCGCCGAGCGCAGCACCCGCCCCGACGACCCGGCGCTGGACGCCGCCGCGCAGCTGCTCAACGCGGCGGAGAAGGTCACCCTGCTGGTCGGGCGCGGCGCCCGCCAAGGCCGTGCCGACGTGCTGGCGCTGGCCGACCGCCTCGGCGCCCCGATGGTCCTCACCCTCAAGGCCAAGGAGGGCTTCGAGGACGACAACCGGTTCCAGGTCGGTCAGACCGGCCTGATCGGCAACCCCGCCGCCGCGCAGGCGATGGACGACGCCGACCTGTTGCTGCTGCTGGGCACCGACTTCCCGTACCGCGCCTGGTACCCGACTGGCAAGAAGGTCATCCAGGTGGACGCCGTGGCCGAGCACATCGGCCGCCGCGTCCCCGTCGAGCTCGGCCTGGTCGGCGACGTCGCCCCCACCGTGGCCGCGTTGCTGCCGCGGCTGTCGCCGCAGGCGTCCCGCAAGCACCTCGACGACACCCGCGCGCACTTCGAGCGCTGGCACGCCGGGCAGGCGCGGCTGGCCGCCCCCGGCCACGACAAGAGCCTGGCCGGGAAGGTCCGTTCGGTCTTCGACAACCAGGACCACCAGATCCGGCCCGAGGCCCTGGCCGCGCTGATCGACGAGCACGCCGCCCCGGACGCCGTGTTCACCTCCGACACCGGGATGGCCACGGTGTGGCTCTCGCGGTTCGTCCACATGACCGGATCGCGCCGGCTGCTCGGCTCGTACAACCTCGGGTCGATGGCCAACGCGATGCCGCAGGCGATCGGCGCCCAGTTCCAGGACCGCGACCGCCAGGTGGTCGCGTTCTGCGGCGACGGCGGCCTCAGCATGCTGCTCGGCGACCTGATGACCATCCGCACCTACCGGCTCCCGGTGAAGCTCGTGGTCTTCGACAACCGGCGCCTGGGCATGGTGAAGCTCGAGCAGGAACAGGCCGGGCTGCCCGAGTTCGGCACCGAGCTGGACAACCCGGACTTCGCCGCCGTCGCCACCGCGCTGGGCATCACGGGGATCCGGGTCACCGACCCGGACGAGCTGGCCGAGGCCGTCCGGCGCGCGCTGAGCACCGAAGGCCCGGTCCTGCTGGACGTCCTGACCAACCCCGAGGAGATGTCCGTGCCGCCGAAGCCGACGGTGGACCAGGGCTGGGGCTTCGCGATCGCCAAGGTGAAGGAGCACCTCCGCAGCACGGGCGACAACAGCTGACCTGCCCGAGCCGCGGCGGGTCCGCAACCCGCGAGACGTGACCGGGACCGCCCGGCGGCCACGATGGGCTGGAGCGCCGGACGCTCGCCCGGTCACGCGCACGATCTCCGGCAGGGAGCTTCGATGTCCACTGTGGACAACTGGCAGCTGTGGGTGCGGCGGGCCGACCTGACGGTCAGCGGCCCGCGGGCGGCGGCACACCCCACGCTCGCGCCGGGTGCCGTGCGGCTCGCGGTCGAGAAGTTCGCGTTGACCATGAACGTGGTCACCTACGCCCGGCTCGGCGACCAGACACTGCCGTACTGGAACGCTTTTCCGGCCCCGGCGGGGTACGGCCGGGTGCCGGTGTGGGCGTTCGTGCGGGTGATCGACTCGCGCAACCCCGCCATCCCGGTCGGCAGCAGGCACTTCGGCTTCGTGCCGATCGGGACCCACCACACGGTCGAGGCGCTGCCGACGTCCCGCGGGTTCGAGGACGCCGATCCGGACCGGGCCTTCATGCCGGCCTGGTACCGGACGTTCCAGCCGGCCGCCGAACCGGACGACCTGGACGACCAGCGGGCGGTGTTCCGGCCGATCTTCCCGGCGTCGTTCACCCTCGCCGCGTTCGTCGCCGGGCTGGCGGCCGACGGGATCAAGTCGGCGCTGATCACGAGCGCGTCCAGCCGGACCGCGATCGGGCTGGCCCACCTGCTGGCCCGGGACACCGGCCTGCCGGCGGCCGGGCTCACCTCCGCCGCCAACCACGGCTTCGCCGCCGGGATCGGCTGTTACGGCTCGGTGGCCCGCTACGACGAGCCGGCCGCGGTTTCGGTGCTCGCGCCGGCGGTGCTGGTCGACCTGACCGGCTCCCACCGGGTGATCACCGACGTCCACGAGCGGTTCGCCGGCGCGCTGGGGCACGTCGCGCTGGTCGGCTTCACCCATCCGGACTCCCAGCAGCACGGACCCGCGCTGACCGACCCGAAGCCGCAGTTCTTCTTCGCGCCGTGGGCGGAGAAGCGGATGGTGGCGGACGACGGCGAGAGCCGGTTCTACGCCCGCTACCACGAGGCCGAGCAGCGGTTCCTCGAGTCGGCGACCGCCTGGCTCACCATCCGCCGGCAGCAGGGCCCGGAGGCGATCGCGAAGGCGTTCGGCGCGCTGCTCGCCGGGACGGTGCCGGCCGGCGTCACGGACGTCCTCAGCCCGTGAGAGCCGGCTCGCGCTGGAGCGCCCGGCGGATCACCAGGTCACGAGCAGCTCGCGGGGACCGCGGAACATCCCGCCCGCGCGCCACGGGACGTCGTCGGCCGCGACGGCGAGCTCGAGCCCGCCGAACCGCCGCACGAGCGTGCTGAGCAGCACCTCGAGCTCCATCCTGGCCAGCTGCGCCCCGACGCAGTGGTGCGGCCCGTGGCCGAACGCGAGGTGCGCGCCCGATTCGCCGTCCAGGTCGAGCACCTCCGGATCGGCGAAGACGTCCGGGTCCCGGTTCGCCGCGTGCACCAGCAGCAGCACCGCGTCACCCGCGGGGATCGTGACACCGCTCAGTTCCACGTCCTCGGTGGCGATCCGCGGGAAGGCGGCGGCGACACCGAGCGGGATGAAGCGCAGCAGTTCCTCGATCCGCGCGGTCAGCCGGTCGGGCTCGCGCACGACCGCGGCCCAGCGGTCCGGCTCGCTCAGCAGCGTCCACACCATGTTGCCGATCTGGTTGATCGTCGCGTCGTACCCCGCGACGAGGACGACCCAGGCGAGCTGCACCAGTTCCGCTTCGGACAGCCGGTCGCGCTCGTCGCGGGCCGCCACCAGGGTGCCGAGCAGATCGTCGGCCGGTTCGCGACGGCGCCGGCCGACCAGTTCGACGAGGTAGTCGTTCAGGTCCGCGCGGTGCGCGCGGCGTTCTTCCGGGCTCATCGCCGACGTCGACAACGCGGCCGCGGCGCCAGAGTGAAATCGCGGCCGGCCCGCTTCGGGAATGCCGAACAATTCGCTGATCGTCGTCACGGCCAGCGGCACCGAAACGTGCCGCACGAAATCGGCGGGCCGCCCGGCCGCGCACATTTTGTCCAGCAAATCGTTCACCACGCGCTCCATGCGCGGGCGCAGGGTGTCCACCCGGCGTTTGGTGAACGCGTTGGCCACCAGCCGCCGCAACCGGCCGTGCGCCGGCGGATCGAGGGAGAGCAACGACCCGGCCTGGTCGGTCAGCTCCGGACGCACGCGGGGAATGTCCACGCCCACAACGGCTTCCCTGCTGAACCGGCTGTCGGCCAGCACGGTCCGCGTGTCGGCGTACCTGGTGACCAGCCAGCCGTCCCGTCCGTACGGCAGCCGGACCCGGGCCACCGGATCGGCCGCGCGAAGGCGCGCGTACGTCGGATCGAGGTCGAGCGCGTGCGGAGGGCTGAACGGATAAGCGTGTGCCACGGGACAGGAATCGTTTCCCGAGCCGCCCTCTGCCATGACCCCTCCACCGGTTAGCTTTGCCGACCCCTCGCAGTGATCTCCCGATCGTCGCGCACAGTAGAGCGTGCGCCTACCGGTCGTATCGCAACATCTCCCGCCATGCGCTGTCAGCAAGGCGGTGAAACGCGGGCGAATCATGATTGCCAAAGCCACTTCAGCCACGATTTCGGGAGCGAGATCGGCACACGCCTGCGCCCCCGAGCGACGGCGTCACGTCATTCGGCAGGGCCCCGGCGGAGACTCAGTCCGTCGAGGATCAGGGCGAGCATCGACGGCGACCTGTCCTCCGGTCCGGAAGCGGCACGCCAGAGCGCACCGGTGAGCTGCAGGAAGTCACGGGCGTCGGCGTCCGCGCGGATGGTGCCGTCGCGTTTGCCCGCGTCCAGGATCAGCGTGATGGCGGCGATGACCGGGCCGTAGGTCCGCTCGGTGATCGTCTGGTGCGCGCCGGGGCTGAGCGCGTCACCGAGACCGTGCTTCTTGCGCATCGCGTCGACCAGGTCGGTGGTCCACTTCCGCAGCGCCTCCAGCGGAGGCAACGTGGCCAGCGATTCCGCGACGGACTCGACGAGCCCGTCGACCTCGTCTTCGTAGATGGCCAGGACGAGCGCCTCGCGGGTGGGGAAGTTGCGGTACAGGGTGCCGGGGCCGACACCGGCGAGGCGCGCGATCTGGTTCATCGAGGTGTCGTCGCCCTCGGCGAAGGCCTCGCGGGCGACCTGCAGGATGCGTGCCCGGTTCTCACGAGCGTCCGAGCGAACCAACGTGCCCTCCCTGCTGTCCGTGTTGCGCCCACCCTATCCGGAGACTCCTCCACTACCGCGCTTGCTAACCGGAGCGCTCTCCACTACCTTAACTGGAGAGCGCTCCACTTACGGCTCGCCGGCTCAGGAAGGTTTCCCCGGCATGGAACTCGACGACTACCGCACCCTCGGCCGCTCCGGCCTGCGAGTCAGCCCGCTGACCCTGGGCACGATGACGTTCGGCGACCCGGGCTGGGGTTCCGGCGCCGACGTGTCGAAAGACGTGATCGCGCGGTTCCTCGACGCCGGCGGCAACACCATCGACACCGCCAACGGCTACTCCGAAGGCGCGTCCGAGCGGATCATCGGCGAGTACCTGGCCGCGCGCCCCGGCCTGCGCGATCGCGTCGTCCTCGCCACCAAGTACGCGCGAAACATGCACCCCGGCGACCCGAACGGCGGCGGCGCGAGCCGCAAAGCGATCTTCCAGCAGGTCGACGCCTCCCTGAGCCGCCTCGGCGTCGACTACATCGACCTCTACTGGCAGCACTGCCTCGACCGGCACACCCCGCTCGAAGAGTCGCTCGCCGCCCTCGACGACCTGGTGCGCGCCGGGAAGATCCGCTACGCCGGCCTCTCGAACACCCCGGCTTGGGCGGCGTCGCGGATGGCCACGATCGCCGAACTCCGCGCGTGGGCGCCGATCGTGGCGCTGCAGGTCGAGTACTCCCTGGTGCGCCGCACGGTCGAAGGCGAGCTGTTCGGCCTGGCCCGCGAACTCGGTCTCGGCGTCCTGCCCTACAGCCCGCTGGCCAGCGGCGTGCTCTCCGGCAAGTACACCCGCGAAAACCCGACGCCCGCCGGCTCCGGCCGGGGTCCGCTGGCCCAGGCCCAGCTCGACGGCACCCACGCGTTCGAGGTACTGGACGTCCTGCGCGACCTCGCGCACCGCTTGGACACCACGGTCGCCGCGGTCGCGCTCGCCTGGGTGCGGCAGCAGGCTCCCGTCACGTCCACGCTCATCGGCGCCCGCTCGGTGGCCCAGCTCGAGGCGAACCTCGAATCCCTGCGCGTCACCATCCCCGAGGACGGGCTGCGGAAGCTCGACGACGTGGCGGCTCCCGACCTCGGTTACCCCTTCCCGTGGCTCGCGACGATCGCCGTTCCGCTGCAACAGGGCGGCACGCGGATCAACGGCGTCGGCTCGGCCGGCTACCGCCGCGCGGTCTGACCCGCACGGTCCACGATCACTTCGAAAGGGTGCAAATCATGGCAGAAGTCCTGGTCACCGGCGGCTCGGGCTACATCGGCAGCTGGTGCGTGCTCGCGCTGCTGGCCGACGGGCACTCGGTACGCACCACCGTGCGGAACCTGAAGAGGGAGCCCGAGCTGCGGGCCATGTTGCGCGCCGGCGGCGCGGCCGACGACGCGAAAGTCACCGTCCTGCAGGCGGATCTCCAGCAGGACGCCGGCTGGCGCGAGGCGGTGGAGGGCTGCGACTACGTGCTGCACGTCGCTTCGCCGACGCTGACGAGCGTGCCCGAGAACGACGACGAGATGGTCGTCCCGGCCCGCGACGGGGTGCTGCGGGTCCTGCGGGCGGCCCGCGACGCCGGCGTGAAGCGGGTCGTGCTGACCTCGGCGTTCGGCGCGATCGGCTACGGCCACCCCGAGGCCACGCGCGTCTTCACCGAGGACGACTGGACCGATGTGGACGGTGGGATCCCGCCGTACCAGAAGTCCAAGACCCTCGCGGAGAAAGCGGCGTGGGAGTTCGTCGCGGCAGGCGGACCGGAACTGGCCGCGGTGAACCCGGTGGGTGTGTTCGGGCCGGTGCTGGGCGCGGACTACTCGCCGTCGCTCGGTCTGGTGCAGCGGATGCTCGACGGCGAGCTGCCGGCGTCGCCCCCGTTCGCGAGCGGGTTCGTCGACGTGCGCGACGTCGCCGACCTGCACCTGCGCGCCATGACCGACCCGGCCGCGGCCGGACAGCGGTTCATCGCCATCTCCGGGCACAGCCTCTGGGTCCGCGAGGTCGCGGCGATCCTGCGCGCACGGCTGGGCGAGCGCGCGGCGAAGGTGCCGACGCGGGAACTGCCGCTGTGGGCCGCGCGGGCCCTCGCCCGGGTCAACCCGGCGATGCGTGTCCTGCGTCCGCAGCTGGGCAAGAACTTCGACGCCACGTCGGAGAAGGCCCAGCGCCTGCTGGGCTGGTCACCCCGGCCGATCGAGGACACCATCACCGACACCGCGGAGAGCCTGCTGGCGTTGAAGAGCGCCACCGTCCGACGGGCCCGCCAGTGATACCCACCGATGTCACGCCGGGTGGATGAGGCGGCTTTCGTAGGCGAAGATCACGGCCTGGATCCGGTCACGGAGCTCGAGCTTGTGCAGGATCCGCCCCAGGTGGGACTTCATAGTCGCCTCCGCCAGGTGCAGGGTGGCGGCGATCTCGGCGTCGGACAGGCCGGAGCCCACCTGGACGAGCACCTCGCGCTCACGGGCGCTGAGCCTGCTCAGCCGCTCGTCGCGGGCGGTGGCGGCGGCGTCGGGCAGGTGGTGAGGATCAGCACCCTGGTCTGCGGGCGGTTCCGGATGATCTGCCGGATCGCCTCGATCCCGTCGGTCACCGGCATGCGTCGGCGCCGTCCTCGGCTTCGCCGACCGGTACCAGGTCCAGCCGGGCCTCCAGGACCGTGCTGAACGCCATGCGCAGCAACGCCTCGTCGTCGGCGATCAGGACGCGGATCGTCATGCGGACGCCGCCGGGCCGCCGAAGACGAGACGGGTGTGCACGCCCCAGCCGCCGCCGGGCAGCGGTCCGGCCGGCACCGTCCCGCCGTAGCCTGCCGAACGCTCGCGCATGCCGGTGATGCCGTTGCCGGCGTGGGTGACAGGAGAGGTCGGCGGCCCGGTGTCGGTGACGTCCACCGTGACATGGTGTAGTCGCCGTCGTCGCAGCCCTCCTGGCGGTTCGCGCCCCGCGACCCCACGTCGTAGGCCAGGCACAGCCCGCTGTCGGCGTTGGCCCACCGGTAGGTGCCATCGGCGACGACACCGGCCGGCTAGACCTTCCCGGTGGTGGCCGCCGTCGCCGGAACGGCGATGCCGGCGACAGCACGGATCAGACCGCGTTTCACGCTCGCCCCTTTCTCGATGCCCACCGGACCACCCCGGGCAGCCCGGTCGGCTCGTCGGTGCTACCCAGCGGCAGCCCGCGATCAAGGTGCCCGGCCGAGGCGTAGAAAGTCCTCAGCGGCGCTTTGGTGTCCTGGTCACGAACCCGAGCCCGTCGAAGCCGGTCCGGCTCGCCGATGGGCCAGTTGCGCCAGTTCCGCGGTGCACATCATCAGCGTGCGCGTCGGCACCTGCCGGAGGTAGTGGTCCACGTCGGCACCCAGCACGAACACGTGCAGCGGCAACCCGGTCTCCCGGCACGACTCGACGGCTCCGCGAAGCGCGGCCAGCACCGCCGGGTGCCGGGTCTCGTACGACGAAGCGACCAAATGGTTGCCACGATCCGCGGCGAGGTAGAACTGGATCAGGTCCTTGGTCCCGATGAACAGTTCGTTCGCTCCCGCACCGAAGAACCCGGCCGTCGAGTGCACGGCGGCCGGTGTCTCCAGAAAAACGCCGAGCGGTGTGTCACCGGGAAGGCCGAGGTGCCGCCGCAGCCGCAGGAACTCGTCCTCGTCGTTGATGAACGGTACGGCGAAGCCGACTCGCTCCGCGTCCCAGCCCAGGCGGTCCTGCAGGTACGCCCGCAGCGCCCGGAACGCGCGCGGATAGCGGCCCTCCGCCAGCAGCCACCGGGCGCCGTGGAGGCCGAGTTCCGGGTTGGGCTCCTCCGCCACCGCCACCCCCGTCGTGATCCGGGCGGCGTCGTCCGAACGGAGGTCGAGCAGCCGCATGACCAGGCGCTGGCCGGGGACGAGCTCCTTCACCATCGTGCACAGCTCCGCAGCGATGGCTTCGCCGTAGCGCTCGGCCTCGCGATCCCCGGCCCGGAGCGCGTCGACCGGGCTCAGACCGGCGGAGAAGCAGACGAACTCCTCGCGGACGAAGAAGCAGTTCACCTGCTCGACCAGCGGCGCTAGGTCATTCGTGGACCGGATGTCGGCGGCGTCGGAGATGACCACGCAGATCGACTCGAGGGTGTCGAGGCTGCCCCCCGGGAGCCGCGCCCGCTGCGGCTCGGCGTCGACCCCGCCGAGAACGACGGACTCGCGATCGACCCGGATGGTGACTTCGCCGACGAACGCGTCCGGCTCGAACGCGTCGACGCGCAGCACCGGGATCCCCCGCGAGCGGCACAGCGACTGCATGTGCCCGGTCCGGCCGCCGCGGGCGCAGATCACGGCAGCCGAGACGACGATCGCGTCGTAGAGGTCGGGACCGAGCGTCTCGGCCACCAGGACGGTGCCCTCGATCGGTTTCCCGGTGCGGTTGCAGAGACCGCGAACGCTCGCCCGCGGTGAGCCGACGAGCAGGGAACCCGGTATTTCACGCAAGCCCGGTCGAGGCATGGCACCATGCTGGCCGACCTCCCGCCGGCGGCGCGTCTTCCTCGTTGCTCCCCGTCACTCCACTGTGGACGGCTCGGCGAGCCCGAGCAGGCCACGGAGTTCGCGCGGGGTGACGGACAGGTCGTTGAGCTTCTCCGTGGCGGCCGTGTTCACGGCGGAGCGCAGGGCGCGGTAGGTCCACGGGACCTCGCCACCGGCGGTGTCACGAATCCGCCCGAGGCTCATCTCGAGCCGGGTCGCGAAGGCTTCCCGGTCGTGCCTGAGCCGAGCGGTCATCCGGTGTACATCGAGCACGACCGAACGACCGAAGTCCTCCCCGGGAACTTCGACCACCGTCGCGGCATGCTCGTCGTAGCAGGATTCGAGCCGGCGCAGGACGGTCGCGGCGACGCCGACCGAATGGTTCTTGATCGCGGCGAGGTTGAAGGTGAACGCACCGATCCGGCCGTGCCGGACGATCTCGTCGCCCTCCCGCGGGCCGCCGACCACGGAGATCGGGCCGGACGCGACGCCGGACGGCCCGAGGAGGGCGCCGTCGGCGTCGACCTCCACGCCGCGCCCGGTTCGCCGGTGCCCTACGGCGATCTCCTTCCGCAGGAGCGCCGCCCAGAGCGCCGACCCGGACCGGCCGTAGTCCGGCTCGCGCCCGAAGTTCGAGATCACGAGATCCGCTTCGAAGGTCTGCGCCGACGACCCGGCCACCGATACCAGCAGCGTCCCCGCCTCGGTGCCGGCGATCCGGTCGACCCTTCCGGTGACGAGGGTGATCTGGCCGCCGTCGTCGATCGCCGCGTCGACGATCCCGGTCGTGTACGCGACCGCGCCGACCCGCAGGGTGGCCAGCAGCGTCCCGTACTGGTCGAGCAGGGCCCGCAGGTCGGCCGAGGGGATCCGGGCGAGCACCTCGGGCAGGTGGGGCTCCCACGATTTCGAGACCCGTTCCGGCACGGTCACCGGCGCCACTTCGGGGTGTTCGCGGGCGACGATCGCGCACGCCCGTTCCCATTCGGCCGTGACGCGGCGAAGAAGGCTTTCACGGCCTTCGTAGCTGTCGCTGTGCAGCAGCGGCGCCGGCAGCGCGAGCACGCGGTGCCGGTGGTCCGGCGGATAGGTCCGCAGCATCCGGCCGGACCGGGAGATCATCGCGATCTTCCCGGTGTGGCCGCGCCGCAGCAGCAGCGTGGCCGAATCGTACGCGGTGAGCAACGTGCCGATGATCGCGACGGTGGCGTCCTTCCCGGCGCCGAGGATGCGCGCGATTCCCGCTTCGGAGTAGGGATGGCGCACGAAGGACGGGTGGTGGACCACGTCGGCCGCGAAGGGAAGGTCACGTTCTTCCAGGCCCGTCGCGATGACGACGTGGTCGGCGCGGAGCGTGGTGCGACCGAGGTCGTTGCGGGACACGGAGAATCGCTCGACGACGACGTGGGCGTGGCCGACGCCGACCTCCACGTCGACCACCTCGCCGTCGGCTTCGACGAGGGTGACGCCGTCGGCCGCTTCGCGCGCGGCCCGGGCGAGACGGTCCGCGAGGTAGCCGGCGTAGATCCGGCGCGGCGCGGGCCCGGACTCGGTGAAGGTGAAGCCGCTCCACTCCGGGGGCCAGCCGGTGCGGTCGGCTTCGTCGTTCGCCCAGGCCACGAAATCGTCGACGTCCTCGCGGAACATCGACATCCGGCCGGCCTGGATGTTGAAGACGTGGTGCCAGTGGTTGCCGGCCGGGTGATAGGCCACGCCGGCGCTGCGGTATTCGGGACGGCGCTCGATCAGCATGACCTGCAAGGGTTCCCGGGCGAACTGGAGGAGTCGGACGGCGGTGGCGGTGCCACCCAGGCCGGCGCCGACGATGACCACCCGGCGAAGCCGGTCCGAGAGCCGCATCGCGCCACTCCTGTCCTGTCGGCTTCGCGAGTCGTCACGAACGGCGCGGGTGCCCGCTCTCGATCAGCGAGCGATGAGATTACCTTGCGTCGCCCAGGATACGCGGCGTCCGATCGTGTCTGCCTCATCACCCGACCGGATATTCCGGCTACGCCACGACGTTATGGGCGTCCAAGGTCATCTTCCGGTGAGGGAATCACCGGTGACCCACGCACGGGCCGGCTCACCCGGTGGTGTGCGCGTCGCGGGCCGGAGTGCGCAGCAACTGCAGCCGTACCTCGTCCCGCATCCGCTCGAGCCGCTGACCTGCCGTCCGGTCATGCCGAAGAGCG
This sequence comes from Amycolatopsis sp. WQ 127309, assembly GCF_023023025.1. Taxonomy (NCBI): domain Bacteria; kingdom Bacillati; phylum Actinomycetota; class Actinomycetes; order Pseudonocardiales; family Pseudonocardiaceae; genus Amycolatopsis; species Amycolatopsis sp. WQ 127309. The sequence goes on from NZ_CP095481.1 coordinate 10,758,477, forward strand.
GACGCGTCCTGGCACGCCGGTCTTTCCCGGTGACGGATGGTCTATCGTTCCGCCATGCTCGATCGCATCCGCGAAAACACCCGCGCCGCCGCGCTGCTGGCGGAGGTGTTCGACTTCGACGTCACCCGCCTCGAGCCCGTCGAACCGGTGCGGCTGGCGTCTGACGGCGAGTTGCGCACGGTCGCCGGCGACGCCTCGGGCGGCACGTTCTTCGTGTGCGACGACGGACCCGTGCTCTACGCCGGCTCCGAAGGCGGGGCCGGGATCGTCGCCGCCGACCTGCACGCCGTGATCCGCCTGGTCGTCGGCGTGCCGACCTGGCACGACGTCGTGTCGGACGCACCTGACGTCAAGGCGATGCACGCCTCCTTCGAATCCTCTTACGCCGAACTGAAATCCGACGAACCCCGGATCGGCCAGTTCCGCTCCGAGGTCACCGCGGAGCTGGGACTCGGCCAGGTCGCCGTCGAGGACCTGCTGGCCTCGCTGAGCAGGTGCCTGACCGAACTGTCGCCCGGCTACCTGCTGCTCAACGAGAACGGCGACGCATACGACCCCCTGTGACCGGGGCAAACTGGGCTGTCCCAGGGAGGCTCGAACAGGCAGCCGGGTAGGTGCGCCTTGAGCGGGCTCCTTGCGATGGCAGGTCGATGACACCTGCCACGGCGACACATGCCGACGAGCAGTTCTTCGGCGCCATTGACGCGGGTCTGGCGGAGGCGGTGCGCCGCCGGACAGGCGACGCCTGGTTCCGGTGCACGCCCGATCGGAGCGCTCGCGCGTACCGTGTCGAGAGGAAGCCAGACCTGGGGAGGCGTCGGATGCGTGGACGTTATTGGCTGCCGCTGTCGTACGTCCTGCTGGCGGCCGGGCTGTGGCTCTGGACGGGCAGCTGGCAGTGGTTGCTCTGGGCGGTCCCGATCGCGCTCGTCTTCACGTTCCTGGTCGTCGTGTCCGGGTTCAGCATGGAGTTCACGATCCGGCGGCGGTGGCGTGAGATGCGGAAACTCGCCGCGCGGATCGGCGCGCGCGAGGGCGAGCTGGTGCGTGAGAGCCGGCGGCGGTGGGCGGTCATCGGCCACCAGGCTTCGATGTGCTGGCAGACCATCCGCCCCGGCACGGTGACCGAGGTCCGGCGGGCGCTCGCCGGCAGAGTCAGGGCCGCCGGCTACATGTCCCACTCCAACGGTCACTGGTGGGCCGGGAACAGCAGGATCACGCTCACCGCCACCTTCCGGACCGAGCACTGCTTCCACGTGATCCCCGAGGGCCACGTCTTCACCGAAATCTGCATGCGCGAGACGCTCTAGTACTCCAACCGCACTTCGTCAGGATGGGTGGCGTCGTCGACAGTGGCTGGTGTTGGTCGCGCCGGCGCCGGCGCGACCAGGCCCGGACATGAGCCTGGGCGGGAAGTCGGCGGTCCGACCGGCTGAGCGGAGGACCGATCCGTGACGTGCGTGGTCATACGTTCTCCTTGTGATGACGGGTGGCGGATGCGCCGCCACCTGGTGGGTCGAGCTGAGCGCTCGTCCAGGCAACGGGGAGGGGCTCAGACCGTCGGAACGGTCCCGCCGTCGATCACGTACTCGGCACCCACGATCGCCGAGGCGCGGTCCGAGACCAGGAACCCGACCAGGTCCGCGATTTCCGCGGTGTTCGCGAACCGTCCCAGCGGTACCCCGCCCAGGGAGTCGTAGATGGTCTGCTTGGCTGCTTCACGGGTGAGTCCGTTGCCCTCGGCGATCCGGTCGACGAATCGTTCGTAGGCTTCGGTCTCGATCCCGCCGGGGCTGATCGCGTTGACCCGTACGCCGCGCGGCGCGAGCTCGTTGGCCAGCCCCTTGCTGTACGTGCGCAGAGCGGCCTTCGCGGCCGCGTACGCCAGGGACGCGTCGTACTGGGGCAGTTCACGCTGGATCGAGGTGAAGTGCAGCACCACACCCGCCCCGGACTCGATCATCGCCGGGAGAAGAGCCCGATCGAGCCGCACCGCGCCCAGGAAGTTGAGGTTCAGCTCGGTGAGCCACTGATCATCGGTGATGACCGCGAATCCACCAGCCGGCGTCGACGCGCCTCCGACGACGTGCACCAGGATGTCGAGTGCGCCGCCGGCCTCGGCGATTCGAGCGGCCACCGCGTCGGTGCCCTCGACCGTCGTCACGTCCGCTTCGATGAATCGGTCGGGATGCTCGTATCCGCCGGGCATCGTTCGCGCCGTCACGTACACCTCGGCACCCATCTCTCGCAGCCTCTCCGCGACGGCCTTGCCCGAGCCCTTCGAACCGCCCGTGACCAGCGCCCGGCGACCATCGAGACGATCACGATCTGAAATAGACATTTTTCTCCACTGAAGATCGACGTGGCGCGGGTTCGGTCAAGCTGCGTGGTTGGCGATGACGAGTCCGGCGATGAGGTCGTCCCGCAACGCGAACCGGTAATCGAGCTCGGCGACACCACCCGGGAAACTGCCCTCGAGCCGCACGGTCACCACCCAGTGGGCGTCGTCGACGCGGCGAGCGCCGAGCTGCTCGGTCGTGTACTCGAACTCGGACCCGGCGTCCCGCAGGAACGCGTGGGCCTTCTCCCGGCCGCGGAAGGTCTCGCCCTGGTCGACGAGCACCACGTCCTCGGCGAGGAACGACGAGGCGGTGTCGGCGTCGTTGACGACGTGGGCGGCGAAGAACTCGCGCACGGTGGCCGGGAGCAGATCGGACGGGAGATCGGTGTGCTGTGTCATGAGCACATCGTGTGACCTCGCGGCGTGGGAGGGTCAAGCCGTGGACTCTCCCCCGGGGAGAGAGTCCACAATGGAGACATGCTGAGCATCGGGGAGTTTTCGCGGCTGACCCACTTGAGCGTGCGGACCCTGCGTCGGTACCACGAGGCGGCCCTGCTGGAACCCGCCGTGGTGGACGAGACCACCGGTTACCGCTACTACGGACTCGACCAGATCCCGATCGCGCAGGTCATCCACCGGCTCCGTGAACTCGACGTGCCACTGAGCGATGTTCAGCGCATCCTGCGGACCCCCGACCCCGGTGTCCGGGCGGCCCTGGTCGCGGACCACCTGCAACGCCTCGAGGCCGTGCTCGACCGCACCCGGGCCGCGGTCGTGTCGCTGCGGCGCCTGCTCCAGCCGGACCCCGCGCCGATCGAGGTCGAGCTGCGTGCGGAGCCCGCTCGGACAGTCGCGGCGGTGGAGGCCGTAGTCGGGCATCGCGACGTCGAGAGCTGGTTCGCAGGCGCGATGGCCGAATTGGAGGCAGCCGTCGGCGACGCCGTGACCGGACCGCCGGGCGGCTGCTACGACAACGCCCTTTTCGAACAGGAGCGCGGTCACGCGCTCGTCTACCTGCCGACCGCCGCGCCGCCGCGCACCGGACGCGTGCACCCCGCAGTTCTCCCGGCCGTCGAACTGGCCGTCACCACCCACGTCGGCGAGCACGACGGCATCGAGGTCACGTACGGCGAACTCGGGACCTGGGTGGTGGAGAACGCGATGTCGGTGGCCGGGCCGGTGCGGGAGGTCTACGCAGTCGGCCCTCGTGACGCAAGCGATCCCGCTGCGTGGCGCACCGAGATCGGCTGGCCGGTCTTTCGCGTCACCTGAAACGGTCAGTGCGGAACGAAGTCTTGGAACAGCGAGGCTGCCCGGGGGGCGTCGTCGGAAGTGATGACCAGGCCGATCAAGTCGATCGGCTGCCGCGAGGCTCGTGCCGACGTCGGCACCAGCAATCCGGAAGGCCGGTTCGTCAGCTCCCGGGCGCCGATCACCGGCAAAGTCGAGCCGGGATGTGTCAGGCCCGGACGAGCGACAGCCAGGTACGAACCAGCCAAGCCGAACGGCTCGCCACCGGTCCATGCCCATATCGCACGCCCGATCAACTCATCGGAGTCGCCGGGCCGGCGACGGGCATTCGTAACAGCGCGACCGTCCGACCATCGTGCCGGCCGGCGGCGTCAGCGGTCGACGGGCCGCCGTTGGACGATCGTCAAGACAGACACTAAATCGCCCCTAACCCGGGTAGCAAAAAAGCCCAGGTCTGAGACCTGGGCTTTGCTCCCCCGCTTGGACTCGAACCAAGAACCCTCCGGTTAACAGCCGAATGCTCTGCCAGTTGAGCTACAGGGGAATGTCGCTCTTTCCGGTGCCGCGCTCTCGCCCGACAAGAAGAACTTTAGACCATCCCCGCAACCCGGTTCGCACCACCCCCCACTTAGCGCAACCGCCCCCTGCGGCCGGTTTTCCTGGACAATGGACAGTCGGACGACCTATCGACGAGAGGCGTGGACACGGATGAAGAAGTTCCTGCTGGGCGCGGGCCTGGGCTACGTACTGGGCGCCAAGGCAGGCCGGGGGCGGTACGAGCAGCTCGTGCGCACCTACCGCCGGGTCGTCGACCATCCGATGGTCCAGGGTGCCGCCGGGGTCGCGCGGGCCAAGATCAGCGAAAAGGCGGGGCGCCGGCGTTAGACCTGCGCGACGACGAACACGCGGCGGAACTCGAACCACGTCGTGCCGTCGGTGCGCGTGGGGTACGCCTTGTCGAGCCGGGGGGCCAGTTCGGCGCGGAACCGGTCCCACGCCTCATCCTCGAGGACCGCGCGGATCGGGCGCAACGCCGTTCCGGTGATCCACTCCAGCACCGCTCGCGACCCGCGCAGCGGCTGGACGTACGTCGACTCCCAGGCGTCGACGCCGCAGCCGGCGTCGGCCAGGAGGTTCGCGTACTCCAGTGGGGTCGAGACCGCGTCGTCCTCGCGCAGGACGACGTCGGCCAGCTGTGACGACCAGGCCGGAGACGCCGCCAGTTCGCGGGTCAGCGCGTGCGACGGGGCGTCGAAGTTGCCCGGGACCTGCACCGCGAGCCACGCGCCGGACGGCAGCTGCCCGGCCCAGCGGTGCAGCAGGTCGCGGTGCCCGGGCACCCACTGCAGGACGGCGTTCGAGACCACGACGTCGGTGTCCGGCGCCGGCGTCCAGTCGTTGACGTCGAGCACTGCGGCGTCCAGGCCGCGGGCACGCGCGGCCGCCACCATTTCGGGTGAACTGTCGCTGCATTCCAAAGCGGCACCGGGCCAGCGTTTGCCCAGGTCGACCGTCAGGTTTCCGGGGCCGCAGCCGAGATCGACCACCCGCCTGGGTGAAACCGCGCCGATCCGGGACGTCAGGTCGTAGAACGGCCGGGCCCGCAGGTCGGCGTAGTCGAGGTACTTCTCCGGATCCCACACAGGCGCCTCCCGAACAAACAGTACGCGTGTACTGAGTACGAGCGTACTGCTATTCGGCGGCGGTGGCCAGCTTCGCGGCGACCTGCTCGGCGATGGCCGCCACCAGCGTGACGTCCGTGCCCGGGTCCGGCCTGACCTGCAGGACGCTGCCGTCGCGGCCGGGGACCTTGCGCTGGACGAACCACGCGCCGCCGTCCCCGATGTCCTGGCGGTGCCTTGAGCGCACCGAGCCGTCGACGCGCAGCCGCACGTGGTGCGGCACCCGGCTCGGCTCCGGCAGGCTGAACCGCACGGGCGCGAGGTCGCTCAGCACGACGGCCGAGCCGACGGTGCCGGACTCGGCCGACTCGGTCAGCGTGAAGACGCTGTCCTTCCAGGCCGCCTTGCCGATCAGGTGCCAGCCGACGCGGCGCGCGCCGCCGGCGCCGTCCGGGATCCACAGCCCGAGCGGCGTGACGACCAGGTGCCCGCCGCCCTCGACCGGGGCGCTGTCCACGACGTCTTCGCCGGCGTCCAGCGAACCGGCGAAACCGTCGGGGGTGCGGTCGCCGAGCAACCGGCGCAGGAAACTCACGTCAGCTCCACGAGCTGGCGGACGCCTGCTCGCCCAGCGACTTCTTGTACTGCTCCAGCGCGACGAGGTCGCCGAAGAGGGCGCGGTAGTCGTCCGGCGCCTCGACCGGCGACAGCCGCTGCAGCTTCCCCTTGATCTCCGAGATCTGCCGCCCGACGAGGCTCTCCTGCAGCCGGGCGAGGATCGATGAGATGTAGCGGGAGTCGACTTCGTCCTTGGCCTGCAACGGTTCCACGGCCAGCTCGGAGAGCACCCGGCGGACCGTCCCCTCCGGGCAGTGCGCGGCCGCCGCGTCCAGCAGCGACGGGCCGGTGAGGCCCGAACCGGCCCCGCCCGCCTTCAGCACGGCTTCGTGCACCGCGATGTACACCGGGTGCGTGAACGCCTCCAGCGGCAGCGCGTCGTACTCCGGCCCGGCGATCGCGGGCTGCTGCAGCGCGGCCTTCAGCGCCTCGCGCTGGATCGCGAACCGCGGGTCCTTCGGCGCGGGGCGGGCGACGTCGGACTCCGGGGCCTTCACCTCGGGAGCGCCGACGCGGGCCGGCTGCTTCAAGGGCGCGCCGCCGCGCTTGTCGGTCGCGCCCGCGCTGCCGCGCACGCGGTTGACGACCTGGGCGACGTCCTGCCAGCCCACCCACCAGGCGAGCTTCGACGCGTAGCCGTCACGCGCGGCGCGGTCCTTGATCGCCGCGATCATCGGCACGGTCTTCTGCAGCGCCGAGACCTGGCCGTCGACCGAGTCGAGGTCGAAGTTCTTCAGCGTGCTGCGGATGGCGAACTCGAACAGCGGGATCCGGCGCGCGACCAGGTCCTTGACCGCGCTGTCGCCCTTGGCCAGGCGCAGCTCGCACGGGTCCATGCCGTCCGGCGCGACCGCGATGTAGGTCTGGCCGGCGAACGTCTGGTCGCCTTCGAACGCCTTCAGCGCGGCCTTCTGGCCCGCTTCGTCACCGTCGAAGGTGAAGATCACTTCGCCGCGGAAGGCGTCGTCGTCCATCATCAGCCGGCGAAGCACCTTCATGTGGTCTTCGCCGAACGCCGTGCCCGAGGACGCCACGGCCGTCGGGACGCCCGCCGCGTGCATCGCCATCACGTCCGTGTAGCCCTCGACCACGACGACCTGGTGCCGCTTCGCGATCTCGCGCTTGGCCAGGTCGAGGCCGAACATGACCTGGGACTTCTTGTAGATCGGCGACTCGGCGGTGTTGAGGTACTTGGCCGAGATCCGGTCGTCGTCGAACAGCCGCCGCGCGCCGAAGCCGACGACCTCGTTGCCGACGTCGCGGATCGGCCAGACGAGCCGCCGGTGGAAGCGGTCCATCGGGCCGCGCTGGCCCTCCTTGGACAACCCCGCCGTCAGCAGCTCCTTGACCTCGAACCCGCGCGTGAGCAGGTGCTTGGTCAGTTTGTCCCAGCCGCCGGGGGCGTAGCCGCAGCCGAACGTCTTCGCCGCGGCGGCGTCGAACCCGCGCTCGGACAGGAAGTCCCGCGCGGTGCGCGCCTCGTCGGTGACCAGCTGCTCGGCGTAGAACTCCTGCGCGGCGCGGTGCGCCTCGATCAGCCGGCTGCGGCTGCCGCGGTCGCGCTGGATGGTCGCGCCGCCGCCCTCGTAGGTGAGCCGGATGCCGACCCGGTCGGCCAGCCGCTCGACGGCCTCCACGAAGGTGATCAGGTCGATCTTCTGGACGAACTTGATCACGTCGCCGCCCTCGCCACAGCCGAAGCAGTGGAAGGTGCCGTGCGTCGGGCGGACGTTGAACGACGGGGTCTTCTCGTTGTGGAACGGGCAGAGGCCCTTCAGGCTGCCCCCACCAGCGCGGCGCAGCGCCACGTACTCCCCGACGACCTCGTCGATCCGGCTCCGCTCGCGCACCTCCGCGATGTCGCTGTCCCGAATCCGTCCTGCCACGCCGCCCACTCTAGCCGCGCCGGTTGCGGCACACTCGGGGCATGGCCTCCACGCCCACCGCCCAGGACACCCTCGCCGCGCGGTTCGCCGAGCACCGCGGCCACCTGATCGGGGTGGCCTACCGGCTCACCGGCACCCGCGCCGACGCCGAGGACGCCGTCCAGGAGTCGTGGCTGCGGCTGGCCGGGCTCGACGACGCCGGGCAGGACGCGATCCGCGACCTGCGCGGCTGGCTGACCACCGTCGTCGGCCGGATCTGCCTCGACCGGCTGAAGTCGGCCGCGGCGCAGCGGGAGCGCTACGTCGGCCAGTGGCTGCCGGAACCCGTCGTGACGCCGTTCGGGCAGCCGGTCAGCGAAGACCCGCTCGACCTCGCCGTCCGCGACGACGGGCTGCGGATGGCCGCGCTGGTCGTGCTCGACAAGCTGACGCCGGAGCAGCGCGTCGCGTTCGTGCTGCACGACGCGTTCTCGCTGCCCTTCGCCGAGATCGCGGACATCCTCGGCTGCTCGGTGGACGCCGCGCGCCAGCACGGCTCGCGCGGCCGCCGCGCGCTGGCCGACGCGGACCCGGCGCCGCGCGCGCCGCTGGACGAGCAGGCGAAGGTCCTCGAGAAGTTCGTCACCGCGCTGCTCGCCGGCGACATCGGCGCGGTCGTCGAGCTGCTGCACCCGGACGCGGTGCTGATCGGCGACTCGGACGGCAAGGGCCGCACCACGCGCCAGCTCATGGTCGGCGCCGACAAGCTCGCCCGCTTCTTCGTCGGGCTCATGCGCAAGTACGCCCCGGAGAGCGTCACCCGCGGCGCGCCGGTGCTGGTCAACGGCGACCTCGGGTTCTACCTGCCGCCGCTGCCGGAGCGCGAGGGTTTCCTGGCGCTCGACGAGCACGTCCAGGCGATGAGCGTCCGCGACGGGAAGATCGTGGCGATCTACGACGTCGTCAACCCGGACAAGCTGACCCGGATCACGCGTCCCGGCGCCGCGCCTTCGTGATCCCGGCCACCAGCACGAGCACGGCGAAGGCACCGAAGTAGGCCAACGCCCAGCCCGGGTCCAACGGCGAGTCGGACAGGCTCGCCGCGTTGCCGCCGTCGCGACCGGCGTTCGCACCGCCGGAGCCGCTGAGGAACTTCGTGACGGCGTTCAGCGGCAGCCACCGGTGGATCGCCTGCCCGGCCCGCGGGATCAGCGTGACGACGTTCTCCGCCATGAGCGGGTAGCCGACGAGCAGCGCGACCGCGCCGGCGGTGTGGCGCACGAGCAGGCCGACGCCGACCCCGCAGACCGCGGCGAGCGCGAAGACCGGGCCGGTGCCGGCGACGATCGTCCAGTCCGCCGCGCTGTCGAGCGCCAGATCGGCGTCCGGGGCGAGGATTCGCGCGACCAGCCAGGCGAGGAACGCGGCGGCTTCGCCGAGGAGGACGGCGTACCCGGCGACGACCGCGGCCTTCGCGGCCAGCGCCGGCCACCGGCTCGGGACGCCTTGGAAAGTGCCGTGGATCGTGCCGGACTGGTACTCGCTCGTCACGGAGAGGGCCGCGAGCACCAGGACGGCGACCAGGCTGAGCTGGAAGCCGAACTGGGTGCTCGCGACGGTGGGCGGCAACCGGGACTCGGTGGCCGTGAGCGCGGTGAGCACGGCCGGCGCGACCAGGGCGACGACCGCGAAGAGGCCGCACGCCCACGGCGTGGCGATGCTGAAGAGCTTGATCCGTTCACTGGCGACGAGGTGCATGCCGGAACGGTCCCGCGGCGCGCACCCCGGGCGCGTCCCACCGGGGTCTGGTTCCCGGGGTCCTACGGGAGCGGGACCCGGCAGGCGTCGCCCGAGGTGAAGCCCTGCTCGACGACGCCGAGCGCGCTGTTCATCCGGGCACGGGAGTTCTCCAGGCCGATCTGGTAGGTCAGCTCGATGACGCCGTCACGGCCGAACTCGCGCACCAGCTCGGCGACCTGCTCGTCGGTCACCGTGACCCGCTCGGCGGACATCGCGTCGGCGTAGGCGATCGCGAGCCGCTCCTGGGGGCTGAACGCGGGCGACGTCGCGTAGCCGTCGATCGCCTTCAGGCGTTCGACGTCCAGGCCGTCGTGCTTCTGCAGCATGGTGCCGAAGTCGACGCACCACGAGCAGCCGATCCGGGTGGCGACGCGGTAGACGGCCAGTTCGCGCACGTTCGCCGGCAGCTTCTTCGACGCGCGTTGCACCATCAGCTCGTGCACCGCGTTCGCGCGCAGCAGCCCGGGGTGGTGCGCGGCGACGGCCATCGGTTCGGGCACGGCGCCGTACTTCCGGCCGGCGACGCGGTAGAAGAGCTTGAGCAGCGGGCCGGCTTCGGTGGTCTTCTTCGCGGCGATGCGGGGCATGTCCGTCTCCATTCGTCTCGGTCGTCTCGGTCGGGAGGGGGACGAGACGGCGGCCGGGGACGTGACACGCCACCGGCCGCTCCCGGCCGGTCAGTCCATCGCGTTCAGCGCTTCCCAGGCGTGCCAAGCCCTCGTGACGCCGAACTGCGCCAGGAACCGCAGCGCGGCGCGGACGTCTTCCGCCGTCGCGCCGCCCCGCCGCGCCCGGCCGACGTGGATGCGGAACGTGTCGGCGAGCGTCTGGTAGCAGACGTCGACGCTCATGCTGACCAGGCCGCGCTCCCGCTCGGTGAGCGTGCCGGGGCCGTGCCCGGTCCGCATCCGCGACTGCAGGTCGAAGTACGCGGCGAAGTGCGGGTCCAGCTCGCTCAGCCGGGCGCGCACCGCGTCCGGGAGCGGGCTCGGCGCGGCGTCCGGGCCGGTCGAGACCAGCTCGGCGGCCAGGGTTTCGACGTCCGGATGCGGGAGGCCCAGCTCGGCTTCGAGCTCGGTGATCCGCTCGACGCCCGCGGTCGCGGCGGGGTAACCGCAGTCGTACGAGACGAAGCGCAGCAGCTCCCGGATGTCCGAAGTGGACACCCCGGCGGCCAGGCCGGCCCGCACGTGCGCGGTGAACGCCAGGCCCAGGCTGCCCTGGCAGACGTCGGCCGTGACGCACAGGAAGGTCTTCTCGCGGTCGGTCAGCTCCGGGATCGCCCGGACGAACTTCGCGGTGGCGCCGGCCAGTTGCGCGAAGGCGGGGTCGAGCGCGGCGAGCCGCTCGAGGCTCGTGGGTGCGGCAGCGGTGGTCAAGATCGTGCTCCCTCAGTTGATGAACGATCGTAGCGCTACAGCTGTAGTGCGAATTACGCTACACCTGTAGCGCAATGGGTGTCCAGCTATAGTGGGACGACCATGACCGAGACCCGCCGCCGTCCCAACGCCCGCGGCAAGGGCGAACTGCTGCGCGAGGAGATCGTCACGGCCGCCGTCGGGATGCTCGACGAGCTGGCCGACGACGAGGCGCTCTCGCTGCGGGCCGTCGCGCGCGCAGTGTCGATCGCGGCGACGTCGGTCTACCTGCACTTCCCGGACCGCGACGCGCTGGTCCTGGCCGCCATGCAGCGCTGCCACGAGGAGCTGGTGCGGACCGGCGACGACGCCTACGCGGCGGCGCCGGACCCGGCGGCCGCGTTGCGCGCGCGGATCCTCACGCAGGCCGCGTGGGCGCGCGAGCACCCCGGGCTCTACAAGGTGCTGCACGAGAGCAAGGTCCACCGGCGGCTCGGGATGCCGTTCAAGGAGGTCATGGTCGCCCGCACGGTCGACGGTGTGCGGGCGTGCATGGACGCCGGCCTGGCCCCCGCGGACGACCCGGTGACGGTCGCCATCGATCTGCGCACCGCCGTCAACGGCATGCTGGCGCAACGGATCAACGAGCCCGACCTGCCGTGGTCGCCCGCGGTCGAGCAGGTCGACCGGTTCCTGGCGAAGCTGGTCGGCCTCCCTTGTGTTCCGTGACGAAACGGACTTGGGTGGGCCGGTATGAGCCAGGACGACCAGACGGTGATCCCGCGGATGGTGGTGCGCGATCTCGTCGCCGCCGTCGCGTTCCTGCGCACGGTGTTCGGCGCGACCGGTGAGCTGGAGAGCGGCCGCCCCGCCGACCTCCGCATCGGCGGCTCGCGCGTCCTGGTCTCCGCCGAGGGCGAGCGGGAGCTGTTCCCCGCGTTCCTGTACGTGTACGTGGCCGACGCGGACGCGACGTACCGCCGGGCCCTCGACTGCGGCGCGGCGAGCCTGGAGGAACCGGCGAACACCCCGTACGGCGACCGCCGGGCGATGATCCGCGACCCGTTCGGCAACGTCTTCCAGATCGCCCACGCGCGCGACTGAGTAGCGCTGCTGCACGTCTTCGTGACTTGATCTCCACCGGATTCCGCGTGGTGAACGGGAATCGGTGACGTGTAACGCGGCACCCGTCGCCGGGCGACTGTGGCACGTGACCTCGGAATTCGGGCCGTACCGGATCGAACGGCTGATCGCGCGCGGCGGGATGGGCGAAGTGCTGCGCGCCCGCGACACCCGGCTCGACCGGGTCGTGGCGTTGAAAGTGCTCTCGCCGCACCTCGCCGCCGATCAGGACTTTCGCGAACGCTTCCGCCGCGAAGCCCATTCGGCGGCCCGGCTGCGCGAGCCCCACATCGTGCCGATTCACTCGTTCGGGGAGATCGACGGCCGGCTCTACCTGGACATGCAGCTCATCGAGGGCGAAGACCTGGCGACGCGGCTGAGCACCCGCGGGCCGCTGGACCCCGCCGAAGCCGTCGACGTCGTCGGCCAGATCGCGCAGGCCCTCACGGCCGCGCACGCCGAGGGCCTGGTCCACCGGGACGTCAAGCCGTCGAACATCATCATCGGCCCCAGCGGGTTCGCCTACCTCGTGGACTTCGGGATCGCCCGGTCGCAGGAAGCCGCGACCGGGCTGACCGGCACGGGCGCGGCGATCGGCACGCTCGACTACATGGCGCCCGAACGGTTCACCGGCGCCCGGCCCGACCAGCGCGTCGACGTCTATGCCCTGGCCTGCGTCCTGCACCAGTGCCTGACCGCGACCAAGCCGTTCGCCGCGACGACCGCGGCGTCCCTGCTGAACGCCCACCTGAACCAGGCCCCGCCCCGCCCGAGCCTGCTGCGCCCGGGCACGCCCGCGGCGCTCGACGACGTGGTGGCGCGAGGCATGGCGAAGAGCCCGGACGACCGCTACCCCACCGCCGCGGCGCTCGCGGCGGGGGCGCGTGCCGCGCTGGGCGCACCTCGTGGTTTCCCCGCTCCACCCGCCGAAACCCGGACGTTCACCCGGGTCGGACCGGCGGCCGCACCGGGGCGCAAAGCGGCACTGGCGGTCGCGCTGACCGTCGTCCTGCTCAGCGGAGTGGGAGCCATGATCGCGTTGCCGGGCTTGACATCGCGGACGCCGTCGACGCCGACGTCGGTTCAGATCGCCGCGCCCGCCGCGCCCCGGACGTCCACTCCGGCAGCGGACACCACGGTGCCGACGGCTCAGGAGAGCCGGCCGTCCCCCGGCGACCTCTCCGGGTTCGTCGTCCACTACTACGGGCTGATGCCGGACACCGGCTCCGGCTGGGAGCTGATCGGCCCCAACCTGCGCCTGCGGACCCGGGACAGCTACGACAAGTTCTGGAGCAAGTTCAGCGGCGCGGAGGTCGTCGGCACGCCGGCCGTCGCGGACAGCACGGTGACCGCGCGCGTCCGGTTCCACTACCGCGACGGGCGCGCGGACGTCACCGAAACGCACGTCCTCGGCGTCGCGATGTGGGAGGGCCACCTGTGCGTCGACTCGGATTCGGTGACCCGGAACCACTGACCTACTCGCCGGTGCTGCCGTCCACCGACTCGCGGATGAGGTCCGCGTGGCCGTTGTGGCGGCTGTACTCCTCCACCATGTGGACCAGGATCCAGCGCAGGTTCGGCTTGCGGCCGTCCGGCCAGCCGCGGACGGCCGGCTGCGCGAGGTCGCCGTTCTCCATCGCCTTCGCGACCAGCTCGCGCGAGCGGGCGACCGTCGACTCCCACATCTCGCGGAGCTGCTCCGGGGTGTCTTCCGCGGCGGAATCCCAGTCCCAGTCCGGGCTTGCGGTCCAGTCGACCGAGTTCCACGGTTCCGCCCGCTCGTTGCCGGACAGGATGCGGGAGAACCAGTGGTCCTCCACGTAGGACAGGTGCTTGAGCATCCCGCCGAGGGTCAGCGGGGACGGGCCGACGGTCGCGCGCAGGCCCGCCTCGCCCAGGCCCGCGCTCTTCCACGCCAGCGTCGCGCGGTGGTACTCGAGGAACCCCAGCAGGGTCCCGGCTTCGTCGGCGTCGACCGGCGGTTCGGCCCGGCCCTGCTCGTCCACGATGGTCATGAGCGGGCACTCTACCGATTTTGTCGGTGGGCTCCGCTAGGTTTCCGGGCATGGCTGAATTCGTACTCGTAGCAGGTGCTTGGCTCGGCTCGTGGGCGTGGAGCGAGGTGGTGCCGGAGCTCACGGCGGCCGGGCACGGCGCCCACCCCGTGACGCTGTCCGGCGTCGCCGAGAAGAGCGCGGTGCCCGCCGGGCAGGCGATCCACGTCCAGGACATCGTGGACGTCGTCGAGGGCGCGGACCTGCGTGAGGTCGTGGTGGTGGGGCACAGCTACTCGGGCATCCCGGCCGGGCAGGCGGCCGAGCGGATCGGCGACCGGCTGGCGCGCGCGGTGTTCGTCGACTCCAACGTGCCGGCCGATGGCGAGTCGTTCACGTCCGTCTGGTCCGAGGCCCAGGTGGCCGCCCTCACCGAACGCGGCTTCTGGCCACCCCTGACCGCGGAAGACTATGCGGGACAAGGCCTTTCCGACGCCGAGATCGCCCGCATCGTCGGCGGCTCGACCCCGCACCCGGCGGCGTCGCTCACCGAACCGGCCGTCCTGAGCCGGCCACTGGGCGAGCTACCGGCGACCTACGTCAAGTGCCTGCTCGACGGCGACACGCCGAGCCCGGACGTCGTCGAGCTGCTCAAGAGCGACCGGTGGAACCTGGTGGAGCTGAACACGGGTCACTGGCCGATGTTCTCGCAACCGAAGGAGCTCGCGACGATCCTGCTCGACGCCGTGAAGGCCTGACCGCCGCCGGTGGGGCTTCCGAGAGCAGCCCCACCGTGGCCGGTCACGCCACCAGCCTGGCTCGTGCGGCCCGGCGGCCTACGCCGTCAGCGCGCGGACGTCCCAGACCCAGACCCCGCCGACGAACTCCGCCGGCTTGCGCAGCAGCAGTTCCACAGTGGACTTGAGCGCTTCCTGGTTCTGCCGCGGGCCGACCACCAGCACGTCGGCGTTCCACTTGCGCAGGTCCACCAGGGCCTGGGTGCGGTCGGCTTCGGTGACCTCCGCCGTCTGGCCCGTGCGCTCGACCTCGGCGAACAGGTCCGACGTCGGGAGCGGAACGGCGCCGTAGCGGCCGCTGCGGTCCTCCGCGGACGTCGGGCCGACGAAGTAGCCCTCGGGCATCGGGTAGCCGAGGCCCGCGTCCACCTGCCAGTGCAACGGTTCCGCTTCGCCGGTGCTCGGCAGCGGCACCGGCACGAGCGAGCCGCCGGGGGCGATGTACTGGCGCCAGATGCCGTCGGCGAAGAACGGCGGCGACAGCGGGCGCTCGTGCGTCACCAGCTCCGTCGGCGCGATCGGGAGCAGCACCGCCACCACCGCGCCGACCCAGACCAGGCGCAGGGGGAAGCGCTGCTTGCCGTCCAGGGGTTCGGGCTGCTCGGCCGCGGCCGTCCAGACGCGGTGCGTCGCGATCGCCAGCAGCCCGCCGACCGCCGGGATGCAGCCCATCGCGAGCCGGGACTCGAGCAGCGAGTCCAGCAACGGCAGCTGCCCCAGCCACTTCCACAGCCCGGGGATGCCGGTGTCCTGGTGCGCCACCGTGATCTCGACGCCCAGCGAGAGGAACGCCAGCACGTACGTGGTGATCGCGAGCGCGCGCGCCACGACGTCGCGCCACAGCCAGATCGTCAGCACCACCACGAGCACGATCAGCGGCCAGCCGAAGAACGCGTTCTCCTCGGTGCGGTTCATCGAGACGTCCGCGGCCGACTCCGGCCAGCCGGCGATCGACTGCGTCGCGAACCGGGTGAACGCCGCCGTGTCGTTGCCGGCCGGGCCGTGCAGCAGCGAATGGAAGCTCTGCGGCCCGAAGAACTGCCAGTACAACGGGAATCCCGCGATCAGCAGCGCCACGACGGCACCGAGGCCGACGCCCTTGGCCAGCGGCGCGAGCATGCCGCGGACCTCGGCGCGGTGCGGGACCAGGTAGGCGATCACGAACACCAGGAACGTGAGCCCGAAGATCGCCAGCGGCTCCTCGCCGAGCAGGATCTGCCACGCGACGAGCAGGCCGAGCACGACGCCGTTGCGCACCGGGCGTTCGTCGCGCGCGATCTGGAACGCCTTCAGCGCGATGAACGGCAGCACGAACAGCACGACGAAGTTCGGGTGCGCGTTGCCGTGCGAGATCATCGGCGGGGCGAACCCGCAGAACGCGGCGCCGATCGCGGCGGCCGTGCGGTTGGGCACCAGGTGCCGGGAAAACACCCAGTACCAGCCGATCGCGGTGCCGGCGAGCCCGGCCGTCAGCACGATCGCCCAGGTCAGCGTGGCGCCGAAGGTCAGCGTGATCGGGGCGAGCGGGATGTTCAGGCCGAACATCGCCGCGTTCGCCGCCATGTTCACGCCGTACGGGTAGTTCTGCAGGTCCGTGGTGAACGGGTTCTGGAAGTGCAGGACGGACTTCGCGACGACCGTCGAGTACCACTCCCACTGGCTCTGGTCCGACGCGCCGTTCCACAGGTAGCCGCGCTTGAGGTCGAACCACAAGCCGTTGTAGAGCAGGATCGTGAAGAGCAGGAACCCGCCCATGATGGCGGAGTCCGGCCACTGCCAGCGTTTCGGGCCTTCGGGTGGGGCTTCGGGAGCGGGTGGGACGAGCTCGGGGACGGCTTCGGACTTCAAGCTCACGGCTCGACCACCCTGGCGAAGAAGTAGAGCGCGCCGGTGCCGGCGTGCCGGACCAGCAGCAGGAACGGCCGGTCC
Organism: Amycolatopsis sp. WQ 127309; assembly: GCF_023023025.1. Classification (NCBI taxonomy): domain Bacteria; kingdom Bacillati; phylum Actinomycetota; class Actinomycetes; order Pseudonocardiales; family Pseudonocardiaceae; genus Amycolatopsis; species Amycolatopsis sp. WQ 127309. Next base: position 10,775,174 of record NZ_CP095481.1, read on the forward strand.
ACCGTCACGGCGACCGGGTCGGACGTGATCATCGAGGTGAGGCGCATGGTCAACGCCGTCGCCGCGGCCCCCTCGAAACCCTGCTCGTCGACCCGCAGCACGGCCTGGTGCACCACCTCGGACACCGCGAGCCGCGGGTCCGGGGAGAGCCCGCTCAGGTCGGCGCGGTCGGTGAACATCGTGCGCACGCCCAGGCCGTGCAGCACGCCGGTGAGCAAGCTGGGCACGTCGAGCGAGACCTTGGGGAGCGCCAGCTCCACGCGCGTCGAGCGGATCTTGCCGAGCAGGCCGGTGAGCGCCGCTTCGTCGAGCGACGCCTCCGCCTCGGCGAGGTCGCCGTCGGGCAGCAGCACCACGGCCTGCAGGCCACCCGCCGCGACCAGCTGCACCGCCTGCCAGCCGCCGGTGTGCGCGTAGCCGACGTTCTCCCCGAGCCACATCGTCGGCACGTCCAGGGTGCCGGACGGGGCGTGGAACGGCGCGTCGGTGGTGTTGGCCTCGCGGAACGGCAGCTTCCAGGCGGCCTTCAGGTACAGCGCGTTGACCAGCACGGCCGCGATGCCGGTGTCGATCGAGCCCGGCGGCAGCAGCTGCGGGATGAGGCCGTGCGTGGTGCGCCCGACGTCCTCGTTGATCAGGGCGCGGGCTCGTTCGGGGTCTTCCCCGAACGGCGCGCTCTCGACGTTCGCCCCGGGCCACCCCGCGAGTTCGGTCTTGAAGCCGTCCTCGAGCGGGAGGCTGTCGGCGGCCCACAGCGTGTTGGCCACGGCGATCTCGGGCGGTTCGGCGCCCCGGCCCTCCTCGACGAGCTGCGTGGCCGCCCGCAGCAGCTCGGCCTGCGCGGCCGGCTCGCCGAGCAGGGCGACCAGCTCCTCGCGGGTGGCCCCCCGGGCGGCGAGCGCGGCCAGCGTCAGCGCGCTGGCCACCGAATACGGCGAGAAACAGGAGTTCCCGCCCTCGGCGCCGAGGGCCCCATGGACGGCGAGGGCGAACCGGAGGTGGCTGTCCGTGGCCATGCGGGCGAGACTACCGGAACCCCGCACCCGGCCGGGCGGCCACGCGGAACTCCCCCACCGGGTGACGAATCCGGCGGCGGCCACCCCGCGCCGGAAGCGCCGGCCCGCGTGCCCAAAGGGTCAACACGCGTGATGGGGAGGTCGACACGCGTGATTGAAGCGCCGACACGCGTGATTCGGGGGTCGACACGGTGAGGAGCAGGCCCCCGCGTCGTGTCGACCCTTCCATCACGGGTGTTGGCGCTTCCATCACGCTGGGGCCCGGGCTAGTGGTGGCGGGTCACGTGCCAGGAGTGCCAGGCGTGGGCCTGGGCGTCGGTCAGGGAGGCCACCTGGTCGACGACCACGCGCAGCAGGCCCGCGTCGTCCTTCGCGGCCTTCCACGCCGGGAGGAACAGCGGGTCCAGTGACTCCGGGGCGCGCCTCGCCAAGGCGTGGACCAGTTCGCCCAGCAGCTCGCGCTGGCCTTCCTGCATCGCCAGCCGCCGTCGGTCGCTCATCACGTAGCGCAGGGCCAGGGCCTTGAGCAGGGCCACCTCGGCGGCGACCTGCTCGGGCACGGCCAGCCGGGCCCGGTAGCGGCCCAGCGGGCCCTCGCCGAAGCGGGCTCGCGTTCCGGTGACGGCGGCCGTCGCGAAGCGGCCGACCAGCTCGCTCGTCAGCCGCTTCAGCGCGACCTGAGCGCCGGGTGAGCCGTCCGGCGCCGCCTCGGCCAAGGCCGCCACCACCGGCAGTGCCAGCAGTTCGTCGGCCGCACTCTCCAAAGTGGACACCGACTGGCCGGAGAAGTGCTTGGCCGCGGCCTCGGCGACGGCGGCGCGCTCGTCCGAGTAGGCCAGCACCCGCAGCCGGATCCGGCCGGCGAGCACGCCGTCCTCGACGTCGTGCACCGAGTACGCGACGTCGTCGGCCCAGTCCATGATCTGGGCCTCCAGGCACGTTTCCGCCGCCGCCGCGCCGTCGCGGAACCAGGTGAAGACCGCGGCGTCGTCGGCGTAGACGCCGTACTTCCCCCGGCCCGGCTTGCGCGGCCAGGGGTACTTCGTGGTCGCGTCGAGGCACGCGCGGGTCAGGTTGAGCCCGGCCGTGGCGCCGTTCTCGTCGACCAGCTTCGGTTCCAGCCGGGTCAGGATGCGCAACGTCTGCGCGTTGCCCTCGAACCCGCCGCACGCCGCGGCCACCTCGTCGAGCGCGCGTTCGCCGTTGTGCCCGAACGGCGGGTGCCCGATGTCGTGCGCCAGCCCGGCGGTGTCCACCAGGTCCGGGTCGGCCCCCAGCTCCTCGGCGATGCCGCGGCCGATCTGGGCGACCTCCAGGGAGTGCGTCAGCCGGGTGCGCGGCGCGCCGGTGATCTCGGCGCCCTCCCCCGGGCCGACCACCTGGGTCTTGCCGGCCAGCCGCCGCAGGGCCGCGGAGTGCAGCACGCGGGCGCGGTCGCGGGAGAACGCGCTGCGCCCGTCCGCGCGCGCCCCGGCCAGCGCCGCGCCCTTCGCCGGTTCCGGCCGGAGGCGGGCGGTGTCGTGCTCGCTGTAACCGTGGTCCACCCGCCCAGCTTAAGCGGGAGGGCCGACAAAACGCTCAGCCCAGAAAGGTGGCGAAGAGGTCGTCGGCGGGGGTCTTCGTCAGCCGGTAGTACAGCAGTGCGCCGGTTTCGCGGACGATGTAGCGGACCTGCGTGACGCGCTCCTGGACGATCGGCCCGCTGTGCGTCGGCGCGGTCCAGGCGTCCAGGCCCAGGTCGTCGGCCATGGTGCGGGCACGGAAGGAGTGCCACGGGTCGCTGACCAGCACCGCCGTGTGCCAGTCGCGCGCCTCGACCTGCTGGGCGACCGCGCGCAGGCTGCGCAGCGTGTCGCTGCCCTCCCCGACGGCCAGCGTCGCCGCCGCCGGCACGCCGCGGCGGGTCAGCCACAGCTGGCCGGCCCGCGCCTCCGTGAAGTTGTCCTCGGCCTTCTTGCCGCCCGCGGTGACGATCATCTTCGCGACGCCCGCGTCGTAGAGCTGCTTCGCCTTGATCAGCCGCGCGGCGTAGATGTCCGACGGCTTGCCGTTGTACTGGGCCGCGCCCAGCACCACGATGACGTCGGCCTGCGTGCGGTCGTTGTCCCGGGCGACCTGCCAGATCCGGAACGCCGTGCCGCCGACGAGGGCGAGCAGCATGAGGGCCGTGCCGAAGGCGATCCGGCGCGCCCAGCTCGCGTGCGACGGTTTGGTGCGTTCAGCGGTACCCACCCCGCCCATCTTGTCAGAAGGTCACCGGCCGCTCACAGCCAGCCGCGCTCCTCGGCGACGCGCACCGCTTCGGCGCGGGTCCGGGCGCCGGTCTTGCCGATCGCGGCGGACAGGTGGTTGCGGACGGTCCCCTCCGACAGGTGCAGCGCGCGGGCGACGTCGGCGACCGTGCTGCCGTCCCTGGCCTCCCGCAGCACGTCCCGCTCGCGCCCGGTGAGCGGGCTGGCGCCGGTGGCGAGCGACTCCGCGGCCAGCGCCGGATCCACCACCCGGAGTCCACTGTGGACTCGCCGGACGGCTTCGACGAGCTGCTCGGGCGGCGCGTCCTTGACGACGAACCCGGCGGCCCCCGCGGCCATCGCGCGGGCCAGGTAGCCGGGCCTGCCGAAGGTGGTGCAGATGATCACCCGGCACGACGGCAGCGCGGCCCGCAGGTCGCCCGCCGCCTCCAGGCCGTCCTTGCCCGGCATCTGCACGTCCAGCAGCGCGACGTCGGGCTTCAGCTCGCGGGCGGCGGCGACCACCTCGTCGCCGGAACCGACCTGCCCGACCACCTCGATGTCGGATTCGAGGCCCAGCACGGTGGCCAGGGCCCCGCGCACCATGGCCTGGTCGTCGGCCAGCAGCACCCGGATCAAGCGAGACCTCCCGCGGGTTCGGCGCGCACGGCCGGGGCGGCCGCACGCGGTTCGGGCAGCGGGATCTCCGCTCGCACCGTCAATCCTCCCCCGGGCCGGACGGACGCGCGCACCGTGCCCCCGACCGCGGCGAGCCGCTCGGTGAGCCCGCGCAGGCCGTTGCCCGGGACGACGTCGGCGGCGGTGCCGTCGTCCTCGATCTCCAGCCAGTTGCCGCCCAGCTTCACCTTCACCTGCTTGGCCCCGGAGTGCCGCAGCACGTTCGTGACGGCTTCGCGCAGCACGTACCCGAAGGGGTTCTGGAACTCGGGCCGGACGTTGTCGACCGCGTGCGGCAGGTCGGCGTCGATCTCCGCGGCCCGCAGCGCCGCGCGAGCGCCGACCAGCTCCGCCGACAGCGACACCTCGCGGTACTCCGACACGGTCGCGCGGACGTCCGACAGCGCGCTGCGGGTGAGGCTCTCGACCTCGCGGATCTCTTCCACCGCGCGCGGGATGTCGCCCGCGCTCTCCAGCACCCGCCGGGCCAGCCCCGCCTTGACGGTGATCGTGGTCAGGCTGTGCCCGAGCAGGTCGTGCAGGTCGCGGGCGACGCGCTGGCGTTCGTTCGTCACGGCGAGCGTGGCGATCTCCTTGTTGGCCAGCTCCAGGCGCCGGATGGCGCGGATGAGGTTGGCCATGAAGAACATCGCCAGCGTCACCGAGCCGACGGTGATCAGGTCGCCGTAGCCGTCGTGGAACCGGCCGCTCACCAGCAGGATCAGCGCCCCGAGCAGCAATGCGACGACGTCCACGATCACCGACCACGCGGCCGGGGCGAGGAACACCATCACGGCCGTGCCGTAGAGCAGGATGAACGGGCTCGCCTCGACCGCCGCCACCACGCCGAGCCCCAGCGCGACCATCACGATGCCGAAGCCCAGCTTCAGCGGGCGCACCTGGCGGAAGAAGTACGGGAACAGCAGGTAGCAGGCGGCGTAGGCGTAGACCAGGATCCAGATGAGCACGAGCTCCACGGTCACGACGGTCTCGGCCAGCAGCGACTTCGTGATGGGGATGAGGAACGGCAGCAGGAAGACCGCGCCCATGATCGGCCAGCGGACGCTGTCCGGCCCCTGGTTCTTCGGGTCGGGCAGCGGGTCGTCCCACCACCCTTCGCGGGTGTTGAGCCCGAACCGGCGGTTCGTGTCGTCGTTCGCCATCGCCGTTCCTTCTCCCGTCCCCGGCCCTCAGACCCGGGCGCTGTCCTTACGGTAACGCCTGATCACCAGGGCTCCCAGCACGACCGTCCACCCCGCGAGCACGGCCACCGCGTGCGGCAGCGACACCACCATGTCGGTGGTCACCGCGGGCCGCGCCAGCTGCAGCACCCAGTACGTCGGCATGAGCTGGGCGACGTCGTGCATCCAGCCCGGCATGCTTTCGATCGGGATCCACAGCCCGCCGAGGAAGCCCATGCCCAGCGTGACGATCATGTTGACCGGCTGCATCGAGTCGGGCGTGCCGAACTGGCCGAGCAGCAACCCGAGCAGCACCAGCGGGATCGTGCCGAGCCAGACGCCGGCGAAGACGCGGACCCAGCCGGCCGCGTCGAGGTGCACACCCTCGACGGCCACGGCGAGCACCGGTACGAGGATCAGCGCGGGCAGCCCGACGAGCAGGCCGGAGATGCCCTTGCCGGCCAGGTAGCCGGTGCCGGTCAGCGGGGTCAGGCGCAGCTGCCGCTGCCAGCCCGCGGCCCGCTCCAGCGCGAGCCGGGCGCCGCTGTTCGTCGCGGCGGCGAACGCGCCGAACGTCATCATGTTGATCATGATCACGGCGGCGATCTGCACGTGGTCCGGATCGGAGGACTTGGTGAAGACGTTGGCCTGCAACAGGAACATCAGCACCGGGAACGCGACGACGAAGATCAGGAACCGCGGCGCCCGGAAGTTCCGGCGGATCTCGGTGACCAGGTAGGTGGCGTTCATCGGACGGGCTCCGCGGTTTCGTCGGCGGTCAGGGAAAGGAAAGCGCCTTCGAGGCCGACGGCGCTGATCTCGATGTCGTACACCGAAGGCACCGCGGCCTTCAGGGCCCAGAGCGTCGCGTCGGAGTCGCCGGTGGAGATGGCGACGCGGTCGCCGCGCAGCTCGAACTCCTTGACACCGGGCAGGGCCGCGATCGCGGCTTCGGTGGCGCCCGGGACGGCGGCGCGCAGGCTGCGGCCGCCGGCCAGCGCGCGGACCTCGGCGACCGACCCGTCGGCGACGATCCGGCCGCGGCGCATCAGCACCACCCGGTCGGCGAACTCCTCGGCCTCTTCGAGGTAGTGCGTGGCGAACACGACCGTGCGGCCGGACTCGGTGAACGAGTACATCGACTGCCAGAACTCCCGCCGCGTGCCGACGTCCATGGCCGCGGTCGGCTCGTCGAGGATCAGCAGATCGGGGTGGCTGACCAGCGCGACGGCGAAGCGCACGCGCTGCTTCTGCCCACCCGACAGCTTGTTCGCGCGACGGCCGGCCAGCTCTTCGACGCCCGCGGCGTGCAGCGCCTCGGCCACCGGCATCGGCTTGCGGTGCAGCGCCGCGACCATGCCGACGGTCTCGGCGACGGTCAGGTCGTCCATCAGCGCGCCGCCCTGCAGCATCGCGCCGATCAGGCCCGCGCGGACGGCGTCGATCGGCTTCCGGCCGAACACCCGGACCGCACCGCTGTCCGGCGTGCTGAGGCCGAGGATCATGTCGACGGTGGTGGACTTGCCCGCGCCGTTGGGGCCGAGCAGGGCGACGACCTCGCCCGGGGCGATGGTCAGGTCGACGCCGTCGACCGCGTGGACGTCGCCGTAGTGCTTCCGCAGGCCGGTGAGGTGGATCGCGGCCCCCGCCGCCACCGCCTGGATGTCTGTGTCTCGCATGCCCCCAGGCTGCCGCTTCGCGGGCCGCCGTCCCCAGACCGTGCGTCACGACCTGGGGGTGACAGGTGTCAGGGGTGCCGGTCCCCGGAAAGCCGTGAAGGCCTCCTTACCGGCTCTTATGGCCGGTAAGGAGGCCTTCACGGACCTCTGGGAAAGCGGGGTCAGCAGCCGATCAGGCGGCCGGCCAGGTAGGACTCCAGCTTGTCGATCGCGACGCGCTCCTGGGCCATGGTGTCGCGCTCGCGCACGGTCACGGCCTGGTCTTCGAGCGAGTCGAAGTCGACCGTCACGCAGTACGGCGTGCCGATCTCGTCCTGGCGCCGGTAGCGGCGGCCGATCGCCTGGGCGTCGTCGAAGTCGACGTTCCAGTGCTTGCGCAGCCGGGCGGCGACGTCCTTCGCCTTCGGGGTCAGGTCGGCGTTGCGCGACAGCGGCAGCACCGCGACCTTGAACGGCGAGAGCCGCGGGTCGAGCTTGAGCACGATCCGCTTCTCGACGCCGCCCTTGGCGGTCGGCGCCTCTTCCTCGTGGTAGGCGTCGACCAGGAACGCCATCATCGAGCGGCCGACACCCGCCGCGGGCTCGATCACGAACGGCCGGTAGCGCTGCCCGGACGCCTGGTCGAAGAACGACAGGTCCACGCCCGAGTGGTTCGAGTGCGTGGTCAGGTCGAAGTCGGTGCGGTTGGCGATGCCCTCGAGCTCGCCCCACTCCTGCCCGGCGTTGAACGCGAACCGGTACTCGATGTCGACCGTGCGCTTCGCGTAGTGCGAGAGCTTTTCCTTCGGGTGCTCGAAGTGGCGCAGGTTCTCGGGCTTGATACCGAGGTCCTTGTACCACTCCGTGCGCTGGTCGATCCAGTACTGGTGCCAGGTCTCGTCCTCGCCCGGCTCGACGAAGAACTCCATCTCCATCTGCTCGAACTCACGCGTCCGGAAGATGAAGTTGCCCGGCGTGATCTCGTTGCGGAAGGACTTGCCGATCTGGCCGATGCCGAACGGCGGCTTCTTCCGCGACGTCGTCTGCACGTTGAGGAAGTTGACGAAGATGCCCTGCGCCGTCTCCGGGCGGAGGTAGTGCAGGCCCTCTTCGGTCTCCACCGGGCCGAGGTGGGTCTTCAGCATCATGTTGAAGGCCCGCGGCTCGGTGTACTGGCCGCGCGTGCCGCAGTTCGGGCACGGGACGTCGGACAGGTCTTCCTCCGACGTCTCCTTGCCGCTGCGCGCGGTGTAGTCCTCGGCCAGCTGGTCGGCGCGGAAGCGCTTGTGGCACGAGAGGCACTCGACCAGCGGGTCGGTGAACACCTTGACGTGCCCGGACGCCTCCCACACCTGGCGCGGCAGGATCACCGAGGAGTCGAGGCCGACGACGTCGTCGCGGCTCTGGACCACGGTCTTCCACCACTGGCGCTTGATGTTGTCCTTGAGCTCGACCCCGAGCGGCCCGTAGTCCCACGCCGAGCGGGTACCGCCGTAGATCTCTCCGCTGGGGAAGACGAAACCACGGCGCTTGCACAGGCTGACTACGGTATCGATGGTGTTCGTGGGCACTCCACGCTCCGGAAGCATGCGGGGACGGTTATCGGACTAGAACGTCAAGGGTATCCGCCGGGCCCACCGGGTTTCCGCGCAGGTGAGCCTCGTCAGGGCCGGGAGACCAGCGACGCCGTCACCACCCGGTTGTCCTCGTAGCCCTCGGTGCCGCCGACGTACTCGCCGCCGCAGGTCACCAGGAGCAGCTTGTGCGGGCCGTCCGGGGAGAACAGCTGCTCCGACCGCCCGGCCAGCTCGGACTTGTGGATGGTCTCGGTCGCGTCGACCCGGTACACCCAGGCGCCGCCGGCGGCGTCGGTCAGCTTGACGTCCTGGCCCTGCTTGACCTGCCACAGCTCGTCGAACGGGCCCTTCTCGCCCTTCCAGTTCACGTGCCCGGACAGCAGCGCGACGCCGTGGTCGGCGCCCAGCTTCGCGCCCCACCACGCGGCCTCGTCGAGACCTTCGGGGATCTTGAGCGCGCCGTTCGCGTCGAGGTCCTCCTGGACGAGCTTCGCGGCGCCGCCACCGGGCAGCGACAGCTGCGCCGGCGCCTGCCCGGTGTCCTGCGGGGTGCCCTGCGCGGCCGTGGCGGGCGCCGTCGGAACGGGCGCGGTCGCGCCGTTCGCGTTGGCAGGTTCATCCTTTCCGGTGAACACGAGCAGGGACGCGACGATCGCCGCGATCACGAACGCGCCGGCCGCGCCGACGATCCACCAGCGGCCGCGGCCCTTCTCGCGCTCCGCCGTCACCGGGTGCTGGTCCTGCATGTGCCTGTGCTCCTCCGCTGTCGTGGGCAGTGCACAGACACACATGCCGCGACGGGCGGCGGAGGTTGCATCGAACTCGGTCAGCCGGTGGGGCGGGTCACCAGGGTCGCGGTCACCAGGCGGTTCTCGTCGTAGCCCTCGGTGCCGCCGACGTAGTCACCGCCGCAGGTCACCAGCACCAGCCGGTGCGGGCCGTCCTGGCCGAACCAGCGGGCGGCCTGCGCCGGCAGCGTCTCCTTGGGCAGCGTGACGACGTCGTCGACGCGGTAGACCCAGCGCCCGCCGCGCGCGTCGACGACGCTGACGTCCTCGCCGTCGCGCATCCGCCACAGCTCGTCGAACGGGCCGCGGTCGCCCTCCCAGTTCACGTGCCCGGACAGCAGCGCGGCACCGTGGTCGGCGCCCAGCTTCGCGCCCCACCACGCGGCGTCGCCGAGGCCGCGCGGGATCGGCAGCACGCCGGTGTCGGTGAGCTCGGTGCGGACCAGCCGGGCGGTGGCGCCGTCGGGCAGCCGGACCGTGCCCGGGCGCTGCTGCTCGGTGGACGAGCTGTCGGCGGGCAGCACGGCCGGGGCCGCGTTCTCCCCCGGCAGCGAGCCGGGCGCGGGCGCGGCGATCGACGTGGGCTCGGGCGGCAGCCAGGTCAGCACGACGACCCCGGCCGCGAAGGCGGCGACGGCCAGCGCCCCCGAGACGGCGGCCAGCCCGGTGCGCAGCACCTAGTCCGTCCCGGACTTGCGCCGCCTGCCCAGCAGCAGGGCGACGCTCCCGAAGAACACGCCGCCGAAGAGCAGGCCGATGCCGAGCGGGATGCGCGAGAGGTCGCTGCCGGTGTCCGGCGCGGCCGCGCCGAGGTACCCGGCCGGGACCTGCGTCGGCACCGCGGGCTGCGTCGCGCTGGTGCCGCCGCCGGTGGTGCCGGAGGCCTTCGCGACGAAGCCCTTCGGGACCGAGCAGCTGACCCCGCCGAGCACGACGTTCGTCTGGACGTCCTGCAGCGCGGCCCCCGTCGCGTCCTTGACGTGGGTGGTGATCTCGACCCGCCAGCCGGCGACGGCGGTGAAGTCCCCCCCGCGCCAGCCGTCCTGGCGGATCAGCTGGTCGAACGCGGCGACGCGGGTCAGCTTGAGGTCCGAGAGCGTGGTGTCCTTGCTCGCGTTCGTGATGTCGCCGGGCGGGCCCAGGCGCAGGTTCTGCAGCTGCAGGCCGGCGTTGCCGCCGGGCATCGGGACGATGCCGAGCGCGCCGCCGGCCTGGCGCACCCACAGCCGGGCCACCGAGGAGGTGCCGGTGAGCTTCGCCGGGGCGGTGCAGTCGACCGCGGTCTTGGCGCCTTCGAGCACGAGCACGGTGTCGTCGACGGGCTTCGCGCCGCCCTGCCAGGTGTCGCGCAGCGCGTAGTTGGTCTCGGCGACGGCCGTGGGGACGGTGCTCGCCTGCAGCGCGGCGACGACGTTGTGGTCCCGGCTCGCGATCCCCGCGGGGTAGGGGTCCTGCGACCCGCTGTAGCGGCCGAGGTCGATCGCGTAGTGCCCGCCGAACGTCGCGCGCTCGCCGTCGTCCTTGGGCACCGCGACCCGGTCGGTGCCGAGCTTCGACTGGCCCGGCAGCAGGGGCGAGCGCTGGGTCTCGGTGATCAGCGAGCCGCCGTGCTGGCCCTCGCCACCGATCCGGACCGACGCCACGTTCGCGAACGAAACCGGGCCGGTCTTCTCGTCGACCGCCTGGCTCTGCGCCCTGGCCACACCCACTCCGACCAGCGGAAACAGGACGGCCGTCACGACGGCTGCCTTAGTTGCGAATCGGGTCATGTCTCCCCACTGCGATCTGCTCGGGCGGGCGCCGGCGTACGAGAAGCGACGCAACGCTCCGCGACAACCTTGCACCGTCGGCCACGACATGCGAAGCCGAAGAGCCAATATCCCACGAACTCACCCGAACGGGGTAATGCGTCCTGCCGTACCCCTCAGGACGCGGTGACCGGACGGGGCCCGTCCGGGGGAACACTAGGATGGGCCGGGCCGTTATCGGTAATGACTACGGAATTCATGGTCTCAGGCGGCGACGACGTGGAGGCAGCGATGGCGACGGTGACGGGGAGCGGCGTCGCGGACGAGGCCGGACCGCACACCCACGAGCTCGAACGGGACCGGGTGGCCCCCTCCCGGCACCCGGCGAGCACGGTGCTGGCCGACGCCGGCGACCTGCTGCGGGCGCTGGCCGCGCCGGTCCGGATCGCGATCGTGCTGCAGCTGCGCGAGGCCGACCGGTGCGTGCACGAGCTGGTGGACGCCCTCGACGTCGCGCAGCCGCTGATCAGCCAGCACCTGCGGGTGCTGAAGACCGCCGGGGTGGTGCAGGGCGAGCGGCGCGGCCGCGAGGTGGTCTACCGGCTCGCCGACGACCACCTGGCGCACATCGTCGTCGACGCCGTCGCCCACGTGCAGGAAGGAAAGCAGTGATGACTCCCGTCGCGCCACGCAGCCAGGCTCCGGTGCCCGGCCGCCGATCGACCAAGCAGCGGGCCGCGGTCGTCGAGCTGCTGAGCGCCGTCGACGACTTCCGCTCCGCCCAGGAACTGCACGACGAGCTGCGCAAACGCGGCGACGGCATCGGCCTGACGACGGTGTACCGCACCCTGCAGTCCCTGTCGGAGGCCGGCGAGATCGACGTCCTGCGCACCGACTCCGGCGAGGCGATCTACCGTCGCTGCTCGGCGCACCACCACCATCACCTGGTCTGCCGCCTGTGCGGCCGCACGGTGGAGGTCGAGGGGCCGGCGGTCGAGCGCTGGGCCGAGAAGATCGCGGCGGAGCACGGCTTCTCGGAGATCTCCCACACCGTGGAGATCACCGGCACCTGCGGGCAGCATTAACTAGTACTCATAGGGATCCTTCGGGGTCGGGACCGTCGCGACCGAGGCCGCGGCGAAGTCCGGCGTGTAACTGTTGGCCTGGGTCGCCGTGCCGGGGACGACCTGGCCCGTCACCTGGATCCACGCGTCGCTCGCGTACCGGGCGGCGTCGGTGCCGGTGAGGCGGACCGTCACCGGGAAGGCGTCCGCCGCGCAGCAGCTGATCACCAAGCGGGCCAGCAGGGTCCGGCCTTCGGTGTGCACCACGAACCCGGTCAGCGAGACGGTGCGGCCGTCGAGGGTGCCGGCCTTGTCCCACCCCGCGCGGCTGACGAACTCGTTGACCGACAAGGGAACGACGTTCCCCGCGGGCAGCGGCGGGAAGGCCGCCGCGTTGGCCGCGGCCGCGCTCGCCGGGACACGCGCTTCGGTGCGGATCACCGAGTCGGCGCCCAGCGCGGGTGGCGCGACGAGGAAAACGGCCAGCACGGGGACCAGCAGCAGCCAGGCGGGCCGGGCCGAATGGGAGTGGCCGTCGTCGTCGTGGTCGTGGTCGTGCCCGGCCTTCTCGGCCGCTTTCGCCCGCGCGGCCAGCAGATCCCGCACGACGGCCACCGCGCCGAGCAGCACCATGACGCCCCCGCCGGCGATGATCCACGGCTGCTGCGCGGGTTTGACGTAGCGCAGGTAGTCGCCGTTGACGGCGATCTTGACCAGCGCGCCGCCGAGCAGGATCAGCAGGATGTTCTGGGTCTCCCGTTTCACGCCAGCCCCACCACCAGTCCGGTCACGACCGCGCAGGCCGCTGCCACCACGAACGTCACCGGGGCGAACCGCACCGCGAACGCCCGGCCGAACGTGCCCGCCTGCAAGGCGAACAGCTTGACGTCGACCGCCGGGCCGACGACCAGGAACACCAGCTTCGGCAGCAGCGGCAACGCCGTCAGGGAGGCCGCCACGAAGGCGTCCGCCTCACTGCACAGCGCCAGGACCACCGCGAGCACGGCCATCACCACGATGCCCAGCACGAGCTGATCTCCCAGCACGCCGAACCACTTCGCCGGGACCAGCACGTTCAGCGTCGACGAGATCAGCGCGCCCAGCACCAGGAACCCGCCGGCCTCGACCAGGTCCGTGCGGGCCGTCTCGGCGAACACGCGCCACCGTTGCCCGCCCGCGACGTCCGGCAGGCGGCGCAAAGCGCGCTCGGTGATCCACTCGAGCTTGCCCCAGCGGGCCCACAGCCAGCCCATCACCATCGCCGTGGCCAGTGAGCCGGCGAACCGGGCCAGCACCATCTCCGGCTTGCCCGGGAACGCGACCGCGGTGGCCACCAGCACCACCGGGTTCACCGCCGGCGCGGCCAGCAGGAACGTCAACGCCGCGGCCGGCGCCACGCCCTGGCCCATCAGCCGCCGCGCCACCGGCACCGACGCGCACTCGCAGCCCGGCAGCGCGACCCCGGCGAGCCCGGCGACGCCGACCGCGGCACCGGCTCGCCGCGGCAGCACCTTCTCCAGCACCCGCGCGGGTACGAACGCCGCGATCGCGCCGCTGATCAGCACGCCCAGCACGAGGAACGGCAGCGCCTGCACGCAGACGGCGACGAACACGGTCGAGCCGGTGCGCAGCGCGGGCACGTCGAACAGCCGCTGCAGCCAGCCCTGGCCGAGGATCGCGACCAGCAGGATCGCGCACAGCACTTCGACCGAGCTGACCCGGAACCGGCGGGCACGCCGGCCGGGCTCGGTGGAAGTTTCGGAAAGGGTGTCCACGACGGCGATGATGCCAGGACACCGGGACATCGCGTGATCCGCACAGGCCGCGAACGGTCGGACACCGTCCGTTTCGGACCGGAAAACGCCGTTCGCGGCGAAATCCGCTACTGCGCGGGCAGGATTCCCGGCAGTTCGGTCCGCAGCTGCGACGCCGTCGACACCACGAGCATCAGCAGCGTCCCCAGCGCCGCGGCGTCCAGGCCCACGGCCGGGAACGCGTACCGCAGCGTGACGTCGACGCCGTTGTCGGAGTGCCCGACGCCGAGGGTGCCGAACAGCCCCTGGCCGGCCCGCTCGGCGACCGCGATCGACAGCTCGGGCGCGTCCGCCAGGTCCCAGCCGACCACGCAGGTCAGGGTCAGCACGGTGAGGCCCTCGCCGAGACGGGTCGCCTGGATCACGCACGGGACGTCGCCGTGGGAGAACGTCAGCGCGCCGTCGTCGTCGACGTGCACCTCGAGGTAGCGCTCGAGGGCGCCCTTGGCGCTGGTCAGCAGTTCCGCGGTCTCGGCCGCCTCGGTCGAGCTCACGACGTGGCCTCCGAAGCCTGGTCGACGGCCGCCTGATCGGCGGCAGCCTGGTCGACGGCAGCGCCGAACCGGCGGTCCCGCTTGGCGAACTCCAGGCAGGCCCGCCACAGGTGGGTCCGGTCGAAGTCCGGGAAGAGCGTGTCCTGGTAGACCATCTCGGCGTAGGCCGACTGCCACAGCAGGAAGTTCGACGTCCGCTGCTCGCCCGAGGGCCGCAGGAACAGGTCCACGTCCGGCATGTCCGGCTGGTACAGGTACTTGCCGATGGTCTTCTCGGTGACCTTGTCCGGGCTCAGCTTGCCGTCGGCGACGTCCCGCGCGATCCGCTGCATGGCGTCGCCCAGCTCGGCGCGGCCGCCGTAGTTGACGCACATCGTCATGTTCAGCGCGGTGTTGTGCTTGGTCTTCTCTTCGGCCGCCTGCAGTTCCTTGATCACCGACGCCCACAGCTTGGGCCGGCGCCCGGCCCAGCGGATGCGGACGCCGATCGAGCCGAGGTAGTCGACCTGACGGCGGATGGTGTCGCGGTTGAAGCCCATCAGGAACCGCACCTCTTCGGGGCTGCGCTTCCAGTTCTCCGTAGAGAACGCGTACACCGAGAGCCACTTGACGCCGATTTCGACCGCGCCGGCGGCGACGTCGATCATCACCGCTTCGCCGCGCTTGTGGCCTTCGATCCGCGGCAGGCCACGCTGGTTGGCCCAGCGGCCGTTGCCGTCCATGACCAGCGCGACGTGCTTCGGGACCAGCTCGCGCGGGATCTCCGGCGGCACCGCACCGGTCGGGTGCGGCTCCGGGACCCGCAGCTCCGATCGCGACGCCTTGTTCTCGCGTCCCCTGCGCAGCACGGCGAGCCTCCCTGGATGGGTGAAATCGATTCAGGCCCGACCCTACTGCCCGCGCACTCCCTATCCTGCGGGGGTCCGGGTGGCGGAGCCCTCGGCCCGGGGCGAAGCCCCGGATTTCACCGTGGTCTCCCGCGCGCGTCGCTCCACCAGGGGAAGGGACCGGAGCTGACGCTCCAGGTGCCACTGCAGGTGGGCCGCGACCAGGCCACTCGCGTCGCGGCGGGTACCGGGCAGCGTCGACTCGGCCATCGGCCATTCGCCGTGCAGCAGGGCGGTGAGCAGGTCCAGGACCTCGGGCGCGGGGTGCACCGAACCGGGCACGCGGCAGTCCTGGCACATCGAGCCGCCGGCGACGACGCTGAACGCGACGTGCGGGCCCGGCAGGCCGCAGCGGGCGCACTCGGTGAGCGCGGGCGCCCAGCCGGCGTAGGACATCGCGCGGAGGAAGAAGGCGTCGAGCACCAGGGAGGCGTCGCGTTCCCCCGCGGCGAGCGAGCGCAGCGCGCCGCAGACGAGGAGGTAGAGCTTGAGCACCGGCTCGCCCTCTTCGGCCGAGAGCCGGTCCGCGGTTTCGGCGATCGCGCTGGCCGCAGTGTAGCGCTGGTAGTCGGCGACCAGCGGCAGCGCGAACGCGTCCACGGTCTCGACCTGGGTGATGACGTCGAGCGTGCGGCCGGTGTAGAACTGCACGTCCACGTGGCCGAACGGCTCCAGCCGGGCCCCGAAGCGGGACGAGGTGCGCCGCACGCCCTTCGCCACGGCACGGACCTTGCCGTGCCGCCGGGTCAGCAGGGTGATGATCCGGTCGGCCTCACCCAGCTTGTGCGTGCGCAACACCACCCCGGTGTCGCGGTAGAGGTTCACCACCCCGACATCGTCCCACTATCGGACGACGCCGGGGTGGACCGACCCGGGTTCAGCAGTAGTAGCCGCTGCAGTACGTGCTCACCGCGGTGGCCGCGACGATGATCCAGATGATCGCGAACGCGCAACCGAGACCGCCGATGATGGAGGCGATAAGGCAGAGCGTCTTGGTCGTCTTTGACGCCTGCTCCGCCATCATGTAGTTGCCCTGCATCTTGTACGTCTGGACCTCGTTGGACTTCATGATCGCGAAGATCGCGAGGATCCAGCAGAGGAAGATGCAGCCGATCGCCCAGCCCTTGTAGTCCTTGATCTGGTTGATGTCGCCACCACCGGGCATGCCGTAACCCGGGGCACCGAAACCGCCGGAGGGCGGCTGGCCGTAGGGCGCGGGCTGGCCGTACGGAGCGGGCATGCCCCCGGACGGCGGGCCGTAACCCGGCTGCTGCGGGAAACCGCCGGACTGCGGCTGCTGGCCGTAAGGCGGCTGCTGCTGACCGTAGGGATTGGTCATGAACGTCTACCCCAATTACTCGTGAACTTCCGCCGGCAATCCCGGCGGTGGTGCGGAAGTCAGGTGCCGCGGCTACTGCTGCGGCGGCTGGCCGGGCTGCTGCGGCGGCTGCTGCCCGAACTGGCCCGGCTGGATCTTCTGGGTCGCCTCGGCCTCACCCTGGGCCTCGGGACGCAGCATCTGGGTGCGCTCCGCACCTTCGTCGAACGGCGAAGCGCCGCTGCCGCCCGAATCGGGACGCAGCATCTGGGTGCGCTCGGCGCCTTCGTCGAAGGCACCCTGGCCCGGGGGCGGCGCGAGCGGCTGGCCCTGCTGCTGGCCGAAGCCGCCGGACTGGGGCTGCTGCGGGAAACCGCCGGCCTGCGGCGGCTGGCCGAAGCCACCACCCTGCGCGGGCTGCTGCGGGAAACCACCGGACTGCGGCTGGTCGAACCCGCCGGATTGCGGCTGCTGCGGGAAACCACCCGACGGCGGCTGGCCGAAGCCACCGGACTGCGGCTGGCCGAACTGGCCGGGCTGCTGCCCCGCCGGCGGGTAACCGCCGCCGAACTGCTGCGCACCGGGCTGGCCGTACTGCGCGGCGTCGTCGGCGTTGATGACGACGGTGCCGATGATCTTGTCGGAGAGGGTCTGGCTCTTGTCGTCCCACAGCGGCCACAGGTAACCGACGTAGCAGATGATGCCGTCGACGAAGTGCGCGAGGTCGCGCAGGAACGCCATGCCGGCGCCGATCGGCTGCCCGGTGGACTCGCCGACGAGCTTGATCTTCGTGATCCGCTTGCCGAGCGACTGGCCGGTGGTGCCCTGCTGCATCCACCGGTTGTAGACCGACCAGCCGATGCCGGCGAGCGCGCCGAGCAGGTACAGCATGGAGCCGAGGGTGTAGCTGCCGGCGATCGTCACGATCAACCCCAGCAGGTCGATGACGATCAGCGGGGCGATGTCGATCAGCAGAGCGCCGGCGCGCAGCCCCCAGGGCGCGTAGTTCTGGGGCGGGCCGAACGGAGCACCCTGCTGGCCGAACGGCGCGGGCTGCCCGAACGGGGCCTGCTGACCGTACGGCGCCTGCTGCCCGTAGGGCGGCGGCGCCTGTCCCGGCTGCGGCTGTCCGAACGGCTGCTGGCCGCCGGGCTGTTGCCCGAACGGCTGCTGACCGTAGGGATCGGTCATGTGGGTCTCCCCCTCGCTGGTCACTCCACCGCACACCTCATGCGGAACCGGCCCGAATGTACGGCACGGTCCGCGGGAGCGTACTCGGTTCGCGTTCGCCCGCGTGTGTCAGGCGTCCGCTGTCCGAGTGAACGTCGTGGAGGTCCGACGCGTTACACGGCGCGCCGGTTCCGCTCTGTTGCCATTCAGACGCGCAAACCGGTGAACGGCGCGAACGGGAGGTTGCGGATGACGAACCAGGCGACGAACACGACGCCGACGGCGAGTGGCGTCCAGCGCCAGTGCAGCCAGCTGTTCACCCACCGGCCCCGCAACCGCCCGACCGCCCAGGCGACGGTGCTCCAGACGAAGAGCAGCACGAAGACGAGCGAGACGGCGTTGTAGTGCAGGGCCGCGGGAAGGTCGCCGTGCATCAGGCTGTAGGCCATCCGCATGCCGCCGCAGCCCGGGCAGTCGATGCCGAGCAGTGCCTTGGTGGGGCAGACCGGGAGCCAGCCGCCGGGGGTGGTGGGGTCGCCGAGCCAGACGGCCACGCAGCACGCGCCGAGCCCGCCCACCACGGCCATCGGGGCGCTCAAGGCGCGCAGCCGGGCCTTGGCCCCCTGGGCCGGGAATCCCGTGTAGACGGTCGTCACGACGCCAGCCCCCAGAACGAGACGCCGGCGATCGCGAACATCACGAAGACGAACAGCAGGTAGAGGCCGATCAGGGCACCGAAGGCGATCGCCGACCACATCGCCCACTTGCGGGCTTCGTCGGCGGCCCGGCGCGCCTCGACGTGGTAGCCCTGGAACCACAGGGTGTTGACCTGGTTCGCCTTCACGATGGCGACGATACCCAACGGCAGGCAGCACATCACCGTCGACAGGATCGCCCAGACCAGGTTGTTCTCCGGGGGCGGCCCGTAGTTCGGCTGCCAGCCGTACGGGGGTTGCTGCGGGTACGGCTGGGTCACCGGTATCGCCTCCTGCTGCCGACGGTCGTCAGTGGGACGCGGCGTCGTCGAGCAGCGTTCCCAGCAGCAGCACACCGCCGACGACCAGGGCCACCCAGAACACCACCCCGACGACACCGCCGATGATCGCCCAGCGCCGGGCGGCGCCGGCCGCGCCGCGGGCGGCGTCCGGCTCGCCCTGGGCCCAGAGCCGCTCGACCTTGGCCGCCTGGAAGATCGAGACGATGCCGAAGGGCAGGCAGAGGATCGCGGCGACGATGCCCCAGGCCAGGTTGCTCGACGGCGGGGGCCCGGGGTTGTAGTCGGCGGGCGGGCGCGGGCGCTCGGTCACGTCAGAACCCGAGCCGGCGCAGCTGGCGGGGGTCACGCTGCCACTCTTTGGCCACCTTGACGTGCAGGTCGAGGTAGACCTTCGAGCCGAGCAGCGCCTCGATGTTCTTGCGGGCGGTGGCGCCGACCTCGCGCAGCCGCTCGCCCTTGTGCCCGAGGATGATGCCCTTCTGGCTGGGCCGCTCCACGTAGAGGAACGCGTGCACGTCGATGAGGTCGTCGCGGCCCTCGCGGGGCAGCATCTCCTCGACGGTGACGGCGATCGAGTGCGGCAGCTCGTCGCGGACGCCTTCCAGCGCCGACTCGCGGATGAGCTCGGCGACCAGCGTCTGCTCGGGTTCGTCGGTGAGCTCGCCGCCCGGGTAGAGCTGCGGGCCCTCGGGGAGCCTCGTGACGAGCAGGTCCGCGAGGGCGCCGACCTGGAAACCGTCCACAGCGGACACCGGGATCAGCTCGGCGAAGTCCATCACGTTCTGCAGCGCCAGCAGCTGCTCGGCGACCTGCTGCGGCTGGACGAGGTCGGTCTTGGTGACGATGCCGATGACCGGCGTGCGCTGGGCGATCTTCTCCAGCTCGGCGGCGATGAACTTGTCGCCGGGCCCGATCTTCTCGTTGGCCGGCACGCACAGGCCGACGACGTCCACTTCGGACCAGGTCGTGTGCACGATGTCGTTGAGCCGCTGGCCGAGCAGCGTGCGCGGGCGGTGCAGGCCGGGGGTGTCGATGAGGACGAGCTGGGCGTCCTCGCGGTGCACGATGCCGCGGATCGCGTGGCGGGTGGTCTGCGGCTTGCTCGACGTGATCGCGACCTTGGTGCCCACGAGCGCGTTGGTCAGCGTCGACTTGCCCGCGTTGGGACGGCCGACGAAACAGGCGAAGCCGGAACGGTGTTCGGTCATCGCTTCAGCACCTCGATGACGTCGCCCGCCGGGTCGGCGAGGATGATCGGCGCGTACTTCGCGATGTCGCGGATCGCGTGCCGGGACGCCTCTTTGAGCAGGCCCTCCCCGGTGACGACGGCGGCGGCTTCGATGCCTTCGGCGCCGCTGGAGAGCGCGGCGGCCACGGCGGCCTGCAGCGCGGTGAGCTTGAAGGACGGCTGGTCGACCGTGCCCGCGGTGTACGTGCGGCCGTCGGTGTCGCGGACGGCCGCGCCTTCCGAGGCCTGGATCCGGGCGCGCGAGGACCGGGCGAGGGTGACCAGCTTCTGGTCCTCCGCCTCGAGGTCAGGCATGTTCGACGCTCCTGTCGCGTTCGTCGGGGTGGGGCAGGCGCGTGCGGCGCCGGGTGGTCCGGTCGGCCGGGTCGGTCATCGCGTCGGCGTCGGCCGGGTGCACCACCACCGAGGTGATGCGCATGCGGCCGCGTCGATCCTTGCCGCCTTCGGCGAACAGCCGGAGGCCGGCGACCTCGGCTTCGGCCCCCGGTAGCGGGACCCTACCCAGTCGTTCCGCGAGCAGCCCGCCCACGGTCTCCACGTCGTGGTCTTCGAGGTCGATGCCGAACAGCTCGCCGAGGTCGTCGATGCCCATCCGGGACGAGACGCGGACCGCGCCGTCGTCGAGCTCTTCGACCTCGGGGCGCTCGTCGGCGTCGGACTCGTCGGTGATCTCGCCGACGATCTCCTCGAGGACGTCCTCGATGGTGAGCAGGCCCGCGGTGCCGCCGTACTCGTCGACCGCGATGGCCATGTGGTTGTGCGAGCGCTGCATCTCTTTGAGCAGCTCGTCGAGCCGCTTGGAGTCGGGGACGAAGCCGGCCTCGTTCATCAGCGTGTCGACGACGGTGCTCGGGCCGTCCGGGTCCATGTACCCGGCCATGAGGTCCTTGATGTTGACGACGCCGACGATGTCGTCGACGGATTCGTCGATCACCGGGAGCCGGGTGAAGCCGGTGCGCAGGGCCAGTGCGAGGGCCTGGCGGATGGTCTTCGTGCGCTCGATCCAGACGATCTCGGTGCGCGGCACCATCACCTCGCGGGCGACGGTGTCGCCGAGCTCGAACACCGAGTGGATCATCTCGCGTTCGGAGTCCTCGACGACGCCGCGTTCCTGGGCGAGGTCGACGAGCTCGCGCAGCTCGACCTCGGAGCTGAACGGGCCCTCCCGGAAGCCCTGGCCGGGGGTGATGGCGTTGCCGACGAGGATCAGCAGCCGGGACAGCGGGCCGAGGACCGAGCCGAGGACGCGGACGGGCCCGGCGACGTAGCGGCCGATGCGGTACGGGTGCTGGCGGCCGAGGGTGCGCGGGCCGACGCCGATGAGGACGTAGCTCACGACGATCATGACGACCGCCGTGACCAGCACGGCGAGGCCGAGCGGCGCCAGCCGGGTGCCGACGAAGACGGTGACCAGCACGGTGGCCGTGAGCTCGCAGCCGAGGCGCAGCAGGAGCAGCAGGTTGATGTGCCGGCGCCGTTCGGCGATGACCGCGGCGAGGTGCCCGGCGCCGGGCACGCCCATCCGGGCGAGGCCGTCGGCCCGGGCTTGCGAGACGGTGCTGACGGCGGCGTCGGCCGCCGCGAACACGCCCGCGAGGAGCACGAGCGCGATCGCGAAGAGGAGCTGGACCATGGCTGGCGCCTAGGGCGTTTCCCCGGCGGCTGGGCCGGCGTCCACGGCCGGCTCGGCGTCCGCGTCGAGTCCGGCGATGCCGAGGACGCGGTCGTCGGTGTTGCGCTGGGCGTTGCGTTTCTCCAGGGCGGCGACGGCGTCCTGGTACTCGCCGAGGATGCGCTTCTGGAGAGCGAACATCTCGCGCTCCTCCGCGGGTTCGGCGTGGTCGTAGCCGAGGAGGTGGAGGCAGCCGTGCACGGTGAGCAGGTGCAGCTCGTCGATCAGGCGGTGGCCCGCGGTCTTGGCCTGGTCCTTGGCGAACGCCGGGCAGAGCACGATGTCCCCGAGCAGCGCCGGGGACGCGTCGGGCGCGTCGGGACGGCGGGAGGAGTCGAGCTCGTCCATCGGGAAGGCCATGACGTCGGTGGGGCCGGGCAGGTCCATCCAGCGTTCGTGGAGGTCTTCCATGACTTCGAGGGTGACCAGGAGGATGGACAGCTCGGCGAGCGGGCTGACCTCCATCTTGTCGAGGGCGTAGCGGGCCGCGGAGACGATGGACGTCTCGTCGACGTCGACGCCGGACTCGTTGGCGATTTCGATGCTCAACGCCGGGTGCCCTTCCAGCCGTTGCTCTGCTGGTCCTGGGCGTCCTGCACGGCTTGCCACTTCTCGTAGGCGTCGACGATGTCGCCGACGAGCTTGTGCCGGACGACGTCCTGGCTGGTCAGTTCGGCGAAGTGCAGGCCTTCGACGCCGCCGAGGATGTCGCGCACGACGCGGAGGCCGCTGCGCTGCCCGTTGGGCAGGTCGACCTGGGTGATGTCACCGGTGACGACGATCTTGGAGCCCTGCCCGAGCCGGGTGAGGAACATCTTCATCTGCTCGGGCGTGGTGTTCTGGGCCTCGTCGAGGATGATGAAGGCGTCGTTCAGCGTCCGGCCACGCATGTAGGCCAGCGGCGCGATCTCGATGGTGCCCGCCTGCATGAGCCGCGGGATCGACTCGGGCTCGACCATGTCGTGCAGCGCGTCGTAGAGCGGCCGCAGGTAGGGGTCGATCTTCTCGTTGAGGGTGCCGGGCAGGTAGCCGAGGCGCTCGCCGGCTTCGACGGCCGGGCGGGTGAGCACGATGCGGGTGACGTGCTTCGCCTGGAGGGCCTGGACGGCCTTCGCCATGGCGAGGTAGGTCTTGCCGGTGCCTGCCGGGCCGATGCCGAAGACGACGGTGTGCTTGTCGATGGCGTCGACGTAGCGCTTCTGGTTGAGCGTCTTGGGCCGGATGGTCTTGCCGCGGCGGGAGACGATGTTGAGGCTGAGCACCTCGGCCGGGGACGCGTCCCCGGTGCTCAGCATCCCGATCGTGCGCCGGACGGTGTCCGGGCCGACCTGCTGCCCGCCGGTGGCGAGGGTGACGAGCTCGGCGAAGACGCGTTCGGCGAAGGCGACGTCGGCGGGGGTGCCGGTCAGGGTGACCTCGTTGCCGCGCACGTGCACGTCGGCGGCGAGGAGTTCCTCGGCGACACGCAGGTTCTCGTCGCGGGAGCCGAGCAGGCTGAGGGCGGCGGCGTCGGGGATCGGGAACCGGGACTGGGCCGCCTGGGTGGCAGCGCTGTCGTCGGTCTTGGGGACGTCTCCGGGGACGTCGGGTCGGGCGGCTCCACCCGGTGCGGTTCCGGCCACGTGGCCTCGGCCCTGCTTTCTCGGTGAGGGACTACTGACCCCTCGATGCTACTGGCACCCACCGACAGAACGCAGACGGGTTTCCGCTAATCAGCCCGCATGAGCCCCGAAGAACCCCAAGGGCTCCCCACCAAGCACATGAGCATGCACGTGGAACACAGTCTGCCCGGCATCCCCATCAGTGTTGAAAACCACCCGGTACCCACTCCCAAGGATGCCCTCCAACTCGGCAACCTTACGAGCAGTAGCAACAACCTCACCCAAGAGAGACGGATCCCCGGCAGCCAACTCAGCAAGGTTCCGGTACCGCTTCTTGGGCACCACAAGCACATGAACCCGAGCCTGAGGCCGAATATCCCGGAACGCAAAGGTCGTCTCGTCCGAGTACACAACATCGGCAGGGATCTCACCAGCAATGATCCGCTCGAAGAGCGTCTCGTCCTCACTCATAGGAGGAACCCTATCGACCAACCCCGCAAGCCGACCACACGAACCGATGCGAGTGAAGCGAGCGAGCAACCCGACCACACGAGGCGAGGGCCGAAGGCCCGAGCAAGGAACGCGCCTTTTGAACGAGAGAAACACAAAAGCCGCGGGGGTCCGGGGCTTGCCCCGGCTGGGGGTCTGGGGGTTTGACCCCCAGAGGGCATCGCGAACGCAGAAGCGGCGTTGGAGCGAGCGAAGCGAGAGAAAACGCCGCGGCGCGGTAGATCCTGGGGGTCGATCTACCGCGTCCGCGGCTCCGCCGGACCGAGGGGGGAGGTGCCCGGCGGGGTCTGTGTTTTCCCAGTGGCGCGCCGAAACACTGTGTGGCGCGTTAGTAAACGAGAGTAACGGGTCGGAGCGTGATCGCGCCATAACTGGGCGCAAAAACCGGCCTTTTTTTCGGGGGTGATCTTTTCACTGCCACCGGGTGGTGAGGGCGCCCAGCGCGCCGAGGGCGACGGCCGCGGCGGTGGAGGTGCGCAGGACGGTGGTGCCGAGGCGGACGGCCCGGGCACCGGCTTCGCGCAGGGTGTGGAGTTCGTCGTCGGTGATGCCGCCTTCGGGGCCGACGACGAGGAGGACGTCGCCGGTGTCGGGCAGCGTCAGGTCGGTGAGGCGGTCGGGGACGTCGGACTCGAGGACGATGACCAGGGACATCGTCGTGGCGAGACCGGCGAGCTCGCGGGTGCCGACGGGTTCGGTGACGTCGGGGACGTGCGCGCGGCGGGCCTGTTTCGCGGCGGCGCGGGCGGTGGTGCGCCAGCGGGCGAGGGCCTTGTCGCCGCGGCCGCCGTCGTCCCACTTGGCGACGCTGCGGGCGGCGCGCCAGGGGACGATGGCGTCGGCGCCGGCCTCGGTGGCGAGTTCGACGGCGAGTTCGCCGCGGTCGCCCTTGGCGAGGGCTTGGGCCACTACGACGCGCAGCGCGGGTGGTTCCTCGGTCCAGCGTTCTTCGATCGTGAGGGTCAGCTGCGCGTCGCGGCCGGGCTGGACGGCGTCGACGACGCAGCGGGCCAGGCCGCCCGCGCCGTCGGAGAGGATCAGCCGCTCCCCCACGCGCAGGCGGCGGACGGTCGCCGCGTGCCGGGCTTCCTCGCCGTCGAGCACGGTGCGCCCGGAGGCGGGCACCGAGGCGGCGAGGAAGACCGGCAGGGTGGTGTCGGGCACAGCGCAGCTCAGCGGTGGTTCTTGGCGCGCAGCTTGGAGAACAGGCCGCCGTGCTTGTTGCCGTTGGACGCCAGGGTCGGGACTTCCTCGCCGCGCTGCGTGGCGAGGTCCATGAGCAGCTCGCGCTGGGCCTCGTCGAGCTTGGTCGGGACGACGACGTCGATGTGGACGTGGAGGTCGCCGCGGCCGTCGACGCGGCCCGAGGACCGCAGCCGGGGCATGCCCTTGCCGGTGAGGACCAGCTCGGCGTTGGGCTGGGTGCCCGGTTCGACGTCGAGCTCGTAGTCGCCGTCGACGAGGGTCGCTATGGGCACCGTGGCGCCGAGCGCGGCCGTGGTCATCGGGATGCGGAAGTTGCAGTGCAGGTCGTGGCCCTGGCGGACGAAGACCTCGTGCGGGGTCTCGTCGATCTCGACGTAGAGGTCGCCGGCCGGGCCGCCGCCGGGGCCGACCTCGCCCTGGCCGGACAGCCGGATGCGCATGCCGTCGCCGACGCCCGGCGGGATCTTCGCGGTGACGTTGCGGCGGGCGCGGATGCGGCCGTCGCCGCCGCACTGGCGGCAGGGGTCGGAGATGACCTCGCCGAAGCCTCGGCAGACCGGACAGGGGCGGGCCGTGACGACCTGGCCGAGGAAGGACCGCTGGACGGACTGGACCTCGCCGGCGCCGCCACAGGTGTCGCAGGTCTTGACGCCGGTGCCCTCGGTGGTGCCCGCGCCGCGGCAGAGGTCGCAGACGATCGCGGTGTCGACCGCGATCTCCTTGTCCACGCCGGTCGCGCAGTCCTCGAGGCTGAGGCCGAGCCGGATCAGGGCGTCGGAACCGGGCTGGACGCGGCTGCGCGGGCCACGCCCGCGACCGCCGCCACCGCCACCGGCCGCGCCGAAGAAGGCGTCCATGATGTCGCCGAGGCCGCCGAAGCCGGCGAACGGGTCGCCGCCCCCCGCGCCGCCGCGGCCGCCGCCGTCCATCGGGTCGCCGCCGAGATCGACGATCTTGCGCTTCTGCGGGTCGGACAGCACCTCGTAGGCGGTCGTCACCTCGCCGAACTTGTGCTGCGCGTCCTCCGACGGGTTGACGTCGGGGTGCAGCTCTCGGGCCAGCTTCCGGTACGCGCGCTTGATGTCCTGGTCGCTCGCGTTCTTCGCCACCCCGAGGATGCCGTAGTAGTCCCTCGCCACCGTCTCTGCTTCTCCTTCTGCTCTGCCCGGCTCAGCGGCCGGACAGGATCTGACCCACGTAGTTGGCGACCGCGCGCACCGCGGCGATCGTGCCGGGGTAGTCCATCCGGGTCGGGCCGACCACCCCCATGCCGCCGAGCACCATGTCCTGGCCGTACCCGATCGAGACGACCGAGGTGCTGCGCATCTGCTCGTCCTCATTTTCCTCACCGATGCGCACCGTGATCGCACCGGGGTTGCGGGTGGCGGCGAGGAGCTTGAGGACGACGACCTGCTCCTCGAGCGCTTCGAGGACCTGGCGCAGCGAGCCGGGGAAGTCCGCGACGTTGCGGGTGAGGTTCGCCGTACCGCCCAGGACCAGGCGTTCTTCGGGGTGTTCGGCCAGTGACTCGACCAGCACCGTGCACACGCGGATGAGCGCGTCGCGCAGTTCGCCGGGCGACTTGTCGGGGAGTTCGGCGACGCGCGCGGCGGCCTCGTTGAGCCGCCGGCCGGCCATCGCGGCGTTGAGCACCGTGCGCAACCGCGCGACGCCGTCCTCGGTGATGACGTCGCCGAGGTCGACGGTCCGCTGGTCGACGCGGCCGGAGTCGGTGATCAGCACCAGCATGAGCCGGGCCGGGGTCAGCGGCACCACTTCGAGGTGGCGCACCGCGGCGTTGGTCAGCATCGGGTACTGGACGACGGCGACCTGCCGGGTCAGCTGCGCGAGCAGCCGGACCGAGCGGCGCAGGACGTCGTCGAGGTCCGTGCCGCTGTCGAGGAACGTCGTGATCGCGCGGCGCTCGGCCGCGCTCAGCGGCTTGATCTCGGACAGCCGGTCGACGAAGAGCCGGTAGCCCTTGTCGGTCGGGATCCGCCCGGCGCTGGTGTGCGGCTGGGTGATGTAGCCCTCTTCTTCGAGGGTGGCCATGTCGTTGCGCACGGTCGCGCTGGACACGCCCAGGTTGTGCCGTTCGACGATCGTCTTCGAGCCGACCGGCTCCTGGTTGGAGACGTAGTCGGCGACGATCGCGCGCAGCACGTCGAAGCGGCGTTCGTCCGCGTTGGCCACCCGTTCCTCACCCACTTCGCTCGCTGCTCATGCCGAGTTTACGGAAGCCTGAGCCGGTCGCGCTCAACACCGCCCGTCTCGCCCCGGGTAAAGAACGGACAAATGAATTCCCATGCGTTGTTCTCGGAAAGATTTTCCGGGTTGTCGGCGGAACCGAAACGGGGTTTGCTGCCTCTGATCCGCATGCCCTTCCCCGACTTTCGAGGTCGCCGTGAACACCACTGAATCCGCTTCGGCCGGTATGCCCGAAATCGCCCGGCGCGCCGCGGAGGCCAAGGTCCGGCTCCAGCACATCTCGGCGACGGCCACGAGCGCCGACGGCGCCGTCACGGTGACCGTCAACACCAGCGGTGCGCTGCAGGAACTCACCTTCGGCCCGCGTGCCGACGAGCTGCCGCGCGCCCGCCTCGCCGCCGCCGTCGTGGCCACCGCGAGACGCGCCCAGGTGCAGGCGGCCCAGCAGCTGACGAGCGTGATGGCGCCGGTGATCGGCGCCGGCAGCGACGCGATGAAATTCCTCCGGGAACAGATTCCGGAGCCCGAATTGCCCGAAGAGGAATCACCTCGGGATTTCCCCCGGAAACCGCCGCCGCGGCCGGGTGACGACGAGGACTTCGGCGGCCCGATCCTGCGCCGGGGGCTGTGATGGCGGCCATGAAGGTCGACTTCGACGTCCTCGGCGGCCACGAGGACGAGATCCGCGAGATCGCCGGCCGGGTGCAGCAGGCGCTCGACGCCGCGGGCACCGCCCAGGCGCTCGACTTCGACGCGTTCGGCATCGTCGGGCAGGTCTTCGCCGTCCCGATCCAGGGGTGGGTCGACCAGGCCGACGGCTTCCTCCAGGCCGCCGTCGACGCCGGGCACGACGTCGCGGACCGGGTGAAGACCGCGCACACGGCGTTCAGCGAGCACGAGCAGCACACGAAGAGCCTCATCGAAGGCATCGGCAAGGAGCTGCCGGCATGACCGAGACGCAGGAGAACCCGCTGGTCGCGACGAGCGAGTCGTCAGGCGGCTTCTGGAGCGGGATGGGCGACGGCTCGAAGGGCGAGCTGGACAACGTCAACGCCCAGACCGGCGGCGCCGGCATCTTCAGCGACGCCGCCTCGACGCTGACCGACGCGCGCAACGGCGACTGGGGCAACCTCGCCATGGACGTCGGCACCGACGCCCTCGACCTGCTGGGCGCGGCGATGGACCCGCTCGGGACGCTGGCCGGCGCGGGTGTCGGCTGGCTGATCGAGCACATCAGCTTCCTCAAGGACGGCCTCGACAAGCTCGCCGGCAAGCCCGAGGCCGTCACGGCCAAGGCCGTGACCTGGTCGAACATCTCGAAGCAGCTCACCGAGACGGCCGAGCAGTACGAGCAGAAGGCGGCGAAGGTCGGGCAGTCGTTCAGCGACTGCGGCTCCGCGGAGGCGTACCAGCGAACGGCGGAGAGCTACGTCGGCGTCCTGCGCGGAGCGGCCTCGCACGCCGACAGCGCATCGACGGCGATGAACGTCGGCGCCGCGCTGGTCGGCACCGAGCGCGGGCTGATCCGCGACATGATCTCGTCGTTCGTCGGCGAGCTGATCGTCAAGGCGCTGGCCGCGCTCGCGGCGTCGTGGTGCACCTTCGGCGGCACGATCGCGGCGTTCATCGCCGACTCCGTCGTCGAGGGCGGGGTGCTCGCGGAGAAGATCAGCACGCGCATCACGAAGGTCGTCGAGAAGCTGGAGAGCCTGGCCAAGGGCGCCGGCAAGTCGAAGGCGGCCCTCGAAGGCGCGGCGAACGCGCTGAAGAGGGTGGGCAAGGGCGTCGACAAGCTGGTGGACAAGAGCGTCGACACGGCCGCGGGCATCGAGCGCAAGGCCACCGAGCTGAAGCAGGCGGGCAAGGAGGCGAAGACCGCCGAGGAGACGGCCAAGGGCTGGAGCGACGCCGCCAAGGAGCACGTGCCCGGCCGCGAGAAGCTCGAGGGCCCTGGCAAGTACTCCGAGGAGGGCCGCAACGTGCTGAACCAGCACAAGGTGCTCGACCCCAAGGAACAGGTCCGCTGGAACACCGCCGACAACGTCGGCGTGGCGACCGAGGGCCGCCGCCAGGAGAACGAGCAGATCGACCGCTACCACGAGGGCCAAGAGGCCTACGAGAAGGAACACCCCGAAGGCGAGGGCGAGTGATCGAGCAGGCCGAGGTGGAGCTGGCCAACCGCAACGGGCAGCTCCACCCCGCCCAGCGCGGGAAGCTGCTCGACCTCAACTTCTGGGCGGCCGCGGTGGTGGCGGTCGCCGGAGTGGTGGTCGCGGTGCTCATCGCCACGGTGGCCGACACCGCGGGCGAGGTGCTGGGCACCGTCGTCCCGATCCTGGCGCTGACCGCCTGGTTCTCGTACATCTGCTGGCGGCGGCTGGCCGACGCCGCCGGTGGGCGGCTGCTCGCGGTCACCGGCTGGACGCACGACTTCGACACCGCGCGTCTCACCGACGAGTACCCGATCGGCCTGCACCACAGCCCGGCCGGGTTCAAGAGCATCGAGACGTTCAGCCTGCGCGCCGGCGGCCGGACCTACCCGCTGGAGCGGAAGCTCCGCGAGCGGATCCGGCCGGACCGGGTCAACACCGTGCTGGTCACGCCGCGCAGCAAGCTGCTGATCAACGTGCTCCCCGCGTAGCGATCTCCCGCCCTCGGCGCGCTCACCACCACCTGAAAGCCGTGAAGGCCTCCTTCCCGGCTCTTATGGCCGGGAAGGAGGCCTTCACGGCTTTCCCACAGGGGGTCAGGCGGCCGCCTCGGAGAGGGCGTCGAACTCGGCGTCCGTCAGCTCGATGTCCGCCGCCGCGATGTTGTCCTCGACGTGCGCGACCGAGGACGTGCCCGGGATCGGCAGCACCACCGGCGAGCGCTTGAGCAGCCAGGCCAGCGCGAGCTGCGACGGCGACGCGTCGTGCTCCTTGGCCAGGGTGCTCAGCGGGCTGTCCGGGCCGGCGAGGGCGCCGGTGGCCAGCGGGAACCACGGGATGAACGCGATGCCGTGCTCGGTGGCGTGCTCCAGCAGCGGCTCGGCGTCGCGCTTGACCAGGTTGAACATGTTCTGCACGGACACGATCTCCGCGGTCTTCTGCGCCTCCTGCAGGTCCGCCACGCCGACCTCGGACAGGCCGATGTGCCGGATCTTGCCCTCGTCCTGCAGCTTCTTCAGCTCCCCGATCTGCTCGGCGACCGGCACCTTCGGGTCGATCCGGTGCAGCTGCAGCAGGTCGATCCGCTCCAGGCCGAGGTGGCGCAGGCTCAGCTCGACCTGCTGGCGCAGGTACTCGGGCCGGCCGACGGGAATCCACTCGTTCGGGCCCTGCCGGGTGAAGCCGGCCTTGGTCGCGATGACGAGGTCGTCGGCGTACGGGTGCAGGGCCTTCTTCAGCAGCAGGTCGGCGACGAACGGGCCGTAGACGTCGGCGGTGTCGATCAACGTGACACCCAGCTCGACGGCGCGCCGCAGCACGCGGACGGCCTCGTCGGGGTCCTTCGGGTCACCCCAGACGCCGGGCCCGGTGAGCTGCATCGTGCCGTACCCCAGCCGGGTCACCGGCAGGTCGCCACCGATCGTGAAGGTGCCTGAGTTCTTCGCACTCATCTTTCGTCCCATCGTCGTCCGGGGTGCTCCACCGGGTCTCAACCCGCGAAGCGCCCCGGACAATCCCGGATCACGTCAGGAATTGCGCGGGAACCCCAGGTTCACCCCGGCGTGCGACCGGTCGGGCCAGCGCGAGGTGACGACCTTGGTGCGCGTGAAGAAGTGGAAGCCCTCCGGCCCGTAGGCGTGTCTGTCGCCGAACAGCGAGTCCTTCCAGCCGCCGAAGGAGTAGTAGCCGACCGGCACCGGGATCGGGACGTTGACGCCGACCATGCCGACCTCGACCTCGTTCTGGAACCGCCGCGCGGCCGCGCCGTCGCCGGTGAAGATGGCCGTGCCGTTGCCGTACGGGTTGGCGTTGACCAGGTCCAGGGCCTCGTCGTAGGACGCCGCGCGCGCCACCGACAGCACCGGGCCGAAGATCTCGTCGGTGTAGATCGACATCTCCGGGCGCACGTGGTCGAACAGCGTCGGGCCGAGCCAGAAGCCGTCGCCCGGCACCTCGACGCCGCGGCCGTCGACGACCAGCGACGCGCCCGCCCCGACCCCGGCGTCCACATAGGACTCGACGCGCTCGTGGTGGGCGCGGGTGACCAGCGGGCCCATCTCGGACTCCGGGTCACGCCCGTCGCCGACCTTGAGCTTCCCGATCCGCTCGGCGATCTTCGCGACCAGCTCGTCGCCGACCGGGTCGACGGCCACCACGACCGACACGGCCATGCAGCGCTCCCCCGCCGAGCCGAACCCGGCGGACACCGCGGCGTCGGCGGCCAGGTCGAGGTCGGCGTCCGGCAGCACGATCATGTGGTTCTTCGCACCGCCGAGGGCCTGGACGCGCTTGCCGTGGCGGGTGCCGGTCTCGTAGACGTACCGCGCGATCGGCGTCGACCCGACGAATGAGATCGCCTTGACGTCGCGGTGTTCCAGCAGGCCGTCGACCGCGATCTTGTCGCCGTGCAGCACGTTGAGCACGCCCGCGGGCAGCCCGGCCTCGGCGAACAGCTCGGCGAGGAACACCGCCGCCGACGGGTCCTTCTCACTGGGCTTGAGCACGACGGTGTTGCCGCAGGCGAGCGCGTTCGGCACGAACCACAGCGGCACCATGGCCGGGAAGTTGAACGGCGAGATGACGCCGACGACACCGAGCGGCTGGGCGATCGAGTAGACGTCGACGCCGGTGGAGGCGTTCTCGCTGAAGCCGCCCTTGAGCAGCTGCGCGGCCCCGCAGGCGTACTCGACGTTCTCGATCGCGCGGGCGATCTCGCCGGCGGCGTCGGACTCGACCTTGCCGTGCTCGCTCGTGACGATCTTCGCCAGCTCGTGCTTGCGCGCCGAGAGCAGCTCGCGGAAGGCGAACAGCACCCGCGTCCGGCCGGCCAGCGACGTCCCGCGCCAGCCCGGCAGCGCCGCCGCCGCGGCCGCCACGGCCTGGTCCACCTCGGCCTGCCCGGCGAAGTCGACCTGCGCGCGGACCTGGCCGGTGGCGGGGTCGAAGACGTCGCCGGTGCGGGCCGGGGTCCCGGTGAACGGCTTGCCGTCGATCCAGTGGCTGATGCGGTCGGTCACGACGGGCACTCCTTCGCTCGGGGACGTCCCTGCGAGTGTCCGGGCGGGCGCCACGCGGACGCCATCGGCAACGTGTACGGACTCGCCGCCCCGGCCGTACAGTCTGTCCCCTGCCGATCATCGCAACCATCACCAGCGAGGTGCCGTGTACCCGACCGTGGCCGACGTGCTCGCGCTGCCGGTGCTGCGCCAGGGCCGGCCGCACGTCGTCGCGGGTGCCGCCGGGCTGGACGCGCCCGTGCGCTGGGCGCACGTCGCCGAGGTCGCCGACATCGCGCACCTGCTGCGCGGCGGCGAGCTGGTGCTGACGACCGGCGTCGCGCTGCCCGACGACGGCCCGTCGCTGGCCCGTTACGTCGCCGACCTGGCCGGCGTCGGCGCCGCCGGCGTGGTGATCGAGCTGGTCCGGCACTGGAGCGACAAGCTGCCCGCGGCCCTGGTCGAGGCCGCCGACGCGCACGGGTTCCCGCTGGTCACGCTGTCACGCGAGACGCGGTTCGTGAGCGTCACCGAGGCCGTCAACGGCCAGATCGTCGACGCCCAGGTCGCCGAGCTGCGCGCGGCCGAGCGGGTGCACGAGACGTTCACCGCGCTCACGGTCGCGGGCGCCGAACCCGGCGTCGTGCTGGGCGAGGTCGCGCGGCTCACCGAGCAGCCGGTGGTGCTGGAGACGCTCTCGCACGAGGTCCTGGCCTACGACGCGGCCGGCACCGACCCGGCCGAGCTGCTCACGGGCTGGCCCGCGCGGTCCCGGGTGGTCCAGGTCGGCGAGCGCACCGGCTACCACGCGAACGCGGGCTGGCTGGTCACGATCGTCGGCGCGCGCGGCCACGACTGGGCGCGGCTGATCGTCGTGTGCGCCGACCAGCCGCCGCACCGCCACCGCGTGGTCGCCGAACGCGCCGCGTCCGCGCTCGCCGTGCACCGGCTGGTCGCCAAGGACTCCGACGGCCTGGAGCGCCAGGCCCACCGCGCGGTGCTCGCCGAGCTGCTGGCCTCGCCCGCGCCGTCGGCGGAGCTGCTGGCCCGGGCGTCCGCGCTGGCCGTGCCGCTGGCCGGGCGGCAGCTGGTCGGGCTCGCGGTGCGGCCGCGGTTCACCGGCACCGGGCGGCCGGCGTTGTCGACGCCGCCGGTGCTGCGCGAGCTGGCCGAGGCGACGGCGCTGGCCGCGCGCCGCGCGAAGGTGTCGGCGCTGGTGGCGACCGACGATACCGGGGTGCGGGCGCTGATCGCGCTGTCCCTCGAGGCGAACGCCGACGCGGTGCTGCAGCGGCTCGCCACCGACGTCCGCGAGGCGCGCAGCAGCGCCCCGGGGGTGCTCGCGGTCGGCACCACGGTGCTCTCGCCCGCCGAGGCGAGCCGGACGCTGCTGGAAGCCGGGCAGGTCGCGGCCGCCGCCCTGGGCGCCGGCGAGGAACGGGTGCTGCACCGGCTGTCCGACGTCCGGCTGCGCGGCCTGCTGCACCTGCTCGCCGGGGACGAGCGGGTGACGGCGTTCGCGACCCGCGAGCTGGGGCCGTTGCTGCACCGCGACGCCGCGTCCGGCAGCCGGCTCGTGCAGGCGCTGCGGCACTACTGCGAGCAGGGCGGCAACAAGTCCGCGGCGGCCGCGGCCGCGCACACCTCGCGGACGGCGTACTACCAGCAGCTCGCCCGGATCGAGCAGGTCCTCGGCGTCCGGCTGGAGGAGCCGGAGTCGATGCTCTCGCTCTACGTCGCGCTGCTGGCGGTGGACCTCACCCGGCCGAGCGAAGAAGACTCACCCGGACGTGCAGCACAGTGAGCACCTTCGGCCTGCCGATGAGACCGATATGGCCCTCCTCCCGTTCGCTGCCTGCCTGATGAGCCTGAGCTGTCTCGCGCCCGCGCAGCCGCCGGCGTCGACGTTGCAGCTGACCAGCCACGACACCGCCGACCGGATCGGCTCGGTCGTGCTGACCTGCGACCCGACCGGCGGCACGCACCCGAAGCGCGGGAAGGCGTGCGACGTCCTCGAAGGCGTCAACGGCGACTTCACCCGCATCCGCGGCCGGCAGCAGGCGTGCACGCTGATCTACGCCCCGGTCGACATCACGGTGGTCGGCACCTGGCGCGGCAAGCCGGTGTCGTTCCGCACGACCTACGCCAACCGCTGCGAGGCCGTCCGCGACTCCGACGACGTCTTCGCCTTCTGAACGGGTTTCATCGGTTTTCGCGCGCGGGAGCCGCCGGGCCGCCCCCACGACGGCCCGGTGGCTCCCGCTCGACCTCATGGACCACGCACGAACGCCCCGTTCGGTTCAGCCGCACCGGCCGAGGGTGACCTCGCGCGCCGTGGAGCGGCTGAGGTTCCACGCGGGCCAGCCGTCCGGGGTGTCGTCGGCGAGGATCCGCCGCAGCACGCAGGTGCGCACCGGCTCGGGCAGCCGCGCCGAGACGACCGGGACGACGTCCGTCGAGAACCCGCCGAGATAGCTGTGGTCCAGGGGCTTTCCGGCCGCGGCGCGGTCGAGGTTGGCGTCGGCGATGAGCCGTTCCGGATCGAGGAGGGCGAGCGTCAGCAGCGCCGCGGCGGCGGTGCCGACGGCCGCGCGGGGCAGCCACGCCGAGCGCAGCTTGACCAGCGAAGCGATCACCAGCACGAAAACCGCGCCGAACCACAGCTCGCAGACTTCGACCAGCAGCCGCAACACCGTGAAGCCGTAGGCCTCCTGGTAGGTCCACATGCGACTCAGCGCGGACCCGACGAGCACCAGGCTCAGCCCGCTGAGCGCCCCGAGCAGGACGCGCTGGCGGAGCCGGTCGGCCCGGGTGACGTCCGGCGCCCAGCGCAGCGCGGCGGCGACGATGGCGAGCGTCAGCACCGTCACCGCGCAGAGCTGCCAGAAGCCGCCGCGGGCGTATTCGGCCGCGGTCAGGCCGCTGGTGCGCAGGACGTACTCGGTGCCACCGAAGAGCGCGACCAGCCGGACCGCGACGAAGACGCTGAAGAGCAGCACGAGGACGCCGAGCGGGACCGTCCACTCCAGACCGTATTTGCTCCGATGTGGACGGTCGGCCGTCGCCCGAGGCGGTGGCGCGGCGAGGAAGTAACAGGCCCCGGCGACGACCGACGCGGCGACGACGAAGACGAGACACCACCGCGCGACGGTCGCGACACTGAGGTCGGGGATCATCGCCCGGACGAGCGCGGCGAAGGCGGCGTCGGCACTGGCGAGCAGCGGCACGAAGACGGCGACGAGCACCGCGGCGGCCAGCACGGCGAGCGCGATCCGCCGGGCCACACCGTCGCGGCGAGCGGTGAACTTCCCGAGTCCGCGGCCGGCCCACGGAACCGCCCGCAGCGCTTCGAGCGGGACGGCGAGCACGTCGTAGAGAACGGTGTGGACGGTCCGCTTCCCCACCAGTGCCAGCGATCCACTGACGACGGCCCCCAGCACGCAGAGGACGAACAGCCACCCGGACGCCCGGATGGCCCCCATGCCCAGCAACGCGAGGGAAAGGGCGGCCCACCCGGCGTTGCGCCAGGTGAAGGTCCCGTCTTGGCCGTCCCGAGCCCGCCGATCGGCGACGACGACGGCCCCGACAACGGCGATCCCGGTGAGCAGCCACCCGATCCCGGGCCGCCAAACGGGCAGCACCAGCGCGGCAACCACCCCAGCCACCCCGGCGGCCGGCAACACGGAAGACGGCAACGGCACCACAGCGGACTTGGGCGGCGGCAGCGGCCGCATCAACACCGGCGGCGCGGCCACGGCCACCCCACCACCGGCCCCCAACCCACCACCCGTCCCTGGTTCCGGCCCCACGGCAGCACCCAGCTCAGGCCCGCCACCGCCAACCGCACCCTGCCGCGCGCCGACACCTCCCGCCGCGCCCACTCCACCGGCCGCGCCCGCAGCCGACCACACCTGCCCCGACCGACCGCTCGTCTCTGGCTCGCGTCCCGCAGCCGCACCAAGTTCCGGCCCGCCACCGGCCGCTGCACCCCTCCGCGCGCCGCCACTTCCCGGCGCGGTCGCGTCAACCGGCGTGGCCGAACCGCCCGAACCCTCCGGCGCCCCGGCCACCCGAGGCCCGGCCGAGCGCTTACCGCGTGGCACGCCGCCGCCACCGACACTGGACTTGGGCATCTCGCCTGCTTTCTCGCGTACTCGCGTTCACGTTCGCAAATGTCAGGTGCCGCTGTGCTCGGCTTCTCACGACCCCCGGCACTCAGGCCGTCGGGAGGGTCACCCGGATCCGGCCGCCGGTTCCCGCCGATGGCTCCACCACGCCGATCGACCCGCCGTGCAGCTCCACCGCCCACCGCGCGATCGCCAGCCCCAGGCCCGTGCCGCCGCCGGTCGGGCGCTCGCCGCGCGTGAAGCGCTCGAAGACCCGCGTGCGGTCCGCCGGGGCGATGCCCGGGCCTTCGTCGCACACGTCGATGCGCACCTCGCCCACCCGCGTCTCCGCGAGGATCCGCACCACGCCGCCCGCGGGGCCGTGGCGGGCCGCGTTCTCCAGCAGGTTCGCCACCACCTGGAACAGCCGGCCGCGGTCCGCCGTCACCACCGCTTCCGGCGGCGTCACCGCCACCTCGAAGCGCACCCCGCGACCCGCGAAGGCCGCTTCGCCGACGACGTCCGACAACAACGCGGCCAGCGGGAACGACGTCTTGTGCAGCGGGATCGCGCCCGCGTCCAGCCGCGACAGGTCCAGCAGCTCGTCGACCAGCGTCGCCAGCCGCTCGGTCTGCTGCAGCGCCGTCTTCAACGTCGCCGGGTCCGGGTCCTCGACGCCGTCGACGAGGTTCTCCAGCACCCCGCTCAACGCCGTGATCGGCGTCCGCAGCTCGTGGGACACGTTCGCCACCAGCTCGCGGCGCTGTCGGTCCGCGTCGCCGAGGTCGCCCGCCATCTGGCTGAACGCCTGCGCCAGCTCGCCCACCTCGTCGCGAGTGGTGGCGCGGATGCGACGCGTGTAGTCGCCCTTCGCCATCTCCCGCGCGGCCGCCGTCATCTCGCGCAGCGGCCGGGTCATCCCGTGCGCCAGCACCTGCGAGAGCACCAGGGCCAGCACCATCGCGGTGATCGTCGTCTTCGGCGGCAGCCAGCCGATCTGCCAGTTGAAGAAGGCGAACGCGACCCCGCCGGACGCGAGCATCAGGATCGCCAGCTTCAGCTTGATCGACCGGACGCGGTCGAGCGGCCGCGGCAGCAGCTCGGCCACCGTCACGATGACGCGCTTCACGATCCCGCCTCCAGCGCGTAGCCGACGCCGTGCACGGTGCGGATCAGGTCCGCGCCGAGCTTCCGCCGGAGGGCCTTGATGTGGCTGTCCACCGCCCGCGTCCCCGCGGACGTGCCGTGCACGTCCCACGCCCACACCTCCGAGAGCAGCCGTTCCCGCGGCTGCACCACCCGTGGCCGCCGCGCGAAGTGCACCAGCAGGTCGAACTCGATCGGCGTCAGCTGCGCCGCCACCCCGGCCCGGGCGACGCGCCGCTGGTCGACGTCGATCTCGAGGTCGCCCAGCACGATCCGCGCGCCGTGCGCGGACGAAGATCGCTCGACGCGCCGCAGCAGCGCGTGCACCCGAGCCGTCAGGACCCGCATCGAGAACGGCTTCGTGAGGTAGTCGTCGGCACCGACGCCGAGCCCGACCAGCATGTCCGTCTCGTCGGCGCGCGCGGTCAGCATGAGCACCGGCACCGGCCGCCGCCCCTGGATCCGGCGGCAGACCTCCAGGCCGTCGAAGCCCGGGAGCATCACGTCCAGCACCACCAGGTCCGGCTCGAGCGAAGCTTCGGCCTCGACGGCGGCCGGGCCGTCGTGGGCGACGTCCACGGTGAACCCTTCGGCCCGAAGCCGGGCCGCGATCGACGCGGCGATCGTGACGTCGTCCTCGACGACCAGCACGCGCCGTCCACCCAGTTCCATAGGGGCGACTTTAAGCACCGGAGGTGGAGACGGTCGGCGCGAACTGTGGAGATCCTGTGAAGACGCGAACCGGCAGGTCACGGGGCCCGCGTGTTGCGAAGAGGTTGCGTGAGGACTACGGCGTGATGTGTGACGTACGTCATGCATTGCCACGACGTGAACGCAATCGACAGTCTGCGTTCCGACGCGCCGAAGAGTGAACAGTCTGCCAATGCCACCCGCGCGCACCGGCGCGGAAGATTCCGCAATGGCGCCGACACCCGCAGACCAGCGCGTGCACGAGGACGGCCGGGTCGAGCTCGAACCCGGTGACGTCCGGTCTCTCGAAGGCAGCCGGTTCTTCAACGACGAACTGGCCCCCGTCCCGGTCCAAAAGCGAACCTGGACCACCTACAACTACTTCGCGCTCTGGATGGGGATGGCGCACAACATCCCCAGCTACGCACTGGCCGCGTCGCTGATCGCCCTCGGCATGAACTGGGTGCAGGCGCTCATCACCATCACCATCGGCAACCTGGTCGTGCTGGCGCCGATGCTGCTCAACAGCCACGCCGGCACGAAGTACGGCATCCCGTTCCCGGTGTTCGCCCGCGCCTTCTACGGCATGCGCGGCGCCAACCTGGCCGCGCTGCTGCGGGCGTTCATCGCGTGCGGCTGGTTCGGCATCCAGACCTGGGTCGGCGGCGAGGCCATCTACGTCATCCTCGGACGCCTGCTCGGCTCGTGGTGGCGGGACGCGCCGGAGATCGCCGGGCAGCACTGGACGCTCTGGCTGTCCTTCGTGGTCTTCTGGATCGGCCAGATGCTGATCATCTGGCGCGGCATGGACGCGGTCCGCCGGTTCGAGAACTGGACGGCGCCGCTGGTGTCGGTCGGCTTCCTGATCATGCTCGGCTACGTGCTGGTCAAGGCGGGCGGACTCGGCCCGATCCTGGCCGACGGCGGCAAGCTCGGCTGGGGCCCGGACTTCTGGAAGGTGTTCGCGCCGTCCCTGATGGCGATGATCGCGTTCTGGTCGACGCTCTCGCTGAACATGCCCGACTTCACCCGCTTCGGCGGCAGTCAGCGCAAGCAGGTCCGCGGCCAGATCCTCGGCCTGCCGACGACGATGACGTTCATCGCGATCGTCGCCATCCTGACCACGTCGGGCGGGCACGTGCTCTACGGCGAGGACATCTGGGACCCGGCGCAGCTGGCCGACAAGTTCACCAGCCCGGTCGTGGTCGTCGTCGCGCTGGTCGCGCTGGTGCTCGCGACGATCTCGGCGAACCTCGCGGCCAACGTCGTCAGCCCGTCCTACGACTTCTCCAACGCCTTCCCGAAGAAGATCACCTTCGCGATCGGCGGCGGGATCACCGGCGTCATCGGCATCCTGATCCAGCCGTGGCGCCTCTACTCCGACCCGAACATCTACATCTTCGCGTGGCTCGGCTTCTACGGCGGCCTGCTCGGCGCGGTCGCCGGCGTGCTGGTGGCCGGGTACTGGGTGATCGCCCGCACGAAGCTCAAGCTGAAGGACCTCTACACACCCGATGGGGTGTATTGGTTCAGCGGGGGCTGGAACTGGCGCGCGCTGGTCGCGACGCTGGTCGGAGCCGTTCTTTCGGTCGGCGGTGCGTACGGCGGGCCGTTCCCCGACAGCGGGCTCATCCCGTTCCTCAAGCCGCTTTACGACTACAACTGGGTGGTCGGCTTCGTCTCGGCGTTCGTCGTCTTCGCCGCCCTGTCCGCATCATCGAACAAGGAGGAAGCCAGTGAGCGTGGTCCGAGCCGCATTGATCCAGCAGCGGTGGACGGGTGACAAGGAGTCCATGATCAAGGCGGCGGTGGACCACATCGCCTCCGCCGCCTCGCAGGGCGCCCAGGTCGTCTGCCTGCAGGAACTGTTCTACGGCCCCTACTTCTGCCAGGTGCAGGACACCGAGTTCTACTCCTACACCGAGGGCATCCCGGACGGGCCGACGACCAAGCTCATGCAGGAGGTCGCCGCGCGCCACGGCGTGGTGCTGATCGTGCCGATGTACGAGGTCGAGCAGCCCGGCGTGTACTACAACACCGCCGCGGTGATCGACGCCGACGGCACGTACCTCGGCAAGCACCGCAAGAACCACATCCCGCAGGTCAAGGGGTTCTGGGAGAAGTTCTACTTCCGGCCCGGCAACCTGGGCTACCCGGTGTTCGACACCGCCGTGGGCCGCATCGGCGTCTACATCTGCTACGAGCGGCACTTCCCGGAGGGCTGGCGCGCGCTGGGCCTGGCGGGCGCGAAGATCGTGTTCAACCCGTCGGCGACCAGCCGCGGCCTGTCGCAGTACCTGTGGAAGCTGGAGCAGCCGGCGGCCGCCGTGGCGAACGAGTACTTCGTCGGCGCGATCAACCGCGTCGGCGTGGAACCCCTGGGCGAGAACGACTTCTACGGCCAGACGTACTTCGCCGACCCGCGCGGCCAGCTGATCGGCGACGCCGCGTCCGACACCGACGACGAGGTCGTCATCCGCGACCTCGACATGACCCTGGTCGACGAGGTCCGCGACCTGTGGGCGTTCTACCGCGACCGCCGGCCGGACACCTACGGCCCCCTCACGGAGGCCTGATGACCACGCTCATCAAGGGCGGTCAGGTCGTTTCGCCGTCGGGTGCGCTGCTGGCGGACGTGCTGGTCGACGGCG
Organism: Amycolatopsis sp. WQ 127309; assembly: GCF_023023025.1. NCBI lineage: Bacteria > Bacillati > Actinomycetota > Actinomycetes > Pseudonocardiales > Pseudonocardiaceae > Amycolatopsis > Amycolatopsis sp. WQ 127309. The sequence continues at coordinate 10,815,980 of NZ_CP095481.1, forward strand.
AGACCATCGCCGCCGTCGGCGCGCCCGGCACGCTGACCGGCGACGAGACGATCGACGCCACCGGCAAGTACGTGCTGCCGGGCGGGATCGACGCGCACACGCACATGGAGATGCCGTTCGGCGGCACGCACTCCGTCGACACGTTCGCCACCGGCACCACGGCCGCGGCGTGGGGCGGCACGACGACGATCATCGACTTCGCCGTGCAGGCCAAGGGCACGTCGCTGCTGTCCACGATGGACAAGTGGCACACCAAGGCCGACGGCAACTGCGCGATCGACTACGGCTTCCACATGATCGTCTCCGACGTCAACGACCAGTCGCTGAAGGAGATGGAAGCCTGCGTCGACGCCGGGGTCGGCAGCTTCAAGATGTTCATGGCCTACCCGGGCGTGTTCTACTCGACCGACGGCGAAATCTTGCTGGCCATGCAGAAGGCGCGCGAGATCGGCGCCACGATCATGATGCACGCGGAGAACGGCATCGCGATCGACCAGCTGGCCGCGCAGGCCGTGGCCGCCGGGAACACCGACCCGGTGCAGCACGGCCTGACCCGGCCGCCGGAGCTGGAGGGCGAGGCGACGTCACGGGCGATCCAGCTCGCGAAGGTCACCGGCTCGCCGCTCTACATCGTGCACCTCTCGGCGTCGCAAGCGCTTGCGGCCGTGGCGGAGGCGCGCAACGAGGGGCAGAACGTCTTCGCCGAGACGTGCCCGCAGTACCTCTACCTGTCCATCGAGGACCTGGCGAAGCCGGACTTCGAGGGCGCGAAGTACGTCGCTTCGCCGCCGCTGCGGGAGAAGTCGCACCAGGCCGACCTGTGGCGCGGGCTGCGGACGAACGACCTGTCCGTCGTCTCGACCGACCACTGCCCGTTCTGCTTCAAGGACCAGAAGGAGCTGGGCCGCGGCGACTTCCGGGCGATCCCGAACGGCATGCCCGGCGTCGAGCACCGGATGGACCTGCTGCACCAGGGCGTCGTCGCGGGCGAGCTGACGCTCGGGCGCTGGGTCGAGACGTGCTCGGCGACGCCGGCGCGGATGTTCGGGCTGTACCCGCGCAAGGGCGTGATCGCCGCGGGTTCGGACGCCGACATCGTCGTCTACGACCCCACGGCGACCCAGACCCTGTCGGCCGAGACGCACCACATGAACGTGGACTACTCGGCGTACGAAGGGTTCGAGCTGACCGGTCGTGTGCACACGGTCCTGTCTCGTGGGCGGGTCGTGGTGTCGCCTTCCGGTTTCTCGGGAAGTACTTCGCACGGCAAGTTCCTGTCCCGCTCGCTGAACCAGTACCTGAACTAGGAGCGGCCCATGGACTTCGGGATCGTGCTGCAGACGGACCCGCCCGCGCGGGACGTCGTGCGGCTGATGAAGGACGCCGAGGACGCCGGATTCCACTACGGCTGGACGTTCGACTCCTGCGTGCTGTGGCAGGAGCCGTTCGTCATCTACTCGGCGATCCTGGCCGCGACGTCGTCGCTGGTGGTCGGGCCGATGGTGACCAGCCCGGGCACGCGCGACTGGTCGGTGATGGCGTCGACGTTCGCCACGCTCAACGACATGTACGGCAACCGGACGGTCTGCGGCATCGGCCGCGGCGACTCCGCGCACCGGGTCGTCGGGAAGCCACCGTCCACTTTGGCCACCGTGCGCGACTGCATGCACGTGGTCAAGGAGCTCGCCGAGGGGCGGGCGGTCGAGCTGAACGACACGACCGTGCAGATCCCGTGGATCCGCAACGGCCGGCTGGAGATGTGGATGGCGGGGTACGGGCCGAAGGCGCTGAAGACGGTCGGCGAGCACGCCGACGGCTTCATCCTGCAGTGCGCGGACCCGGCGATCGCGCGCTGGACGATCGGCGCGGTGCGGGACGCGGCGCGCGCGGCCGGGCGCGACCCGGGCGGCATCACGATCTGCGTCGCGGCCCCGGCGTACGTCGGCGACGACCTGGCGCACCAGCGCGAGCAGCTGCGCTGGTTCGGCGGGATGGTCGGCAACCACGTCGCCGACCTGGTCGCGCGCTACGGCTCGTCGGGTGCGGTGCCGAAGGAGCTGACCGACTACATCCGCGAGCGGGAGGGGTACGACTACAGCCACCACGGCAAGGCGGGCAACCCGTCGACGGAGTTCGTCCCGGACGAGATCGTCGACCGCTTCTGCCTGCTGGGCCCGGCATCGGCGCACGTCTCCCGCCTGCAGGAGCTGGCCGAGCTGGGCGTCGACCAGTTCTCGCTGTACCTGATGCACGACGACCGCGAAGCGACGCTCGCGTCATACGGCACACAGATCATCCCGAAGCTGACCGCCTGAAAGGCCGTGAAGGCCTCCTTCCCGGCTCTTATGGCCGCGAGGGAGGCCTTCACGGCTTTCGGCGTGCGTAGGGCTCGCCCTACCCCGGTTCCGGGGGTGCGCACCAGCGCGCCCCCGGTCCCGGCGGCGGGACGATCGGGCCCATGAAATCTCCGAAACTCCGTGCTGCGCTGGCTCTGGGGGCGGCGGTGGGCGTGGTGGCGTTGAGCGCGCCCGCGGCAGTGGCAGTGGCGAGCCCCGCCGGAATCGTCTGGGAAACCTGCCCCACCGGCTCGCCGGGCGGGTACGACTGCGGCCGCCTCGACGTCCCACTGTCCTATCAGGACCCGTCCGCCGGGACGGTGTCGGTCGCGATCGGCCGCCTGCCCGCCACCGACCAGGCCCGCAAGCTGGGCACGATCTTCTACAACCCCGGCGGCCCGGGCTCGTCCGGCCGGTTCGCCCCGGCGTTGACGCCCTTCCTGCACACCCGCTACGACATCGTCGGGATCGACCCGCGTGGCGTCGGGGCGAGCTCGAAGATCCACTGCTTCACGGATCCGTCGCAGGTCCAGGTGCTGCAACGCGCCCTCGGGACGTTCCCGCTGACGCCGGCCGCCGAGCAGCAGCAGATCGCGGACACCCAGACCGTGACCGACCTGTGCGAGCAGAACGCCGGCCCGCTGGCGAACCACCTGTCCACCGGCACGATCGCCCGCGACCTGGACCGGCTGCGCGCCGCGTTCGGCGAGCCGAAGCTGCGCTACTACGGGAAGTCGTACGGCACATACATCGGCGAGACGTACGCGAACCTGTTCCCCGGCCGCGTCGGCACGCTGGCCCTGGACGCCGTCGACGACCCCTCGCGCTGGGCGACCGGCGCGGGCCCGATGAGCTACCGCCTGGCGGGCTACGTCGACGGCCCGCGGGCGCTTCAGTCCTTTTTGGACGCCTGCGCTGCCCGCTGCACCTTCGACTACCCGGCCATCCTCGACCGCTTGGCGACCGGCCCGATCACGGTGACGGACACCAACGGTCGCCAGGTCGCCGTCACGTACCAGAGCGCGATCGCCCAGATCCACAACTACCTGACGGACGCCCAGGCGGCCCCGCAGCTGGCAGCGTTCCTCAATGCGCTGGCAGACCCGTCGTCGCTCGCCCCGGCGTCCGCCGGCGGCCCCCCGGACGTCGATTCGATGCTGGGCGGCGGCGCAACCCTGTGCTCGGACGCGGCAAACCCGCGTGACCCGGCGGTCTGGGCGGGCTACGCCCGCGCAGCGGACCGAGTCGGCCGCGGCTTCGGCCCGTACGACGTCTACAAGACGTTGCCGTGCGCGAGCTGGGACGTCGCGGACACGGGCCGCTACACGGGCCCGTGGAACCGCCCGACGGCGCCGATCCTCCTGCTGGCCAACAAGCAGGGCGACCTGGAAACGCCGTACGACGGCGCCCAGCGCACGGAGAAGCTGCTGGCCAACGCGCGCCTCCTGAGCCTCGACACGTACGGCCACGGTTCCCGCGGCAAGAGCGCGTGTGTCGACAAGTCGCTGGACACCTATTTCCTGACGGGCGCGGTCCCCGCGCGGGGCACGGTCTGCGCCCCGGACCAGGGCCCGTTCGGCTGAGCACGAGGGCCGCGGCCGTCCGGTCCGTAACAGACCGGGCCGCCGCGGCGACTCTGGCGCTTGATCAGTTCCCGCAGAGATCGGCACCGGCATGGACATCGCGGAGCGCGCGCAAGCACTCGCCCTGAAGATCCGCAAGCACAAGGACGGCATCGAGACCGAAGAGGCGACCAAGAACGCCTTCGTGATGCCGTTCATCAGCACCGTGCTCGGCTACGACGTGTTCAACCCGGCCGAGGTGATCCCCGAGTTCACCGCCGACGTGGGCACCAAGCGGGGCGAGAAGATCGACTACGCGATCGTGCACAACGGGCAGGTGCAGGTCCTCGTCGAGGCGAAGAAGATCAACGACCCGCTCAAGATCGAGCACGCGTCGCAGCTCTTCCGCTACTTCGCCGTCACGAACGCGCGGATCGCCGTGCTGACCAACGGGCAGGTCTACCAGTTCTACACCGACCTCGACGCGCCGAACCGGATGGACGCCAAGCCGTTCCTGGTGATGGACTTCTCGGACATCGACGAGACCCTGCTGCCCGAACTGGCGAAGCTCACGAAGGAGGACTTCGACCTCGACTCGGTCATCAGCGCGGCCGGCGAGCTGAAGTACATCGGGCAGCTGAAGCGGATCCTCGCGGCGCAGTTCAAGGAGCCGGAGGACGAGTGGGTGAAGTTCCTGACGACGCGGGTCTACGAAGGGGCGTTCACCCAGCGCGTGCGCGAGCAGTTCGGCCCGCTGGTGAGCAAGGCGACCCGCCAGTTCCTGAACGAGCAGGTCAACGACCGCCTGAAGAACGCCTCGGCGGGCCCGACGCCTACGTCAGCGTCTCGGGTGGCGCCGCATCGCAGCCGGAGCAGCCCGAACCGCCGGCCGCCGAAAGCCCCGAGCGCGACGACGACCTCGTCACCACCGAAGAAGAGCTGGAGGGCTACCGGGTCGTCCGCGCCATCGTCTGCGGCGAGGTGCCGGCCGCGAGGATCGCCGCGCGCGACACCAAGACCTACTTCGGCGTGCTGCTCGACGACAACAACCGCAAGCCCATCGCGCGGCTGTGGTTCAACCGCTCGAAGAAGTACCTCGGCGTCTTCGACGAGAACAAGGCCGAAACCCGGATCCCGATCACGAGCGTGGAAGAGATCTACACCCACGCCGACCACCTGCGACGAACGGTGGCGCGGTACGTGGCCGCACCCCCGATCGCCACCGACGTCGTCGAAGAACCTCAGTCCACGAGTGCTTGATAGACCAGCTGCCGCAGCTGGGGCCGCAGCCGGTAGGTGCTCGACGGCAGCAGCTGCGTGTAGAAGCCCACCGTGATGTCCGCGGCCGGGTCCACCCAGAACGCGGTCGAAGCCGCGCCGCCCCAGGCGAACTCGCCGGCCGACGAGATCGTCCGGGCCTTCACCGGGTCCTCCAGCACCGAGAACCCGAGGCCGAAACCGTGGCCGTCGAACGGCATCTCCGCGAACAGCGGCCGGCCGTACGCCTCCAGGTCCACGTGGCCCGGCAGGTGGTTGCTCGACATCAACGACACCGTCCGCGGGGACAGCAACCGGACGTCGTCGAGAACTCCGCCACGCAGCAGCATTTCGGAGAAACGCCAGTAGTCCGACGCCGACGACACCAGACCGCCGCCGCCCGAGAGGCACGTGGGGCGGGACGTGCCCAGTGCTCCGAACGCGTCGTTCCTCAAGATCCCGCCAGAAGACGGGTCCGGTAGGTACATCGCCGCCAGGCGGTCGGTGTCGGTGGTGAAGAAACCCGTGTCCGTCATGCCCAGCGGGCCGAAGATGCGGGAGGCGAAGAACTCGTCCAGCGACTGGCCGGACACCACCTCGACGACGCGGCCGAGGACGTCCGTCGCGATCGAGTAGTTCCACTCCGCGCCCGGCTGGAACAGCAGCGGCAGCTTCGCCCACTGCTCGGAACACGCGGCCAGGTCCAGACCCGGCGGGGTGCCCCACTCGAAGCCGGCCGCGCGGTAGATCGCGTCCACCGGGTGGCCGTGGTGGAAGCCGTACGTCAGGCCCGCCGTGTGCGTCAGCAGGTGCCACACCCGGATCGGGGCCGTGGCGGGCTCGGTCAGCGGCTTCAGCGCCGATCCCTTGACGAACACCCGCGGCGACGCGAACTCCGGCAGCCACCGCGAGATCGGGTCGTCCAGCTCCAGGAGACCCTCTTCGGCGAGGATCATCGCGGCGACCGACGTGATCGGCTTGGTCATCGAGAAGATCCGCCAGAGCGTGTCCGGCTCGACCGGCAGCCCGGCCTCGACGTCGCGATGGCCGCCGCTGCCGACGTGCACGACCTTGCCGTGCCTGCTCACCACCGCGAGCCAGCCGGGCAACCGTCCATTGTCGACATACCGGGCGAAGTGGTCGTCGATCCGCTTCAGCCGCGCCGCGTCGAACCCGGCCTCGGCCGGGTCGACGTCTACCTTCAGCTCACCCATGCAGCGAGGTTACTTCTCCCGCGCGCGCTCGGCCGCTTTCTCTTCACGCCAGGCTTCGTCGTCCTTGCCGACGCGCCAGTAGCCGGAGATCGACAGCAGCTCGCGCCGCACGCCCCGCTCGTCGAGCAGGTACCGGCGCAGGTCGCGGACGAAGCCCGCCTCACCGTGCACGAACGCCTGCACGACGCCCTCACGCCACGGCAGCGCCTTCACCGCCGCGGCGACGTCGCCGCCCGACGCGCGGTGCAGCCAGGTGATCTGCGCGTCCGCCTTCGTGACCAGCGCCTGCTCTTCGCTCGCGTCCTCGACCAGGATCACGGCGTGCGCCGGGACGCCGGCCGGGAGCGCCTCGAGCGACGCCGCGATGGCCGGCAGCGCGCTCTCGTCGCCGGCCAGCAGGTGCCAGCCGGCGTCGGCGCCCGGCGCGTACGCGCCACCCGGGCCGGACAGCAGCAGCTCGTCGCCGGGCTGCGCCGAGGCCGCCCACGGGCCGGCGATGCCTTCGTCACCGTGGTGCACGAAGTCGAAGACCAGCTCGCCGGCCTGCGGGTCGAACGCCCGGACCGTGTAGGACCGCATCCGCGGCCACTGCTCGCGCGGGAGCGTGGCCCGGATCTCCTGGACGTCGAACGGCTCCGGGTACACGACGCCGGGCACCTTGAACAGGACCTTCACGTAGGCGTCCGTGAAGGCGTTGGGCGCGAAGCCGGCGATGCCGTCCCCGCCCGCGACGATCCGGATCATGTGCGGGGTGAGCCGCTCGGTGCGCAGCACGCGCAGCTTCACCGCGGGCCGTCCGGACCGCCGGGGTGCTTCGGCCATCGGCCAACTCCTCGCTCAGGTACTAAGGCTTACCTAAGTCACCCTACGCGCCGGATCGCGCCCCCGGCTACTCCGGTCCGCCCAGCTCCCGCAGCAACCCGACGAATCCGGCAGCCACCTTTTCGCGGTACCCCAGGAAGAACCGATTGGCCAGCGGCACGCCCCACCGGCCCCACTCGGCCGCGTTGACCACCCGGTGCTCGACCCGGCTGCCGGCCGGATCGGCGGTCACGCGGTACTCGCCGCGGTACCACCAGCCGCCCTGCACGGCGACGAAACCGCGGTCCGCGTCGAAGTCCACGCGCATCGGGTGACCGCCCGCGGTCAGCCACCCGCGCAGCCGCTCGAACACCTCGTCCGGCGGCCGCGGAACCACCCCGGCCGCCTCCGCAAGCGTTTTCACCCGCGCGGATCCGAGACGCGGGTGTTCTGGAACGCCGTGATCAGCCATTCGCCGTCCTCCTCGACCAGCGCGAAACCGACGGTGGATTCACGGCCGGCGTCGGCGGTCTCGCCGCCGCCGAGCGAGGAGCCGCCGCCCACCACGGCGATGGCGACGTCCGGGCGAATGAACCGCACCTTGGTCTCGGCGCCGAGGTTCCCGGTCAGCTTCGAGCCCTTCAACGGCCCTTCGAAGAGCGCGCGGTGCCCGCTCTCGATCGCGGCCCGGCCGGGCATGTTCAGCCCGAAGAAGGTGATGTAGTCCGCGTCTTCGGTGAAGAGCCGGCCGTACGCGGCGGCGTCGCCGTCGTTCCAGGCCTGCGTGAGCCGGTCGAGCACGGCGCGGACGTCGGCTTCGGCGGTGGTCGTGGTCATGAGAGATCCCCTTTGCGAACGCTGTTCGTGTTACGAACACCGTTCTACATACGAACGCCGTTCGCGTCAAGTACAGTGTTCGTTACGTTCGTGAACCCCCAGGAGGTGCTCGTTGACCGTTCCCCCGCCGCCGTGGCGCCGCGCCCCGCGCCGCCGCGCCGCGAAACCCGCGCTCTCGCAGGAGCTCGTCGTCAAGACGGCGCTGGAGGTCCTGGCGAAGGAGGGCTTCGACGCGGTGACGATGCGCCGGGTCGCGCAGGAGCTGGAGACGGGACCCGCGTCGCTCTACGCGCACGTGTCGAACAAGGACGAGCTGGCGGAGCTGATGCTCGACGCCGTCCTGGGCGACCTGCCGCTGCCGGAGCCCGACCCGGCCCGCTGGGACGAGCAGGTGAAAGAGCTGGTCGAGGCGCAGATCCGGGCGATGGTCGCGCACCCGGGCATCGCGCGGGTGGCGTGGAACATCGCCGTGCCCGTCAATCCCAGCTCACTGCACCAGGGCGAGGCGATGCTCGCGCTGCTGCGCGCGGGCGGGCTCGACCTCAAGCAGGCGAGCTTCGCGGGCGACGCGCTTTCGCTCTACGCCAAGGCGTACGCCTACGAAGCGAGCGGCTGGACGTGGGGCGAGATCGACGCCGACGACGTCTCCGAGCGCGGGAAGCAGATGCTGGCCTACATGCGGTCGCTGCCCGCCGACGCGTTCCCGAACATGCTGCTCATGGGCGAGTTCTTCACCGAGGAGACCGCGGCCGAGCGGCTCGAGTTCGCGCTCGACGTGTTCCTGGCCGGCGTGAAGGTGGTCGCGGCCAGGAACACGTGAGCGTCAGGGGACCAGGACGATCTTGCCGCGCGTGTGGCGCTGCTCCAGCTCGAGGTAGGCGTGCTGCACCTCGTCGAGCGGGTACACGCTCGCGATCGGCACCTCCAGCAGGCCCTTGGCGATCAGCGTCGCCAGCTCGCGCAGGACGTCCGCAGACGACGCAGCGGCGCTGCCCTCGGCCTTCACGTTGTACTTCTCGGCCGCGGCGAAGTCGATGATCGTGTCGATCCGGCCCGCGTAGACGCCGAGGCGCAGCGCGAGGTCCACGTAGCCGGAGCCGTAGGTGTCGACGAACGCCTGGACGCCGTTCGGCGCCACGGCCTTGATCCGGTCTTCGACGCCCTCGCCGTAGGCGACCGGGACGACGTCGAGCTTGCGCAGCCACGCGTGGTTCGCCTCGCTCGCGAGGCCGATCACCGTGGCCCCGGACAGCTTCGCGAGCTGCACGGCCAGCGAGCCGACCCCGCCCGCGGCCCCCGAGACGACGACCGTCTCGCCTTCACGCGGGTACACCGCGCGCACCGCGGCGTACGCGGTGGCACCGGCGACGAACAGCGAACCGGCCGCTTCCCAGGACACGCCGTCGGGGCGCGGCGTCAGGTTCTCCGCCGGCGCCACGACGAACTCCGCCTGGCTGGACCGGGTCTCGACGAAGCCGATGACCTCGTCGCCGACCTCGATCTCCTCGACGCCTTCGCCGAGTTCGGCGACCACGCCCGCGAAGTCGCTGCCCTGGCCCGAAGGGAAGGTCGCCGGCCAGCGGTCGTGCAGCAGCCCGCGTCTGATCGAGCTCTCCCCGGGGTTGATCCCGGCAGCACGCACCTCGACGAGCACCTGGCCCGGTCCGGGCGCGGGCCGCGGGACGTCTTCCACCCGCAGGACGTCCGCTTCGCCGTACTCGCCGAACCTGATCGCGCGCGCCATGGGCCCTCCTCGAACGTCGTTGCTTGATGCAAGTAACGACGTGCACCGGAGATTTATGCCCGAGACGATCAAGCGGCTCGCTCCCACCGAGCTGCTATCAGCCGGTTCGCGAGTGGTGCTCAGTACCGCTGACGGGCCGCACCGTCGAGTAACTCGGCCACGCTCCGGCGGGGCCGGACACCGATCGCGTCGCTTCCCCGGGCTCCCGCTTCCACGATCCGCCACCGGCCGGGCAAGGGGACCTCAGCCCGCGAGCCGGCGGACGACACCGTCGGCCAGCAGGCGGCCGCGGTCGGTCAGCACCGCGCGGCCGCGGGAGTCCAATGCGGACGGATCGAGCAGCCCTTCGGCCGCCGCCGCCCGGGCCTGCGCCAGGCCCGGCTCGTCCAGCACGTCCAGCGGCAGTCCTTCGGCGACGCGCAGTTCGAGCATGATCCGTTCGAGGTGCTGGTCGTCGTCGGTGAGCACCTCGCGCCCGCCCGCGGGCGAGTCGCCGGCGGCGAGCAGCGACGTGTAGCGCGCCGGGTGCTTGACGTTCCACCAGCGCACCCCGCCGACGTGGCTGTGCGCGCCCGGCCCGGCGCCCCACCAGTCGTCACCGCGCCAGTAGGCGAGGTTGTGGCGGCAGCGGGCGGCGTCGGTGGCCGCCCAGTTCGACACCTCGTACCAGCTCAGGCCGGCCGCCGACAGGGTCGCGTCGATCATCTCGTAGTCCGCGGCCAGCACGTCGTCGTCCGGCGCGGGCAGCTCGCCGCGGCGGACGCGGCGGGCCAGCGCCGTGCCCTCCTCGACGATCAGCGCGTACGCCGAGACGTGGTCGACCCCGGCGGCCAGCACGGCCTCCAGCGTCGCCTGCAGGTCTTCGCGGCGCTCGCCCGGCGTGCCGTAGATCACGTCCAGGTTCACGTGCTCGAACCCGGCCGCGCGCGCTTCCGCGGCGGCCTTCCCCGGCCGGCCGGGCGTGTGCACGCGGTCGAGGATCTTGAGCACGTGCCGCGCCGCGGACTGCATGCCCAGGGACACCCGCGTGTAGCCGGCCTCGCGGATCCCGGCGAAGAACTCGGGCGACGTCGACTCCGGGTTGGACTCGGTGGTGACCTCGGCGCCGGGCGCGAGGCCGAAGACGTCGCGGACGGCGTCGAGCACCGACCGCAGGCCGTCGGCGCCGAGCAGCGACGGCGTGCCGCCCCCGACGAAGACCGTCTCCGCGGCGGGCGGCACGACCAGCACCTTGGCGGCCAGCTCCAGCTCCCGGCGCAGCCCTTCCAGCCACGACTGCGGTGACGAGCCGGAGTCCAGCTCGCCCGCGGTGTAGGTGTTGAAGTCGCAGTAGCCGCAGCGGGTCGCGCAGAACGGGACGTGCACGTAGACGCCGAACGCTCTGCTGCCGAGACCCTTCAGCGCGCTTTCCGGCAAGGCCGGGTCGATCGGTGTGGCGGGGTCGGGACGCAGGTCAGGCACCCTCCGATTGTCCACCCCGCCGCGGCCTGGCCCCCGCCGAGGGCCCGTTCGGGTCAACGCCGTTCACCCACGCCGGGCCGGACGAGAGCCACTGCGCTGTCCGGCCCCCACCGACCCGGCCGTCGAGCGGTTGACACCGGCCGCGGCGGGCCTGGCGCGTCCGAGGCGCAGGTCGAGGGTCCGCCGGGCGGCGCGTTCTCGCTGGTTAGTGACCCTTCTCCCACCATCCGGACAGGCCTGGACCACATTGTGGACGCGTGGCACGCTGAGCGGGTGACTTCTGCCGGTGTTCTCCTCGTGGCGCGCCGCCACGTCGACCTCCTGCGGGTCGCCAGTGCCCTCTGCGTGCCCGTTCGCTGACTGCGTCGCCACCACTGCCACGAAATCTGGACAGCGGCGCCGGAGGGAAGGTGTTTTCGCGTCCCCCGGTGCCACGAAAAGCCTCTCGGAGGACGCCCCCATGGCCTCGCCAACGCGTGATACCCCCGCCCGCCCCGCGCGCGTCAAGCAGAAGCGCGGCGAAGGGCAGTGGGCGCTCGGTTACCGGGAGCCGCTGAACCCGAACGAGCGGTCCAAGAAGGACGACAACCCGCTCAACGTGCGCGCGCGGATCGAGAACATCTACGCCCACCGCGGGTTCGACGCCATCGACCCCGGCGACCTGCGCGGCCGGTTCCGCTGGTTCGGCCTCTACACCCAGCGCAAGCCCGGCATCGACGGCGGCCGCACCGCGACGCTGGAGCCGGAGGAGCTGGACGACCGCTACTTCATGCTGCGCGTCCGGCTCGACGGCGGCGCGCTGAGCACCGAGCAGCTCGCCGTGCTCGGCGAGATCTCCCAGACCCACGCGCGCGGCACCGCCGACATCACCGACCGGCAGAACATCCAGTACCACTGGATCCGGATCGAAGACGTGCCGACGATCTGGGACAAGCTCGAGAAGTCCGGCATGACCACGATGGAGGCCTGCGGCGACAGCCCGCGCGTCATCCTCGGCTCCCCCGTCGCGGGCATCGCGGCGGACGAGGTCATCGACGGCACGCCGGCGATCGACGAGATCAAGCGCCGCTACATCGGCGACCCGGCCTACTCGAACCTGCCGCGCAAGTTCAAGACCGCCATCTCCGGCCAGTCCGACGTCGCGCACGAGATCCACGACATCGCGTTCGTCGGCGTCAACCACCCCGAGCACGGTCCCGGCTTCGACCTCTGGGTCGGCGGCGGCCTGTCCACGAACCCGATGATCGGGCAGCGCCTCGGCGCCTGGGTGCCGCGCGACGAGATCCCGGACGTCTGGGAAGGCGTCATCTCGCTGTTCCGCGACTACGGCTACCGGCGGCTGCGCGCCCGCGCCCGGATCAAGTTCCTGGTCAAGGACTGGGGCGCCGGGAAGTTCCGCCAGGTGCTGCAGGACGAGTACCTCAAGCGTGAGCTGATCGACGGCCCGGCGCCCGAGACGCCCGCGGCCCCGATCGACCACGTCGGGGTGCACCCGCAGGTCGACGGCAAGTTCTACGTCGGCGCGGCGCCGATCGCCGGGCGCGTCTCCGGTGACACGCTCGTCGCCGTCGCCGCGGCCGCCGAGCGGGCCGGGTCGAACCGGGTCCGGCTCACCCCGCAGCAGAAGCTCGTCGTGCTCGACGTCCCCGAGGCGCAGGTGCCGGCGCTGCAGGCGGCGCTGGTGGAGCTGGGTCTCGACAGCAACCCGTCGCCGTGGCGGCGCGGGGTGATGGCCTGCACCGGGCTGGAGTTCTGCAAACTCGCGATCGTCGAGACGAAGGCCCGCGCGCAGCAGCTGGTCACGGACCTGGAGAAGTCCCTCGCGGACATCCAGGCCGAGCTGGACACCCCGGTCAGCGTGCACCTCAACGGCTGCCCCAACTCCTGCGCGCGGATCCAGACCGCGGACATCGGCCTCAAGGGCCAGATCGTCACCGACGCCGACGGCAACCAGGTCGAGGGCTTCCAGGTGCACCTCGGCGGCGGCCTCGGCCTCGACGCCGGGTTCGGCCGGAAGCTGCGCGGGCACAAGGTGACCGCGGCGGAGCTGACCGGGTACGTCGAACGCGTCGTGCGCGCCTACGTCGCCGGGCGCGAGCCCGGTGAGCGGTTCCCGCAGTGGGCGGCGCGCGCCGAAGAGAGCGTCCTGCAGTGACGAGCACCGAACGCGCGGCGCCGTACTACTGCCCGTACTGCGGCGACGAGGACCTGCGCCCGGAAGAGAACGGCGGCTGGCTGTGTTCCGCTTGTCGCCGGGTCTTCTCGGTGAAGTTCCTCGGACTGTCCCTCCCGGAGGTGTCCCGATGACCGCCACAGCCGACCACAAGACCCTCGCCGAACGCGCTTCGAAGGAACTCGCGGACGCGACCGCGGACGAGGCGATCCGCTGGACCGTCGACACGTTCGGCGACGACTTCATCGTCGCGTCCAACATGCAGGACGCCGTGCTGATCGACCTCGCCACGAAGGCGAAGTCCGATGTGGACGTTCTGTTCCTGGAGACCGGGTACCACTTCGCCGAGACGATCGGCACCCGCGACGCGGTGCAGGCCGTCTACCCGAACGTCAGGATCGTCAACGCGCAGGCCGAGCAGAGCGTCGCCGAGCAGGACGCCGAGTACGGTGAGAAGCTGCACGACCGCGACCCGACGCAGTGCTGCAACCTGCGCAAGGTCGTGCCGCTGCGCAAGACCCTCGGTGGCTACTCGGCGTGGATCACCGGCGTCCGCCGGGTCGACGCGCCGACCCGCGCGAACACCCCGATCGTCACCTGGGACGACCGCAACGGCCTGGTGAAGATCAACCCGATCGCGGCGTGGACCGACGACGAGTTCAACGGCTACATCGCCGAGCACGGGATCCTCGAGAACCCGCTGGTCTCGATCGGCTACCTCTCGATCGGCTGCGCGCCCTGCACGGCCAGGGTCGAGCCGGGCCAGGACGCCCGCAGCGGCCGGTGGGCCGGGCAGAGCAAGACCGAGTGCGGACTGCACGGCTGATGTCAGACACCGAGGGACGCATGACGACTCTGGAACCCGCGGCCGACGCGGCACAGGACAACCTGGCCGCGCTGGAATCCGAAGCGATCCACATCTTCCGGGAGGTGGCCGGCGAGTTCGACCGCCCGGTGATCCTCTTCTCCGGCGGCAAGGACTCGACGCTGCTGCTGCACCTGGCGATCAAGGCGTTCTGGCCGGCGCCGGTGCCGTTCCCGCTGCTGCACGTCGACACCGGGCACAACTTCGACGAGGTCATCGAGTTCCGCGACCGCGTCGTCGAGCAGCACGGGTTGCGCCTGGTCGTCGCGAAGGTCCAGGACTGGATCGACGACGGGCGCCTGGAGGAACGCGCCGACGGGATGCGCAACCCGTTGCAGACCACGCCGTTGCTCGACACCATCTCGGCGAACAAGTTCGACGCCGTGTTCGGCGGCGGCCGCCGCGACGAGGAGCGCGCCCGGGCCAAGGAGCGGATCTTCAGCCTCCGCAACTCTTTCGGCCAGTGGGAGCCGCGGCGCCAGCGGCCCGAGCTGTGGAACCTCTACAACGGCCGGCACCGCCCGGGCGAGCAGGTCCGCGTCTTCCCGCTGTCCAACTGGACCGAAGCGGACGTCTGGAACTACATCGCCCGCGAGAAGGTCGAGCTGCCGTCGATCTACTACGCGCACCAGCGCGAGGTGTACCTGCGCGACGGCATGTGGCTCGCCGAAGGCCCGTGGGGCGGACCGTGGCCGGGCGAAGAGGTCCGTGAGCGGACCGTGCGCTACCGGACCGTCGGCGACGGCTCGTGCACCGGCGCGATCGAGTCCACCGCGAGCACCGTCGAAGAGGTCATCGCCGAGGTGTCCGCCTCGCGGCTCACCGAGCGCGGCGCCACCCGCGCCGACGACCGGATGTCCGAGGCGGCCATGGAAGACCGCAAGCGTGAGGGGTACTTCTGATGTCCAGCCTGCTACGGCTCGCGACGGCCGGGAGCGTCGACGACGGGAAGTCCACGCTCGTCGGGCGGCTGCTCTACGACACGAAGTCCGTGCTGGCCGACCAGCTGGACGCCGTCACCCGCGCGTCCGTCGACAAGGGACTGTCCACACCGGACCTGTCCCTGCTCGTCGACGGCCTGCGCTCGGAACGCGAGCAGGGCATCACCATCGACGTCGCCTACCGCTACTTCGCGACGCCGAAGCGGTCTTTCGTGCTGGCCGACACCCCGGGGCACGTGCAGTACACGCGCAACACCGTCACCGGCGCGTCGACCGCGCAGCTGGCCGTGCTGCTGGTCGACGCGCGCAAGGGCGTCATCGAGCAGACCCGGCGGCACGCGGCCGTGCTCGCGCTGCTCGGCGTGCCGCAGCTGGTGCTGGCGGTGAACAAGATCGACCTCGTCGGCTACGACGAAGCGACGTTCACGGTGATCGCCGAAGAGTTCGCCACGCACGCCGAATCCCTGGGCTACCAGCGTGGTTCGGTGCTCGCGGTCCCGGTGTCCGCGCTGGAAGGCGACAACGTCGCGTCGCGGTCGGACCGGACGCCGTGGTACTCCGGCCCGAGCCTGCTGGAGCACCTGGAAGAGGTGCCGGTCGCGCCCGACCCGCACGACTCGGCGCTGCGGTTCCCGGTGCAGTACGTCATCCGCCCGCGCACGCCCGAGTACCCGGACTACCGCGGGTACGCGGGCCAGATCGCCGCGGGCACGGTCCGCCCGGGTGACGAGATCGTCGTGCTGCCGCAAGGCATCCGCAGCCGCGTGGAGCGGATCGACACCGCCGACGGCCCGCTCGAAGAGGCCGGTTCCGGGACGTCGGTGACGCTGCTGCTGGCCGACGACATCGACATCTCGCGCGGCGACCTGATCGCGGCCGCGGACTCGCCGCCGGAGGTGACCGACGAGATCACCGGCACGCTGTGCTGGCTGTCGTCCAAGCCGCTCAAGCCGGGCGCGCGGGTGCTGGTCAAGCACGGCGCGCGCACGGTCCAGGCGCTGGTCGGCGAGCTGCACGCGCGGTTCGACGAGCAGAAGCTGGCCAGCGTGGCCGGGCCGGCTTCGCTGGAGCTGAACGACATCGGCCTGGTCACCCTGACGCTGGCCGAGGAGCTGAGCGTCGACGACTACGGCGTCAGCCCGCGCACCGGCGCGTTCCTGGTGATCGACCCGAAGGACGGCGACACCCTGGCCGCCGGGCTGGTGGGTGAGCGGTTCTCGTGACCCCGCCCCTGGTCGCCGTCGCGCACGGCAGCCGCGACCCCCGCTCGGCCACGACCGTGCGGGCGCTCGCCGACGTCGTGCGCACGCGGGCGCCGGGACTGCCGGTGCACGAGTCCTTTTTGGACCTGTCGGCACCGCGGGTGACGGACGTGCTGCGTTCGTTGCACGCGGCGGGGCACCGGACGGCGGTCGTGGTGCCGTTGCTGCTGGGCAGCGCGTTCCACGCCCGGGTCGACCTGCCGGCGCTGGTGTCGTCGGTGACGGCCGAGTGCCCCGGTTTCCGCGTCCAGCTATCGGACGTGCTCGGTGCGGACCCGGCGCTGGAAGCGGTAGCGCTGGACCGGCTTTCCGCGGCCCCGCGGCGGCGCGGCACGGGTGTGCTGCTCAGCGCGGTCGGCTCGTCCAACTCTTCCGCCAATGCCGTCATCGCCGCGGTGGCCGCGCGCTGGGAGGAGCGGCTCGGCCTTCCGGTGAGCGAGGCGTTCGCTTCGGCGACCCAGCCGGACATCCCCACGGCCGCCGCGCGGCTGCGGGACCGCGGCGTGAAGCACCTGATCGTGGCGTCGTGGTTCCTGGCGCCGGGCCTGCTGCCGGACCGGATCGCCCGCTTGGCTCGCGAAGCGGACCCGGGCGCGTTCCTCGCCGCACCGCTGGCGGACGACCCGCGCGTCGCGGACGTCGTGATCGCCCGGTACGCCACCGCCGTCACCGAACTGCTGCGCGCCGGAGCGCACGTCTAGCGCACGCTGAGTGCGCCGGAACGATCACCCGCGAAGATCACCACCGCCAAAAGGCGAGTCTTATTCACATTTCTGTTACCCACCGTGCCTGGGAACGGTAAATCCTTGACGGACTAGTTAACTTGCCGGTAACTATCTAAGCGCTGCGCAGCTCTCGTTCCTCCCCTCCAAAACCGCAGGTAGGTGGATACAGATGAAAGCGCTTCACTTTTCCCGGCTGGCCGCTCTGACCGCGGCCGCGATCCTCCCGCTGGCCCTCGCCGCCCCGGCTTCGGCGGCCACCACCATCGCCTTCGACTGCCAGGCCGACGCCCCGATCATCGGGCCGCAGCAGGTCTCGCTGAACCAGGACGCCGACGTCACCGCGCCCGCCACCGTCGCGCCCGGCGCCGCCTTCGACGTCGTCATCGACCCGGCGCCGAACGAGGTGCCCGGCGAAGTCGCCGGGAACACCGTGAAGAACATCAACACCTTCGCGCTGAAGTTCCCGATCCCCGCCAACTCCACCTACGTCAGTGCCGACCTCACCGGCGGCTCCGGCCTCGGTTCCACCGCACCGGTGATCGCCGTCTCCGGCGGCGTCGCGACCCTGAGCTTCCCCGGCCCGATCGCCGGCGGCGCCACCTTCGAGCTGCCGACCATCACCGCGCACCTGACCGCGGGCGCGTCCGGCACCATCGAGACGAAGCTGTCCGGCACCAGCTACAGCGACCCCGGCCTGACCTTCAAGGCGGTGGCGGGCACCTTCATCGGCGACATCACCGCGCCCACCGCCTGCTTCCCCAACCCCAGCCCGGTCTTCACCACGACGACCATCGGCTGACCATCGGCTGACACCGCGTGAAAAGGCCACCCTGCGGACGGCGAACCGTCCGTAGGGTGGCCTCATGGGGTACGAACTCGCAGAAGTCAACATCGCCCGGATGAAAGCACCGATCGACGATCCGTCCTTCAAGGACTTCGTCGACGCGCTAGAGCCCGTCAACGCCCTCGCCGACGCCGCACCGGGATTCGTCTGGCGGCTGCAGACCGAGGACGACAACGCGATCTCGATCCGCGCCTTCGAATGGGACGTGCGCGGCACGTCCGGTCTCCTGATCAACATGTCCTCCTGGACGTCGGTGGAGACCTTGGCCGCCTTCACGTATTCCCCTGGCCACCTGGCGATCCTCAAGCGTCGCCGCGAGTGGTTCCACCACGTGAAGGACGTGATGACCGCGCTGTGGTGGGTGCCGGCCGGCTACCGGCCGACACCCGCCGACGCCGAAGAGAAGATCAAGCACCTGCGCGCCCACGGGCCGACGCCCGAGGCGTTCACGCTGAAGCAGCACTTCCCCGCCTCGGACGCGGCCGTCGTCGAGGCCCGCGAAGGCGACCCGGACTGGCTCTGCCCGGCCTGAGTCAGGGCAGCAGCAGTCCCCAGTAGAGGGCCCATGGCAGGAAAGCGACACCGGCGGCCACCGGGAGCACCCGGCGGCCGGCCGGTTTCGCCACCGTGAAGCCGAACACCACCACCGTCGCGACGGCCAGCGCCTGCAAGGCCAGCCACGGCAGCGGCCGGCCGAGCAGCACCGGCCCGAAGTCCTTCATCCCCGACGCCTGCGCCCAGCCGAGCAGGGCGAGGAACCCGGCGACGGTCACCAGCCCGAGCCCGCCCAGCCAGCGAGCCCGCCGGACCAGCGCGACCACGAACCCGGCGAGCAGCACGAGCAGCACGATTCCCTGCGCCCACACCGATTCCCACCACGCCAGGGGTGCGAGCGCCTCGGTCGGGCGCTGGGTGAACGACGGCGTCTCGACGTGCACGCCGCGCCGGTCGGCCAGCCACGCCCCGACGGCCGCGGGATAACCCGGCACGACGCGCGGCAGCCGGTCGAACCCGGCGTCGGTGGTCGCGTAGAGGTCGGGACCGCCGTCGGCGACGAACCTGATGGTGTGGTCCGGATTCGCGCGCAGGGCGTCGGCGAAGATCCGCGAGCTCTCCACCGGCGCGTGGCTGACGTCGAAGTCGCCCCACAACGCCAGCATCGGCTGCTTCAGCCGTTCGAGCACCGGCACCGGGTCGTAGTACGCCTCGGGGAACAGCCCGGCGCCGACGGCGAAGCGGGCGCCCTGCACCGGCAGCGTCCGCAGCAGCGAACCCGAGATCCCCTGGTGGCGCAGCACGTTGCCCCAGTACCACGACGTCTGGCGGCCGCCGCCCATCCCGGCCGAGCCCTCGGTGATCACGTACGAGACGGCCGGGGAACGCGTGGCGGCCAGCGGCGCGACCCAGCCGCCTTCGCTGACGCCCCAGACGCCGACGTCCGCCGGGTCGACCCCCGGCTGGGTGCGCAGCGCGCCGACGGCCGCGATGAGGTCGTCGGCCAGCACGCCGTAGTCGCGGCTGGTCTTCGAGTACCCGGTCGTGCGGCGGTCGTAGACCAGGGTGGTGACGCCGAGGCGGGTGAACATCTCGGCCTGCACGCGCAGGTCGTCGCGCACCTGCCAGTCCGAACCGCCCTGCAGGACGATCGCGGACTTCGGCGGGCCGGCCGGGCGGAACACCGTGGCGTGCAACGGGATCCCGCCGGCGCCGGTGAAGGTGAGGTCGTTCGGTGGCTGGGCGGACGCCGTCGACGGCGTGACCGCGCCCAGCAGGAGGACCACGGCGGCGAGCCGTGATTTGCCCCAGGGCAGCATGGAGTGTTCTCCTTGGTTCGGGAGATCGTGAGCGGTTTTCCGTTTCCTGGGTGCCGAGTGGCCGCTCGGCACCCAGGGCCTTCTTCGTCAGCCCAGGCCGGCCTCCTTCTCGGCGGGCGCGGGGAACGCGAGCAGCCGCGTCTCGACCCGGCGCGCGTCCGGCGGGGTTTCGCCGTCCGGGCGCTGGTAGCGCCGCAGGAGCGCGAGGTAGGCCTCGAAGAAGTCGGCGAGCTCTTCGAGGTTGACGCGGATCGCGCCGCGTGAGTACGGCACGGCGTCGGCCCACTCGCCCAGCTCCGGCCGTTCCCGCTCGAAGCGTTCGTACAGCTCGGTGTCCCCGGCGAGCCAGAGCCGGTGCAGCTCGCCGATCGCGGCCTTCGCCGGGTCCTCCCGGTCGCCGGGCGGCGGCAGGCGGATGTCGTGCTCGACCGCGCGCCACCAGCGCTCCCGGCCGTGCGCCCGCTCCGGGATCTCCGCCACGAAACCGTTGTCCGCCAGCACGCGCAGGTTGTAGCTCGTGCCGCCGCTGGTGACGCCGAGCTGCTGGGCGAGCGTCGTCGACGTCGCCGGGCCGCCGGCCGTGAGCAGTTCGAGGATCCGCTGGCGCAGCGGGTTCGCGAGGGCCTTCAACGCCTTGAGGTCGGCGGTCCGCGGTTCGGGCATACCGCCACCGTAGCCTTGCACGAGTTTTCGTGCACGTATTTTCGTGCAAGTGCCCGGGCTCACACCGGCCGCACGGCCCGGGGTGTGTAAAGGTGTCGGTCATGGCTGACGAACTGGTGCACTACGACGTGGTGGGCGGCACCGCCACGATCACCTTGGACTCCCCGCACAACCGCAACGCGCTCTCGGCGCAGCTGCGCCGCGAACTCTCGGAGTACCTGCTGAACGCCGCTGTCGACGACGCCGTGCGCGTGGTCGTGCTGACCCACACCGGGCCGGTGTTCTGCGCGGGGATGGACCTGAAGGAGGCCCGCGGCGCCGGCGCGGGCGACCAGGGCGTCAACGAGTTCCCGAAGATCCTCGAGCAGCTGTGGAGCAGCCCGAAGCCGGTCGTCGCGCGGCTGGCCGGGCCCGCCCGGGCCGGCGGCATCGGCATGGTCGCCGCGTGCGACATCGCCGTGGCCGTGCCGGAAGCGACGTTCGCCTTCTCCGAGGTGCGCATCGGCGTCGTCCCGGCGGTCATCTCGCTGACCGTGCTCCCCCGCCTGAACGCGCGCGCCGCGCACGAGCTGTTCCTCACCGGCGACACGTTCGACGCGCGCCGCGCGGTCGAGATCGGCCTGCTCAACTCCGCCGTCCCCGCCGACGAGCTGGACGGCGAGGTCGCCCGGTTCGTCAAGGCCTTGGCCCAGGGCGGCCCGAACGCACTGGCCGCGACGAAGGCGCTGCTGAGCCGCCCCCGCCCGGCGACGCCGTCGGACGGTTTCGAGGACATGCTCGGCCTCTCGGCCAAGTTCTTCGCGAGCGAGGAAGGCCAGGAGGGCATCCTGGCCTTCGCCCAGAAGCGCAAGCCGAACTGGGTCCCGCAGGACTAGCCGGTGCGGCGTTCGGTGCGGCCACCCTGATCTTGACGCGCGGCGGAGCCGGTGCGACGCCGAGGTTTCGACCTTGGGCAGCGGCGGGCGATGCGCCCCAATGTGGCGTTGGGTGCGCTGGACGCACCGAACGCCACATTGGGTGCGTTGAACGCACCCAACGCCACATTGGGTGCGTCCCACCCTCGGCACAACAACCTCAAGAACCCCAGCCGCCGCACCGAACGCCGGCCGCACGAGCCGTCAACCCGCGAGGAACGCGGCGAGGTGCTCCGCCACCGCCCGCGGCCACCAGGCCGCCGTAGCTGTGGCCGGGAGACGAGGCGCGCGTCTTCGGCGCGCCGGACAGCGCGAAGATCCTCGATCTCGAGGTTGTAGTCCCAGACCACTGGCCCCGCGCCCCCGGCGGTCGATCACCGACACGGCGAACCGATCGACGGGTTCGCCGGCCAGCCGGTCGCAGTCGTGCGCGATCCGATTGTTGCCCGGGACGATCACGAGCCCCGGCCCGGCACCGCGACGGGCGTAGCCGATCGCGGTGCCGTCGGGCGAATCGATCGAGCGATATTCGGTCACGCGCAAGTATTCGCAGCCAGCCCCGGTACGACGCTGTCAGGCGCTCTCAGGCGTCCGGCAGCACGACCGTGAGCCGCCACGAGCCGGCGCTCGGGCCGCTCGGCCCGAGCGTGCGCTGCGCGTCCGAGAGCACGCTGCGGATCGCCAGGTAGGTCTTGGGTTCGGCCTTGCGCAGGGCCTCCGAGCCCGGCCAGATGAGCACGTGCTCGCCCGGCGGCAGCCACGACAGGTCGGTCAGGCAGTCGTAGAGCGCGTCGAGGTTGTGCCCGAAGTAGTCCGGAAAGGACAGTGCCTCGGCGAACGCGCTCAGCGTGCCGGCCTTGTCCACGGCGGCCCGCGCGTTGACCAGGTGCGGGTACGCGCCCCGCCCGAAGGCCTCTTCCGCGGCGGCTTTCGCTTGCTCCGCGGCGGTCATCGGGCCGGGTCCACGACGACGAACGACGAGTAGTGGTCGCCGGTGTAGAACAGCTCGTGCGCCCGGCCGGAGATCAGCCGGCGCGCGCCGCGGTCGGCACTGCCCGGCGTCTTCACGGTGTACTCGTGGTAGTAGCCGGATTGCTTGCCGGGCAAGCGCTTCTCCCGGTTCTCGAACACGACGTCGTCGTTGCGGGGGTAGGGGTACGGGCCGCCCGCCTTGATCAGCTTCCAGGTGTCGGCGGCCTGCGCCGGCAGCGTGGACAGCGCCTTGACCGGCAGGCCCGAGTCCGTGCCCGGCACCGCCGAGCCACCCTGGGCGGGCGCGGCGGAACCGGCGCTCGTGGTGGGTGCGGTCGAGGAGTTCGACGAGCCGCCGAGGTTGTCCTTGACCAGCCAGCCCCCCAGCACCAGCACGAGGAGGCCGATCAGCGCGGCGGTGATCCGCCTTCGGTTGAACATGGTTCGCGAGCCTATGCCGAGCGGTCGGGGCGGTCGTCGTCACGCCCCGGGGTGAGTCGTCTGGCGAAGAGGCCGACGACCTTGTCGAGGACCCAGGCGGCGGCCAGGCACAGCGGCACCACGACCACCATCACCAGCACGAACTGGACCGGGAACCACGCCTGGGCGAGCCACAGCTCGACCCCGTCCCACCAGTCGGCAAGCCCGTTGAACACGGTGTGAGCCTACGCGCGGTCTCGTGCCGCCGCGCCCCAGGGCCTCTCTCCTGAAATCGGCGGAGCCGATTGCGGCGGAGGCGAAGCCATCCGGCGGAGCCGGGTTCGGACTCGCTCGACGCACGGCCCGGCTCACGTGTCTGGCGACACGCGGCACAGGGTTTAGGGAGAAGGTACGTTCTGGACATGTTCGCCGTCTACGCGCAAGAACCCAACGCCGAAAGCCCCTTGGACTCGCTCGTCGTCGGCGAGCGCCCCGAACCCGACGTGCCCGACGGCTGGGTCCGCGTGCACGTCAAGGCGGCCAGCCTCAACATGCACGACCTCTGGACGCTGCGCGGCGTCGGGATCAAGCCGGACCAGTTCCCGATGATCCTCGGCTGCGACGGCGCCGGCACCCTCGACGACGGCTCCGAGGTCGTCGTCCACTCGGTGATCAACGCGCCGGGCTGGCAGGGTGACGACACCCTCGACCCGAAGCGGACGCTGCTCACCGAGAAGCACCAGGGCACCTTCGCCGACCAGGTCGTCGTGCCGGCGCGCAACGTCGTCCCGAAGCCGGCCGGCCTGAACTTCGCCGAGGCCGCCACCATGGGCACGGCCTGGCTGACCGCATACCGGATGCTGTTCGTGAAGTCCGGGCTGCGGCCGGGGCAGACGATGCTCGTGCAGGGCGCCTCCGGCGGTGTCGCGACGGCGCTCGTGCAGCTCGGCCGGGCGGCCGGGTTCCGGGTCTGGGTCACCGGCCGCACCGAGGAGAAGCGCGCGCTCGCCACGAGTCTCGGCGCGCACCAGGCGTTCGAGTCCGGCGCGCGGCTGCCCGAGCGCGTCGACGCGGTGTTCGAGACGGTCGGCAAGGCGACCTGGTCGCACTCGGTGAAGTCGCTCAAGCCGGGCGGGATCATCGTCGTCTCCGGCTCGACCAGCGGCCCCGACGCGAACGCGGAGCTGCAGCGCGTCTTCTTCCTGCAGCTGCGCGTCTCCGGATCGACCATGGGCACCCGTGACGAGCTCGCCGATCTGCTCGCGTACCTCGACCTGACCGGCGTGCGGCCGCAGATCGGCGCGGAACTTCCGTTCGCCGACGCGGCCAAGGGCTTCCAGGCGATGCTGGACGGCGACACCGCCGGGAAGATCGTCTTCACCCGCTGATCGCCGTGACCTGGACGGATCCGCAGTGGATCCGCCCAGGTCACCGCTTTTACCGGCTACTTCGTGAATTGTCAACGGACTCTTATCGAGATCTGGTCGTTAGCACCGAAGGTCCACCGGAACTCCACTCCGGCCAGCTAATCTGGAGTCATGACCGCGACGAAGCGGCCCGTTCCGGCTGAACCGGGCGGCCGGCCCAGCAGCGACCCGGACCCCGTCCGGGTCTCCTTCCGGCGCTACGCCGGAGTCCGCACCCGCGTCCTCGAGGTCGGCGAGCCCGTCCAGGACCCGGATCAGTCCCCCGCGCGACGCTCGTTGCGCCGCCGGGCCGCCGCTCCGCACGTGCGGCCGTCCGCGCCGAGGCTGGTGCTGCTGCACGGTTACTGCGACAGCGCCGACACCTGGCGCCCCGCCCTGGAGCAGCTCGCGGCCGCCGGGATCCCGGCGATCGCCGTCGACCTCCCCGGGTTCGGGGACGCCCAGCCGTTGCGGCCCGGCCCGATGCTGCCGCAGCTCGACGCGTTCACCACCGCCGTCGTCCGCGAGCAGGCCGTGCTCGGGTCGGTCGTGCTGGCCGGGAACTCCCTCGGCGGCACCATGAGCCTGCGCGCCGCCCAGAACGCCCGGTTGCCGCTCTCCGGCGTCGTCTCGATCGCCGCACC
Source organism: Amycolatopsis sp. WQ 127309 (assembly GCF_023023025.1). Taxonomy (NCBI): domain Bacteria; kingdom Bacillati; phylum Actinomycetota; class Actinomycetes; order Pseudonocardiales; family Pseudonocardiaceae; genus Amycolatopsis; species Amycolatopsis sp. WQ 127309. Next base: position 10,840,835 of record NZ_CP095481.1, read on the forward strand.
GGGCTTCGTGGACTCGTGGCTGATCCGCACGATGGCGCGCTACCCGCTGCCGCTGCGGCTGTACTCATCGCTGCCCGTCCCGGTGCCGGGCTTCCTGGTGCGCAAGGTGGCCGAGCAGCTCGTCCCGCGGTTCCTCTACGCCGACGCGCACGCGGCCGACGTCGCCCAGGTGCAGCGCTTCACCGCGCTCTTCCCCGACTACCGCGCGACCAAGAGCCGCCTGGAACAGGCCCGGCAGCTCGTCGCCGAGCTGGCCGACGCCTACCGCCTCGACTCCGTCACGGTGCCGCTGCTGGTCGTCGCGTGCGGCAAGGACAAGCTCGTCACCGCGGCGTCCGGGCGCCAGCTGCACACGCTGGTGCCGCACAGCAGGCTGCTGGTCCGCGAGGACTGGGGGCACTGCCCGCAGCTGGACGACCCGGCGGAGATCGCCGAGCTGCTCACGTTCTTCGCCGCGAGCGCGGTCCGCACCACACAGGCGAGGCGCGCCGCGGCTAGTGCCGCCGACGGCGTGAGCGAGGACACCGCGGCGGGCTGATCGCTCGCGCTGTAGCCCGGCGGAGTTGCCGGTAGGTTGCCCCGTTGGGTCCGTGATCCGGGCCGTTCACCGACGTTCGGGAGACGATGATGTCCGCTCCAGGAGGCCTGGGCAGCAGCTCCGGCATCTTCCGGCGCAAGCCGATCGACCAGATCCCCGACACCTCCGAAGCCGCGGGCCTCAAACGCACCCTGGGCTTGTGGCAGCTGACCGCCATCGGCATCGGCGGCATCATCGGCGCGGGGATCTTCGCCCTCGCCGGCAGCGTCGCGCACGGCGACGACGCCGCGGGCATCCCCGGCGTCGGCCCGGCCGTGCTCATCTCGTTCCTCATCGCCGGCGTCGCCAGCGCGGCGGCGGCGTTCTCGTACGCCGAGTTCGCCGGCCTGATCCCGAAGGCCGGCTCGGCCTACACCTACGGCTACGCGGTGCTCGGCGAGGTCGTCGGCTGGTTCATCGGCTGGGACCTGCTGCTGGAGTACACCGCGATCGTGTCGGTGGTGGCGATCGGCATCTCGGGCTACTTCAGCTTCCTGCTCGGGCAGCTCGGGCTCGACCTGCCCGCGTGGATGCTGGGCGCGCCCGGCACCGGGCCCGGCCACAAGGTCGACCTGTTCGCCGCGCTGCTGTGCCTGCTGATCGCGTACCTGCTCAACCGCGGCATCCGCAGCGCGGCCCGGTTCGAGACGGTGATGGTCGGGATCAAGGTCCTGATCGTGCTGGTCGTCATCCTGGTGGGCTTCTTCTACGTCAAGACCGGCAACTACACGCCGTTCGCCCCGGCCGGCTTCGGCGGCGCGGTGACCGGCGCCGCGACGGTGTTCTTCGCGGTGTTCGGCTACGACGCGATGTCGACGGCGGCCGAGGAGTCCAAGGACGCGCAGCGGCACATGCCGAAGGCGATCATCTACTCGCTGGCGATCTCGATGGTGCTGTACGTGCTGGCCTGCCTGGTGCTGACCGGCATGCAGAAGTACACCGAGATCGACCCGAAGAGCGGCTTCTCGACGGCGTTCAAGTCGGTCGGCCTCGACGGGCTGGCCACCGTGATCGCGATCGGCGCGATCATCGGCATCCTCACGGTGCTGTTCACGTTCCTGATGGGCGCCACCCGCGTCGGCTACTCGATGAGCCGCGACGGCCTGCTCCCGCCGTGGTTCGGCAAGACGCACCCGAAGACCCAGGTGCCGAGCCGGATGACGTGGATCCTCGGCGGCGCGTCCGCGATCATCGCCGGGGTGCTGCCCATCGGCGAGGCCGCCGAGCTGACGAACATCGGCATCCTGCTCGCGTTCGTCGTCGTCTGCGTCGCGGTGATCGTGCTGCACTACAAGCGGCCGGACCTCAAGCGCACGTTCAAGACGCCGGGCATGCCGGTGGTGCCCGCGGTCGGCGTCGTGTTCTCGATCTGGCTGATCACGTTCCTGCAGCCAGCGACCTGGGTGCGGTTCGCCGTCTGGTTCCTGATCGGCATGGTGATCTACTTCGCCTACAGCAAGCGGCACTCCCTGATGAACCGCACGGGCGGCGAGGCCGGGAAGACGGACTAGCGGATCCGGTCGAGGCGTGCGGCGGCCGCGCGCGCCTCGACCTTCAGCCGCTCGACGATCACCGCCGCCGAGGCGTCGTAGCCGAGCGGGTAGGTCTGGCCCGCCCACAGCGAGATGGCCTCCGGGTCACCGGCCTCCGCCGACGCCTTGCGCACCGGCCCGGCCATGCGGTTGACCTGCGGGTACGCGGCGGGCGCGCCGTCGGACAGCTCGTCCATGAACCGGTTGACCAGCCCGCGCGCCGGCCGGCCGCTGAAGGCGCGGGTGAACGCCGTCTCGCGCTCGGCGACGACCAGGGCCTTGCGGTGCGCCTCGGACGTGCCGGCTTCGTCGGCGCGCAGGAAGACCGTGCCCAGCTGGGCGGCCGCCGCACCGGCGGCGAGCACGGCCGCGACGTCGCCGCCGTGCACCAGGCCCCCGGCCGCGACGAGCGGCACGTCCACGCGGGCGGCGACGAGCCGCAGCAGCGCGAGGACGCCGTACTCCGCGCCGCCGCCGGGCTGATCGGCGTCGTCGGTGAACAGCGATCGGTGCCCGCCCGCCTCGAACCCCTGCAGGACCAGCGCGTCGGCGCCGAGGCTCGCCGCCCGGACGGCGGCTTCCGGCGTGGTGACGGTGACGAGCACCTTGCTGCCGGCCTCGTGCAGCCGGACGACGTCCGACGGCGACGGCGGCCCGAAGGTGAACGACACCACCGGGACACACTTCTCGAGCACGACGTCCAGCTTCGCCGGGTACGCGTCGTCGTCCCACTCCGCTTCGCCGAGCTCGACGTCGTATTCGCGGGCGACGGCGAGCAGGCGTTCGCGGTAGGCCGTGAGGTCGGCGCCGGTGTCCGGCTGCGGGACGAAGAGGTTGACGCCGAACGCGCCGGCGGTCAGCGCGGCGGTCCGGTCGATCTGCGCGGCCAGGGCCGCGGGCGTGAGCATGCCGGCCGAGAGGAAGCCGAAGCCACCGGCTTCGGTGACCGCGGCGACCAGCTCGGGAGTGGTCGGACCACCGGCCATCGGCGCGGCGATCACCGGGAACGTCAGCTCGTCGAACATGCTTCCGAGCGTAGTCCCGCGCAAACCACCCAGATTGGTCTAGACCAGGAACGCGGGAAATGCGACGATCCGGGCAGGTGCGACGGCGATGTCGCGCCCTTCCCGCCAGGAGGACCGGTGAAGACAGCCCGCACGCGGCGCCTCGGCCGCGCACTCGCCGTAGTGGCCCTGGTCGGCGCCAGTACGACGGCCGCCCAGCTCGCCCCGGCCGCGTCGGCCGCCACGCCCGCGCTGCAGTCGATCGTGCCGGTGCCGGTGTCGGTGACCGCGGCGGCCGGCGTCAGCTTCCCCCTGGTCTCGACGACGAAGATCGTCACCGAGGCCGGTTCGGCGCCGGCCAAGGACGTCGGCACCTACCTCGGCGGCGTCCTGCGGCCGTCGACCGGCTACGCGCTGCCGGTGTCCGACGCCCCGTCGTCCGTGCCGGCCGACAGCATCGCGCTGCTGCTGAGCGGCGCGCCGGCCTCGGTCGGCGCGCAGGGCTACCAGCTGGTGTCGACGGCGTCGTCGGTCACCGTGCGGGCCCAGACGGCGGACGGGCTCTTCGCCGGCGTCCAGACGTTGCGGCAGATGCTGCCCGGCAGCGTCGAGAGCGCGTCGGCCCAGCCGGGGCCGTGGAGCGTCCCGGGAGCGACGATCGTGGACTACCCGCGGTTCGGCTACCGCGGCGCGATGCTGGACGTCGCCCGGCACTTCCACCCGGTGGGGACGGTCAAGCGCTACATCGACCAGCTCGCCCAGTACAAGATCAACAACCTGCACCTGCACCTCGCCGACGACCAGGGCTGGCGCATCCAGATCGACAGCTGGCCACGCCTGACGACGTACGGCGGCAGCACCCAGGTCGGCGGCGGCGCGGGTGGTTACTACACGAAGGCGCAGTACACGGACATCGTGAACTACGCGCTCTCGCGGCACATCACGGTCATCCCGGAGATCGACATGCCGGGGCACGTGAACGCGGCGCAGGCGTCGTACGCGGAGCTGAACTGCAACGGCGTCGCACCGGCCCTGCGGACGGACACGGCGGTCGGCTACAGCTCGTTGTGCATCTCGAAGGACATCACGTACACGTTCATCGCGGACGTCCTGCGCGAGCTGGCGGCCCTGACCCCGGGCCCGTACCTCCACATCGGCGGCGACGAGGCCTCATCGACATCGGCGGCGGACTACGTGACGTTCGTGAACAAGGTAATGCCGTTGGTGACGGCCACCGGCAAGTCGGCGATCGGCTGGCACGACATCGCGAAGGCGGTCTTACCCTCGACTGCGACCCCGCAGTTCTGGGGGACTTCCACCTCGGACACGGGGGTGTCGGCGGCGGTTTCCCGCGGCAGCAAGGTGATCCTGTCGCCGGCGAACAAGGCGTACCTGGACATGAAGTACAACAGCTCGACCCCGATCGGCCTGTCGTGGGCGGGCTACATCGAGGTCCAGGACGCGTACAACTGGAACCCGGGCGCGTACTTGTCGGGCGTGGGCGAATCGGCGGTCCGAGGAGTGGAATCCCCGCTGTGGGCGGAAACGGTGGTCACCCCGGCGGACATCGACTACCTGGCCTTCCCCCGCCTGGCAGCGCACGCGGAGCTGGGCTGGTCCCCGTGGTCGACGCACGACTGGACGACGTTCCGCACCCGCTTGGGCGCCCAGGCCCCACGCTGGACAGCGCAGTCGATCAACTTCTACCGCTCATCCCAGGTGGCGTGGGACACGGGCGGCACGACGAACCCAGGCACGTGCACGGACCCGGCGTGGAGCGCATCGCAGGTGTACACGGGCAGCAACGCGGTCTCCCACAACGGCCACAAGTGGACGGCGAAGTGGTGGACCCAAGGCGAGGAGCCGGGAACCACAGGCCAGTGGGGAGCCTGGACCGACAACGGCCCCTGCTGAGCCATCCCGACCCGAGCGCGAAGTCCCCCCACCCTCCCAAGGGGGGCGTCCCCACGTCCAGTCTATCGGCGCCCACCGACAGGACCGGCCGGAGCGCGGTCCACGGGCGGAGTTGTCCACATTCGACTCCGCCTGTGGATCGCGGCGCTTCCGGCGGGCGGCGGGTTCCAGCGGCGGCGACTCCTCCACACCGCGATCCGGCGGGCGACAGCTCCGATCGGTGGCGGATTCCAGGGGCCGGTGTTCCCACAGGATCACGTCCGCGGCCGCCGAGTTGTTCGCCCACCACGGCTTCCACGGCTTCGGCATCGACGACATCGGCGCCGGTGGCAGTTCCAGCGGAAGGCGGCTCCCCCACGCGGCGATCCGGCGGGCGACAGCTCCGATCGACGGCAGCTCCCGGCGAGCGGCGATTCCGCAGACAACGATCGGCGAGCGGTGGCGCCGGCGGGCGCCGCTAGTCTGCGGTGATGGCTGAGCCCTGTCCGATCTGTGCCAAACACCGGGGTGGCGGGCCGCTCGCGTGTCCGGAAGTCTGGTCCGACGATCAGGTCGTCGTCACCCATCGGGCCGAGCCTGATCTGCTCGGCTATCTCTTCGTCGAGCCCCGGCGTCACGTCGCGGGCCTTGGCGATCTCACCGAGTCCGAGGCGCTCGCGGTCGCGTGGGTCGTCTGGTGGCGGCGCGGGCACTGCGGGCCGAACTCGATGCGGAGTCCGTGCACACCTTCGTGGCGGGACGCTCGGTGGCGCACTTCCACCAGCACGTCTTCGTCCGTTATCGGGGTACGCCAGCCGAGCGCAGCTGGATTGACGTCGATTGGCCGGGCGCGCCGCACGGTGATCCGGCCGGCTTGTGCGGGCGGTTGAGGGCGTACTTCAGCCGGCCATGATCGTTGCGGCCAAGGCCGTTCGGTGGTCCTTCGTCCAGGGTGGGCCCAGTGCCGCGCGCGGGCCGTGGAGCACCTCGTCCGCCCGTGGGCCGAGGATGGCCGCCGCTTGGTGTTCTACGTCCTTGGCTTCGTAGAGGTGCACCTGCCAGCCGCGGGCGTGGGCCAGTTCCGCCAGGACCTGGCGGTACATGACCGAGTCGGCGCGGGCCTCGTACGGGACGCGGCGCTGGACCGCGATGTCCTCGGGGAAGTCCGGTGGCCATGCCCTCAGCGACATCGACACGATCGGTCCGGGCAGTGCGGCCGCGAGGCGGTCCAGTTCGGTCGACGCCGCCCGGGTCGCCGACGCGCGGACCAGCGCCACCAGGGCCGCCGCGGCCGGGTCGTCGAGGTGTTTGCCGTCGTGGTGGATCGGGGCCGCCGCCACTCCGGGCTCGACCAGCTCGATCCGCCGGCGGTCCACGACCCGGTGGTCGGCCGACGCCGTGACAGCCACTGCCCACCCGAAGTGGTGGGCGATGCCCAGCCGCATGGAACGAGGCTTCCCCGGCCGGTGCGGACAGTCAAGGCCGCACTCCACCCCGTGAAACCGGAACACCGGGCGCCGCAACCGGGTTAGCTTGGGTCATGAGCGCTGATCTCGAGCAGGTTCGCACCCTGTCGCTGCAGGAAAACGGCCTCGCCACCATCTCCACGACGCGCGCCGACGGCACCGTCCACTCCTCCGTCGTCAACGCCGGGGTGTACGAGGACCCGGTGACCGGGGCACCCGGCGTCGCGTTCGTCGCCCTCGGCCGGGCGCACAAGCTCGCGCTGCTGCGGCTGGCCGGGCACGCCACGGTGACGTTCCGGCGCGGCTGGAACTGGCACTCCGTCACCGGCGCCACTCACCTGATCGGGCCCGACGACCCGGACCCGGCCTTCGACGCCGCCGGGCTGCCGAAGCTGCTTCGCGACGTCTTCATCGCCGCCACCGGCACCCACGACGACTGGGCCGAGTACGACCGCGTGATGGCCGAAGAGCGGCGGGTTGCGGTGTTCATCACGGCGGACCGGATAATCGGCAACCGCTGAGCCCGTCCGGCCCCAGGAGCGTCCGTTGTCCGAGTCCCCGCCCCGCGTCACCATTCCGGCGAAGGTCCTCATCGGCCTGCTCGCCGTCATCGACGCGGGCTTCGGCGCGGCCCTCGCCCTGGGGCTGGTGCGCGGCCTGCCCGCCTGGCTGATCGCCGGCGCCTACGCGGCGACCGTGCTCGTCGCGGTGCTGATCTTCCGGACGTCACGCGCCCGCGTGCTCAAACGCGGCTTCGACGGCCTGCGCGACCTCACCCTCGGCGACGAGGGCATCCGTCTGCCCGCGGGCACGATGAGCACCCGGCTGGTGCCGTGGGCCGAGATCGCCGACGTCACCGCCCGCCGCTCGGCCCGCTTCGGCGACGGCTACCTGCGCGACGCGATCTGGCTCGACCTGGTCACCGGCGAGGGCGTCGAGAGCTCGGTGCAGTGCTTCGCGCCGCGCAGCCGGCTCGAACCGGCACCGGCGCGAAGACGGCAGTTCGACCAGACCGCGATCCTCGACCCCGCCCTGTTCAACGCCGTGATCGACCGGCTCCGCCGCGAACTGCGCCACCGCCGGCTGCACGCCGACACCCGCGGCGAACCCCGCCTCCGGCGTCGCTGACGCTCAGGCATACTTCCGCCATGAGCGAATGGCAGCGCATCTCACCTCCCGAGGCGCACCGGCATCTCGCGAAGCGCAACGCCGTTGTCCTCGGCGCGATCGGGCTCGCCCTGACCGGGGTGTCGATCTCCCTCGGTCACGTGCCTCAGGCCATCTTCCTCCTCGTGTTCATCGCCGTCGCCGGTGTCGTGATGGCGTTGAGCGCCCTCTCCGGGATCCAGGCCGGTCCGCGCGGCCTTCGCCTCCGGCGGTTGCTGACCGTCCGTGAGCTGCCGTGGTCCGAGGTCGCCGACATCACGACCGCGCCCGCGCAGCACCTCGGCGCCGACACGTCCTACACCGCGCTCTGGATCGTCACCGCCGACGACGAGCGGATCCAGACCCAGGTGGTGCGCTACGACCACCCGCAGCAAGGCGAGCGGGTGAGCACCCGGCGCTGGCTCAAGCTCGGGCCGGCCGAGTTCACCGGCGTGGTCCAAGCGCTGCGCGACGTGCGCCAGGCCCAGGAACAGCCGGGCTCAGCCGAGCCGGCCCAGTAGCTCCCGCGGCACGATCCGCACCGGGAACGGCCGCTCGGCCTCGAAGACCTCGTCGCCCGCGGCCTTGGCCACCTGCTGGTAGTTGCCGTCCACGTCCAGCTCGAACACCGTCAACGCGGGCTCGGCCGGATCGATCACCCAGAAACCGGCGGTACCGAGCCGCTCGTAGATAGCTTTCTTGAGGTTCCAGTCGTAGATCGCCGTGCTGGGCGACAGCACCTCGACGGCCAGCACCGGGGATGCCGGGAGATCCTTCTCGGTGAAGTCCTCGTCCCGGCCGACCAGGACGTCCGGCTGCAGTTCGATCTTGTCGCCCGAGTGCACCGCGAACGGTGCTCCGACGACGTAGAACTCAGCTGGACACACGGACTCGAGCACACCGTAGAGCCGATACCCGATTGTCTGATGTCTGAGACCAGGCGCGGGACTCACGATGAGCACCCCGTCGATGAGCTCGTATCTTCGCCCGTTATCCGGCATCCCCTCGAGGTCCTGCACCGTCAGGGGGCCCGAATCGGCGGGATGCTCGATGTCTGCCATGACCGTCATGGTGCGCTCCTTTCGCTCTTCGCACCAGAGCACACCAGAGAGCACCGACAAAAACGATGTCGAACACGAGTTCGGCGCCTGCATTCACACGGAAGCGTGAATACAGGCGCCGGTGTCACATCAGCGGAACACTTACTTCTTGTTCTTGCCGGAGTCCTCAGTGGACAGTGCGGCGACGAAAGCCTCTTGCGGGACCTCGACCCGGCCGACGGTCTTCATCCGCTTCTTGCCTTCCTTCTGCTTTTCCAGCAGCTTGCGCTTACGCGAGATGTCACCGCCGTAGCACTTGGCCAGAACGTCCTTGCGGATCGCGCGAATCGTTTCGCGCGCGATGATCCGGGCGCCGATGGCCGCCTGGATGGGGACCTCGAAGTTCTGCCGCGGGATCAGCTCGCGCAGCCGGTTCACCATGCGGTTGCCGTAGTTGTAGGCGTCGTCCTTGTGCACGATCGCGGAGAACGCGTCCACACCCTCGCCCTGCAGCAGGATGTCCACCTTGACCAGGTCCGCCGCCTGCGTGCCGGCCTCTTCGTAGTCCAGCGACGCGTAGCCGCGCGTACGCGACTTCAGCGTGTCGAAGAAGTCGAAGATGATCTCGCCCAGCGGCATGTTGTACCGCAGCTCGACCCGGTCCTCGGACAGGTAGTCCATGCCGAGCAGCTGACCGCGCTTGTTCTGGCACAGCTCCATGATCGTGCCGATGAACTCCGACGGCGCCAGGACGCTGACCTTGCTGACCGGCTCCAGCACCTTGTCGATCTTGCTGCCGGTCGGCCAGTCCGACGGGTTGGTGACGTGGATTTCCTTGCCGTCGTCGAGCACCACGTCGTAGACGACGTTCGGTGCCGTGGAGATCAGGTCGAGGCCGAACTCGCGCTCGAGCCGGTCACGCGTGATCTCCAGGTGCAGCAGGCCGAGGAAGCCGCAGCGGAAGCCGAAGCCCAGCGCCACCGACGTCTCCGGCTCGTAGTCGAGCGCGGCGTCGTTCAGCTGGAGCTTGTCGAGGGCCTCGCGCAGCTCGGGGTAGTCCGAACCGTCCACCGGATACAGTCCGGAGTAGACCATCGGCTTCGGCTCGCGGTACCCGGCCAGCGCGTCCTTGGCGCCGTGGCGTTCGGACGTCACGGTGTCGCCGACCTTGGACTGGCGGACGTCCTTCACGCCGGTGATCAGGTAGCCGACCTCGCCGACGCCGAGTCCCTTGCTGGCCTTGGGTTCCGGCGAGATGATGCCGACTTCCAGCAGCTCGTGGGTGGCGCCGGTGGACATCATCTTGATGCGCTCGCGCGGGGTGATCTTGCCGTCGACCACCCGGATGTAGGTGACGACGCCGCGGTAGGTGTCGTACACCGAGTCGAAGATCATCGCGCGGGCCGGCGCGTCCGCGTCGCCCTGCGGTGCCGGGACCGACTTCACGACCTCGTCGAGCAGCGCGCCGACGCCGATGCCGGTCTTGGCCGAGACCCGCAGCACGTCGTCGGGCTCGCAGCCGATGATGTGGGCCAGCTCACCCGCGTACTTGTCGGGGTCGGCCGAGGGCAGATCGATCTTGTTGAGCACCGGGATGATCTGGAGGTTGTTCTCCAGCGCGAGGTAGAGGTTGGCCAGGGTCTGGGCCTCGATCCCCTGCGCGGCGTCGACCAGCAGCACCGCGCCTTCGCACGCCTCCAGCGCCCGGGAGACCTCGTAGGTGAAGTCGACGTGGCCCGGGGTGTCGATCATGTGCAGGACGTGGTCCTGCCCGTCGACCTGCCAGGGCAGCCGGACGTTCTGGGCCTTGATCGTGATCCCGCGCTCGCGCTCGATGTCCATCCGGTCGAGGTACTGCGCGCGCATGGCCCGCTCTTCCACGACGCCGGTGAGCTGCAGCATGCGGTCGGCCAGGGTGGACTTGCCGTGGTCGATGTGCGCGATGATGCAGAAGTTCCGGATGAGCTCCGGAGGCGTGAAGGTCGTGTCGGCGAACGTCGTCACTCGAATGAGTCCTCGGAAAGTCGGGGATGGCCACCTCTATGTTCCCATGGCGCTCCGGGTGCGAGTGGGGGTCATCCCCGATGCGAGCCCACGTGATCCGTGGTGCCCTCGAAGTATGAGCACATCGCACCAGCCCGCACCACCTCCCCAGCCTGATCCGGACGGCCTCGCCCGGGTTCTCGACCGTGTCTTCGGTCACCCTTCGGGCCTGCTCGGCCGCCTCGGCGGCCGGCTCATGGCCCGGGGCAACTCCGCCACCGAGCACCGCGTCGTCGACCTGGCGAAGCTCGAGCCGGACGAGACCGTCCTGGTCGTCGGTCCCGGCCCCGGCGTCGGCCTCGACGCCGCCGCACGGCTGGCCGGGCGCACGATCGGCGTCGACCCCTCCCCCGCGATGCTGGCCCTGTGCCACGAGCGCTGCGGCGACCGGGCCGAGCTCCGGGAGGGGTCGGCGGCGCACACCGGCGAGCCCGGCGAGTCCGTCGACGTCGTGCTCACCGTGAACAACGTCATGCTCTGGGACGACCGCGCGGCCGGCTTCGCCGAGCTGTTCCGCGTCCTGCGCCCGGGTGGCCGGCTGCTGCTGTCCGCGCACGAGAAGTGGCTGCCCGTGAGCAGGCACGTGCTGGCCGACGAAGCCGCCGAAGCGGGCTTCGCCGACCTGCAGACGTGGACCTGGGAACCGCCCGGCTTCACCGCGCTCGCCGCGCAGCTGCGGGCCGTCAAGCCCGCCTAGCGGGTGTCCGTGCGGATCGGGTGTCCTTCCGGCACCTCGACCAGCACGATGCGCGTGCCGTCCGGATCGGCGATCCAGGCCTCGTCCAGGCCCCAGGGCTCGCGCTGGGCGTCCCGCACCGGCGTCAGGCCCTTGGCCTTCAGCTCGGTCAGCTCGCCGGCCAGGTCGCGGACCTGCACCCAGAGCACCAGGTCGGGCGACGCGCCCGCCTCGCCCGAGCCGGACACCTCCAGGGAGCCGTGCCCCAGGAAGAACACGGTGCCACCGGGGAACTCACGCTCCACGGCCAGGCCGAGGGTGTCGCGGTAGAACGCGGTCGACGCCTCGGCGTCGCGCGGGCGGATCAGCAGCCTGCTCTTCAGGACTTCCATCCGACCATCCCTACCGGAGGTCCTCAGGCCGCCGCAATCGCGACGATGCCGGACAGCACGATCACGGACCCGGCGAGCCGCCGCACGGCGTCGCGCTCGCCCAGCACCAGCCACGCGGCGAGACCGCCCAGCACGATGCTCAGCTCCCGGGCGGGCGCCACCAGGCTGACCGGCGCCATCGTCAGGGCGAACAGCACGAGGATGTAGGCGACGGGCGACAGCAGGCCGACGATCAGCACCTCGCGCCGCTGCTCTCGCCAGAGCCGCGTCACCTCGGACCGGCCCGCCCGCGCGCTCGGCAGGAGCATGGCGCTCTGGATGAGCGTGCCGAGGCCGAGGTACACGATCGGCGGCATGCCGATGCCGGTCACCGAGTGCGCGTCCCAGAGCGTGTAGCCGGCGATGACGGCCCCGGTCAGGACGCCGTAGAAGATCCCGGCGCGCCGGGCCTTGGCCGCGGCCGGGTCGTCAGCGGCGGCGCCCCGGCGGCCGGTGCTGATCACGAGCACCCCGGTGATCACCAGGAACGCGCCGAGCAGGCCGAGCCAGCCCGGCCGTTCGCCGAGGACGAGGACGGCGGCCAGCACCGACAGCAGCGGCCCGGTGCCGCGCGCGACGGGGTAGACGACGGAGAGGTCGCCGACGCGGTAGCCGCGCTGCAGGACGATGCCGTAGGCGACGTGCAGCACCGACGTGCCCGCCGCGGCCAGCAGCCAGCTCCACTGTGGACGTTGCGGCTCGACGGCCACCAGCACGACCGTCACCGGCAGCAGGGCGACGGCGGAAACCGTGTAGTAGAGCCAGACGAACTGGGTGCCGCCGGAGCGGACCCGCTTGGCGGCGAGGTTCCACGCGGCGTGCACGACGGCCGCCACGACGACCAAGGACAGTGCGGTGGTGTTCACAGGGACCCCTTACGGGTTTCGCGCGCGCGAAACCCGGGTCCTCCAGGCTTTTGCCCCGTCAGATGAACGGCGGGCCTTCCGGACCCGCCGATGGTGCCGCTCGGACCAGACCCACCGGATCCTGGTTGTCCTGCTGGCTGGGGCGGACCGGTGACGGAACCCTAGGCACTGCCGCCGCCCACCGTACTCCCGGTGATCCACGCCCGGCCGGACGCGCTCGCGGCGGGCCGGGGCCGGGCTGTTAAAGTTGCTGCTCGTTGCCGTGCGGCATTCCGTCATGGAGGAAACCCGCTTCAGCGGGGCCACACCAGCGCGGCGGCGAATCTCACCGAGTGAAAGCAGGAGCGCCTCATGGCCAACATCAAGTCGCAGATCAAGCGCATCACCACGAACGAGAAGGCGCGTCAGCGCAACCAGGCGATCCGGTCCTCGGTGAAGACCGCGATCCGCAAGGTCCGCGAAGCCGCTGACTCCGGTGACAAGGCCAAGGCCGTCGAGCTGCAGCGCGACGCCGCCCAGAAGCTGGACAAGGCCGTCTCGAAGGGCGTCATCCACGCCAACCAGGCCGCCAACAAGAAGTCGGCGCTCGCGAAGCGCGTCAACTCGCTCTGAGCTAACTGATCTCTGGAGAAGCCCCGGCCCCGGCCGGGGCTTTCTTCATGTTCAGCGGTCGCCTTTGGCCGCCGCGACCTGCAGGACCGCGCGTTCCAGCGCGTAACCCGGGTCCGCCGCGACACCCTTGACCTCGGCGTTCAGCCGGGCGACCACCCGCATCGCCGTGGCGAGGCCGTCCTGGTTCCAGCCGCGGGACTGGCCCTGGGCCTTGCGGACCTTCCACGGCGGCATGCCCAGCTCCCCGGCCAGCTGGTTCGGGTTGCCGCGGCCCGCGCCGGAGACGCGGGCGATCGTGCGGACCGCGTCGGCCAGTGCGTCGGCGACCAGGACGTACGGGACGCCGAGCTGCATCGCCCAGCGCAGCGACTCCAGCGCGGCCGCGCGGTCGCCGCTCACCGCCTTCTCCGCCACCGCGAACCCGGTCACGTCGGCGCGGCCGCGGTGGTAGCGGTGGACCGCGTCCGCGTCGACCACGCCGCCGGCGTCCGCGACGAGCTGCATCGCGGCCGAGGACAGTTCCCGCAGGTCGGAGCCCACGGCGTCGATGAGCGCCGCGACCCCGGCCGGGTCGATCTTGCCGCCCGCCCGGCGCACCTCGTGGCGCACGAACTGCTCCCGCTCGGCGGGCTTGGTCAGCTTCGGGCACTCCGTCACCTCGGCGCCGGCCTTCTTCAGCACCGCCGGGAGCGTCTTGCCCGCCTTGCTGCGCCCGCCGCCGGTGTGCACGACGACGAGCACGATCCCGGCCGCCGGGTCCTTCAGGTACGACGTCACGGCGTCGGCCAGCTCCTGCGAGATGTCCTGCGCCGACTCGAGGACGATCACCCGGCCTTCGCTGAACAGCGACGGGCTGACGAGTTCGGCCAGCTCGGGAGCTGTGAGATCGGACACCCGGGCCCGCGTCAGCTCGGCCGTCGCGTCGATCGCGCGGGACGCGGCCAGCGTCTCGCGGACGGCCCGCTCGATCAGCAGTTCTTCCTCACCCAGGACCAGGTGGAGCGGGGCCGGGGCGGTGGCTTGCGCGGTCACCCGGGAATCTTCTCACTTGCTGCTTCGTGCGCCCGCTCCGGTGATGTCGAGCGGCCACCATGGCACGGCCCGAGTGCCATGTCGTACGGTGTCCTGGAGGCGGCGCGCTTTCTCGCGCGCTCCGACAACTGAATACCGCTCATCCAGAGGGGCAGAGGGAACGGCCCGACGAAGCCCCGGCAACCGGCGTACAGCCTGTCATCCCGCGATCGCGGGATAGCTGACGACCACGGTGCCAATTCCGGCCCGCTTCGGCGGGGCAGATGAGGAAGGAACCTCGCGATGACCGCAACCCTCGGCACGACCTCCACCACCAAGACCCCGGATCTCGGACCGGCCGTCGAACTGGTGTCGAAGGAAGAGGGCCACCGGCAGCCGCTCGCCCCCGAGTTCGTCTCCGCCGAAGACTTCTCGCCGCTCGAGGTCGCCTACGACTTCGGCCGCGTCCGCCGTGAAGACATCGAGGCCGGCCCCAAGAACATCTGGCGCTACAAGAAGCTCCTCCCAGTTCCGTCCAACATCGAAGAGATCCCGAACACCGAGCCCGGCTCGACGCGGCTGATCCGCGCCGACCGCCTGGCCAAGGAGCTCGGCCTCAAGCGCCTGTGGGTCAAGGACGACACCGGCAACCCGACGCACTCCTTCAAGGACCGCGTGGTCGCCGTCGCGCTCGCCGCGGCCCGCGAGTTCGGCTTCGAGGTGCTCGCCTGTCCCTCGACCGGCAACCTGGCCAACGCCGTCGCCGCCGCGGCGGCGCGCGCGGGCTGGAAGTCGGTCGTGCTGATCCCCAAGTCCCTCGAGCGCGCCAAGATCCTCACCACCGCGGTGTACGACGGCGACCTGATCGCCGTCGACGGCAACTACGACGACGTCAACCGGCTCGCCACCGAGCTGGCCGGTGAGCACCCGAGCTGGGCCTTCGTGAACGTCAACGTCCGCCCGTACTACTCCGAGGGCTCGAAGACACTCGCCTTCGAGGTCGCCGAGCAGCTCGGCTGGCGGATCCCGCCGCAGATCGTCGTGCCGATCGCCTCCGGTTCACAGCTCACCAAGGTGGACAAGGGTTTCCGCGAACTGGGCCAGCTCGGCCTCGTGGACGCCAGCCCGTACAAGGTGTTCGGCGCCCAGGCCACCGGCTGCTCGCCGGTCTCGGCCGCGTTCCGCGCCGGCCAGGACGTCGTCCAGCCGGTGAAGCCGGACACCATCGCCCGCTCGCTGGCGATCGGCAACCCGGCCGACGGCCCGTACGTGCTCGACATCGTCAACCGCACCGGCGGCTCGATCGAAGACGTCACCGACGAAGAGGTCGTCGAAGGCATCCGGCTGCTGGCCCGCACCGAGGGCATCTTCACCGAGACGGCCGGCGGGGTCACCGTCGCCACGGCGAAGAAGCTCATCGAGACGGGCAAGCTGGACCCGGACGCCGAGACCGTCCTCCTCATCACCGGCGACGGCCTCAAGACCCTCGACGCCATCGAGAACCACGTCGGCCCCAAGGCGACCGTGCCGGCTTCGGCCGCGGCCGTGAACAAGGCCCTCGGCTACTGACGTCTCCCCGCCGGGGCGAGCCACGCCCGCCCCGGCGGGAACGCGTTGCCGGGCAACGGAAGTCAGCGGTGGGGCGGGCCGCGCGGTTCGCCTCGGCGGGCTATCGCCGGGCCTGACGGGTCCGGGACCACAGCGGTGTCGCCGTCGACGTCGGTCCGGGTCACCAAGGCACCCAGCGCCGTCAAGGTGTCCACTGTGGACTTGCTCGGGTGGCCGTAGGTGTTGCCCGCGCCGACGCTGATGAGCGCCGCGCGCGGCGCCACCGCGGCGAGGAAGGCCGGCAGCGAGTACCGCGAACCGTGGTGGGGCACCTTGAGCACCTCCGCTTTCAGGTCTCCGACGTCGGCCAGCAGGTCCGACTGGGCCGCCAGTTCGACGTCTCCCGTCATCAGCACCCGGCCGGCGGCCGTTTCCGCCCGCAGGACGACCGAGCTGTTGTTGATCGTCGTGCCGTCCTGCCGGCCGGCCGGCCGCGACGGCACGTACCGCGGCCCGAGCACGTCGAGCGCCAGCCCGGGCAGGTCGACCCGCTCGCCCGGGCTCAGCTCCACCAGCGGCACGCCGCGGCGGGACGCCTCCGCAGCGACCTGCCGCCACGCCCACTCCGGCGTCCGCCCCGGCCCGACGGCGATCCCGCCGACCGACCAGCCGTCGAAGACCGACGCGAGCCCGCCGATGTGGTCGGCGTGCAGGTGGCTCAGCACCAGCAACGGGATCCGGTCGACCGACAGCCGGTGCAGGCACTCGTCGACCGGCCCCGGCTCGGGCCCGGTGTCCACCACCACGGCCCGCCCCGGCTCGGCCGTCGCCAGCACGACCGCGTCACCCTGGCCGACGTCGCACTCGACCATCGCCCAGTTCCGCGGCGGCCACGCGGGCGCGAGCACCCGCACCGGCACGAACACCAGCAAAGCGCCGACGATCAGCACCGCCAGGAGCAGCCGGACCCGCCGGTACCGCGCGGCGAACACGAGCACCGCGAGGACGGCCGCCGCGAGCAATGCGCCCGCCCAGCCGCCGGGCCAGGGAACGACCGCGCCCGGGGCTCGCGCGCCGTGCCGCGCCACGAAGATCAGCCACTCGGCCTCCGGGCCGGCCAGGTGCACCAGGAACGCCCCGCCGCCCGGCCACCACGGCCCGACGACCGTCGCCAGCACCCCGAGCACCGTCGCCGGGGCGACGACGGGCGCGGCGAGGACGTTGGTCACCACCGACACCAGGCTCACCGTGCCCGCCATCCCGGCCAGCACCGGCGCCGTCACCACGAAGGCGGCGAGCGGGATCGCCAGCCCTTCGGCGAAGCCCGGTGGGACGCCGCGGCGGACCAGTACACCCGCCCAGCGCGGAGCCAGCAGGACGAGCCCGGCGGTGGCGAAGACCGACAACGCGAACCCGAAGTCCGTGGCCATCGCCGGATCCGCCACGACCAGCACGCACACCGCGAAGGCCAGCGCGGGCAGCGCCGAGCCCCGCCGTCCCAGTGCCAGGGCCAGCAACGCGACCGCCGCCATGACCCCGGCGCGCAGCACACTCGGTTCGGGACCGACCAGGACCAGGAACCCGGCCAGGCACAGGCCCGCCGCCACGGCCGACAACCGCGGGCCCAGCCGAAGCACTCGCAGCAGGAGCAGGACCGCGCCGCACGCCACGGCGAGGTTTCCGCCGCTCACCGCTGTCAGGTGAGCAAGCCCCGCGGTGACGAACTCCTGCTCGATCCGAGGGGACAACCCGCTCGTGTCGCCCAGGACCAGGCCCGGCAGCAGTCCCGCGGGTTCCTCCGGCAGGGTCTGGCTCAGGTCGTGCAGGCCGGACCGCAGTCCGGCCGCGGCCTCCTGCCACCACGGCGCCGGGCCCGGCTCACCCGGCGGGCCTCGCACGGACAGCACCGCAACGGTCAGGTCCGCGCCACGAGGTGGCATCAGCAGGCCCGCCACCCGGACTTCCTGCCCCGGCAGCACGCCCACCCAGTCCGCGACGGGCGCGAGCAGCAGGACCCGCCCGGACGAGACGACCGGCTGTCCGTCGACGGACGCCGCGCGCACGTCGGCGGACAGGACCACGGACCGGGCGCCCGCCTGCCGATCGGCGTACCCCGCGCTCCGCACCGGCTTCGGCCGTTCCGCGACGACCACCGTGAGCGTCGCGGGCAGTCCCTGGGCCGCGGCCGCACGCAGGCCGTCACGCTCGGCGTCGTGGATCCGCCAGGCGATCGGACCGGCGGCGACCAGGCCGAGCACCAGCAGCGCCGCCGCAGCGCCGAACACCCGGGACCGGCCACGCGCCCGCCAGAGCAGCACCCCGGCGAGCACGGCCGCGGCGAGACCGACGGCGACCGCCGTCCACCAGCCGAGCAGCAGCCCGGCCAGTGCAGCGAGCCAGCACGCGAGCGCCGCCGGGACCAGCCGCATGTCCTGCCGGGTGTCGGTCGCGGGAATCGTGTTCATCCGACCGTCACCTGCTCGCGGAGCTTCTCGAACTTGCTTTCGCCGATGCCGTCGACGTCGCGCAGCTGCTCGACTTTCGTGAAGCCGCCGTGCTCCGCGCGCCACTGGACGATCCGCTTGGCCATCACCTCGCCGACGCCGGGCAGGGTGTCCAGCTGGTCCGGGCTCGCCGCGTTGAGGTCGACCTTCCCGCCGCCGCCTTCGGAGACACCGGGCGGCGCGATGGGCGCCGGGATCCCGACCGCGAGCTGCTCGCCGTCGGTCACCTTGCGGGCGAGGTTCACGGCGCTGAGGTCCGCGCCGGGGTCGGTTCCCCCGGCGGCGCGCAGCACGTCGGCGACCCGGGATCCCTGGGGCACGGTGACCAGGCCGGGCGACCGGACGCGGCCGATCACGCTGACGACGAGACCGGCCTTGGGTGCGGCCGGCGCCTCGGCCGCGGGTTTCGCGCTGGGCAGCGGAGGCGGTGGCTCGGGCGCCGGACGGTCGCCCAGCAGCGCGACCGAGCCGAGGACGAGCACCACGACGGCCACGAAGACACCGGCGAACGCCCAGCGGCGCCGGCCCGCGCCGGTCGCTCCACCCGGCAGCCAGCGCCGGACCAACCGGCCGCCGGGCCCGACCGTGCTCGCGTCGGGCGAGAGCTGGTCGGCCAGCCAGGCGAGCCGGTCGTTGACGGGGAGGCCCGGATCCCGGGCGGGCTGCTCGAACACACGATCGACGTTAGGGGCCGCGGGGAGGCGGGCGACAGGGGTGGCGCCGCGTCCTGTGGACAAGTGGGGTGTTGTGGACGGATGCCGCCGGCCGGGCCCGGGAACGGCGGTTTTCGTCGTACCCGGATGAGATGCTGGAGGGTCAGGCGTCCGGCCGGGCCGGCACCGTGCGCTGCACGACCACGCCCAGCACGCCGGGGCCGGTGTGCGCGCCGATCACCGCGCCCAGCTCGGAGACCACGCAGCCCGCCGACCGCGGCACGGCTTCTTCCAGCCGGTTCGCCAGCTCGACCGCCCGGTCCGGCGACGCGAGGTGGTGGACGGCGAGCTCGACGTCGTCGTCGTCCGCCGCGCGAGCCGCCAGCTCGACCAGCCGCGCGATCGCCCGGTTCATGGTCCGGACCTTCTCCAGCGGCAGGATCCGGCCGTCGGACATGTGCAGCACCGGCTTCACCGCCAGCGCCGTCCCGAGCAGCGCCGCCGCCGGGCCGATCCGGCCGCCGCGGCGCAGGTACTCCAGGGTTTCCACGACGAACAACGTCGAGGAGCACTTGGCCGCGGTCATCGCCGCCGCCTCGACCGCCTTCGGATCCGCGCCGGCCGCGGCGGCGTCCGCGGCGTGCAGCGCGGCGAACCCGAGGCCCATCGCGGTCGTGCGCGAGTCGACCACGCGCACCCGGTCCGGCCCGACCTCCTGGGCCGCCAGCACCGCCGCTTCCCAGGTGCCCGACAGCTCGCGGGAAAGGTGGATGGAGACGATCGCGTCCGCGCCGTCGGCGAGCGCCGCCCGGAATTCCTTCGCGAACTCGGCCGGGGTCGGCCGGGACGTCGTGACGATCTTGCGCTGGCTCATCGCCTCGGCGACCGCCGCCGGGCCGGTTTCCACGCCGTCGAGCGACACCACGCCGTCGACCAGGACGTGCAGCGGCACCACCCGGACCTCGTGCCGTTCGGCGAACCCCTCCGGCAGGTGGGCGGTGGAATCCGTGACTACGGCGACCGACACGCCGTCAGCCTACGTGGCCGGGGGCCGCTATCGGGGCCAGCAACACGGACATCGCCTCGCCCACGGCGGCGTGCCCGGCCCAGCCCCAGTGCATGCCGTCCGGGTTGCCCGCGCCGCTCAGGACGTGCTCGCCGACGACCTCTTTCAGGTCCAGCAACGGTACGCGGGCGCGCTCGCCCCAGGCCCTCATCGCGGCTTCGGCGCCCGGCCGCGCGGTGTGCACCCCGCCGTAGGCCGCGGCCCGGTGCACCGACGGCAGCATCCCGAAGATCGGCAGCTCGGGACGCAGGACACGCAACGCTTCCACGGCGGTGTCGAGGTACTGCACGGTCAGCTTCACCGGCAGCACCCGCGGACGGCCGCGGAACGCGACCGAAAGCCGGGGCTGCGCGGCGAGATAAGCCTTGCGCGCCACCCGTCGCACCGGATCGGGCCGCAGGTACTTCAGCCCGCCGCGCAGGTAGGTCGGCAACGGCGAGGGCAGCGTGTCCATGCTCCCGATCGCCAGCACGACGGCGTCGACGTGGTGCAGGTCGGCCCAGACGCGCGGGTCGCCGGTGAGCGACCACCAGACGTCGCGGGCGGTCCAGCCGATCCCGGCGACCAGGTCGGCGGTGCCGCCGAGGGCCGCCGCCGCGATGTTCGGCCACAGCCGCGGTTCGTCCGCGGCGCAGGGCCCCTCGGGGCCGTGAAAGCTCAGCGAGTCGCCGAACACCACCAGGTGTGGCCCCATCGGCTAGCCGGTCATCCCCGCGTTGTAGGCGTGCAGCCGCCACTTGCCGTCACGCAGGCCGAGCTCGACCCAGTGGCAGTTGGCGATCCCGCCGAGGGACGGCCAGATCTCGACCGGCAGCTTCAGCAGGCCAGCGGTGAGGGCGATGATCAACCCGCCGTGGGCGGCCAGCAGCACGGTGTCGCCGACGTCGGAGTTGGCCTGCTGCAGGTCGGACACGACCTCGCCGGCGCGCTCGGCGACGTCGAGCCGGTTCTCGCCGCCCGGCGGGGCCCAGGTGGCGTCGGTGCGCCAGCGGGCGCGTTCACCGGGGTACTCGGCGTCGACCTCGGCGCCGGTCTTCCCCTGCCACTCGCCCAGGTGCGTCTCGCGCAGCCGCTTGTCGATGCGCAGCGGGACGCCGATGGCGTCGGTGAGCACGGTCGCCGTGTCGGTCGCGCGACGCAGGTCGGAGGCGATCACGAGGTCCGGCGAGAACCGGGCCAGCGCGGGGACGGCGAAGCGAGCCTGGTTCCAGCCGACCGGGGTCAGCGCCGAGTCCAGGTGACCTTGCATCCGCCCGGCGGCGTTGTAGTCCGTCTCGCCGTGGCGCCAGAGCACCAGCCGCCGCGGGCTCACCGGGCGTCCGCGTCCTCATCGGCGGGCGGCTCCTCGAGACCGGCCACCTCGATCCGCGGGCAGTCCTTCCACAGCCGTTCGAGGCCGTAGAAGCTGCGCTCCTCGACGTGCTGGACGTGCACGACGACGTCGACGTAGTCGAGCAGGACCCAGCGGCCCTCACGGGCGCCTTCGCGGCGGACCGGCTTGTGCCCGGCCACCCGCAGCTGCTCCTCGACGTTGTCGACGATCGCGCCGACCAGGCGCTCGTTGGGCGCGGAGGCGATGACGAAGGCGTCGGTGATGACGAGCTGCTCGGACACGTCCAGCACGACGACGTCGCTGGCCTTCTTGTCCGCCGCCGCGTGTGCGGCCGCTACGGCCAGCTCTCGTGCCTCGGACGTGGCTGTCACGGTGCTCCTTTTCCGGATCGGGTTCGCCCGAGAAGAGTACCCGCCGCGACCAGCGGTGCTTCAGTCGCTCTTCCGGTAGAGATCCTTCTTGGTGATGTAGCGGACGACGCCGTCGGGAACGAGGTACCAGACCGGCTCCCCGCGCTCGACGCGGTCGCGGCAGCCGGTCGACGAAATCGCCATCGCGGTGACCTCGACGAGACTCACCTTCCCGCTGGGCAGGTGGTGCGAGTTGAGCCGGTAGCCGGGCCGCGTGACGCCGATGAAGTGCGCGAAGTCGAACAGCTCGTCGGCCTTGTGCCAGGTGAGGATCTGCTCGAGCGCGTCGGCGCCGGTGATGAAGTAGAGCTGGTCGCCGGGGT
Organism: Amycolatopsis sp. WQ 127309; assembly: GCF_023023025.1. Classification (NCBI taxonomy): domain Bacteria; kingdom Bacillati; phylum Actinomycetota; class Actinomycetes; order Pseudonocardiales; family Pseudonocardiaceae; genus Amycolatopsis; species Amycolatopsis sp. WQ 127309. The sequence continues at coordinate 10,862,969 of NZ_CP095481.1, forward strand.
ACTCGGCGTGGAGGTCGCGCAGGGTGTCGACGGTGTAGGTCTGGCCGGCGCGGTCGATGTCCACGCGGCTGACCGAGAAGACCGGGTTGGACGCGGTCGCGATGACCGTCATCAGGTAGCGGTCCTCGGCCTTGGTGACCTTGCGATCGGTCTTCTGCCAGGGCTGCCCGGTGGGCACGAAGATCACTTCGTCGAGCCCGAACCGGGACTGGACCTCGCTCGCCGCAACGAGGTGGCCGTGGTGCACGGGGTCGAAAGTGCCGCCCATGACCCCGATCCGCCGTGGTGACATGGGACCCGAGCCTATACACCGGACCCGTGGGCCGTCCGGTCCAGCAGCACACCTCGCCCGACCGTGCAGGAATTGTGATTCAGCTCACATTACGGCCGGTATTCGACACGAACGGTCCGTTCGCGCCGCCGCCGATTCCCGGTTCGTCGGTGGCATGGGGTAGACGTGGGGACGTGGACACCACCAGCACCACCCCAGCACTCCGCGACCGCGCCGAGACCCTCCTCCGGGCGCTCGCCGGCGACTCGGCGAAGCTGCGCGAAGACCAGTGGACGGCCATCGAGGCCTTGGTCGCGGAGCGGCGTCGCGCGCTCGTCGTGCAACGCACCGGGTGGGGCAAGTCGGCGGTCTACTTCCTGGCCACGGCCCTGCTGCGCGAACAGGGCAGCGGGCCGACGGTGATCGTCTCGCCGCTGCTGGCCCTGATGCGCAACCAGATCTCGGCGGCGGCGAAGGCCGGGATCCACGCGGCGACGATGAACTCCGCGAACCCGCAGGAGTGGGAGCACGTCCAGGCGTCGGTCGCGGCCGGCGAGATCGACGTCCTGCTCGTCAGCCCCGAGCGGCTGAACAACCCGGACTTCCGCGACAACGTGCTGCCGAAGCTGACCGCGAGCACCGGCCTGCTGGTGGTCGACGAAGCGCACTGCATCTCCGACTGGGGCCACGACTTCCGGCCGGACTACCGGCGGCTGCGCACGCTGCTGGGCGACCTGCCCGACGGCGTGCCGGTGCTGGCGACCACCGCGACGGCGAACGACCGCGTCGTCACCGACGTCGCCGAGCAGCTGGGCATGGGCAGCGGCGGCGACACGCTGGTGCTGCGCGGCAGCCTCGACCGGGAAAGCCTGCGGCTGTCGGTCTGCCGGCTGCCGACGTCGCAGGCGCGGCTCGCGTGGCTCGCGGAGCACCTGGCCGAACTGCCGGGGTCGGGGATCATCTACACGCTGACGGTCGCGGCGGCGCACGACGTCGCCTCCCTGTTGAAGGACCGCGGCTACCCGGTGGCGGCCTACACCGGGAAGACCGACCCGGCCGACCGGCAGGCGGCCGAGGACGACCTGCTCGGCAACCGCGTCAAGGCGCTGGTCGCGACGTCCGCGCTGGGCATGGGGTTCGACAAGCCGGACCTCGGGTTCGTCGTGCACCTCGGGGCGCCGTCGTCGCCGATCGCGTACTACCAGCAGGTCGGCCGCGCCGGGCGTGGTGTGGAGCGCGCGGAGGTCGTCCTGCTGCCCGGCGAGGAGGACCGGGCGATCTGGGCGTACTTCGGGTCGCTGGCGTTCCCGGACGAGCTGCGGGTGACGCAGGTGCTGAACTCGCTCGCCTACGCCGACCGTCCACTTTCGACGGCCGCGCTCGAGCCGTCGGTGGAGCTTTCCCGCTCCCGCCTGGAAATGGTGCTCAAGGTGCTGGACGTCGACGGCGCGGTCCGGCGCGTGAAGGGCGGCTGGGAGAGCACGGGCGAAGACTGGCAGTACGACCGCAGCCGCTACCAGCGCGTCGCGGAAGCGCGTGACCGCGAGCAGGAAGCGATGCTCGGCTACCTGGCGACCGGCGACTGCCGGATGGAGTACCTGCGGCGTCAGCTCGACGACCCCGACGCGGCGCCGTGCGGGCGGTGCGACAACTGCACCGGGCAGCACTGGGACACGTCGGTGACCGACGAGGTCGTCAACGCGACGCGGGAACGCTTGCAGCGGCCGGGCGTCGAGGTCGCGCCGCGGAAGCAGTGGCCCACCGGGATGTCCTCTTTGGACGTTCCGGTCTCCGGCCGGATCGGCGCCGACGACCAGGCCGAACCGGGGCAGGTCCTCGGGCGGCTGACGGACGTCGGCTGGGGCAACCGGCTGCGGGAGCTCGTCGGCCCGGCGGCGCAGGACGCGGACGTGCCGGACTCGGTGTTCAAGGCGTGCGTCCAGGTGCTGGCCGGGTGGCAGTGGTCGGAGCGGCCGGTGGCGGTGGTCGCGGTGCCGTCGTCGACGCGGCCGCAGCTGGTCTACAGCCTGGCGACGCAGCTGGCGGACATCGGCAAGCTCGACTTCCTCGGAGCGCTCGACGCGGACGGCCCGCCACCGCGCCAGGCGAACAGTGCGCAACGGCTGGCCGACCTGTGGCGGCGGCTGAGCATGCCGGCCGACCTGGCCGCGGCGTTGCCCGCGGGGCCGATCCTGCTGGTCGACGACGTCATCGACACCGGCTGGACGATGACGCTGGCGACCCGGCTGCTGCGGCGGGCCGGGGCGCCCGCGGTGCTGCCGTTCGCGTTGGCCAGCACGGCCTGACCTCGGGCCGCCCGGCGGGATTTTGCCGCGGCGGCACCCCTCGGCGGGCGGGCCGACGCGCGTGATTGAGCCCCGATTCGCGTGACTGGCGGCGAAACTCGCGTGATCGAGCCCGGATCTCGCGTGATCAAGGGCGGGACTCGCGTGATTGAACGCGGATCTCGCGCGATCAAGCGGGCATCACGCGTGATTGAAGGGACGACTCGCGTGCCTGGGCGGTCGGGCTGGGGTCGGGCGTCGCGTGATTTAGGTGACAGAACGATCTGTCTTGTTTGGTTGACCGTGGGAGTTCGGGGCGGCATGCTGAACGGCGGTTGAGACAGAACGTTCTGTATCAGGTGGAGGTTGTCGTGGGTGCTCGGACTGTGGTTCTGGTGCATGGGCTGTGGATGACGCCGTTGAGCTGGGAGGGGTGGGTCGAGCGGTACGAGGCCGCCGGGTTTCGGGTGCTGGCGCCGTCGTGGCCGGGGCTGGAAGGTGGGGTCGAGGCCTTGCGGAAGGACCCGAGCCCGCTTGCGGGGCTGGGGATCGGCGAGATCGTCGACCACTACGAGCGGATCATCCGCGGGCTCGACGAGCCGCCGATCATCATGGGGCACTCCTTCGGCGGCACCTTCACGCAGCTGCTGCTGAACCGCGGGGTGGGCGCGGCGGGCGTCGCGATCGACTCGGGGCCCGTCAAGGGGGTGCTGGGGCTGCCGCTGTCGACGTTGCGGTCGGCGCGGCCCGTGCTCGGGAATCCCTTCAACCGCACCAAAGCCGTGCCGCTGACGCCGAAGCAGTTCCGCTACGCCTTCACCAACACGCTGACCGAGCAGCAGTCGCGGGAGGTCTACGACCGGTACCACGTCCCCGGCTCCGCCCGCGTGCTGTTCCAGGGCGCCTTCGCGAACTTCAACCCCAAGTCGCCGACCAAGGTGGACTTCGCCGCGAAGAAGACGCCGCTGCTGTTCATCGCCGGCGGTGCGGACCACATCGTGCCGCCGTCGCTGAACAAGGAGAACGTCCGGCGCTACCACCGGGCGCCGTCGGTCACCGACTACGTCGAGTTCCCGGGGCGAACGCACTACACCGTCGGGCAGGACGGCTGGGAGGAAGTGGCCGACAAGGCGCTGAGCTGGGCCGTCGAGCAGACGACGGGTTCCGCCGGCTGAACCGGACGGTCGGGATCTTTCGCACCGCGGACGGATGTGGCAAAGTCGCGTTCCACCTTCGGGGGACGTGGAGGCCGCCATGACCGTGCGGGTCCAGCACCGGCTGCCGGTGCGCAAGCTGTTCGCGGCGAGCGCGGGCAACGCGCTGGAGTGGTTCGACTGGACGATCTACGCGACGTTCAGCATCTACTTCGCCGGCGCGTTCTTCCCGTCCGGCAACGACACGCTCGCCCTGATCAACACGTTCGCCACCTACGCGCTCGCGTTCTTCTTCCGCCCGCTCGGCGGAGTGCTGCTCGGGCGCTTCGCCGACACCCGCGGCCGCAAGCCCGCCATGATCCTCACCATCGTGCTCATGGCGGGCGGCTCGGTCGCGATCGGCGTGCTGCCGACGTTCGCGCAGGTCGGCTGGCTCGCGCCGCTCCTGCTGCTGCTCGCCCGGATCGCGCAGGGGCTCTCGCTCGGCGGCGAGGTGTCGAACGCGTCGGCATACCTGGGCGAGATCGCGCCGGCCGCGCGGCGGGGCCGGTACTCGGCGTTCTTCTACATCTCGACCGGCTCCGCGGTGCTCGTCGCGACCGTGCTCGGGTTCGTGCTGTCGCGGACGCTCGACAAGGCACAGCTCGCGTCCTGGGGCTGGCGGCTGCCGTTCCTGCTGGGCGGCGTCTTCGGCGTGGTCGGGCTGTGGCTGCGCCGCAGCCTCGCCGAGACCGAGCTGTTCGAGCGGACGAAGACCAAGGCGCGGAAGCTCGAGCGGCCGCTGCTGACCACGCTGACGCACCACCCGAAGGCCGTCGGCCGGCTCGTCGGGTTCTCCATGCTCTCGACGCTCTGCTACTACACGTTCTTCAGCGCGCTCACCTCGTTCGCGGTGAAGAACCGGCACGCCGACGCCGATGCCGTGTTCCTCGCGCTCTCGATCGGCACGGCCTTGTTCATCGCGCTGCAGTACCCGATGGGCGCGCTCGCGGACCGCGTCGGGCGGAAGCCGCAGCTGCTCGTCTGGTCCGGGGCCACCGCGGTCGTCATCGTGCCCCTGTCCACTTTGATCGGCCCGAACATCGGCGGCCTGCTCGTCGTGTTCTGCGTCGGGCTGGGGTTGTACACGGCGATGACGTCGATCGCGCCGGCGATCATGAGCGAGCTGTTCCCCACCGAGCTGCGCGGGCTGGGGATCGGGGCCTGGTACAACCTGACCGTCGCGATCTTCGGCGGGACCGCTCCCCTGCTCATCACCGTGTTCGGCGCGATCTCGCCGACGCTCTACTTCTGGTACGTCGCCGCCGGTGCCACGATCGCGTTCGCCGTGATCCTGACGCTGCCGGAGACCAAGGGCAGCGAGCTGGGGTAATCCCTTCGTCGCCGGCCGGTCACGCTCGCTAGGCTGCGGGCTCCGCCGACCGAGCCCCGAAGGAGGGACACCGTGCACACCGCCGACGTTACCGAGGAGCTGGCGCGCCGCGTGGTGGCCGCCGTCGGCCGGGCTCTGGACGTGGACCTGACGCCGGAGCAGGCGCTGATCCAGGCGTCGCCGCGTGACGGCGTCGACTACCAGGCCAACCTCGCGATGAGCCTCGGCAAGAAGCTCGGCCGGCCGCCGCGCGAGGTCGCGACGCTGATCGCCGAAGCCGTGGAGCTGGCCGGGATCGCGGACGCGCCCGAGGTCGCCGGGCCGGGCTTCCTCAACTTCGTGCTGCGCAAGGACTGGCTGGAATCACGCACGGCCGCGGTGCTCGGCGACCCGCGGCTCGGCGTGCCGAAGACGGCTGAGCCGCGCATGATCGCGCTCGACTACAGCAGCCCGAACGTCGCGAAGGAGATGCACGTCGGGCACCTGCGCTCGTCCGTGATCGGCGACGCCCTCGCGCGCCTGCTGCGCTTCGCGGGCCACGAAGTGCTGCCGCACAACCACCTCGGCGACTGGGGCACGCCGTTCGGCATGCTCATCGAGCACCTGCTCGACGTCCCGTCCGAGCAGCGCGCGATCGCCGACCTCGACGCCTTCTACCGCGAAGCGCGCCGGAAGTTCGACAGCGACGAAGCGTTCGCGACGCGGGCGCGCACCCGCGTCGTGCTGCTGCAGAGCGGCGACGAAGACACCCTCGCCGTGTGGCGGACCCTCGTCGACGAGTCGACCCGGCACTTCGACGAGGTCTACGCCCTGCTCGGGATCTCCTTGACGGACAAGGACATCTACGGCGAAAGCTTCTACAACTCCTACCTCGCCGCAGTCGTCGACGATCTCGAAGCGGCCGGGCTGACCGAGATCAGCGACGGCGCCGTCTGCGTGTTCCCGGAGGGGTTCCGCAACCGGGAAGGCGACCGGCTGCCGCTGATCGTCCGCAAGCGCGACGGCGGCTACGGTTACGCCGCCACGGACCTGGCCACCGTCCGGTACTGGACGGCCGAGCGCGGCGCCACCGACCTGCTCTACGTCGTCGGGACGCCGCAGGCGCAGCACTTCGCGATGGTGTTCTCGGCCTGCCGCACGGCGGGCTGGCTGACCGGGCACGCCGAGCACGTCGGCTTCGGCACCGTGCTGGGCGCGGACGGCAAGACGATGCGGACGCGGGCCGGCGAGACGATCAAGCTGGCCGACCTGCTCACCGAAGCCGTGACGCAGGCCGCCGTAGTCGTCGCCGAGCGCAGTGAGCTCGACGCGGCGGGGCAGGCCGAGGTCGCCCGCGCGGTGGGCATCGGGGCGGTCAAGTACGCCGATCTCTCCGGCGACCGCGAGCGCGACTACGTCTTCGCCTGGGAACGCATGCTCGCCAAGGAGGGCAACACCTCGGTGTACCTCCAGTACGCGCACGCGCGGACGCGCTCGATCCTGCGCAAGGCGGGCGGCGAGCCCGAGGGCACACGGATCCTGCTGGACGAACCGGCGGAACGGGCGCTCGCGCTGAAGCTGCTGCGCTTCGGCGAAGCCCTTCAGGCCGCGACGAGCGCCTACGCGCCGCACAAGCTCTGCACGTACCTTTACGAGACCGCCGTCGCGTTTTCCCGGTTCTACGACGATTGTCCGGTCCTCAAGGCGCCGACCCCCGAGCTGCGCGCGTCCCGGCTGCGGTTGACTACGCTGACGGCGCACACGCTCGCGCTCGGGCTTTCCCTGCTCGGCATCGACGCGCCCGACCAGCTCTAGCGGGAGACCACTGTGGAACTGCCCGGCGACCTGCTCGCACTGCTGCGCGAGCCCAGCCTCTGCTTCCTGGCGACGTCGATGCCGGACGGCTCGCCGCAGCTCACCCAGACCTGGGTGGACACCGACGGCACGCACGTCCTGGTGAACACCGTGCTGGGCCACCAGAAGCAGCGCAACATCGAGCGTGACCCGCGGGTGGCGCTCAACGTCGCCGACCGCGAGCGGACGTCGCGCTACTACGCGATCCGCGGCCAGGTCGTCGGGATGACCGAAGACGGCGCGGTCGAGCACATCGAGAAGCTGGCGCAGCGGTACCTCGGCGGCCCGTACCCGTGGTGGGGCGGGCGCGACCAGACGCGGCTGCTGCTGACGATCAAGCCGGACCGGATCAGCGGGACGTAGGCGCCGGCAGCTCGTCGGCCGTCAGCTCCGGGGTTCGGACAGGATGAGGACCACCGTGCCGCTCGCGAACGTGCGGGTCTCGACCTTGCCGAACCGCCCGGTGACGCCTTCGCCGAAGAGCTGCTCGCCGGCGCCGCGCAGCACCGGGTGGATCCACAGGCGCAGCTCGTCGAGCAGCCCGTGCGTGACGAGCGTGCGGGCGACGGGACCGTAGCCGTACCCCAGGATGTCCGCGCCCGGTGCCTGCTTCAGCTCCCGCACGGCGTCGGGCAGGTCGCCGGTCAGCACGGTCGTGTTGTTCCACTCCGGCGAGGTCAGGGTGGTCGAGGCGACGTACTTGGCCATCTTGTTCATGGTGTCGCTGAACTCGTCGCCGCTGCGGGCCGGCCACGCTCCGGCGAAGCTGTGGTAGGTGGCCCGGCCCATCAGCAGGGCGTCGCTGGCGCGCAGCTGGTCGAGCGCGAACGCGCCGGCGGCCTCGTCGAAGTAGTCCAGGGACCACAGGTGCGGCTCGGAGACGACGCCGTCGAGGGTCACGTAGGTCGAGTTGACGATCTTGCGCATCGGAGTCTCCCGGGTTCGGTTGCTGGGCCCCGAGATTCGGCGGTGACGCTTCCGGTGGGCTATCGACGCGCTATCGGCCGCCGCTCGCGTGCTGCGCGACGTCGGCGAGGAGCAGCTCGGCCCGGCGAGCGTGCTCCGCAGCCGTCACGGCGTCCCCGGCCAGCTCGCCGAGCCGCCGGTGCGCCCGCGCCTGCAGGTGCCGGTCGCCGGTCACGCCGGCCACGGTGACCGCCTCGGTGAACCGGGCGGTGGCCGTGACGGCGTCGCCCGCCGCGACGGCGACGCGGCCCTGGCCGAACAACGCGTACCCGACGCCGATCCGGTCCCCCAGACCGGAAGCGATCTCCAGGACCCGGTCCACCGCCACCCCGGCGGCGGCCACGTGCCCGGCAGCCAATTCGACGTCGGCGCTGCGGTAGCGGATCTGTGCTTCGGTGCGCGACGCGCCCGCGTCCCGCGCGAGCCGCAGCGCCTCGGCCACCTGGCCGGCGGCGTCGCCGAGCGCGCAAGCGTCGAGGTCGAGGCGGGCGAGTCCGGACCGCGCGTGGGCTTCGCCGCTGCGGTCGCCGGCCGCGTGCAGCAGCGGCAACGCCTCGGTGGCGCAGGCCCGGGCCGCGGCGAGGTCGCCGTTCAGCCGCCGGACCGTGGCGAGCTGCCGGAGCGTCGCGCCGACGCCGTGGCCGATGCCGGCGGCGCGGAACCCGGCCAGCGCGGGTTCGAGGTACCGGGCCGCGTCGTCCGGACGGCCTTGGTGGACGAGCAGCGCGCCCAGCGAATAGCGGGCCGCGGCGGCACCGACCGGGTCGCCGGCGCGGTCCGCCGACGTGATCGCGAGCTGCGCGACCTCCCGCCAGTCGTCGAAGTAGCCGCGGATCTCGAACAGCGCCGCGGCCGTGACGGCCAGCTCCCAGCACAGGTCGTCCCACTCCGCGGCCGCCGCTTCCCGCACGGCCGCGACGAGCGCGAAGCGCTCTTCGTCGACCCACTGCAACGGCGCCCGGCGGACGGCGGCCGTCGCCGAGGCCGGTGGCTCCCGGCGGGGCGCGGTCCCGCGCAGGTCGAGGCGATCGCCGAACTCGGGGCGCTGGGCCTGCTCGGCGAGGCCGAGCCAGCCGGAGCCGAGGCGGCGCAGGGCGGCCGCGTGCTCGGCGACGCTGTCCTCGGCCGACGCGCGCTCGGTCGCGAAGACGCGCACGAGGTCGTGGAACCGCCAGCGCCGGGACAACGCCGAGGGCGGGGCGCCGTCGGCGATCAGGTTGGCTTCGAGCAGTTCGGCGAGCGCGTCTTCGGCCGTGACGTGCGGGAGGTCCAGCAGGGCGCCCGGCGCCCAGTGCGGCAGGTCGGGGTGCTGCGGGGTGGCCATCCGGCGGAACAGGGACCGGGCCGGCTCGCTCAAGCCGTGGTAGGACAACGCGATCGTCGACCGCAGCTGGACCCCGCGGAAGGACAGCTCGTCCAGCCGCCGTTTCTCGTCGGTCAGCCGGTCCAGCAGGTCGCCGAGCGCCCAGTGGTCGCGGGACGCGAGCTTCGCCCCGGCGATGCTCAGCGCGAGCGGCAGCCGGTCGCACGCGGCGACGAGCGCCTCGGCCGCCTCCGGTTCGGCGCGCAGCCGATCATCGCCGACGAACGTCGCGAGCAGCCGCAGCGCGACGTCCTCCTCGAGCACGTCGAGCTGGACGCCGGCCGCGCCGGGCAGGCCGGTGAGCCGCGCCCGTGACGTCGTGAGGACCGCGCAGCCGGCCGAGCCGGGCAGCAGCGGCAGGACGTCCGCCTCCCGCCGGACGCCGTCGAGCACGACGAGGACCCGCCGGTCGGCCAGCCGCGTGCGGTACAGCTCGGCGCGTTCGCGCGGATCGCGGGGCAGCAGCTCCTCGGCCATGCCCAGAGCGCGCAGGAAACTGCCGAGCACCCGCGCCGACCAGGTCGTGCTGTCCTCGGCCGAGTCGTCGTGCAGGTCGGCGTAGAGCTGGCCGTCCGGGAACTGCGCGGCGAGCTCGTGCGCGGCCCGCACCGCCAGCGCCGACTTGCCGACGCCGCCGGCGCCGGAGATCCCGACGACCCGGACCGCGAACGGCGTCTGCGGGTCGGCGGGTCCGCACAACCGCGCGCTGATGGCGCGCAACGCGGCGTCGCGGCCGGTGAAGTTGGTGGCGGGCGCGGGCAGCTGACGCGGGACGGGCGGCGCGACGACGTCCCGGACGGCCGGCCGCTCCCCGGCCAGGATCGCGGCCTGCAGGTCACGCAGCTCCGGGCCCGGTTCGACGCCGAGCTCGTCGACCAGGACGTCCCGCGCCCGCCGGAACGCGGTCAGCGCGTCGGCCCGGCGGCCGCCGCGGTGCAGCGCCCGCATCAGCAGCAGGTGCAGGTGCTCCCGCAGCGGGTGCTCGTCGACCAGGGCGGTGAGCTCGGGCAGGACGTCGTCGCCGCGCTCGAGCCGGGCCCGGACGCGCTGCTCGACCAGGTCCAGCCGGCGTTCCGCGAGCCGGGTGGCCGCGCGGGTCAGCGCATCGCTGTCCAGGCCGGCGAACGCGGGACCGCGCCACAACGCGAGCGCCGCTTCGCAGGCGTCGTCGTCCGTCCGGGCCCGCACGGCCAGTTCCGCGAACCGCGTCAGGTCGAGGTCTTCGGCGGCGACGTCGAGCCGGTAGCCCGGCGCGCGGGTGGTGATCGTCGCGAACCCGCCGGCGTCCCGCAGCCGGCGGCGCAGCGCGGACACGCAGATCTGGACCTGCGACCGGGCCGTCGCCGGCGGCTGCTCGCCCCAGAGCGCGTCGACCAGCCGGTCGGCCCCGACCTCGCGGTTGGCGTCGAGCGCGAGGACGGCGAGCACGACCGACTCGCGCGGGCTGCCCACGGGAGTGGCCGGGGACCCGAGCTCGGCGGGTCCGAGCAGGCGGAGTCGCGGCGGGGTGGCGGGCTCGGTCATCGTCACCAGTGTCGTCCATAGCGGATCGATAGCGGCCGGATGGGCCGCCCGGCGAAGGTGGCTCCAGTCACCGAAGAACCCGAGGAGTGGTCCGGATGTCCGAAGTAGAAGCAGTGGAAACGCCGCACGAGCTGGTGCTCACCGACACCTTCCCGGTGTCCCGCGACGAGGTGTGGGCGGCGTGGACCGACCCTGCGCGGTTCGCGGGCTGGTGGGTCGGCCCCGGCTTCCGCACCCACGACCTGGTCATGGAGGTCGAGCCGCGCGGCCGGTTCGCCGCGAAGCAGTCGTCCGAGGCCGGCGACTTCACCATGCCGTTCGCCGGGTTCTACGTCGATGTCGTCCCGGGTGAACGGCTGGTGCTCGGGCTCAGCGACGACCCGTCGCCGGACGAGCCGATGCGCACCGAGATGACCGTGACGCTGACGGACGTCGACGGCGGCACCCGTCAGGAGTTCCGGCAGACCGGCGTGGTGACCGACGAGCACTTCGCGGCCCTGGACGCCGGGACGCGGGTCTTCTTCGACCAGCTCGGCGCGCAGCTGGCCGGCCGGGGCTGAGCGCGGTCTCACAGCCCGGCCAGCTCGCGCCGCTTGATCTTCCCCGACGGTGTCGCGGGCAGCCGGTCGACGAACCGGACCAGCCGCGGCCGCTTGTACGGGGCGAGGTGCGGGGTCGTGAACGCGATCAGCTCGTCGGCCGTGGCGGTCTCGCCGGGGCGCAGGACGACGTACGCGCAGGCCAGCTCCCCCTTGACGGCGTCGGGCACCGGCCCGGCGGCGACCATCGCGACGGCCGGGTGCCCGGCGAGCACTCGCTCGATCTCGGCCGGGTAGACGTTGTAGCCGCCGGTGATGATCAGGTCCTTCTTGCGGTCGACGACGAACAGGTGGCCGGTGGGGTCGCGGTAGCCGAGGTCGCCGGTGCGCAGCCAGCCGTCCGCGTCGATCGTCTCGGCGGTGGCTTCGGGCTGGTCGTGGTACCCGAGCATCACGACCGGCCCGCGCACCAGCAGCTCGCCGCGGACGCCGTCCGGGACGTCGCGGGCCGGGTCGTCGAGGTCGGCGACGCGGATCTGCACGCCGGGGTAGGCGACGCCGATGGAGCCGAGGACCTCGGGCGCGTGCGGGCTGTGCGTGGTGGCGTGCCCGGACAGCTCGGTCATCCCCCAGACCTGCAGCAGCGGCGCGCCACTGCGCTCCTGCCAGGCCCGCATGGTCGTGACGGCGATCGTCTGGCCGCCGACCGTGCTGCGGGTCAGCGACGAGAGGTCCGCGCCCGCGAGGGCCGGGTCGGCGAGCAGCATCGCGTACATCGCGGGCACGCCTTCGAAGAGGGTCGCGCGGTGCTCTTCGATCGCGGCGAAGACGTCTCCGGGTGAGAACCGTTCGCGCAGCACCACGGTTCCGCCGGCGCAGAAGGTGCTGTGCACGGCGACGTTCCCGTAGACGTGCGGGAGCGGCAACGCGGTGACGACGACGTCGTCTTCGCGGCGGGCGTGCATCGTGGCGGTGAGCGCGCAGTTGACCAGGACGCCGTAGTGGCTCTGCACCGCGCCCTTCGGGTGGCCGGTGGTGCCGGAGGTGTAGGCGATGGTGCACGGACCGTCCACGTCGACCGGTTCCCGGGGTGCCGCATCGAGCAGGTCCGCGAACGGGACGGCGTCCGCGCCGTCGTCGAGGTCCACGACGAGCTCGACGCCGGTGACCCGCTCGCGCAGCGCGCTGGTCGTGATCACGGCCGCGGCCCGGCAGTCCTGGGTGACGTAACCGAGTTCTTCGGCGGTGAGCAGGGCGTTGGCCGGGTTGACGACCGCGCCGGCCCGCAGCGCACCGTGGTAGGCGGCCAGCCATTCCCAGCGGTTCGGCGCGTAGAGCGTCACGACGTCGCCCGGCGCGATGCCGCGGTCACGCAGACCGCCGGCCACGGCCGCCGCGGCCGCGTCCAGCTCGCGGTAGGTCAACGTGCGCGTCGCGGTGACGAGCGCGGTCCGGTCGGGGTGGCGCCGCGCGGCGGTGCGGAGGATGTCGGCGGGGCCGGTCATGCGCGGAGCCTAGGACGGGGCGTCCGGGACAGGTCCCCGATCAGCGGCTTTCAGCGGCGCAGCGGGACGAGGTCGTCGGCGTGGACGACCTCGCGTCGTTGCTCCGGCGGCAGTTCGGGGGTCGAGCGGCCGATCAGGTCCGGCAGCTCGGTCGCGTCGAACGCCACCACGCCGCGCGCCACCGCGCGATCGTTCGTGTCGACCAGGTCGACGACGTCGCCCGCCTGGAAGTCGCCCTCGACGCCGATGATCCCGGCCGCCAGCAGGGACCTGCGGCGGCGGACCACCGCCGTCACCGCGCCGTCGTCGATGCGGAGCTTGCCCGTGGTGTCCGCCGCGTAGCCCAGCCAGAAGCGGCGGGCCGACAGGCGGGTGTCCGCCGGGGCGAACGCCGTGCCCGGCGACGCCGTCGTCAGGGCCGGGGACGCCTCCGACGCCGCCGCGAGCAGGACCGGGATGCCCGCCCCCGCCGCGGTGCGGGCCGCGGCCAGTTTGGACACCATGCCGCCCGTGCCCAGCCCGGAGCTGGACATGCCGACCGAGATACCGTCCACATCGGACTCCGAGAGCACCTCGGTGAGCTTGCGGGTGGCGCCCTCGCGCGGGTCGCCGTCGTACAGACCGTCCACATCGGACAGCAGGATCAGGGCGTCGGCGCCGATCAGGTGCGCCACCAGGGCGGCGAGCCGGTCGTTGTCGCCGAACCGGATCTCCTCGGTGGCCACCGTGTCGTTCTCGTTGACCACCGGGACCGCGCCGAGCGCCAGCAGCCGCGAGAACGTCCGCTGCGCGTTGCGGTAGTGCGAACGGCGCACGACGTCGTCGGAGGTGAGCAGCACCTGCCCGACCGTCAGCGAGTACCGCCCGAACGACTCGGCGTAGGCGTGCGCCAAGGCGAGCTGCCCGACGCTCGCCGCCGCCTGCTGGGTGGCGAGGTCCTTCGGCCGCTTGCCGAGCGAAAGCGGCGCCAGGCCGGCGCCGATCGCACCGGAAGAGACCAGCACGATCTGCGTGTCCCGGGCGACCCGGTGCGCGATCGCGTCGACCAGCGCGTCGAGCCGGGCCGCGTCGAGGCCGCTGCCCGCGGTGGTCAGCGCCGAGGAACCGACCTTGACCACCAGCCGCCGGGCGGCGGCGATCGCCTCCCGCGTGCCGCTCACGCGTCCAGGTCCCCGTCGGCGCCTTCCGGCTCGTCCGGGCCGTCGCGCCGGATCCGGCGGGCTTCCTTGCGCTCGGACGCGCCGATCCGGTCGTGGTTCTCGAGCCGGACGTCGGTGCCGCGACCGGAAAGGTGCATCGCGACGCTCGGCGTCGACGGCTGCCACTCGAACTGGACGTCGCCGATCGTGACCGGGCTGCCCGGGCGCGCGCCGAGCTTCGCCAGCTTGTCCTCGACGCCGAGGCGGTTGAGGCGGTCGGCGAGGTAGCCGACGGCTTCGTCGTTGCCGAAGCTCGTCTGGCGGATCCACCGCTCCGGGCGCGAGCCCCGCACGATGAAGGCGCCCTCTTCCTCCGGATCGACGTCGACGGTGAACCCTTCGTCGTTGACGGCGAGGGGCCGCAGCACGATCGTCTCCGGCTCCAGCACCGGCTGCATCTCGCGGTACTCCTCGACCACCTTGGCGAGCGCGAAGGTCAGCTCACGCAGGCCCTTGCGCGACGCCGTGGAGATCTCGAACACCTGGAGACCGCGGGCTTCGAACTCCGGCCGGACGAACTCGGCGAGCTCGGCGGCTTCCGGGACGTCGATCTTGTTGAGGACGACCACACGCGGGCGCTCTTCGAGCTTCCCGCCGAGGCCCGGCGTGTACTTCGAGAGTTCCAGCTCCAGCGCGTCCACATCGGACACCGGGTCGCGGCCGGGCTCCAGCGTCGCGCAGTCGACGACGTGCACCAGCACCGCGCAGCGCTCGATGTGGCGCAGGAAGTCGAGCCCGAGGCCCTTGCCTTCGGACGCGCCGGGGATCAGGCCGGGGACGTCGGCCATCGTGAAGACGGTGTCGCCACCGGTGATCACGCCGAGGTTCGGCACGAGCGTGGTGAACGGGTAGTCGGCGATCTTCGGCTTGGCCGCGGACAGCACCGAGATCAGCGACGACTTGCCGGCGGACGGGAAGCCGAGCAGGCCGACGTCGGCGACCGAACGCAGCTCCAGCACGAGGTTGCGGGCTTCACCCGGCTCGCCCAGCAGCGCGAACCCGGGCGCCTTGCGCGCCTTCGACGACAGCGCGCGGTTGCCGAGGCCACCGCGGCCGCCCTGCGCCGCGACGAACGTGGTGCCCGGGCCGATCAGGTCGGCGACCATCTGGCCGTCCTCGGTGAACACGACGGTGCCGGACGGCACCTTCATCACCAGGGTCTCCCCCGCCGCGCCCGCGCGGTCGCCGCCCTGGCCCAGCTTGCCGCTGCCCGCCTTGGCGTGCGGGCGGAAGTGGAAGTCGAGCAGGGTGTGCACGTTCGGGTCGACGACCAGCAGGACGTCGCCGCCGTTGCCGCCGTTGCCGCCGTCCGGGCCGCCGAGGGGCTTGAACTTCTCGCGGTGCACCGAGGCGCAGCCGTTCCCACCGTCGCCGGCGGTCAGGTGGATCACCGCGCGGTCCACGAACCGGGACGCCATCACTTGCCTCTTTCATTCGCGAGCAGGGGATACACAAAACAAACGAGGGGTGGCGCCGGATATTCCGGCTCCACCCCTCGTTTGAGGTCTAGCGTCGAAGCCGAAACTCAGGCTTCTACGGGCACGACGATGTTGATCGTCTTGCGACCACGCTTCTCGCCGAACTGGACCGCACCGGCGGCCAGCGCGAACAGCGTGTCGTCGCCGCCACGGCCGACGTTCACGCCGGGGTGGAACTTGGTGCCCCGCTGGCGGATCAGGATCTCGCCGGCGTTGACTTCCTGGCCGCCGAAGCGCTTGACGCCGAGGCGCTGCGCGTTCGAGTCACGACCGTTGCGGGAGCTGGACGCACCCTTCTTGTGAGCCATAGCTCAGTCCTCTTTCAGTCTTGCGAAGATCCGGAAAGTCCTCAGATGGAGATGGCGGTGACCTCGACGCGGGTCAGCTTCTGCCGGTGACCCTGACGCTTGTGGTAGCCCGTCTTGTTCTTGAACTTGTGGATCCGGATCTTCGGACCCTTGGTCTGCTCGACGACCTTGCCGGTGACCGAGACCTTCGCCAGCGCGTCCACGTCCGTGGTGACATCGCCACCGTCTACGTACAACACGGCGGGGAGAATGTGCTCGGTGCCCGGCTCGCCCTCGAGCTTCTCGACCTCGACCACGTCGCCGACGGCAACCTTGTACTGCTTGCCGCCGGTCTTGACGATCGCGTACGCCGACACGGAAGTCTCCTGCATTACTCGACAATGGGTGGGGGCCCCGCGCGATCGGCCCGCCTCCGGGAAGGCGGTCCTGCTCTCACGCAGGCGGCCTACTCTGGTGGTAGGCCGTACTACAGGTTACGTGGGGTGCCCCGGTGCGTTACCACCGGGGTCCCCCTGGTGTTCAGTTAGCGCTCTGCTCCGAGGCTTTCACCGGCGGACCGGCCGGGCGTGACGCGGCCCGGCGCGGACGGCGCCGGGTGGAGCGCACGGCCGGTTCGGGCACGCTGACCTCGGGTTCGGCGACCGGCTCAGCGGCCTCCGAAGTCTCTGTGACGGGCTCTTCCGCCGGCTCGGGAGCCGACGAACGCTCGACGGCCGGCAGCTCCTCGAGCGGCGCCGGCGTCTCGTCCGCCTCGGTGGTCACCGGGACGTCCGCGACCTCGGTCGCCGGCTCCGGGGCCACCACGGCCTCGGCCGGCGTCTCGGTGGCCTGACCGGCCTCCGCCGTGTCGGTCACCTCCGGGACGGGCCCGTTGCCGTTGAGGGCACCGTGCTCGTGCGGCTGCTCCTTGGCGACCTTGGACGCGTTGGCCATCGCCGCCACCGCGGACGCGATCGACTCGCGCTTCTCCGGCGGCGGGACGGCGTGCACCTCGGCCTTGGCGGCCTCGGCCTGCTCCTTGGCGGCTTCCTCGCCCTTGCCACCACGGCCGCGCGACCGGCGGGAGCTCTTCTCCCCGCCACCGCCGCCACCGTTGCCGCCACCGCCACCGTTGCCGCCGTTGCCCCCGTTGCCGCTGGGAGAGTGGGCGGCGGTGCCGCCGGCCGTGCGCTGCGGCTCGGTCGAGACGACCACGCCGCGGCCCTTGCAGTGCTCGCACGGCGTCGAGAACGCCTCGAGCAGCCCGGTGCCGATCTTCTTGCGGGTCATCTGCACCAGGCCGAGCGAGGTGACCTCGGCCACCTGGTGGCGGGTGCGGTCGCGGCCGAGGCACTCGGTGAGGCGGCGCAGCACCAGCTCGCGGTTGGACTCGAGCACCATGTCGATGAAGTCGATCACGATGATGCCGCCGATGTCCCGCAGCCGCAGCTGGCGGACGATCTCCTCCGCCGACTCCAGGTTGTTGCGGGTCACCGTCTCCTCGAGGTTGCCGCCCGAGCCGGTGAACTTGCCGGTGTTGACGTCGATGACCGTCATCGCCTCGGTGCGGTCGATGACCAGGTACCCGCCCGAGGGCAGCCAGACCTTGCGGTCGAGGGCCTTGGTGATCTGCTCGTCGATCCGGTGGTCGGCGAAGGCGTCGCCGGTGCCGGTGTAGCGCTTGAGGCGCTCGCCCAGCTCCGGCGCGACGTGCCGGACGTAGTCGTCGATGGTGTCCCAGGACCGGTTGCCCTGGATCTCCAGCTTGGTGAAGTCCTCGGTGAAGAGGTCACGCACGACCTTGACCAGCAGGTCCGGCTCTTCGTAGAGCATGGTCGGCGCGCCGCCCTTGCGGCCGGAGCCGGCGTCGGCCTTCTCCTTGATGATGTCCCACTGGGCCTTCAGGCGGTCGACGTCGCGGCCGAGCTCCTCCTCGCCGATGCCCTCGGAGGCGGTGCGGATGATCACACCCGCGTCCTCCGGGACGATCCGCTTGAGGATGTCCTTGAGCCGGCGGCGCTCGTTCTCCGGCAGCTTGCGGGAGATGCCGGTGGCGCCGCCCGCGGGGACGTACACCAGGAAGCGACCGGGCAGCGAGATCTGCGTGGTCAGCCGGGCGCCCTTGTGCCCGACCGGGTCCTTGGTCACCTGGACGAGCACGGAGTCGCCGGTGGACAGCGCCTGCTCGATCTTGCGGGCCTTGCCCTCCAGACCGGCGGCGTCCCAGTCGACCTCACCGGCGTAGAGCACGGCGTTGCGGCCGCGGCCGATGTCGATGAACGCGGCCTCCATGCTCGGCAGCACGTTCTGGACGCGGCCGAGGTAGACGTTGCCGACGATCGAGCCGGAGCCCGACTGCGTCACGAAGTGCTCGACCAGCACGCCGTCCTCGAGCACGGCGATCTGCGTGGAGTCGCCCTTCTCGAGGACGACCATCGTGCGCTCGACCGCCTCGCGGCGGGCGAGGAACTCGGCCTCGGACAGGATCGGGGCGCGGCGGCGGCCGGCCTCGCGGCCGTCACGGCGGCGCTGGCGCTTGGCCTCGAGCCGGGTCGAGCCGCGGACGCTGCGCACCTCGTCGCGCGCCGCCGGGCGCTCGCGCTCGGCGCGTTCGGCCTGCTCGGCCTTGGCCTGGCGGACGTGGGTGACGGTGTTGGGCGGGTCGTCGGTGCCGGTGTCCCCGGCGTCGTCGCCGTCCGAGCCCTTGCGGCGGCGACGGCGGCGACGGCGCTTGCTGCCGCCTTCACCGTCACTGTCGCCGTCGTTGTCGGAGTCGTCGCCTTCGGGCTCCTCCGCGACGTCCGATTCGTCCTTCGCGGGCTTTTCGTCCGTGTTGCCGTTGCGGGAGCGGCGACGCGCGGGCGCCGGCTGCTCCTCTTCGGCCTGGGCGTCGTCGCCCTCGTTCTCGTCGCTGCCGTCGGCGCCCTTGCCCCGGCCGCGGCCGCGGCGGCCACGGCGGCGGCGACGGCGGCTGTTGGCGTCGTCACCGTCGTCGTCGGCGTCGATGGCCGGCGTGGTGTCCTCGGCCTCTTCTTCTTCGACGATCTCGGGCTCGGGCTGCTGGCGCTTCTGCTTCACCGGGGCGGGGGCCGGCGGCTCCGCGAACGGGTCGGCCGGCTTGCGCGCCGGCTTGGTCGCGGCGGGCTCCGGCGGCAGGAAGACCGGCGACGGCGCGGCGAACACCGGCAGGTGCGCGCGGCTCTTCTGCCGCGGGCGCGGCTTCTCGGTCTCGGCGGGTGCCGGCTCGGGTTCCGGCTTGCGCCGGGTCCGCCCGGTGGGCGCCACCTCGACGTCACCGCCCGAGGTGGGGGCCACCTCGACGTCGCCACCGGAAGCCGGCGCCGCTTCGACGTCACCACCGGAAGCCGGCGCGACCTCGACGTCGCCGCCGGAGAACGCCTCGGCGACCTTGAGGGCCACTTCCCGGGTCACGCTCGACTGCGCGCTGCGGACGCTTTCGCCCAGTTCGCCCAGCTTCGCGAGGACGTCCCGGCTGTGCGACTCGAGCAGCTTGGCCAGCGCGTGCACCCGGATCCGGGCGGGCAGGTCGGCCAGCGGGCCGGTCGTGGGTGTGGCGGGATTCCCGCCGGTGTGCTCGGCGGGTGTTTCCGCGTTCGACATGTGTCTCCTCCGCCCCCGGGCGCGTCTGCCGGTTCAACCCGGCAGGGACGCGGCCGCGCAGGGGCCCCTTTCTGTTCGTTCCGCCGTGGTGGTCACCAGCGGCGGGAATCCTTGCCCGACGACCGGGCGCCGCACCACCGACTCCCGATGGCGCGCAACCCGGTCAAAGGTCTGCTCGGCGGGTGCCTGCCCAAGCCTCGCGGCCCCCGGGCCGCCCGCCACGTCGTCCAGCCGCCCGGCCTGCGGGCGGCGACGCGCGTGGTGCTGGTTCATGCACTTCGCCGGGCCACAATGCCGCAGGCAGCACCTCTCACGTGCGCCCCGCGGCCCAGTGGCCACCCCGAGTATCCCACACCCGGTGACCGCACCGGTGTAGTCGGTACCTCACGCAGGCCGCCCGGGCGTGCCGCGGGGCACCGGCCGGGCGAACTTGGCTGCAGAGCTTGTCCGCCGGGCGCGGGGTGGCTAGCGTGCGGCTCGGGGTGGCCGGGCGCACGCGCGCCGGCACCCGCGTTCCGGCGTCCGGTGGGAGGTCAAGTGTCCCTGCTGGCGCGGCCGCTGCGGGCGGCCGTGTGCACCGTGCTGGTGCTTTCGGGATGCGTCACCGCCGGTCCGGCGGCGGCCGGCGAGCCGTCCTGCGCCCCCGGGCGGACCCTGCGTTACGTCGTCACCTTCGACCGCGGCACCACCGAGTCCGCCGCCCGCGCGCAGATTTCCGGCGCCTGTGGCGCCACGACCGTGTACTACCCGCAGATCGCCGTCGCCGTGGCCACGTCCGGCGATCCGGGGTTCGGGCCGCGGATCGGCCTCGACCGGACGTTCAGCGCCCAGGGCGAGCGGCTGGCCGCGCAGCGCGCGACCGACCCGGTCAGGCCCCAGCCCGCGCGGGCGGCGCTGGCCGCGACCGACCCGGCCCGGGTGCCCGGCACGGACCTGAGCTCCCGGCAGTGGGACATGCAGGCGATCAACGCGGGCTGGGCGCACCGGGTGTCCGAAGGCAGCCGCGACGTCGTGGTCGGCGTGCTCGACTCGGGGATCGACCCGGCCCACCCGGACCTGACCGCGGCGCTGGACCGCGACGACTCCGCCGGCTGCCTCACCGGCGCCCCCGACCAGGACCGGAGCGCGTGGGCGCCGACGACGTCGGTGCACGGCACGCACGTGGCCGGCATCATCGCGGCGGCCGACGACGGCCACGGCGTCACCGGCGTGGCGCCCGGCGTGCGCGTCGCCTCGGTGAAGGTGATCGACGACCGCGGGTACGCCGACCCCGAGGCCGCGGTGTGCGGGCTGATGTGGGCGGCGTCGCGGCACATGCAGCTGACGAACAGCAGCTACTTCGTCAACCCGTGGTCGCTGTCGTGCATCCGCGGCGATGACCGCGGCGTCGTGCACGAGGTGCTGGCCAGAGCGGTGGAGTACAGCACGTCGGCGGGCACGCTGAACGTCGCGGCGGCGACCAACGAGGCCGTCGGCCTGACGCCGTCCGCTCGGTCGGGCGCGCCCGGCGCGGGCACCGGGTGCGAGGCCCTGCCGGCCGGGCTGCGGGACGTCGTCGCGGTGTCGGCGGTGGGGGCGGACCGGGTGAAGGCGGGCTACAGCTCGTACGGGCTGGGCGTGATCGACGTCACCGCGCCCGGCGGCGAGACGGGCCGGTGCGTGCTCTCGACGGTCCCGGGCGGGTACGCGCCGCTGTGCGGGACGTCGATGGCGGCGCCGCACGTCGCCGGGGTGCTCGCGCTGCTGGCGTCCCAGCACCCGGGCGCCGGGCCGCGCCAGCTGCGGCGGTCGCTGGACGAGCAGGCGACGCCGATGGCGTGCCCGGCCGACTACGACCTGACCGGCGACGGGATCCAGGACGCGTACTGCGCGGGGTACGAGGGGTTCAACGGCTTCTACGGCCACGGCATGGTGGACGCGATGGCGGCGGTGGCGCCGCGGACCGGGCGGCCGGACCCGGCCCGCTGAGCCGCGTCACGTCACGTCACGTCACGTCACGTCAGCAGGAGTTTCGCGATGCGGCGGGTCGAGGCCCACAGGCCCACGCCGCCGAGGACCAGCAGGTAGGCGAGGTTGCCCAGCATGCCGGGCGACAGGATGTCCGTCGCGAGGCCGCGCATCAGCTCGATCGCGTGGTAGAGCGGGAAGCAGCGGACCACCCACTGCACCGGCTCCGGGTACACCGACAGCGGGAAGAACGTCGTCGAGAACAGGAACATCGGGGTCAGCACCAGCTGGATGTAGTCGAACTGGGCCGTCGACTTCACGAACGTCACCAGCGCCATGCCGACCGCCGAGAAGGCCAGGCCCACCAGCAGCGCCGCCGGGACCATCAGCAGCGCCCACCACGACGTCAGCAGGCCCATCGCCGCCGCGATGCCGAGGAACGCCACCGCGTAGAAGCCGCCGCGCAGGACCGCCCAGCCGATCTCGCCGAGCGCGACGTCCAGCGGGCCGATCGGGGTGGCCAGCATCGCGTCGTACAGCTTCGCGTAGCGCAGCTTGAAGAACAGGTTGTACGTCGACTCGAAGACGGCGCCGTTCATCGCCGACATCGCCAGCAGCGCCGGGGCGACGAAGGCGACGTAGCTCATCGGGCGCCCGTCCGGGCCCGCGACCTCGGTGACCAGCTTGCCGAAGCCCAGCTGGAACGCCATCAGGTAGAGGAACGGCTCGATCGCGCCGGACAGGAAGATCAGCCAGCTGTTCCGGTAGACCATGGCCGCGCGCTCGATCAGCGCGCTCGCCCGGCCGGCGTAGAGCCCGGGCGGGAGGATCCGCAGCAGCAGCCCGCCGCGGGCCGGTGGGGCCTGGACGCTCACCATCAGACCACCAGCCTCTTGTAGAAGGCCCGGTGCGCGAGCGCCCACCCGGCCGCGAACAACGCCGCGAGCACGGCGAAGTGGCCGAGCATCGCCCAGCCGCCGACCCCGCCGACGCTCACGCCGCGGGCCAGCTGGGTGCCGTGCCACAGCGGGGAGATCCAGGCCAGCCAGCGGATCGCGGCGGGCAGCTGGGCGATCGGGAAGAACGTGCCGCTGAACAACGTCATCGGCATGACGACGAACCGGAAGATCAGCCCGAAGCGCTGGCCCTCGTCGTGGGTGCTCGCCGCCAGCGCGGCCATCGGCGTGGTGCAGGCGAGCCCGGTGACGGTGCCGGCCAGGATCACCAGCAGGACGCCGGGGCCGGTCCAGGAGCCGAAGAACAACGCGACGAACGCGTAGATCGCGCCGGCCAGGGTCAGCCGCAGCGCCGACCAGATCAGGTGACCGCCGAACACCTGGCCGGGTGACACCGGCGTGGCGGTGACGGCCAGGTAGTCCTTCTGCCACTTGAACCCGGAGAGAACGGGGTAGCTCGACTCGCCGATCGCCTGCTGCGCCGCACCGGCCGCGAGCAGCGCGGGCGCGATGTACTGCAGGTAGGAGAGGCCGCCGGTGACCGTGCCGGGCCGCACCTGCGACCCGAAGCCGAGGCCCATCGCGGCGAGGAACAGCACCGGCTGCAGGCCGGTGGAGTACAAAGTGGACAGCCAGTGCCGGCGGTACCAGGTCCAGTGCCCTTCAACGCGCAGCCAGGCCCCGTGCCAGCGACCGACGACCCGGCCGGTGGATTCGACGGTGGTCATGGCCGGTCCTTCCGGCGGAGGTGCCCTTGCCGAGTGTCCCGGCGGGGGTGCGCGCGCGGAGTCTCCCGGCAGAGGCACGATCGCCCCGTCGCCCAACAAGAGTGCGCGCGCGGGCCGCGGGAGCTACTCCCCCGCGGGTCCCTCCGGCGATGGGCATCGGCCGGATCCCGGCGGAGCCGTGGCCGGGGTCGCCGGGCCAGGGCCAGGGTCGCGACCGAAACAGCCGCCTTGCCACCCCAAACGGCCAACTCGCCACCCGGAGCAGCCAACTCGCCGACCGGAGCGGCCAACTCGCCACCCGGAGCGGCAGGCTTGCCACCCGAAACTGCCGACTCACCGACCGGAGCAGCCGACTCGCCACCCCGAAGGGCCAACTCACCGGCCGGAACAGCCAACTCACCGACCGGATTGGCCAGCACAACGCCCGGAGTGGCCGACTCGCCGGGAGAACCGAGGGGCGCGGGACAGCGGTGTGCGCCAAGGGAACCCGAGTCCATCAGTCCACCAGCGTCCGGCCGGTCAGCCTGAGGAACACGTCCTCCAGGGAACTGCGGCGCACCAGGCTCGACAGCGGGCGGACGCCTCGGGCGTGGGTGCGTTCCAGGGCGTCCTC
This sequence comes from Amycolatopsis sp. WQ 127309, assembly GCF_023023025.1. Lineage (NCBI taxonomy): Bacteria > Bacillati > Actinomycetota > Actinomycetes > Pseudonocardiales > Pseudonocardiaceae > Amycolatopsis > Amycolatopsis sp. WQ 127309. The sequence goes on from NZ_CP095481.1 coordinate 10,886,610, forward strand.
GCCGTCGTTGCTGTAGAGCAGGACCCGGTCCGGGAGCACCTCCACCCGCTCCGCCAGGCCCGCCACCTGCGCGGCCGCCGACTCCTGCTCCCCCGACGCGAACCGCAGCTCGACGACTTCGCGTGTCGAGTAGCGGCTGATCAGCTCGGCCGGTGAGCCTTCCGCGGCGATGCGGCCGTGGTCCATCACCACCAGCCTGTCGCACAGCTGCTCCGCCTCGTCCATGTAGTGCGTGGTCACGATCAGCGTGGTGCCCTGGGCCTTGAGCCGGAATAAGCGGTCCCACAGCAGGTGCCGGGCCTGCGGGTCGAGGCCTGTCGTCGGTTCGTCGAGCAGCAGCAGTTCGGGGTCGTTGACCAGCGACCGCGCGATCGTCAGACGCCGTTTCATGCCGCCCGACAGCGGGTCCACCCTGTCATCGGCCCGGTCCGTCAGCTGGGCGAACTCCAGCAGCTCTTCGGCCTTGCGGCGAGCCACCGCCCGCGACAGCCCGAAGTACCGGGCGTACACGATCAGGTTCTCCCGGACGGTCAGCTCGACGTCCAGGTTGTCCAGCTGCGGCACGACGCCGAGGCGCGCGCGGATCCGCGGGCCGGCCGCGTCCGGGTCCAGGCCGAGCACCCGCAGGTCGCCGTCGGTCCGCGGTGACACGCACGCGATCATCCGCATGGTCGACGACTTCCCGGCGCCGTTGGGGCCGAGGAAGCCGAACGCCTCCCCGCGCCGCACCTCGACGTCGATCCCGCGCACGGCTTCGAACTCGCCGAACCGCTTCACCAGTGCCTTGGCCTGCACCAGCGCCGGCTCTCGCTCCTCCGTTTGGTCCACATCCCGAACCCTAGGACCCGCCACCGACAAAAACCGAACGGTTTAGCCGCGAACGGTCGACACCAGCGTTTTCGTCACCCCGTTGACCGTCACCGACAGCCGCGCGACGCCCGGGCGCAACGCCGTCAGCACCCCGGTCGACGGGTCGAACGACGCGACGTCCCACGGCGCGGGCGGCCAGCCGGAGGAGGCGATGTGTGTGCCCCACGCGCCGGTCCAGTCCGCGCTGACCGGGTACGACACCGGGACGTCGCGGGTGCCTTGGCGCAGCGTCGCGCGGACGTCGGCGTGGGCACCCCGGGACAGCTCGGCCGGACCCGTGAGGGTCAGCGAGTCGACGTTCGGGCGCGTCTCGAACCGCACCGGCTGGGCGCGGTCGGCCGGGTCGACGCGCAGCAGCGTCCAGCCGACGAACCCGCCGTCGCCCGGTGCGGCGGCGGGTGCCTTGCCGGAGTTGCCGTTGACCAGGTACGGCACACCGTCCACACGGGACAGTGAGAACACGCCGGCGTGCGAGGCGACGGCGGCCGCGGGCTTGCCGGACGTCTGCTCGAAACCGGTGAGCCAGCCGGTCAGCAGCGCGGCTTCCTTCGGGTCCGCGAGCTGGGAGTTCCCGGTCGGGCTCGGGTCCTTCACCGGGTGGTGCATCGCGACGACGACCCCGCGCACGTTCCGGTCGGCGGCCGCCGAGTCGAGGGCCGAGCGCAGCATCCGCACCTGGTCGAACCCGCCGGCCCGCAGCGAACCGCGCGAGGAGTCCAGCAGCACCAGCCGGATCCCGCGCAGGTCGACGACGCGGTGGGTGTCCCCGAAGACGGCCTGGAAGTCGGCGAGGCCGTTGCCGCCTTCGGCTTCGTGGTTGCCCGGCACGTAGTACCAGGGCGCCTTGCCGTCCAGCTCCTCGGAAATCACCTGCCGCGCCAGCGTGAAGTCGGGCGGGGTGCCGCGGTCGACGAAGTCGCCGTTGAGCAGCACCAGGTCCGGCTTCGCCGCGACGGCCTCGCGCAGCGCCCGCCGCGCTTGGGCGACCAGCGGGCCCGTGGGGTCGTCGGCGGTGAACTGCGCGTCGCTGACGACCGCGACGCGCAGGCCGCCGGCGAGCGTGCCGTCGGTGACCAGTGCCGGGTCGTGCGGCGCCGGGTCCGCGGGCACCGTCGCCGACGGCGCCACCTCGAACGTCAGGTCGTCGAACACCAGGTGACCTTCGTACTGCTGGTCCGGCACGTTTTCGACGGCGTAGAACCGCGCCAGCCGCTGCCCCGCGGGCAGCCCGGCCGGCACCGCGGCGGTGACGTAGCGCCAGCCCGTCCAGTCCACGCTCAGTGATAAGTCCACAATGGACGCGACGTTCGCGGCGTCACGCAGTTCGGCCCGCAGCCAGGCGCCCTTGCCGTCACCGTTGACCCACAGGCCGATCTTCTGCGTGCCCGTCGGTACCGGCAGCGACGCCGAAGGCGTGACGTACGCGGCACGCGTCGCGGTCGTGCCGGTCAGCCGGTAGTCCAGCGCGAGCCCGGCGCCGCCGTCCCGCCCCGGCGCCGCGGACAGCGCCGCGCCGACGACCGCCGGGAACACTGTCGCGGTCCAGCCCGCCGGGCCGTCCAGCGGCGCCGCGACCTGCGCGACCGTGCCCACGGACGCGGCCAGGTGGGTGGTCAGGCCGGCGGCCGTCGCGGTGATCGCGGACGCGCCGGACGCCGTCAGCGCCGTCACCGAGAACCCGTCGCCCGCCGGGGTCACGCGCACGACCGAGTGGTCGTAATCGAGCTTGACGTCGTCGGGTTCCACCCAGGTGCCGTAGCCGTCGGCGTCGTAGCCGTACACCTTGAACGTGCTGGTCGCGCCGGTCGCCGACAGCGCGACCTGCTCGGTGCTGGTGCCGAGCCGGACCGGCTTGCCCAGCACCGAAAGCGCCGTCTTCCCGGCCGCCCGGCCGGACTTCGCGACGACGTCGACCCCGCCGGGACCGTGGCCGGTGACGACCCCGTGCGTCACCGAGGCCCGCCGGGGGTCGGACGTCGTCCAGCGCGGGTCGGCGGCGACCGCGGCGCCGGTCTCGTCGTGGCCGTCGGCGACCAGGTGCCGGGTCAGGCCGGTCAGGACGCGGGTCGCGTCGGCCGTCGCCACCGCGGGCGCCGGCGCGAACGCCGTCAGCCGGCCGCTGCCGGGCACCGTGCCGAAGCCGATCCCGTTGGGCACCAGGCGTTCCCCGCCGTCGGACGGCGCGTTGCGGATGCTCGGCGCGGCCTCGCCTTCGGTGCGCGCGAGCAGCGTCGACGAGCCGCCGCCGTCGAGGTTGATCGCGTCGTCGGCGCCGAGGCTCTTCATGTGCCGCGCCAGTTCCAGCTCGGTCATGCCGCGGCTGTCGGCCTGCCGTCCGTCCACAGTGACCAGCCACAGCTTCGTGCCGTCGGCGGAGAAGCCGACCGCGGTCCGCGGGTGCATCGCCACGTTGTCGACGGGCTGCACGACGCCGTCGCGCAGCAGGACTTCGTTGCCGCCCACCGCGACCGTGATCTTCCCGGCGTCGGAGCGCGGCGCGTACGTGACGCCGACCGCGTCACCCGGCTTCAGCGCGGCGAGCGCGTCCGCGCCGGCCTCACGGGCCAGCAGGACGGTCGTCCCGGCCGCGATCGGGCCGTCCGCCGGCGCGGTGCGCACCTGGGTGACGACGCCGTCGCGCAGCTCCACCTCGAGGACCCGCGCGGCGCCGGCCACCGACGTCGCGCGGCCGGAGCGGCCCCACAACGGCGTGTAGACGCCGATCGCGTCGCGGTCCAGGACCGGGCTGTTGAAGTTCGTGGCCTCAACGGCGCCGCCGGGCAGCGTTACCGTCGCTTCGAGGAAGACCGATGCGAGCCGGGCCTTGCCCTCGTCCGTGATCGCCGCGGTGAGGTTGTGGCCGGCCGCGGGCGCCGTCTGCAGCTGCCCTTGGTCGACGCCGACGCCGATCGGCGCGCCGGTGGCGTTGATGTCGAAGAAGTCGCCGTTCACGCCGGCGACCGCGCCGGTGCGCGCGACCTGCTGCGAGAGCGGTGTGCGCGCGGAAACGGTGCCCGGGCTGAGGTACGTCGGCCGGAGCACCTTGCTGCCCAGGTCGACGGCGAGGGTGTCGCCGCGGATCCAGCCCGCCGGGTCGTACCGGTCGAACTGGGTGAGGTCCAGGCCGGGCGCGACCTCGGTGGTCGCGCTGCCGGTGACGAGGCCGTCGTCGGGGTCCGCGGCGGCGAACGTCGCCGGGCCCTCGTGGGCCGACGACGCGGCGGGCGCGCCCTCGATCGGCGGCGTCCCCAGCGGCGCCGCGAGCGGGTCGGCGTGGGCCGGGACGACGAGACCGGACGTGAACAGCGCCAAGAGCGCGCCGGAGAGCATGAAGCGTGACTTCTTCACCGGGTACCCCAGTATCGAGTGAGAGTGAACCGGACCAGCACAGCGCAGCGGCACGGCCACGGGAAGGCTTCGCGGTGAACGCCGCCTGAATGGTCTAGAACAGCTGCGGCGTCAGGCCGTGAAAGGGGCCTGGAGGAACTGCTCGGCGGTCCCGGTGTCGCCGGTGAGACGCGGCGCGGGGGCGGTGCGCTTCCACAGGTGCAGCAGGAGGTCCTGCGCCGTCGCCTCGGCGGTCGCGGCGGGTTCGGTGGCCGGGCCGAGCGCGGGTGGCTCACCCGGGTGCAGCGTCCAGGCGTCGCCGGTGTCGGTGGTGCGCAGCGCGAGCGGCGCGGCCAGCGGCGGCGGGGCGTGCCAGCGCGAGACGCGCGGGAGCCAGGCGGTGAGGACCTCGTCGACGCCGTCCGCGGCGACGGCCGGGTCGAGCGTGACCGCGATGCCGGCCGCGGCGTGCGCGTCGGCCAGGTGGACGGCGGTTTCGTGGACCTGGCGGCGGAACCAGAAGGCCTTGACCTTCTCCGTGCCCGCGAAGTGCCAGCAACGGTCCTCGGGGGTGGCGGCCTCGAGCGCGTCCACCAGGCCTTGAGCGCTTTCGGCGTACCAGGACGCGAGGTCGGCGCTCGGGCCGTCGTCGAATCTCTGCCGTTGCGATTCCCCGCTGATGACGACGGAAGTGGCCCAGCGGTGCACGTTGCCCAGGTGCGTGCCGAGGTCGCGCAGCGTCCAGCCGCCGCAGTCCGGCACGGCCGCGGCGGGGTCGGCGGTGCGCAGGACTTCGGCGAACCCGTCGGTCAGCTCCCCCAGCACGGGGAGGTAGTCGCGGGCCGGGAACGGCATCGTCGTCATCGGGTCTCCGGGGCGGGCCGGGGCCACCCGGGGGTGGCCCCGGTGCCGATCACAGGTCGGGGAACCAGAGCTTCAGCTCGCGCTCGGCCGACTCCGCGGAGTCCGAGCCGTGCACCAGGTTGTACTGGGTCTCCAGCGCGAAGTCGCCGCGGATGGTGCCCGGGGTGGCCTTCTCGACCGGGTCGGTGCCGCCGGCCAGCTGGCGGAACGCCGGGATCGCGCGCGGGCCTTCGACGGCGAGCGCGACCAGCGGGCCCGACGTGATGAACTCCAGCAGCTCGCCGAAGAACGAACGCTCCTTGTGCTCGGCGTAGTGCTCCTCGGCCAGGGCCTGGGGGACGGTCCGCAGTTCGACGGCGACGAGCTTGAGGCCCTTGCGCTCGATCCGCGAGATGACCTCGCCGACGAGGCCGCGCGCGACGCCATCGGGCTTGACCAGGACCAGCGTGCGTTCAGTCACGACGGTGTTTCTCCTTGTTGCGGTTAAGTGTCGGTGCGCGGAGCCTAGCCGACGGTCTTCCGGCCCTTCGTAGTCGACGTCACAAACCGGCCTGAAAGCCGTGAAGGCCTCCTTCACGGCTCTTATGGCCGGGAAGGAGGCCTTCACGGCTTTGGACTCACTTCAGCGGCCTTGTGGGTGCAGTTTCTTCGACCACAGCGACGCGCCCGTGGCGTCGCGCAGGTCCACCGTCAGGTCGCCGCTGGCGCCGTCGATGTTCAGCTCGCCGAAGTGCTGGAAGCCGTCGATCGGGGCGGTGTTCGCGACCGGCGGGGCGTGGACGAACACCGCCTCCGGGCCGAATGTCGGGTCGAGCGTGTTCGGGCCGAACGCGCCCGCGTTCAACGGCCCGGACACGAACTCCCAGAACGGGTCGAAGTCCTGGAACGCCGCGCGGTCCGGCGAATAGTGGTGTGCCGCCGTGTAGTGGACGTCCGCCGTCAGCCAGACGACGTTGCGGACGCGACGGCGCTGGATCTCGCGCAGCACCCAGGCCAGCTCCGTCTCGCGGCCGCCGGGCGCGCCGGGCAGGTTGTTCGCCACGGCCTCGATCGCGGTGCCGTCCGGGACGACCAGGCCCAGCGGCATGTCCGCCTGGACGATCTTCCACGTCGCCGTGCTGCGGCCGAGCGCGTCGGCCAGCCAGCGGGCCTGCCGGTCGCCGAGGATGTAGCCCGGCTTGGTCTGGTCGGCCGTGTTGGCGTTGCGGTAGGTCCGCATGTCCAGCACGAAGATCTCGGCGCGCGTGCCGTACCGGAAACTGCGGTAGACGCGGCCGTCGACGGCCTGGCGCGAGTCGATCGGGTGCCACTCGTGGAACGCCTGGTAGGCCCGCGGCGCGAGGACGTCGACGCGCTTCTCGGTGTAGGCCGGGTTGTCGAGGATCTTGCCCGGGTACCAGTTGTTCAAGACCTCGTGGTCGTCCCACTGCACGTACGAAGGCACCTGCGCGGCGAAGCGGCGGAAGTGCTCGTCGAGGCGGTTGTACGCGTGCTGGCCGCGGAACTCCGCCAGTGTCTCGGCGACCTTCGCCTTCTCCGCCGTGACGACGTTGCGCCAGGTGCGGCCGCCGGGCAGCGCGACGGTCTCGGTGAGCGGGCCGTCGGAGTAGACCGTGTCGCCGCTGTGCAGGAACAGGTCCGGGCGGCGGGCGGCCATCGCCGAGAAGATCGTCATGCCGCCCAGGTCCGGGTTGATGCCCCAGTTCTGGCCGACGACGTCGCCCGACCACAGGATCCGGGCGCTGCTGCGGCCGACCGGCGCCGTGGCGAACGTGCCCGTCAGCGGCTCGCTCGTGGCGCGCCCGTCCGGCGACTCCGCCGTGACGCGGTAGTGGAACTCCGTTCCCGGCGTCAGCCCGGCGACGCGCACCCGGCCGGTGCCGTCGCTGTCCGGGCCGACGGCGGGGCCCGTGATCCGGCGGGCGTGCCGGAACGACGGGTCCCGCGCGATCTCGACGACCAGGCGCGACGGGCGGTCCGCGCGCGACCAGACGACGGCGGACCCGGGCGTGACGTCGCCGGACTGGACGCCGTGGGTGAGCACGGGCCGGTCGCGGCGCACGAGCGGCGTCGCGGCGAAGGCGGTGGACGGCAGCACGAGACTGGCGGCCGCACCGGTCAGGCCGGCCTTGAACAGCGTGCGGCGGGAGTGGCAGGTCGGTTCGGTCATGCGCGGATCCAACCCCGCCCCGGCCAACGCCGGATGGCGTGCGGGTGAACGGATCCCGGGGGTTTCCCCGATGTCCGAGGCGGCTCGCCGTCGGTAACGTGGCGATCACGACAAGGGGGTCAGATGAGACCATTCAGGAAAACCCTGGCGGTGCTGACGGCGGCGCTCACCGTCACCACGCTGGGCACCGGCATCGCGGAAGCGGGACAGGACGGCGGCAAAGCCGTCCTGCGCTACACCGAACACGGCGTCCCGCACATCGTCGCGAAGGACTTCGCCGGGCTCGGTTACGGCTACGGCTTCGCGGCGGCGACCGACAACGTCTGCGAGCTCGCGAACATCTACCTGACGGTGAGCGCGCAGCGTTCGCAGTACTTCGGCCCGGACGGCGAGGGCTACCCGTCGCTGTCCGAGGCCGGGAACAACCTGCACAGCGACCTGTTCTTCCAGCAGCTCAACGACTCCCACGTCGTCGACCGGCTGGTCGCGCAGCCGGCGCCGCTGGGTCCGCGGCCCGAGGTCCGCGACATCGTCTCCGGTTACGTCAAAGGCTTCAACGCCTACCTCGCCCGCACCGGCCGCTCCGGCATCAGCGACCCGGCCTGCCGCGGCGCCGGCTGGGTCCGGCCGATCACCGAGCAGGACTTCTACCGGCACTACTACGCCATCGCCATCACCGGCGGGCAGGGCGCGATCACCGACGGCCTGTTCACCGCGCCGCCGACCACGAGCGCGACGACCGAACCCGGCACCGCGGATCAGCTCGCGACGCGCGTGCGGGAGACGCTCGGCGGGGGCGGGCTCGGCAGCAACGGCATCGCGATCGGCGCCGACAGCACCGCGGCCGGCAAGGGCAGCGTGCTGCTCGGCAACCCGCACTACCCGTGGCAGGCCGGGCGCCGGTTCTGGCAGAGCCAGCTGACCATCCCGGGCCGGTTCGACGTGGCCGGCGCGAGCCTGCTCGGCATGCCGTTCGTCCAGATCGGGCACACCGCCGACGCGGCCTGGACGCACACGGTGTCCACGCCGATCACGTTCGGCCTGTTCGAAGTCCCGCTGAAGCCGGGCGACCCGACGACCTACCTGGTCGACGGCAAGGCCGAGAAGATGACCTCGCGCGACGTCTCGGTCCAGGTGCGCCAGGCCGACGGCTCGCTGAAGCCGGTCCGCCAGACGTTCTGGTCGACGCGGTACGGGCCGGTGATCGGCGACGTCGCCGGGATCCCGGTGCCGTGGACGGCGAAGTCGGCGTACGCGGTGCGCGACGCCAACGCCACCAACCTGCGCGGCCTCAACACCTGGTTCGAGCTCGACCAGGCGCGCAGCACGGCCGACATCACCCGCGCGCTGAGCCGCACGCAGGGGGTGCCGTGGGTCAACACGATCGCCACCGACCGGGCGGGCCACGCGCTGTACTCCGACGTCCAGGTCGTCCCGCACGTCACGGACGAGCAGGCGAAGACGTGCAGCACTCCGCTGGGGCAGCAGACGTTCCCGGCCGAAGGACTGTCCATCTTGGACGGTTCGAAGTCGTCGTGCAACTGGGGTTCCGACCCCGGCGCGGTGGAACCGGGCATCTTCGCGCCGTCGCGGCTGCCGCAGCAGCAGAGCCGGGACTACGAGCTGAACACGAACGACAGCGCGTGGCTCGCGAACGCGGCCACCCCGATCACCGGCTACCCGCGGATCGCCGGCGACATCGGCACCGAACGCTCGCCGCGGACCCGGGAAGCGCTGCTGAGCGCCGAAAAGGGCGGGTTCACGACAGACTCGATGAAGCAGCTGCTCTTCGCCGACCACAGCCTGCTCGCCGACCTGACGGCGGCGGACCTGGCGAAGCTGTGCGCGTCGTTCCCCGGCGGGCAGGCGCCGTCGTCGGCCGGCCCGCAGCCGGTCGGGCCCGCGTGCACGACCCTGGCGAACTGGGACCACACGTACTCGCTCGACAGCCGCGGTTCGCTGCTGTTCCACCGGTTCACCGTCCGGCTCGGCGGCGCGGCGCGGTTCACCGTGCCGTTCGACCCGAAGGCGCCGCTGACCACGCCGAACACGCTCAACACGGCGGACGCCGGCGTGCAGAAGGCGTTCGGGGACGCGCTGGCCGACCTGCGCAAGGCGGGGCTCGCGCCGGACGCGCCGCTGCGGGACGGCCAGGCCGTCACCCGTGACGGCGAGCGGATCCCGATCCACGGCGGACCCGGCCAGCTCGGCATCCTCAACGTGATGACGCCGCTGTGGGACCCGTCGCGCGGGGTCGTCGACATCCAGCACGGATCCAGCTACATCCAGGTGGTCGGGTTCAGCGGGCACGCGTGCCCCGACTCCTCGACGTTGCTGACCTACTCGCAGTCGGCGAACCCGGAGTCGCCGTACTTCAGTGACCAGACGAAGCTCTACAGCCGGGGTCAGTGGGTGAAGGACCGCTTCTGCGAAGCCGACATCCTGCGCTCCCCCGCGCTGCGGGTCGTCGTCCTGCGGTGAGTCAGGGCTGGGGCTGCTGCTGGCTCGCGAGGGTGCCGGCCGCCATCCGGCGGGCGACGTCCTTGCGCAGCCACAGCAGCCACAGCCAGACCGCCAGGAAGATCACGCCCAGCACGGCGATCGCGGGCAGCCAGAACACCAGCGCGATCAGCACGACCTGCAGCGCGAGGAGCACCGGGACCGTCCACGGCCGCTTGACGAACCCGCAGAGGACGACGTGCAGGAGCGCGACGGCCAGCACGGTCCAGCCGGTACCGGTGCTGATCCCGCCGCCGAGCTTGTTCACCACCGGCAGCGCGAGGGCGACGGTGATGCCCTCCAGGATCAGCATCCCCGACATCACGCCGCGGAACCCCTTCATCGGGTCCTTCGGCTTCGGTGCGGTTTCCGTGGTTTCTGTGGTTTCCGGGGTCTCACTCACGCCGGCTCCTTCCCGAACAGCGTGCGCGCCTCACCCGCGGTGACGACCGAGCCGGTGACCAGCACGCCGCCGCCCGCGAGGGGCTCTTCGGGGTCGTCGCTGGTCTCCACCAGCGCGATCGCCGTCTCGGCGGCGGTCTCCAGATCGGTCTCGGCGACGACCCGGTCCTCGCCGAAGATCGAGATCGCCAGGTCGTTGAGCTCCTCCAGCGGCATCGACCGCGGCGACGAGTTGCGCGTGACGACGACGTCGGACAGCACCGGCTCCAGGGCTTCGAGAATGCCGCGGGCGTCCTTCTCGGCCATCACGCCGACGACGCCGACCAGCCGGCGGAACGCGAACTCCTCGGCCACGGTCGCGGCCAGCGCGCGGGCGCCGTGCGGGTTGTGCGCGGCGTCGAGCAGCACCGTCGGGGCCGAGCGGACGCGCTCGAGCCGGCCCGGGTTCTCGACCTCCGCGAACGCCTCGCGCACGGCCTCCATGACCAGCTGCTTGTCCTTGCCCGCCCCGAAGAACGCCTCGACGGCGGCCAGCGCGAGCGCGGCGTTCTGGGCCTGGTGGGCGCCGTGCAGCGGCAGGAAGATCTCGTCGTAGACCCCGCCGAGGCCCTGCAGCTTCAGCATCTGCCCGCCGACGGCGATCTCGCGCTCCAGCACGCCGAACTCGCTGCCGGCGCGCGCCACCGCGGCGTCCACCTCGACGGCGCGGTCCAGCAGCACCTTCTGCACCTCGGGGTCCTGCTCGGCGATCACCGCGACGGACCCGGGCTTGATGATCCCGGCCTTCTCCCGGGCCGCGCCGAGGATGTCGGGGCCGAGGTACTCGATGTGGTCGAGGCCGATCGGCGTGATGACGGCGACCTCGGCGTCCGCGACGTTCGTGGCGTCCCAGGCACCGCCCAGCCCCGCCTCGATCACGGCGGCCTCGACGGGCGCGTCGGCGAAGGCGGCGAACGCCATCCCGGTGAGGATCTCGAACTTGCTCATCGCCACGCCGTCCGCGGCGGCGCCGTCGACCATGGCTACGTACGGCGCCAGGTCGTGCCACAGCTCGGCGTAACGCGCGGCGGAGATCGGGCGGCCGTCCAGCGCGATCCGCTCGGTGACCAGCTGCAGGTGCGGGCTGGTGTAGCGACCGACGCGCAGGCCCATCCGGGTCAGCAGCGCGTCGATCATCCGGGCCGTGGAGCCCTTGCCGTTGGTCCCGGCCACGTGCAGCACCGGGTAGCCGCGGTTCGGCTCGCCCAGCAGCTGGACCAGGGCGGAGATGCGGGTCAGCGACGGCTCGATCTTCGTCTCGGGCCAGCGCTGGTTCAGCTCGGCCTCGACGGCCATCAGCTCGCGCCGCGCCTCGGGGCCGTCCGGGTGGCCGTACGCCTCGGGGACGCCCTGGTCGTCGAGCTCGTGCAGCTCGGCGTCCTCGGCGGTGATCATGTCGGGCACCGGGCCCGTGGCGAGGTTGTCACCCAGCTGGCCGACGCCGCCGATCCCGCCGCGCGAGCCGCCGCCCGCGTCGAACGCGGTGTCCCGCGCGTCCAGTTCGGGGTCGGTGTCGTCGTCGTCCTCGTACCCCTGGGCGCCCAGTTCGTCGACGCCCGCGAAGCTGTCCAGATCCGACAGGTCCGGCCTGCGACCTGTCTCATCCTGCGGCACTGAATCTCCTCCGGCCTGGGGTTTTCGGCTTGCCTTGCAAGTCTACGTGCGCCTCAGGTGGCACTCTCGACGCATGCCGTTCAACCACAACGACCACTACCACCCGCTGCTGCTGGACCAGCTGCCGCCGGGGCCGGGGATCGCGCTGGACGTCGGCTGCGGCACCGGCCGGTTCGCGCGGCGGCTGGCCGCGACCGGGATGGCGGTGGAGGCCCTCGACGTGTCGGCGGCCATGGTGGAGGCGGCGTCGGGACTCGGGTCGCCGGGCCCGGGCAAGATCGTCTACCGGCAGGCGGACATCACCACCGACGACCTGCCGGAGCAGCACTACGACTACATCTCGTGCCTCGCGTCCCTGCACCACGTGCCGTTCGCGACGGTCACCAAGCTGCGCCGCGCCCTGGTGCCGGGCGGGGTGCTCGTGGTGCTGACGCCGGCCCGGCCGAGCGGCCCGCGCGACTGGCTGCGGGAGCTGGCGGCCGTGCCGGCCAACGCGCTGGCCAGGCTGGTCGTCCACGCCGGCGAGCGGCTCAACGGCGGCGGGGACGACGGGCCGCAGGCACCCACCCTGTTCCGGTTCCCGGCGAGCGCCGAGGTGCGGCGCGACGCCGCCCGGCTGCTGCCCGGGAGCACGGTCCGGCCGCTGCTGTTCTGGCGCACGCTGATCACTTACCGTGAGCCGGAAGACGATCACCCGTTGTGACACCACGGGCGGGTGAAGTCCGCCCCCGCGCCACCCCGGTCTCGCTAGATGTGGAGGGAGTTTTCCGGACAAGAACGGGGTCTTCATGCGCAACACCCGGCTGCTCACCGCCGTCGTTTCGGCAGCCATCCTGCTCGCCACCACCGGCACCGCGGCGTCGGCGGCGCCACGGATCGGCCACTACGTCGCGCTCGGCGACTCCTACACCTCGGGGCCGTTCATCCCGGCCCAGCGGACCGACCCGCTCGGTTGCGGGAGGTCGACGGCGAACTACCCGTCGGTGCTGGCGGACGCGCTCCGCGTCGGCGACTTCGACGACGTCAGCTGCGCCGGCGCCGACACCACGAACATGACCCGGCCGCAGTCCGTGCCGTTCAACGGCACCAACCCACCCCAGCTGGGCGCCCTGCGGATCGACACCGACCTGGTCACCCTCGGCATCGGCGGCAACGACTTCGGCGTCTTCGGCGGCATCGTCGGGACGTGCCCGGGCCTGCGGAAGGCCGATCCGACCGGCAGCCCGTGCGAAGAGCACTTCACGACCAACGGCGTCAACACGGTGAAGACGGCCATCGGGAACGTCGTGCCGCGGGTCGAGGCCGTGCTCGCCGCCGTCCACGAGCGCTCGCCCGGCGCGCGGGTCCTGGTCGTCGGCTACCCGCGGATCGCGCCGCCGAGCGGCTACTGCCCGGACGTCCTGCCGTTCGCCGACGGCGACTACGCCTGGCTGAACGAGGTCGAGCAAGAGCTGAACCAGGCCCTGTCGGACGCCGTCGACGCGGACGGCAAGGCGACGTACGTGGACACGTTCGGCCCGTCCCGCGGGCACGACGCCTGCGCGCGCGGCGGCTCGGCGTGGATCAACGGCCAGGACCAGAACATCTTCGTCGCGGCGGCCTACCACCCGCTGAAGGCGGGCATGGCCGGGATCGCCGCGGTGGTGCTGAAGCAGGCTCGCTGACCAACGCCGTGAGGGGCACCCTCAGGGACTCCGTGTCCCTCACGGCTTTGGGTCAGATGGAGACCGTCGCGGCCACGAAGTCCAGGACCAGCCGGGCGAACTCGGCCGGCAGCTCGGCCGGGGCGCCGTGGCCGGCGTCGATCGTGGCGGCGCGGGCGCCGGGGATCGCCGCGACCAGCTCGCGCTGCTGCTCCGCCGTGACGATCCGGTCGTGGGCGCTGCCGAGCACCAGCGTCGGCGCGGTGATGGCGCCGAGGACCGGCCGCAGGTCGACGTGGCGGTCGGCTTCCGTCTGGCGGTCCGTGCCCGGCTGGATCATCGTCGTCAGGTCCGCGACGAGCTGGTCGTTGCCCGCCGCGGTCGCCGTGGACCAGTAGCGCGGGCCGAACGCCATCAGCGGCAGCATCCGGGCGAACGCCGCCGGGCCGTCGGCCAGCAGCTCCAGCCAGAAGCGGAACTCGGCGTCCTGGCGGACGTCGGTGACCGGCCACGCCGCGTGCAGCACGGCCGAGCGCACCCGGTCCGGGTGGGTGCCGGCCAGGTGCGCGGCCACCACGGCACCGAGCGAGTGCCCGACGACGTGCGCGGCAGCGACCCCGGCGTCGTCCAGCACCGCCAGCACCTCGGCGGCCAGGTCGGCGACGTCGATCGGCCCGTCGTGGTCGGTGGTCAGCCCCGAGCCGGAGAAGTCCGGGGCGAGCACGGTGAAGCGGTCACGGGCGAGGGCCGTCAGCGGTCCCCATTGCTCGCGGGACGCGGCCGTGCCGTGGAGCAGGAGCAACGCGGGGCCGTGGCCGTCGACGTCGTAGTGCACGGCGGCTTCCCCGCCGGCGAGGGTCACGGGGACCGTGGGCATGGCTTTCCTTCCGGGTTCAGGCGGCGACCGGGACGACCGCGCGCAGGGCCGCGGTGAACGCGCGGGGGTTCTCCTGGTGCGGGATGTGCCCGCAGCCGGCGATGACGTGCACCCGGGCGCCGGGCGTCAGCGCCGCGCACGCCCGCGGGACTTCGAGGGGGATCTCGGTGTCGAGCTCGCCGTGCAGGTAGGTGATCGGGACGGTCAGCCGCGGCAGCCGCGGCAGCGGGTCGTACCGCGTCACCTCGGTGAACATGTCGTCGAGGTAGACGCTCGAGTCGGCCAGCTGGCGCACGGTCCAGTCGACCAGCTGCGGCGAGACGCCCGGGGCGAACCAGTTCGGCACCCACTCCGCCAGGGTGCCGATGCGGTCGTCGAGCATCCGTTCGCGGAGGTCAAGGACCTTTTCCAGCATCGCCGCGGCCGGCCAGTAGGCCGGGCCGTCGACCGCGACGACCCCGCCGACGAGCTCGGGGCGGGCCAGGGCGAGCTCGGTGCCGAAGACCGCGCCGAACGACGAGCCGACGACGACGGCCTTCTCCAGGTCCAGCGCCTCGATCACCGCGGCGACGTCGGCCGTGACGCCGTCGATCGTGTTGCCCTCGGCCGGCTGGTCCGAGCGGCCGCACCCGCGCCAGTCGAGGGTGACGACGCGGTGGTCGCGCACCAGGTCGGGCAGGCACGACTGCCAGACGCGGCCGCTGGTCCCCCAGCCGTGCAGGAGGAGCAGGGCGGGGCCGCGGCCGGCGTCGTCGTAGTGGAGGCGGGTGCCGCGAACGTTCAGGGAGGGCATGTCGGTTCCTTTCGCTCGGGTTCCAGCCAACCGCCAGGACGTGCGTTTTCCGATGAGCACTCCGCTCGTACACTCATCACGAACGCTGATGAATGGGGGGGGCGCGGTGGAGCTACGGCAGGTGCGGTACTTCGTCGCGGTCGCCGAGGAGCTGCACTTCGGGCGCGCGGCCGAGCGGCTGCACATCGTCCAGCCCGCGGTGAGCCAGCAGGTCCGGCGGCTGGAGCGTGAGCTGGGAGTCGCGTTGCTGAGCCGGACGACGCGTTCGGTGTCCCTCACCGAGGCCGGGCAACGGTTCCTCCCGCACGCGCGGGCGGTACTCGCGGCCGCCGACCGCGCGGCCGACTCGGTGGCGGAGTTCCGCGTCCCGGCCACACTGGTCCGCTTGGGCACGAGCGAGGGCCTCGGCGACCGCTTGGATCTTCTCCTGAACGCGTTCGCCCGGCTCGCGCCGTCGGCCGCGTTGGAACTGGTCCACGCCCCGACGACCCAGCGCTTGCAACGCGTCCGCGACGGCTCTCTGGACGCGACGATCGTCCGCGGCTCGTGGCCGGGATCCGGGCTGGACTTCACTCCCTTGTGGACGGACGAGGTGATGGTCGCACTGCCCGCGTCACACCCGCTGGCTTCTTGCGATGTCGTTTCCTTCGCTGCGCTGGCTTCGCTCCCCGCACGCCTGAGTCCGCCTTCGCGGAACCAGCCGCTGTACGACCTGGTGCTCGCTTGCTGCCGCGAGGCGGGCTTCGAGCCGGTGCTGGGCAAGGACTTCACGACCGCGCAGGACACCTTGGGCACGCTGGGCTTCGGCCGTCCACACTGGACGGTCTTCTACCGGGCGCACGCGAACCTGCTGCCGGTGCCGGGGGTGGCGTTCCGCCCGTTGCGCGACCCGGCACCGCGGATGCCGACATACCTGGCGACACCGTCGGACCGCCGGGTCACGCCGGAACTGGTGGCACTGATCGAAGCCGCGCGGACGACCGAAGCCGGCTGAACAGCGGAGTAACAACCGAACCGCCGCGGTCGACTTCACCACATGCCGGAAACCTTTGAGATGGACCGCGTGGACCGCATCGCCGACATTCTGTACGGCGTCGCGTCCGGAGGCGGCGTGATCGAGTACGTCCCGCTCGGCAGGCGCGTCGGCGTACAGCCCCACCACCTGGGCCGCTTTCTCGAACAGGTGTCCGCTCGCGCGGCGAATCGTGACGAACCGCTTTGGAGCGCGCTGGTGGTGTCGAAGGACACCGGCTTGCCCAGCAGTGGATTCTATGTTCTCGCCCGGCGGCTGCGAGAGGAGTACGCGCAGTCCGGTGACGAGCAGGTGTGGAACGAGGAACGGCAACGGTGCTACCACGCTGCTCGGTCAGCTTGACCGTCGCACGACAAAGCCCCACATCTCGGAAACTGGGCTGAGCAGCCCCCGTTTCCAACCTACCGTGGGGGCCCGACGGTCCCGGCCTTTCCCGGCACCGCGAACGGGCGCTGTCCACAGGGGAACAGCGCCCGTTCGGGTCGGCCGGGAGGCGGCACTTTCACGTGAAAGTGCCGCCGGGCGCATCACGTGGGCGCATTTCGAGCAGACGTATGCGCTCGACGAACCGCTGCGAAGAGCACTGGCCGCGCCGGAGGACACCGGCTTGCTCGGCAGCAGGTTCCACGTTCACGCCCGGCGGGTGCGCTCGGCCGTCGCACGACAAGGGCCGTCAGTTCCGGAGACCGGCTGAGCAGCCCCCGTTTCCAACCTACCGAAGGGGTACGACAGTCCCGGCTCCTCCCGGCAACGCGAACGGGCGCTGTCCACAGGGGAACAGCGCCCGTTCGGGTCGGCCGGGAGGCGGCACTTTCACGTGAAAGTGCCGTCGAACCGTGTCAGGAAGCCGGCAACGCTGCCAGGCGCGCCGTGATGCGGTCGATGTCCGTGGCCGCCGTTTGTTTGCGGGCCTTGATCTTGTCGATCACCGGGGCCGGGGCCTTGGCGATGAACGCCTCGTTGCCCAGCTTGGCCTCCGTCTGGGTCAGCTCCTTCTGGGCCGCCGCGAGGTCCTTCTGCAGGCGCTTGCGCTCGGCCTCGACGTCGACCGTGCCCGAGAGATCCAGCTCCACCGTGACGACGCCGTCCGCCAAGGCGACCTCCAGCGACGCGCTCGCCGCGAAGTCGTCCGACGGCTCGGTCAGGCGCACCAGTGACCGGACCGCCTCCTCGTGGCCGCCCGCGTAGCCGCCCAGGCGGGACGCGACCTTCTGGCCCGGCTTGAGGCCCTGGTCCGCCCGGAAGCGGCGGATCTCCGTGACCAGCTTCTGGACGTCGGCGATGTGCGCGTCGGCGACCGGGTCCGCGTAGCCCGCGAACGCGACCGGCCACGAGGCGACCACCAGGGACTCGCCGCCCGTCAGCGCCTTCCACAGCTTCTCGGTGATGAACGGGATGAACGGGTGCAGCAGGCGCAGCACCGTGTCCAGCACGTGCCCGAGCACCGCGCGAGTGGCGGAGACGCGCGAGGAATCCCCTTGGTACAGCTGGACCTTCGCCAGCTCCAGGTACCAGTCGCACAGCTCGTTCCAGGTGAACTGGTAGAGCGCTCCCGCCACCTTGGCGAACTGGAAGTCCTCGAACAGGCCGTCCACTTCGGACACCAGTGCGCCCAGGCGGCCGAGGATCCAGCGGTCCGACTCCGTCAAGTCAGCGGCAGCGGGCAGCGGCGCGGCGACCGACGCACCGTTCATCATCGCGAACTTGGTGGCGTTCCACAGCTTCGTGCAGAAGTTGCGGGAACCCGCGGCCCACTCGTCGGCCAGCGCCATGTCCGCGCCCGGGTTGGCGCCGCGGGCCAGGGTGAACCTCGTGGCGTCGGCGCCGTAGGCGTCCATCCACTCCAGCGGGTCGATCACGTTGCCGCGCGACTTGGACATCTTCTTGCCCTGCGCGTCACGGATCAGGCCGTGGAGGTAGATGTGGTCGAACGGCGGGCGGCCGTCCATCTGGTGCACGCCGAACATCATCATCCGGACGACCCAGAAGAACAGGATGTCGTAGCCGGTCGACAGGACGCTGGTCGGGTAGAACTTGGCCAGGTCATCGGACGACGACGAGGGCCAGCCCAGCGTCGACATCGGCCACAGGCCCGAGGAGAACCAGGTGTCCAGGACGTCCGGGTCCTGCGTCCAGCCCTCGCCCGCCGGCGGCTGCTCGTCCGGGCCGACGCACACCACTTCGCCGTCCGGGCCGTAGAAGACCGGGATCCGGTGGCCCCACCACAGCTGGCGCGAGATCGTCCAGTCGTGCATGTTGTCGACCCAGTCGAAGTACCGCTTGCCCAGCTCCGGCGGGTGGATCTTGGTGCGGCCGTCGCGGACCGCGTCGCCGGCCAGCTTGGCCAGCTCCTCGACCTTGACCCACCACTGCAGCGACAGCCGCGGCTCGACGACCGTGTCGCAGCGCGAGCAGTGCCCGACGGCGTGCACGTACGGCCGCTTCTCGGCGACGATCCGGCCGAGCTCGCGCAGCGCCGCGACCACCGCGGGTCGCGCCTCGAACCGGTCGAGGCCCTCGAACGGGCCCTTCACGGTGATCTCGGCGCGCTCGTTCATCACCGTGAGCATCGGCAGGTCGTGCCGGCGGCCGATCTCGAAGTCGTTCGGGTCGTGCGCCGGGGTCACCTTGACCGCGCCGGTGCCGAACTCGGGGTCGACGTGCTTGTCGGCCACGATCGGGATGCGGCGGCCGGTGAGCGGCAGCTCGACGGTCGTGCCGACCAGGTGCGCGTAGCGCTCGTCGTCCGGGTGGACGGCGACCGCGGTGTCGCCCAGCATCGTCTCGGCGCGGGTGGTGGCCACCACGATCGCGTCTTCGCCGTCGCCGTAGCGGATCGACACGAGCTCGCCGTCGTCGTCGTTGTGGTCGACCTCGATGTCCGACAGCGCGGTCTGGCAGCGCGGGCACCAGTTGATGATCCGCTCGGCGCGGTAGATCAGGCCTTCGTCGAAGAAGTTCTTGAACACGGTCTGGACGGCCTTCGACAGGTTCTCGTCCATCGTGAAGCGCTCGCGCGACCAGTCGACGCCGTCGCCGAGGCGCTTCATCTGGCCGAGGATCCGGCCGCCATACTCGGCCTTCCACTCCCAGACGCGCTCGACGAACTTCTCGCGGCCCAGGTCGTGGCGCGAAAGCCCCTCACCGGCGAGCTGGCGCTCGACGACGTTCTGCGTCGCGATGCCGGCGTGGTCCATGCCCGGCAGCCACAGCACCTCGTAGCCCTGCATGCGACGGCGGCGGCTCATCGCGTCCATCAGGGTGTGGTTGAGCGCGTGGCCCATGTGCAGGGAACCGGTCACGTTCGGCGGCGGCAGTACGATCGAGAACGGCGGCTTCTCCGACGAGGCGTCGGCCGTGAAGTACCCGGCCGCTACCCAGCGGTCGTACATCGGTGCTTCCTCGGCGGCCGGGTCCCAGGCACCCGGAAGGTCGGTGGTCTGCTGCGGAGCGTTCTCGGTCACAATGGACAAGTCTACGAACCCGTCACGGCGGGTCACCCAGGGGGAAGGCACTCGGGATGGCACAGCCTCAGCAACCGCAGGATCCGGACGACCGGCGCCTCGAGACGCACCCGGACCTGATGAACCCCGACTGGCAGAAGTACGCCGAGCGGGACGCCTGGCTGGGCGCCAAGAAGGACCTGAGGAAACGCCGCAAGCGCGACCGCCGGACCGGCGGCACCCAGCGGCCCGGCAGCAGCCGGTGGCCGGGGCTGCTCGCCCTGCTGCTGGTCGTCGCGCTGGTCGCGGCGGCCGTCGTCGTGCACCAGGTCCAGGGCGTCGGCGTCAACGAGGACCCGTTCCTGTTCTTCGGCGCCTCGCTGCACACTTCCGCGTAACGAACCCGTGCTTCCGTCGATGATCAGTCATCGACTGTGGGGGAAGCACGTGGACGAGGACAACCTGCTCGAAACGCACCCGGACCTGATGGACCCGGAGTGGCGCAAGCACGCCCAGACGGACGCCTGGCTGGGGGCGAAGAGCGACCGGAAGAAGTTCCGCAAGCAGCAGAAGCGCGCCCGGCGGAACGCGCCGTCGCCGGGCCGGGGACGCCGGTGGGGCCTGGTCGCGTTCGTGCTGATCCTGGCCGTGACGACGGCCGTGGTCGTCGCCCTCGGCCGGCGCACACCCACCAGCGAAGCGGGCACCCCGGACACGCCGGTGCCGACGACGGTCAACCCGACCTCGGTCGCCCAGTACGCGCCGGTGGACCTGAAGCACGCGTACGCGCGGACCCCGGCGGACGCCTGGCGCAAGGGCATCGACGGGATCACCGTGCCCGCGCCGGCCGCGATGGGGTCGTTCACCGCCCCGCAGGTCGGCGACGCCTACGCGAAGGTGAAGCAGGCGATCACGGCGTCCCGGCTCGACCCCGCTGTGCTCGACCGGCACGACACCGCGGCCTACCTGGCGTTGTTCGCGAAGGACGCCCAGGGCGCCATCGCGAAGGACCTGGGGACCAAGCCGGACTTCTCGGCCTACGTCACCGAGCTGGCCGACGGCTACCACCTGCTCGACCAGGGCCCGCGCACGTTCGGCTCGATGACCGCGAAGGCCGGCGCGAAGCCGGGTGAGCTGGTGGTCGACGTCAAGTACGTCACCTCCTACGCCTTCGACAACGTCCACCCGGACGGGCTGCAGGGCCCGTGGGAGATCGTGAGTTTCGTGCGGTCGGACGAGAGCTACGTCGTCCGCCAGGGCAAGAACTTCGCGGCGGGCAGCCGCGGCCTGTGGCCCGGCGACGGCGGCGGGAGCTTCTACGACTCGATCGGCTGCGAGGCGCTCAAGCAGGGTTATCTCGCGCCCGCTTACGCCAACCCGGACCAGCCCGGGCTGCCCGGCGACGACCAGGACGTGCCGGGCGCCTACGACCCGAGCCTCCCCATGCCCGACGTCCACGGCTGCAAGGACTGACCCTCCCGCACTCCCGCCGAGGAGTGCGTCACAGCCAGATGCACAGGCTGAACTGTGCAGTCTAAGCTGTGAGTATGGGTGAAGTACCACCGCACGTCGCCGAGAACGCCGGCTGGATCCGCGGGGTCGTCGGGCAGCTGCACCGCCGGCTGCGCCAGGTCGACAACGCCGGGATCCTGACGCCGTCGCAGTCCGCCGTGCTCAACCGGCTCTACCGCAGGGGCCCCGCCACACAGGGCGAACTGGCCGCCGCCGAGCACGTGCGGCAGCAGTCGATGGCCGCCACCCTCGGCGTCCTCGACGAGCTGGGCTACCTCGCCCGCACCCCCGACCCGGCCGACCGGCGCCGCGTGGTGATCAGCCTGTCCGACGCCGGCACCGACACCGTGCGCGGTGTCTTCCAGCACCGCGAGGAATGGCTCGCCCAGGCGCTGGTGGACGAGCTGTCCCCCGCCGAGCTCGAAACCGTCGTGCGCGCCCTGCCGCTGCTGCAGCGCGTCGCCCAGCACTGACCCCGAAGGAGTCCTCACGACCACCCTCACCGCTCCCGCCAAGTTCGGCGCCCGCCTGGTCACCCCGCTGGTGGCCGGGGCGGTGCTCAACCCGATCAACTCCACGCTCATCGCCGTCGCGCTCGTGCCGATCGGGCGGAGCTTCGGCGCCGGCCCCGGCCAGACGGCCTGGCTGATCTCCGCGCTCTACCTGGCCACCGCGGTCGGGCAGCCGGTGGTCGGGCTGCTGGTGGACCGCTACGGCGCCCGCCGGGTGCTGCTCGGCGGGGCTGTGCTGGTGATCGTCGCCGGGATCGCCGGGATGATCCCGCTCTCGGTCGGCTGGCTGACCGGCGTGCGCGTGGTCCTGGGCCTGGGCACCTGCGCCGGCTTCCCGGCCGCGATGGCCGTGTTGCGCCACCACGCCGAAGCGAGCGGCCAGGGCGTGCCCGCGCGGGTGCTGTCGCTGCTGTCGATGTCCGCGCAGACGGTGATGGTCATCGGCCCGACGCTGGGCGGGCTGCTCATCGGCCTGTTCGGCTGGCCCGCGATCTTCGCCGTGAACATCCCGCTCGCCGGGTTGTCACTGGTCCTGGCGCTGCTGTGGGTGCCGAAGGACGACCGCGGGGCGCGCACAGCGGCGCCGATCGACGTCCTGGGCATCGCACTGTTCTCCGCGACGCTGCTGGCGTTGCTACTCTTCCTGATGAACCCCGGCGCGGACCTGTGGCTGCTCGCGGTCGTCGCCGCCTTCGCGATCGCGTTCACGCTGGTCGAGCTGCACCGCGCCACCCCGTTCCTGGACCTGCGGATGCTCGCGGCCAACGACGCGATCCTGCGCACCTACCTGCGGCAGGCGCTCAGCTTCATGGCGATCTACGCGATCATGTTCGGCTACGTCCAGTGGCTCGAAACCGCGCGGCACCTCAGCGCGGAGGCCGCCGGGCTGATGCTGCTGCCGATGTCGGGCACGGCGGTGTGCGCCGCCGCGTTCTCCGGCCGCGGCACCGGCATCAAGGCCCGGCTGGTCACGGTCGCCGTGGCGCTGCTCGGCGGCTCGGCGCTGCTGCTGGCCGTCCACGACGGCACGTGGATCGGCGCGCTGCTGGCCCTGGCCGCGCTGTTCGGCCTGGCGCAGGGCCTGACCAGCGTCGCGAACCAGACGACGCTCTACCAGGAGGCCCCGGCCGAGCAGATGGGCACGGCGAGCGGCCTGTTCCGCACGGCCCAGTACCTGGGCGCGATCGTGGCCTCGACGCTCATCGCGCTTTGTTATGGCCCGCACGCCGATTCGGCCGGCCTGCACCGGCTGGCCATCGCGCTGCTCGTCATCAGCGCGGCCCTGCTCGTCGTCACCGTCGCCGACCGCGGACTGCGCGCCGCCAAAGTAAAATCCGCGTGAGGCAATGCATCTTTCCTAGGGAAAGTGACGTCTCAAGGGGGCGCCGACGCATCTTTCCTAGGGAAAGTGACGTCTCAAGGAGGCGCCGACGCATCTTTCTCGGCGAAAGTGGCGTGCCGGGGGTGTGACCAACCCCCTGCTCGCGTGAACGGTCATCGGGGCGCACCATGAACACATGACCCGTGAGGCGCCGGCACAGGACGTGAACGAAGCCCAGCTCGAAGTGCACAAGCCGAAGGGCTGGGCGGCCGGCATACCCGGCGTGGCCGTGTCGCTCCTGCGCAGCGTCGAGCAGATGGGCACCGGCCGGACGGTCAAGGCGCTGCGGCTGCTGAACCAGCGCCAGGGCTTCGACTGCCCGGGCTGCGCGTGGCCGGAGCCCCGCGAGGTCGACGGGGAGCACCGCAAGCTGGCCGAGTTCTGTGAGAACGGGGCGAAGGCCGTCGCCGAGGAGGCGACGAAACGGCGGGTCGGCCGGGAGTTCTTCGCCGCGCACCCGATCGCCGAACTGCGCGGGAAGACCGACTACTGGCTGGGCCAGCAGGGCCGGATCACCGAACCCTTCGTGCTGCGCGAAGGCGCGTCGCACTACGAACCGATCTCCTGGGACGACGCCTTCGAGCTGGTCGCGGGCGAGCTGAAGGCCCTGACCGACCCGAACGAGGCGTTCTTCTACACCTCGGGCCGGACCAGCAACGAAGCCGCGTTCCTCTACCAGCTGATGGTGCGCTCGTTCGGCACCAACAACCTGCCGGACTGCTCGAACATGTGCCACGAGTCCTCGGGCGCGGCGCTGCAGGCGACCACCGGCATCGGCAAGGGCTCGGTGAGCCTGGCCGACATCCACAAGGCCGACCTGATCGTCGTCGTCGGGCAGAACCCGGGCACCAACCACCCGCGGATGCTCTCGGCGCTGGAGGAGGCCAAGGGCAACGGCGCGAAGATCATCGCGGTCAACCCGCTGCCCGAAGCCGGGCTGATGCGGTTCAAGAACCCGCAGAACGTCCGCGGCGTCGTCGGCAAGGGCACGCCGCTGGCCGACGAGTTCGCCCAGATCCGCCTCGGTGGCGACCTGGCGCTGTTCCAGGCCGTCGGGCACCTGCTGCTGACCTGGGACGAGCAGGCGCCGGGCACGATCGTCGACTGGGAGTTCGTCCAGCACTCGACCGAGTACTTCGACGACTACGCCAAGCACCTGCACCGCATCGACTGGCCCGAGGTCGAGCGGGCCACCGGCCTGCCGCGGGAGCAGATCGAGCGCGTCGCGCGGATGATCGCGTCCTCGGAGCGGACGATCTACTGCTGGGCGATGGGCCTGACGCAGCACAAGCACGCCGTCCCGACGATCTCGGAGATCGCGAACCTGGCGCTGATGCGCGGGATGATCGGCAAGCCGGGCGCGGGCCTGTGCCCGGTGCGCGGGCACTCGAACGTCCAGGGCGACCGGACGATGGGCATCTGGGAGAAGATGCCGCAGTCCTTCATGGACGCCCTCGCCGGCGAGTTCGGCATCGACGTCCCGCGCGAGCACGGCCTCGACACCGTCGACTCGATCCACGCGATGCGCGACGGCCGCGGCAAGGTCTTCTTCGCCGTGGGCGGCAACTTCGCCTCGGCGACGCCGGACACGGAGGCGACCGAGAAGGCGCTCCGGTCGTGCTCGCTGACCGTGCACGTCTCGACGAAGCTGAACCGCTCGCACGTCGTCCACGGCCGCACGGCATTGGTGCTGCCGACGCTCGGCCGCACCGAGCGCGACGTCCAGGCCGCGGGCGAGCAGTTCGTCACGGTCGAGGACTCGATGTCGCAGGTGCACGCCTCCCACGGGCGGCTGAAGCCGGCGAGCGAGCACCTGCTGTCCGAGGTCGCGATCGTCTGCCGGCTGGCGGAGAAGCTGCTCGGCGCCGGGCACGCGGTGCCGTGGCGGACGTTCGAGGGTGACTACGACCTGATCCGCGACCGGATCGCGCGGGTCGTGACCGGCTGCGACGACTACAACCGCCGGGTCCGCGAGCCGGACGGGTTCGTGCTGCCGAACGCGCCGCGCGACTCCCGCGAGTTCAGCGGCACGGCCAACGGCAAGGCCAACTTCACGGTGTCCGGACTGGAGTACCCGAAGGTGCCCGAAGGGCGGCTGCTGCTGCAGACGATGCGCAGCCACGACCAGTACAACACCACGATCTACGGCCTGTCCGACCGCTACCGCGGCATCGAGAACGCCCGCCGCGTCGTGCTCGTCAACCCGGACGACCTGGCCGCACTGGGGCTGGCGGACGCCGCGATGGTCGACCTCGTGTCGGAATGGCACGACGGCGACCGCCGCGCCCCGGCGTTCCGGGTGGTGTCCTACCCGACGGCCCGCGGCTGCGCGGCGGCGTACTTCCCCGAGGCGAACGCGCTCGTGCCGCTCGGCTCGGTGGCCGACAAGTCGAACACGCCGGTGTCCAAGGCGATCGTGGTGCGGCTGGAGCCGCAGCCCTGACTGAGCCTTGGTCGTCGGCGTTGGTCGTCAGCCTTGGTAGTCCCGGCGCAGGGTGCCGGTCATGTCGGTGACCATGGCCTGGACGTTGTCGAGCGTGGCCGGCGGGATCAGCGCGGCCTCGGTCCCGCCGTCGGCGATGGCCAGGCCGAGCACGACGTTGCCGGTGCGCACGGCCGCCCACTGCTCGGAGAACCCGGCCTCGTCGCCGACGCCGGTGGCGAGCCGCACGCCCGAGTGGTCGCCGAGCGCGTCGGTCATCAGCTGGGTGGCCTTGGCGGACGCTTCGGCGGCGTCGGACGCGGTGAACCGCACGACGGCGATCGTCACGATCCGGTAGTCCTGCAGGTTCGGCTTCCCGCCGCCGAGATCACGGGCGAACAGGCGCTTGCAGCTGGTCAGCTCGTTGCCGGCGCTGGAACGGTCCTCGGGCACGACCCTGGTGTCGACCGTCTTGATCGAGCCGGCCGGGATCTCGACGGTCCCGGGCGCGAGCTGCTTGAGGGTGTCCGGCCCGGGCAGCTTGCAGGCGTCCACGGCATCGGGGTAGTGCACCGTCCCGGACATCGACTGGCAGCCGGCGAGCAGAACGGCTGAAGCGATCATCGGAAGTGTCCACCACCATTGGCGGACGGAGCTTCTGCGCATTCGGTTTTCCTGAGGCGAAACGGTGGAAATCGGTTTTCCTGATGATCGCCGATCCGGTGATCAGTCGCGGTGGAGCGGCGCCGAAACCGTTCGGCACCCGGGGTTTCACGGTTCGATGAACCCTGCCTCACCAGGACAGCAGCGTCAAGGACCACCATCGCCAGTGGTCCGCTGTGGTCCGGTCCCCGCCAGGAGAAAACGACTTCGACGCGTTTCGGGAAAATGACCAGCGCGGCTCAGTATTTCGGTCAATCCCGCGCGGCCCAGAACCGGAACACCCGTTGGACGTCGGCGTGCCACGGCTTGCCGGTGCCACGCCAGCCGGCTCCCGGTTCGCCGGTCCGCGCGTTGACCACCAGCGCGGTCAACGGCGGCCGATCGCGTGGCCCAGCTCCTTGCAGGTGACGATCGACCGCCGCAACGCCGCCATGATCAAGGCCGCCCGCGCTTGCAGGACCAGGGTGTCCCGGTTCTCTTTGCCCATGGCCCGGGAGTCGCGATCGGGACTGTCCGCGTTTCACAGCGCGGCTCAGTCCACGCAGACGACGCCGCCCGAGGTGATCGGTTCGTCGCCGCCCGGTGCGCCGCCGCCGCCCGCTATTCCGGGGCCCGAATACACCGTTCCCAGCACCACTTCGATGTGGCCCGCCGGGACCGAGGACGCCTGCTGGGTCGTCAAGCCGCCCAGGAGCTTCGCGACCTCCGCGCCGCGGTCCGCGAGGTCCGGGCCGAAACGGACCAACGACGTCCGGCGCGAGGCCGTGTTGCCCGCCGTTCCCGGCGCGAATCCCTTGTCCCGCAGAAGATCCCCGACTCGTGCGGCCAGGCCCGAGCGTCCGCTCGCGTTGGCCACGTCGACGATCAGCGCGGGGGCGGCCGGGGCCGCGGCGCCGATCAGCCCCGCCACGAACGCCTTGACCTGAGCCGGATCCACCTGCACCGCGGTGGCGCGCGGGTTGGCCGGGTCGTACCGGTAGTCCACGTTGACCGTCGGGATCGTCGCGAACTGGATGCCCCCGCCGGAAACCCCGCGCATCTGCGCCACGAAGTCGAGCAGGTTCCAGGACCCGTCGAGGACCACCGAGCGCTTCACCGCGTCGATGAGGTCCGACAGCTTGCCCGGGTCGCTCAGCGTCCCCGACGACAGGACCTGCTTCGCCAGCCCCGCCAGGAAGACCTGCTGCCGCCGGGCGCGTCCGAGGTCGCCGCCCTTGACGTTGTCGCGCTGGCGCACGAAGGCCAGCGCGTCCGCGCCCGCGATCCGCTGGGGACCCGCCTTGAAGTCGGCGCCGGAGTTGCGGTCCTTCGTGTCCGTCTTCAGGCAGACGTCGACGCCGCCGACGGCCTTGCTGATCTCGTAGAAGCTCAGCAGGTTGACCTCGGCGAAGTGGTCGATCGTGACGCCGGTGAGGTCCTCGACCGCCTGCCGCGTCGCGCGGCGGCCCGCGGTGAGCGCCTCCTGGTCGATCTTCTTCTTGTCCGTCTCCCCCGCCTCCCGGCGGTTCCGCGCCTCCCCGGCCTTGGCGCGCCCGAACGCGGCGTTGATCTTCCCCTTGCCGCCCGGCATCGAGACGTAGCTGTCCCGCGGGATCGAGAACGCCTTGACCTCCTGGGTGCCGTTCGGGATCCGCAGCACGATGAGGGTGTCGGTCAGGTCGTCGCCGTTCGGGCCCACGCGCAGTTCGCGCAGCAGGTCCGCCGGCATCGGGTTGCCCTGCTGGTCGTCACGCGAGTCGCGGCCGACCAGCAGGATGTCGAGCGAGCCGTCGGCCGGCTGCTCGCCCGGTTTCGCCGCGGCGCCGATCACGTCGTCGCGGGTGACCTCGTCGAGCGAACGCAGGTTCGCGTAGCCGTAAGCCGTGCCGCAGAAGACGACCACGGCGACCCCGGCGACGACGACCTTCCCCAGTGCATGCACGCCCTCCTGACGCCGTCGCCGCCCGATCTGCTGCACGGGTGAGCCACGTCACATGCGCAGGTGGGACGCGCCGTTGAGGTCGAGGATCGCGCCGGACGCCCAGGTCGCGTCGGCGGAAGCCAGGTACAGCACGGCCGCCGCGACCTCCTCGGGCGTGCCGACCCGGCCGAACGGGCTCTGCGCGCGCAACGCGTCGTCGATGCGGTCCAGCTGGCGCTCGGTGGCGGTGAAGCCGGGCGCCACGGACGTCACCGCGATCCCGTGCGGCGCCAGCGACACGGCGAGGGACTGGCCGAACGCGTGCAGGGCGGCCTTGCTCGCGCCGTACGCCGGGTTGTCGGGCTCGCCGCGGAACGCGCCGCGTGAGCCGACGTTGACGATCCGGCCGGGCACCCCGCGGGTCATCAGGTGCCGGGCGACGCAGTAGCTGAGGTTGGCCGCGCCCAGCAGGTTGACGTCGACCGTGTGCCGCCAGATCCGCTGCCAGTCCGCGTAGGACACCCCGGTGACGGGGTGGGCCGTCTCCGGCGTCGGCGCGACACCCGCGTTGTTCACCAGGATGTCGACGCCGCCGAGCCCGGCCTCGGCCGTGTCGGCGATCCGCTGGGCGGCCGCCGGGTCGGCGAGGTCGCCGGTGACGAGCACGTGCCCGTCACCGGGCAGGGCGGCGAGCGTCGCCTCGGCGTCCGCCCGCCGGGTGCCGTAGTGGACGGCGACGCGGTGGCCGTTCGCCGCGAAGGCGCCGGCCACCGCGCGCCCGATGCCGCGGGACGCCCCGGTGACGAGGACGCCGTTCCCGGGTCCGCTCACAGCGCGAACAACTGCGACTCGTCGCGGAACGCCTTGAACTCCAGGGCGTTCCCGGCCGGGTCGTGCAGGAACATCGTCCACTGCTCACCCGGCTCGCCGGCGAAGCGCTGGTAGGGCTCGATGACGAACTCGGTGCCCGCGTCACGCAGCCGTCCGGCCAGGACGTGGAAGTCCTCGACGGTCAGCACCAGCCCGAAGTGCGGCACCGGGACGTCGTGGCCGTCGACGGGGTTGCGCCCGGCTTCGGCACGCGCCCCGGCGACGACGTGGGTGACGACCTGGTGGCCGCGGAAGTCCCAGTCGACCCACTTGTCGGCGGAACGGCCTTCGCTCAGGCCGAGCACACCGCCGTAGAAGGCGCGGGCGCGGCCCAAGTCGTCGACGGGGATGGCGAGGTGGAAGGCGGGACGGGTCACAGCGGTCCTCCAACAGGGTCGGCTGTCACCAGCCTGGAGCGATAATGTCTTAATGTCAACATTGAGACATCAAAGGTGTGCCCGGGACCACTCGCGGTGGTCCCGGGCACACCGGTCAGCCGAAGAGCTGCACCAGTTTCAGGAACAGCTGGTAGACGCCGTAGCCGAAGGGCAGCACGACCCACGCCCAGGCCAGCACGATCAGCGGGACGCGGTTGGGCCCGGTTTTCTGCTCGCTCATCACGCCTCGCTCTTCGCGGTCTCGCCCGCCGCGGCGGGTTCGTGGAACTTCGCCTGCACCGGCCGCACCAGTTCGTTGGCCACGAAGCCGACCACCAGCAGGCCGATCATGATGTAGAACGACGTCGCGTAGAGGTCCGGGCCGGACTTGCCGGCCGACTTCTCGCTGTCGGCGATGGCGTTGACGATCAGCGGGCCGAGCACACCGGCGACCGACCACGCCGTGAGCAGCCGGCCGTGGATCGCGCCGACCTGGTAGGTGCCGAAGAGGTCCTTCAGGTACGCCGGGATCGTCGCGAACCCGCCGCCGTAGAACGACAGGATCACCATGGCGCACAGGATGAACACGAGCTTCGACGAATTCGACGTCAGCGCGATCACCAGGTACAGCACCGCGCCGACACCGAGGTAGGTGCGGTAGATGTTCTTGCGCCCGATCGCGTCCGATGTGGACGACCAGACGAACCGGCCGAGCATGTTGCACAGCGACAGCAGCGCGACGAACCCGGCCGCCGCGGCCGCGCCGACCGGCGTCGAGGTGCCCTTGAAGAAGTCCACGATCATCGGGGACGCCTTCTCCAGGATCCCGATGCCCGCGGTCACGTTGAAGCACAGCACCACCCACAGCAGCCAGAACTGCGGCGTCTTGATGGCGTTGGCCGCCGAGACGTTCGCGGTGGAGATCATCGCCGTGCCGTGGTCGGTCTTCGGCTCCCAGCCCGCCGGCTTCCAGCCGTCGGCCGGGACCCGCACGATCAGCCAGCCGAGCGACATGAACGCCGCGTAGACGACGCCGTGGACCAGGAACGCCGTCGCGATGCTGCCGGTGGTCGGCGTGGTGCCGATCATCGACGACGACCACGGCGACGCGATCAGCGCGCCGCCGCCGAAGCCCATGATGGCGATGCCGGTGGCCATGCCCGGCCGGTCCGGGAACCACTTGATCAGCGTCGAAACCGGGGAAATGTAGCCGATTCCGAGGCCGACGCCGCCGATCGCGCCGTATCCGACGACGACGAGCCAGAACTGCCCGGTCGCGACACCGAGTGCCGAGACGAGGAATCCGGTGGCGAAGCAGCACATCGAGACGAACATGGCCCAGCGCGGGCCGTTCTTCTCGACGAGCGTGCCGCCGAACGCGGCGGACAGCCCGAGCATGACGATGCCGAGCTGGAACGGCAGCGAACTCTGCGTGCCGGTGAGGTGCATCGTCTTTTCGAGCGGGGTCTTGAAGACGCTCCACGCGTAGGCCTGCCCGATCGACAGGTGCACCGAGAGGGCCGCCGGGGGCACCAGCCAGCGCGTCCAGCCTGGGGGTGCGACGATCCGGGAACGGTCCAGGAAGCCGAGAGCCATCGGATCCCTCCGTAGAGTGGGGATGATGGAGGGAATGTATTACTAAATACCCGGTGTTGCACCATGCGAGTGTCAAACTTTCCGACGGCGAAGGGTGCGAGCGATGGGCAGGGTGACCGTGCGGCGGCCGGTGCGGCGGATCACCGCGACCGGGGACCGGCGGCGTCCCGACTCGCTGGCCGCCGAAGAACCCCTCGAGCTGCGGGTCGGCGGCCGCGCCCTGTCGGTGACCATGCGCACCCCGGGCCACGACGTCGAACTGGCCCACGGCTTCCTGCTGTCCGAAGGCGTGATCGGCGGCCGCGAGGACATCGCGGTCGCCCGCTACTGCGACGGCGTCGACAACCAGGGCCGCAACACCTACAACGTCCTCGACATCGCGCTCGCGGCCGGCGTGCCGCCGCCGGACGTCGGCGTCGAGCGCAACTTCTACACGACGTCCTCGTGCGGGGTCTGCGGCAAGGCCGCGCTCGACGCGGTCAAGCTCAAGACGCGCTACTCCCCCGCCGGCGCCCCCTTCGCGGTGAAGAGCGAGACGCTCGCCACGCTGCCGGACGCGTTGCGCGCGCAGCAGAAGGTGTTCGCCAGCACCGGCGGGCTGCACGCGGCGGCCCTGTTCACCCCGGACGGCGGGATCGACGTCGTCCGCGAGGACGTCGGCCGGCACAACGCGGTCGACAAGGTGCTCGGCTGGGCCGTCATGGCGGGCCGGATCCCGGCGCCCGGACACGGCCTGCTGGTGTCCGGGCGGGTGTCGTTCGAGCTGGTGCAGAAAGCGGCGATGGCCGGGATCGGCTTGCTGGCCGCGGTGTCCGCGCCGTCGTCACTGGCCGTCGAACTGGCCGAGGAGAACGGCATGACGCTCATCGGCTTCCTGCGCGGCGAGTCGATGAACCTCTACACCGGCGACCACCGGGTCCTGACGTAGGAACACCGGCCGGCGCGATCCTCACGGCGTGGCCGGCACCCAGTTGCCGTGGAAGCCGTGGGGCACCCGGTCCGGCAGGTGGACCGCGGCCACCGTCTCCAGCGTTCCCGCGTCGAGCAGGGTCAGGTCGCTGCGCTGCGTCGCCGGGTCGAAGACGAAGCCGATCAGGACGCCGTCGTCCTCGGCCGCGTCGTCGTGGCACGGGACGAACACGAACTCGCCGGGCTGACGTCCGCCGCCGAACGCGCGCTCCTGCGCCGAGCCGGTCCGGAAGTCGTGCTTGAACAGCGAGCCGGCCGGGGTCGCGCCGCCGTCCGTGGCGATCGCGTAGCCGTAGCGGTGGCGGCGGCCGACGAGCCGCTCGTCCACGCGCGGGAACTCCTGGCCGCGGTCGTCGAGGCGCTCCTCGATGACCTTCCCGGCGGCGAGGTCGACGGTCCAGCGGTCCAGCGTCGGGCCGCCCTCGTCCGGGCCGTGCAGCTCGCGGTCGAACATCCGCGGGTGGCGGACGACCTCCAGGACGATGTCGTCGCCGTCGTCGTAGGCGTTGAGCGGGTGGAAGACGTAGCAGGGCTCGACGTCGAACCAGCGGACGTCGCCGTTGCCGCCTTCGCGCGGCATGACGCCGATCCGCGCCGGGTACTTCGGGTCCCAGCGGTAGGGCAGGCCGCCGTTCGCGCCGATCTTGCGGGCCATCATCGCGGACACCGGGTCCGGCACGCGCACCTTGCCGACCATCGCCGAGAGCACCAGCTTCGCGGGGGTGCGCAGCGCGCTGGGCACGTTGGCGGCCACGGCCATCTCGGCGTTGAACGTCACGGGCAGGTCGTAGAACACGACGTACCGCTCGGTCAGGGAGAAGTCGTGCATCATCGGCGAGCCGGTGACCTCGACGTCGACCGTGCGGCGGGCGTGGCCGGCGGCGTCGATCACGGAGTACTGGACCTTGTTGCCCATGCCGAAGAAGTACGAGACGGCGTGCAGCTCGCCGGTGCGCGGGTCGCGCTTCGGGTGGGCGGTGTAGCCGCCGGGGAGCGTGCCGTCGAAGTCGCAGCGGCCGGCGGTGTCGAGCTCGTCGGTCAGCTCGTAGATCGGCGCGCCCGCCTCGACCAGTGCGAGGGTCTTGCCGGCGTGGCCGATGACGTTGGTGTTGGCGCCCAGCGCGTCGAGCCCGCAGAAGCGGCTCGCGTCCTCGCCGTTCAGCGTCGCCGTGACCGACGGGTTGCGCACCCAGCGGTTGCGGTACCACTCGGCCTTGCCGTCGCGCAGGCGGACGCCGTGGACCATGCCGTCGCCCATGAACCAGTGGTAGGCCGCCGGGTCCACTTCGGACAGCGGGTTCGGGCCGTTGCGCAGGTAACGGCCGTCGAGGAAGTCCGGGATCGACCCCGTGACGGCCAGCTCGGTGATCGTGTGTTCCCGGCTGACCGGGGCGAAGTTGCCTTCGAGGAACTTGGTGCCCATGGCTGACCCCTCAGAACGTGCCATAACTCGGTTATAGCTTCATTTATAACAGGGTTATGGGATACTGGCAAGCATGAGCCCGAAACCGCGCGCGACCGAAGTCAAGGACCGGCTCGTCGACGCCGCCATCCGGCTGCTCGACGACGGCGGCCCCGAGTCGCTGCAGGCCCGCAAGCTGGCCGCGGAGGTCGGCGTCTCGACGATGGCCGTCTACACGCACTTCGGGGGCATGGCGGCGCTGGTCGACGAGGTGGCGCGGGTGGGGTTCCTGCGGCTGTCGGCGTGGCTGGGCGCGGTCACGGCGACCGACGACCCGGTGGCGGACATCTTCTCCCTGGCCCGCACCTACCGGCAGGCCGTCGCCGAGCAGCCGCAGCTGTTCGCCGTGACGTTCGGGCAGAGCGCACCCGGCGGCAAGCGCGCGACGCTCTCCGACCTCACCACCGAAGAGGGTCGTGAAGCCGCCCAGGAGGGCCTGGAGGCGTTCGAGCACATCGTCCGGGCGACCGAACGGGCCATCGAGGCCGGACGGTTCCGGCCGGCCGACAAGTACCAGGCGGCGGCGCAGTTGTGGAGCGCACTGCACGGTTTCGTCACATTGGAGGCGTCCGGGCACTTCGGGCCCGGCGAACAGGGTATAGACCACATCTTGATACCCCTGGGCATCACCCTCGCGGTGGGGCTCGGGGACACTGTGGACCAGGCCGGACGCTCGTCCGAGGCCGCGAAAGCGGCTTGGCGCGCGCGAATCGGAAACGCCGGGCAAGGTGGGAACGACTAACCCGGCGGAGGACAGGACGCGGGGGAACGCGGAGCGGGTGCGCGGCGTCCCAGGAAGTGGCAAGCGGGGGACGGAGACAGGTGAACGAGGAAGACGGGGACCGGGGCGACGCGCAGCGGCCCGAGGCCGAGCCTCAGGCCGCGGCCGGGGCACGCCCTGACGCGGTTTCCGGGGCCGGGGCAGGCTCTGAAGCACCGCTCAACGAAGACGACCGCACGCCTACCGAGCCGGCTGGAGCCGACGAGGGTGTCGAGGCGCCGCCGACGTTGGGGAGCGCGGCGGTCCGGGACGCTCGGCGGTGGCTGAGCCGCCGTTCGGTGCTGATCGCGGGGGCGTCCGGGGTGGCCGTGGCCGGTCTCGCCGCGGGCACCGCCACCGGCAAGCTGCCCTTTAGCCAGGCCCTGCAGCGGGCGCTGGGCGTGGCGTCCTCGAACCCGACGACCCAGCTCGGCAGCACGCGCGTCGAGCGCGTCTACTCCGCGGCTCGCGGCCGGATGGTCGACCTCGTTTTCCTGCTGCCGTCGAAGACCCCGCCGCGCGGGCTGCCGATGTCGCTGATGCTGCACGGCCTGCACGGCAACGCCCGCAGCGCGGCCCCGACCGGCACCCTCAAGCAGCTCTCCAGCGACGTCGCCCGCAAGGCCGTCCCGGCGTACGGCTTCGTGGCCGTCGACGGCGGCGACAACTACTGGCACCAGGTGCACCCGAACGACGACCCGATGGCGATGCTGCTCGAAGAGGTCCCCCAGTGGCTCCGCGCGCGCGGCTTCGCGGGTGACACCGGCCAGCCGTTCGCCTGCACGGGCGTCTCGATGGGCGGGTTCGGCGCGCTGCTGTACACCCGCCGCCGGGTGGAACGCCGCCAGCCGCCCGCGGCGGTCGCCACGCTGGCGCCGGCCCTCATCACGAACTGGCCGGAGATGGCGAAGCGCCACATCTTCACGGGCATGGAGGACTGGGTGTCCCTCGACCCGCTGCGCCACATCGCCGAGACGGCGAGCGTCCCGAACGCCATCTGGTGCGGCACGGAGGACTCGTTCATCACCGGCGTCCGCCGCTACATCGACGTCGCCCACCCGGCGGTCGCCCACACGGCCCACGGCAAGCACGGGGACACGTTCAACAAGACGGTCGTGCCCAGCCTGGTCAGCTTCCTGGGCAAGCACGTCCCCCGCACCACCGCCTGACCCCGCGTCCCTGGAGGGCCGGGGGCCTTCAGCAGCGGAAGTGGACCCGGGTCGTCGTGCGGCCCGGGACCCAGTACGTGCGGACCAGGTCGGCCAGGCGGTTGACCAGCAGCAACCCGCGCCCGCCGAGGGTGGCGGCCGGGGGTGGGACGCGGCCGGCCAGTGGCTCGGTGATCGTGCCGTCGTCGGTGACCTCCGCGACGACGTGCTCGTCCTCCGCCCACAGCCGCAGGATGCCGGTGCCGCCGCCGTAGAGCACGCTGTTCGTGGTCAGCTCGGCGATCGCCAGCGCGAAGTCGTCCCGGCGCGGGCGGCGCAGGCCGTGGCGGGCCGCCCAGATCTCCGTGAAGCCGCGCAACGTCGCCAGCTGGCCCACGCCGAACTCGCGCTCGACGGCGGCCGCCGGGGACTCGAGGGGCCGGGTGAGGTCGGCGCGGACGCGGTCGGGGTCGTAGTGCGGGCTGACCGACCGGCCCGTCGGTTCCCACAGCTCCGGGTGGGTGCGGCCGGCGTCGGCCAGGACACCGGGGGCCAGCGCCGCCGTGTCGTACGGGCAGAGGACCGCGACGGCCCGCCCCGCGAAGGCCGTGTTGATGAGCGCTTCGTGCAGCACGCAGGCCGGGTACTCGGCGGCGGTCCGGCCGGGCCAGACCGGCTCGACCACGATCCGCACCGGGCCCACGTGTTCGCCCGCGAAGGCGAGCAGGACCGTCGGCAGGATCGCGCCGGGGTTGCGGCCCGCTTGGTGCAGGTCGATCAGCCGGACTTCGCCCGAACGGGGGCCGAGGGCCTTCTCGGCGAGCAGGAGGTTGCGGCCGGGAACGGCGATGGCGACCGGTTCGCCCCGGTCGAGGCCTTCGAGGAGGAACGGAACGACGCCGTCCAAGTACTCACTGTCACCACGGTAGAACAAGGCCGGATGCCGAAACGGGGTCAGGGCATCTACCACGGGAGGGTGCTACCCCGGCGCCGTGAACTTCAAACGGACCGGGCGGAGGAATCCGGTCACTCCACCCAGCGGCCGACGACGGCGATGAGCCAGAAGCCCACGATCGTGGCGAGGCCGAAGAGGAGAACCCAGCTGAACAGCTGACGCCGGTCCCGGACGCCGCGGGCCTGCCAGAGGCCGTAGCCGGCGACGAGGAACAGCGGCACCGGGATCAGGGGCAACGGCGACAGCCGGGCGACCACGGCCACCACGCAGGTGCCGGTGCAGACGGCCAGCACGCCCATCAGGACGCGGTTCAGCCACCGGTACCGCTCGAAGGCGGACGCGATCACGCGTTCGCTCAGCTCACGGAACCCGAGCGGCCTCCCGGCCGGAGCGTCCCCGGCGGGTACCGGGGACGGCTCCGGCGGAGGCGGTGCCTGCACGCCTCCGCCAGGGGCCGTACCCCCGGTACCCGGGAAAGAGTCAGCAGTCATTCAGCTTTCCTGTCGGGTCTCCGGGCCGGGTGCCCGGAGACGGCCGGGTCAGGCCGACTTCTCGCCGCGCTCGCTGCGAGCGCGCCGAGTCGGCTGCCGGGCCACGATCGTCGGGTTCACGTTCTCCCGGACGGTCTGCTCGGTGATGACGACCTTCGCCACATCATCGCGGCTCGGGATGTCGTACATCACCGGCTGGAGCACTTCTTCCATGATGGCGCGCAGCCCGCGGGCACCGGTCCCGCGCAGGACCGCCTGGTCGGCGATCGCTTCGAGCGCGGTCTTGGTGAACTCGAGCTCGACGTTGTCCATCTCGAAGAGCTTCTTGTACTGCTTCACCAGGGCGTTGCGCGGCTGGGTGAGGATGCTGACCAGCGATTCCTTGTCCAGGTGACTGACCGTCGCCACGACCGGGAGCCGGCCGATGAACTCCGGGATCAGCCCGAACTTGATCAGGTCCTCGGGCATGGTGTCCGAGAAGACGTCGCTCTCCTCGATCTCGGACTTGGTGCGGATCTCCGCGCCGAAGCCGAGGCCACGCTTGCCGACCCGCTCGTTGATGATCTTCTCCAGCCCGGCGAACGCACCGGCCACGATGAACAGCACGTTCGTCGTGTCGATCTGGATGAACTCCTGGTGCGGGTGCTTCCGGCCGCCCTGCGGCGGGACGGAGGCGGTGGTGCCTTCGAGGATCTTCAGCAGCGCCTGCTGCACACCCTCGCCGGAGACGTCCCGCGTGATCGAGGGGTTCTCCGACTTGCGGGCGATCTTGTCGACCTCGTCGATGTAGATGATCCCGGTCTCGGCCCGCTTGACGTCGTAGTCCGCCGCCTGGATGAGCTTGAGCAGGATGTTCTCGACGTCCTCGCCGACGTACCCGGCTTCGGTGAGCGCCGTGGCGTCCGCGATCGCGAACGGGACGTTCAGCATCTTCGCCAGGGTCTGGGCGAGGTAGGTCTTGCCGCAC
The DNA here is from genome assembly GCF_023023025.1 of Amycolatopsis sp. WQ 127309. Taxonomy (NCBI): domain Bacteria; kingdom Bacillati; phylum Actinomycetota; class Actinomycetes; order Pseudonocardiales; family Pseudonocardiaceae; genus Amycolatopsis; species Amycolatopsis sp. WQ 127309. The sequence goes on from NZ_CP095481.1 coordinate 10,924,169, forward strand.
CCGGTGGGGCCGAGCATCAGGATGTTCGACTTGGCGAGCTCGACGGACTCCTCCTTGGAGTCCTTGGGGCCGGCCTTGTCGTCCGCCTGGATCCGCTTGTAGTGGTTGTAGACCGCTACCGCGAGGGTCCGCTTGGCGTCGTTCTGGCCGATGATGTACTGCTCGAGGAACTCGTGGATGTCGGCGGGCTTGGGCAGCTCGTCGAGTTTGACGTCGCCGGCCTCGGCCAGCTCCTCCTCGATGATCTCATTGCAGAGGTCGATGCACTCATCGCAGATGTAGACCCCGGGGCCGGCAATGAGCTTCTTCACCTGCTTTTGGCTCTTCCCGCAGAAAGAACACTTCAGCAGGTCTCCGCCGTCACCGATCCGTGCCATGGCCGTTGACCTCGTCCCCTCCGGCGCGGTTGTCCGCGCCTGACGTGTGTTGCGACGGTGCGACCCCCCGGCCGCGAGCGACCGGGCGGAGCCTCACGCATTGCCACTGACGGTACCCGTCCGATGCCGTGGGCGGGAACACCCACGGGCACCGGGAGCACGTCAGAAGGACGACCCTAAACCAGAGTGCCGGTGTATGTCGTCTTCCTGACACACACCGGCCTGGCGGATCTACAGAGCCGACGCCTTACGGTACGGCAGCACTTCGTCGATGATGCCGTACGACTTGGCCTCTTCGGCCGTGAGGATCTTGTCCCGCTCGATGTCCTTGCGGATCTGATCCGGGTCCTTGCCGGTGTGCTTGCCGAGGATGACCTCCATCTGGCGCCGCACCCGCTGAATCTCGTTCGCCTGGATCTCCAGGTCCGAGACCTGGCCGTAGGTGCCCTCGGTGGCGGGCTGGTGGATCAGCACCCGCGAGTTGGGCAGCGCGTAGCGCTTGCCCGGGGTACCGGCCCCCAGCAGCACCGCGGCCGCGGAGGCGGCCTGGCCGAGGCAGTAGGTCTGGATGTCCGGGCGGACGAACTGCATCGTGTCGTAGATCGCCATCAGCGAGGTGAACGAGCCACCCGGCGAGTTGATGTAGATCAGGATGTCGCGGTCCGGGTCCTCGTGCTCGAGGTGCAGCAGCTGGGCCATCACGTCGTTGGCCGACGCGTCGTCCACCTGCACGCCGAGGAAGATGACGCGCTCCTCGTACAGCTTGTTGTACGGGTTCGACTCCTTGACGCCGTAGCTGGTGCGCTCGACGTACGACGGGAGGATGTACCGCGACTGGGGTGCAGAAGGGGCCCGGAAGTCACCCGGGAGCCTGAAGTTGCTCATGGTCAAGTCTCCTTGGTGCTTCGGCTCAGTTCGAGCCCGGACGGGCGATGTCGGCGGTGAGGACGTGGTCGACGAACCCGTAGTCCTTCGCCTCCTGCGCGGTGAACCAGCGGTCGCGGTCGCCGTCCGCGATGATCTGCTCGACCGTCTGCCCGGTCTGGTCCGCGGTGATCTGGGCCAGTTCGCGCTTCCACTTGTTGAACAGGTCGGCCTGGATCGCGATGTCCGAGGCCGTACCGCCGACGCCTGCCGACGGCTGGTGCATCAGGATCCGCGCGTGGGGCAGCGAGTACCGCTTGCCCGGCGTGCCCGAGGAGAGCAGGAACTGCCCCATCGAGGCCGCCATGCCCATCGCGTAGGTCGCGACGTCCGGGCGGATGAGCTGCATGGTGTCGTAGATCGCGAACCCGGCCGTGACCGAACCACCCGGCGAGTTGATGTAGAAGCGGATGTCGGACTCGGCGTCGTCCGCGTCGAGCAGCAACAGCTGCGCGGTGATCCGGTTGGCGATCTCGTCGTTCACCTCGGAACCGAGGACGACGATGCGCTCCTGGAGCAACCGCTCGAACACCGAGTCGGTGAGGGTGAGCCCTGCGGTTCCGGTCCGCGCCTCGGGCGTGTGCTGCGTCACGTCTGCCTGCCTTTTCGCCGACGGCGGTCTCGTGCTGACGACCGCCGCTGTCGTTTCAGATGCTTGAGATCTTGCAACCGACCCTAACGAACTTGGGCGGTGCAGAATGCCTGACACCGCCCAAGTTCGCTCACAGCTTCACTCCGCGGGAGTCTTCGCCGCCTCTTCGGTGGCCGGCGTCTCCTCGGTTGCGGCATCGGTGGCCGGTTCCTCGCCACCGAACAGCTCGGCGAGGTCGACCTCGGCACCCGAACCGTCGGTGACGGTCGCCTTCCGGACCACGGAGGCGAGCGCCTTGCCGCGGCGGACGTCGGCGTAGATCGCGGTCAGCTGGCCGGACTGCTGGGCGCGCTGGACGTACTCGTCCGGGCTGATCCCGAAGCGCTGGGCCTGGTAGATGATCCGCTCGGTCAGCTCGCCGTCGTTGACCGAGACCTCGTCCTTGTCGGCGATGGTGTCCAGCAGCAGCTGCGTGCGGACGGCCTTCTCCGCCTCGGTGCGGGTCTCCGCGTCGAACTCTTCCAGCGTGCGGCCTTCGGCCTCGAGGGCCTGGGCGAACTGGGCCTCGTCGTGGTCGAACGGGTGGATCGCGTCGTGCTTGCGGTTCTCGATCTCGGCGTCGAGCACCTTCTCCGGGATCGGCACCTCGGTGCGCTCGAGGAGCTCGTCGAGCACCTTGTCGCGCGCCTGGACGCCCTGCTGCATCTTCTTGACGCGGGCGAGCCGCTCGCGAAGGTCGGTCTTCAGCTCGTCGATCGTGTCGAACTCGCTGGCCATCTGGGCGAACTCGTCGTCGGCCTCCGGCAGCTCGCGCTGCTTGACCGACTGGACGGTCACGGTCACCTCGGCCGCCTTGCCGGCGTGGTCGCCGGCGACGAGCTCGGTGGTGAACGACCGGGTCTCGCCGGCGTTCGCGCCGACGATCGCCTCGTCGATGCCGTCCACGAGCTGGCCGGAGCCGATCTCGTAGGAGAGCCCGCTGGTGGCGGCCTCCTCGACGGCTTCACCTTCGACGGTCGCGGCCAGATCGATCGAGACGAAGTCGCCGGTCTCGGCCGGGCGCTCCACGCCGGTCAGCGTGCCGAAGCGGGCGCGCAGCTCGTCGAGCTGCTCGTCGACCTCCGCGTCGGTCAGCTCGACGTCGTCGACGGTGACCGCGAAGCCTTCGAGGTCGGGCAGCTCGATCTCCGGGCGCACGTCCACCTCGGCGGTGAACTCGAGGACGTCGCGGTCCTCGAGCTTCGTGACGTCGAACTCCGGGTTCCCGAGCGTGCGGACCTCGTTCTCGCGGACCGCCTCGATGTACTTCGCCGGGATGGCCTCGTTGACGACCTCGTCGAGCACCGGGCCACGCCCGATCCGGCTTTCCAGGACGCGAGCGGGCGCCTTGCCGGGCCGGAAGCCCGGGATGCGCACCTGCTGGGCGATCTTGCGGTAGGCGCGGTCGAAGTTCGGCTTGAGCTCGTCGAACGGCACCTCGACATTGATCTTGACTCGCGTCGGGCTCAGCTGCTCGACGGTGCTCTTCAAGGTCTTCTCCTCGAGCGGTAACGATTGTGGTGGACAATCCTGCGGAAATGCCCCCGGTCACCTGTCAGACCGGGACGTCCGAGTCTAGGCCAGTGGCCCGCGCCGCCCGGGCGGGGGCCACCTGCGGCGTCACGCGCCCAGCATGCGGCCGATCACCCAGCGCGTCTGGCCGCTCGCGTGCTCGACCGAGCCACTGGGCTGCACCAGGTGGGAAAGCAGCAGCCGCACGAAGGTCTCGACCGCGACCGGCCACTCGGACGCGGTCAGCGGGGCCTCGGGGTAGCGGCTCGAGAACAGCTCCGCCACGGCATCGACGGCGCGGCCGAGCACGGCCTCGGGCCGGGAGGTCAGCAGCGGGAGGAAGTCGTCGCGGCCGCCGGGCCGGCCGCCGAGCGCGAGGGCGGCCAGCGGGTTGCCGCGGGCGGTTTCGAGGGTCTCCCGGAAGGCGGCGGTGACGCCGTCGAGCGCCCGGCCGGGGTGCGCGGCGACGATCCGGGTGACGTGCTCGACGAACCGGTCGGTCTCGCGCGCCATCAGCGCCTCGGCGAGCTCGGCCTTGGACCCGAGTTCGTTGTAGACGGTCTGGCGGCTGACGCCGGCGTGCGCGGCCAGCTTGCCCATGGTGACGCCGGCCCAGCCGCCGGTGGTGGTGAGCTCGGCCGCCGCGGCCAGCAACCGCTCCCGGGTACTGGCCGGCGCGGTGCGGGTGACGGCGTTCACAGGCCGATCTTAGCCAGCGGTTCCGGTACCCAGGCCGGCACCTTTTTTCGAAGCGTGCCGCACCGTTTACAAAGCCCGGCGCGTTGTCTACGGTGACTCCCGCCTCACCAGGAGCTTCTCGACCGAGGAGACCGTGCGATGTCCGTCGTCGACACTCCGGCGCGCGGCTCCCTGGAGCCCGCGCGCGGGCTCCCGTCCCCCCGCGCGGTCCCCGCTCCCCGGCTCCCGCTGCCTTCCGTCTCGGTGCCCGCGGTGCTGCTGTTCGCCGGCGCCCTCGCGGTCTGGGTGACGTCGACGTGGCTGCTGCCGGCCGGGCTGGTGCCGGCCGTCGTGACCGTGGTGCTGAACACCGCCGTCACCTTCGCGATGTACACCGTGGTGCACGAATCGGCGCACCACTCGGCCGGGAAGCTCACCTGGGTCAACGAAACGCTCGGCCGGCTGGCCGTCCTGTTCGTCGCGGCGTACGCGTCGTTCCCGTCGCTGCGGTACGTCCACGGTGAACACCACCGCCACACGAACGCGTCGGTCCGCGCCGACCCGGACGCCTGGACGTCACGCGGCCCGGCCTGGCTGCTGCCGCTGCGCTGGCTGACCCTCGACGTCTCCTACGCGCGCTGCTACGTCTCGCGGCTGCGCGTCCGGCCGCCGCACGAGCTGGCCGAGACGCTGGTGGTGCTGTCGGTGGCCGTGTCCGCCGGGGTCGCGCTGGTCGCGGCCGGCCACGGCCCGGAGCTGGTGCTCGTCTACCTGCTGCCGCAACGGCTCGGGGTCGGCCTGCTCGCCTGGGCGTTCGGCTGGCTGCCGCACCACGGGCTGCCCGCCGCGGGACCGCGCGGCCGGTTCGGCACCACCCGCGTGCGCGTCGGCCTCGACCGGCTGCTCACGCCCGTGCTGCTGGCGCAGAACCTGCACCTGGTGCACCACCTGCACCCGGCCGTCCCGTTCCACCGGTACCGCCGGGTCTGGCTCGACAACCGCGAGGCCTACCTGGCCCGCGACGTCCCGATCAGCACGGTGTGGGGCCGGGACCTGACGACGGCGCAGTACCGGGCGGAGGCGGGCCTCACCGGCGGGCCGGACGACGCCGTCCCCGCGCCCGCGCCGCCGCCCCCGGGACCGAGCCGGTTCCACCGGCTGCGCGTCGCCGACGTGCGCCCGCTGACCGCCGACGCCGTCGCCGTGACCTTCGACGTCCCGCCGGACCTGGCCGCGGAGTACCGCTTCACGCCCGGGCAGCACGTCGCCGTGCGCGCGGTGCTGGACGGGCAGCCGGTGCGGCGGACGTACTCGATCTGCGCCCCGGCCGGTTCGGGCGACCTGCGGATCGTGGTGAAGAGACGCCCGGGCGGCGCATTCTCCGGCTTCGCGACCACGGCGCTGACGGCCGGGCAGTTCCTCGACGTGCTCCCGCCGTCGGGCGGCTTCACGCTCGTCCCGGACCCGGCGCGCAGCGCGCACTACGTCGCGCTGGCCGCGGGCAGCGGCATCACGCCGGTGCTGTCCATCGTGGTCAGCGCGTTGCGGGCGGAGCCGCACAGCCGGGCGACGTTGTTGTACGTCAACACTTCCGGCGCGACGACGCTCTTCGCCGCGGAGCTGACGACGCTCGCGGAGGGGTTCGGCGGGCGGCTGCACGTCGTCCACTACCGCACCGACGAGCGCGACCCGGACCTGCACGCGCACCGGCCGGTCCGGCACTTCGACGCGGTCGGCGAGGCGCTGGCCATCTCCCACGAGCGGTACCAGCGCGGCCGCCTCGACGGCACGCGGCTGCGCGCGCTGCTGCAGAACCGGCTCCACCCGGCGAAGGTCGACGAGTGGTTCCTGTGCGGCCCGCGCGGCCTGACCGACCTGGCGCGGCGGACGCTCGCCGACGCAGACGTCCCGGAGGAGGACGTCCACTTCGAACTCTTCCGCGGCGCGGCGCCCCTGCGCGACCCGGCGGGCTTCCCGGCCGAGGTGACGGTGACGCTGGGCGCCACGACGACGCGGATCGCCGCGCGGGCCGGGGAAACGGTGCTGGACGCGGCGTTGCGGGCCGGGTTCGAGGTGCCGTACTCGTGCACCGGCGGCGCGTGCGGCACCTGCCGGGCGACGCTCCTGCAGGGCCAGGTCGACATGGACGTCCGCTACGCCCTCACGGTGGACGACGTCGCGGTGGGCCGGATCCTGACGTGCCGCGCCCGCGCGACGACCCCGGAGGTCGCGGTCGACTACGACCGCTGACCCCCGGGACGCGCGTCAGCCCGTGGGCGGCTGCCCCTGTTGTCCCTGGCCCTGCTGCCCTTGCCGGCCTTGTCCCGCGCCGGTGGTGCCTTCGGTCACCGCGGTCGCCGTCGCCGCGGTGCCCGACTCCGTGGCCACCACCGTGACCGTGTCGCCGGACGCCACGCCCGTCGCCTGGGCGGCGGTGATCGTGTACGTCTTCGAGAAGCCGTCGTCGCTCTGGGCGGTCAGCGACGTCGCGCTCAGCGCCGTCACCTTGCCGGTCTGCATGATCTTCGTGACGTAGCCACCGTTCCCGTCCGAAGCGACGTACTCGCCGTGCAGCGCCGAACCCAGCCCGCCCGCGCCGCCGGGGCCGCCCTGGGTCCCGCCGGGGCCGCCTTGCACGCCGCCCGGGCCGGCCGCGCTGTCCGTGCTGGCGGACGACGACGAAGCGGCCCAGATCGCCGCTCCCCCGCCGGCCACGATCACGGCCGCGACGGCCCCCGCGGCGACCTTCTTGCCGGTGGACCAGGCCGGGCGCGCGGGGCCGGGCGCACCGCCCCAGCCGCCGTCCGGGGCGGCGGGCGCGGCACCCCACGCCGGGTCCGAAGTGGACGGTGTCTGCTGCGGGGCCTGCGGTGTGGTCATGGTGTTGCTCCTTCACGGGATGCGTTGCCGCAACCCACAGTCCGGCCCCACGCTGTGTGCGCACTGTGCTGACCGTCAGCCGTTCCTGTGACCGGAGGAACCGGACATCCCGCACCGGGCCGATCACCGCACAGCCGCCTCACAGGCAGCACACAAGCCGCGCACACGGCCGCGGCGGACGCTGAAGCCATGGCCGCGCGTACCCTCACGCCCCGCCCCCACCGGTCCGGCCGGCCGGGGCGGCTTTCGCTGCGCACGAAGCTGACCGGCTCGATGGTCGTGCTGCTCACCGTGGTGTGCCTGATCGTCGGGGTCGTCAGCGAGTTCGCGCTCGACGTGTTCCTCACCCGCCAGGTCGACCAGCAGCTGACGGCCGCGGCCACCCGCTCGCAGGTCTTCGCGAGCAACGCCGGGCGGCAGAACGGCCTGCCGGGCCAGCCGCCGCCCCAGGACCTGGGCCCCGGCGAGCACCCGCTCGGGCAGAACGTCGGCACGGTCAGCGGCACCTTCTCCGGGCAGTCACTGGTGCACGACGACAGCATTTCCGAGCACGGGGACCGGCTGCACCTGTCCGCGGCCCAGCAGGGCGTGCTGCTGTCGGTGCCCGCGGACGGCAAGCCGCACACGGTCTCCTTCGACGACCTCGGCGAGTACCGGCTGATGGCGCTGCCGGTCACCGGGTCGGCCGACGTCGTGGTCACCGGCCTGCCGATGAAGCCGGTCAACGACACCCTGCTCACCGTCGGGCTCATCCTCTTCGGCGTCGCCGCCGCGGGCGTGCTGGGCGCGGCGTTCCTCGGCGCGTTCGCGGTCCGCCGCACGCTGCGGCCGCTCGAGCGCGTCGCGGCGACCGCCGGGCGCGTCACCGAGCTGCCGCTGGACCGCGGCCAGGTGGCGCTGTCCATCCGCGTCCCGGAGTCCGAAACCGACCCGCGGACCGAGGTCGGCCAGGTCGGCTCGGCGCTGAACCTGATGCTCGGGCACGTCGCGCAGGCCCTCGAAGCGCGCCACGACAGCGAACTGCGCGTCCGCCAGTTCGTCGCGGACGCCAGCCACGAGCTGCGCACCCCGCTGGCCGCGATCCGCGGGTACGCCGAGCTGGCGGCCCGCGGCAGCTCGCTGGTGCCGCCGGACGTCGCCCACTCGATGACCCGGATCCAGTCCGAGGCCGTCCGGATGACGACGCTCGTCGAGGACCTGCTGCTGCTCGCCCGGCTCGACGCGGGCCGCCCACTGGACGTGCGCGAAGTCGACCTCACGCGGCTCGTCGCGGACACCGTCGGCGACGCGCGGGTCGCCGGGCGCGACCACCGGTGGCAGCTCGCGCTGCCGCCCGACCCGGTGCTCGTGCACGGCGACGTCCAGCGCCTGCACCAGGTGCTGGCGAACCTGCTGGCCAACGCCCGCACGCACACCCCGCCCGGCACCACGGTGACGACCGCGCTCGCCCGCTCCAAGGACACCCACAGCGCCGTCGTGACGGTGACCGACGACGGCCCCGGCATCAACCCCGACCTGCTCCCGGACGTCTTCGACCGGTTCGCCCGCGGCGACACGTCGCGCTCGCGCCAGGCCGGCAGCACCGGTCTCGGGCTGGCGATCGCGTCCGCCGTCGTCGTCGCCCACCACGGCTCGATCGAGGTGCACAGCCGGCCCGGCCGGACGGAGTTCGCGGTGCGCCTCCCGGTGGCCGTTCCTGCACAGCGCGTGCACAGCATCGGCACAACCCGGCCCCAGCTGGGCACCGGAAGCTGATCCCATGACCGCTGTGACATCCGGGGCTTCGCCCCGGGCCGGGGGCTCCGCCACCCGTAGCCCCCGAAAAGAAGCCGGTGCCGCGTCGCGCCAAACCGGCGCACCCGCTCGCCGGACTTGGCACCGGCCCGCACTGGCCGGGCTGCTGCTGGCCACGGCGGTGCTCTACCTGTGGGGCCTCGGCGCGTCCGGCTGGGCCAACGCCTTCTACTCGGCGGCCGCGCAGGCGGGTTCGCAGAGCTGGAAGGCGCTGTTCTTCGGCTCGAGCGACGCGGCGAACGCGATCACCGTCGACAAGACTCCGGCCGCGCTGTGGGTGCTGGGACTCTCGACGCGGGTGTTCGGCGTGAGCGCGTGGAGCGTGCTGGTGCCGCAGGCGCTGATGGGCGTCGGCTCGGTCTGGCTGCTGTACGCGACGGTGAAGCGCACGTCCGGCCCGGCCGCGGGCCTGGTCGCCGGGCTGGTGCTGGCGCTGACCCCGGCGGCAGCGCTGATGTTCCGGTTCAACAACCCGGACGCGCTACTGGTGCTGCTGCTCGTCGCGGCCGCGTACTGCGTCGTCCGCGCGCTCGAGAAGGCGGGCCCCGGCTGGCTGGCCCTGGCCGGTGTCGCGGTCGGGTTCGGGTTCCTGGCGAAGATGCTGCAGGCGTTCCTGGTGCTGCCCGCGTTCGCCGTGGCGTACCTGGTGGCCGCGCCGGTGCCGCTCGGCAAGCGGCTGCTGCACCTGCTGGGCGCGACGGTCGCCGCCGCGGGCTGGTACCTGGTCGTCGTCGCGCTGTGGCCGGCGGCGGACCGGCCGTTCATCGGCGGCTCGCAGACGAACTCGCTGTGGGAACTGGTCTTCGGCTACAACGGCTTCGGCCGCATCACGGGCGACGAGGTGGGCAGCGTCGGCGGCGGTGCCGGCCGCGGCTGGGGTTCGACCGGCCTGACCCGGTTGTTCGGCAGCGAGATGGCGGGCGGCATCGCCTGGCTGATCCCCGCCGCGTTGCTGGCGCTGGGCGCGGGCCTGTGGTTCACCCGCCGCGCACCGCGCACGGACCGCTCGCGGGCGGCCCTGATCGTCTGGGGCGGCTGGTTCCTGGTGACGGCCCTCGTTTTCAGCTACATGGGCGGCATCATCCACCCGTACTACACGGTGGCGCTGGCCCCGGCGATCGCCGCGCTGGTCGGCACCGCGGCGGTGCAGCTGTGGCGCCTGCGCTCCCAGCCGTCGGCATCGGGCCTGCTCAGCGGCGGCGTGGCGTTGACGGCGGTCACGACGTACCTCCTGCTGTCCGGCTCGACGTGGCAGCCGTGGCTGGCCCCGACGGTCCTGGTCGGCGGCCTCCTGGCCGCGGTGGGCCTGTTCTTCGCGGCCCACCTGACCCGCTGGGCGGCGTCCTCGATCGCGGCCCTGGCCCTCGTGGTCCTGCTGGCCGGCACGGGCGCGTACACCCTGGCCACGGCGGCGACCACGCACAGCGGCGCGATCCCGTCGGCCGGACCCACGTCGGGCTTCGGCGGCCGTGGCGGCGGTTTCGGCGGCGGCCCGGGCGGCGCTCCGGGCGGCTTCGGCGGCGGTGGACGCGGCGGCGGCCCGGGCTCCCTGCTGACCACGACGCTGCCGGGCGCCCAGCTGACCGCGTTGCTGAAGCAGGACACCGCGAAGTACACGTGGACGGCGGCCACGGTGCTGTCGAACGCGGCCGCCGGCTACCAGCTGGCGAGCGGCGCCCCGGTGATGGCGGTGGGCGGCTTCAACGGCACGGACCCGTACCCGACGCTCGAGCAGTTCCAGCAGTACGTGGCGAGCGGCCGGATCCACTACTTCCTCGGCGAAGGCATGACGATGCAGGGCAGCAGCGGCTCGGACGCGGCCCAGCAGATCGCCGACTGGGTGGCGTCGACCCACCAGGCGTCCACTGTGGACGGAGTGACGGTCTACGACCTGACCACCTGAGCAACCCGACGAAAGCAGGGTGTGACGCCGCGGCCGCGTCGGGCAACCTGGTCAAGGCGCCGGTGCCTCCGGCACACTGACGGTGCCCCGGGCGAACAGGAGTCCCAGCCGATGACCGAGCCTTGCGTACGGTCGGCTCGCTCCGCGGACCTGGAACCCTTCGCCGCGGCCCTCGGCGACCGCGAATTCCTCATCGACCGCTTCGACCGGCAGCGAAAAGGCCTCGGGGTCTTGTTCGTGGCCTGGCTCCGCTACCGCCCGGCGGGCGAGGTCTACCTGTGGCTGGAGGAGGCCGAGGAGTACCCGATCCGCCGGCACCTGCCCGGCGTCGCCCTGCTCACCCACCTGCAGGTGCACCACGAGCTGCGCAACCGGGGCGTGGGCCGGACCCTGGTCGCCGCGGTGGAGGCGCACCTGCGGGAGCACGGCCACGAGCGGGTGGCCCTGGCGGTCCGCACGGACAACCCGGCGGCGGCGCGCTTGTACCGCCGTCTCGGCTACGAGGACTGGGGCCACGGCGAGGTCGTCTGCTACGCGCGGACGACCCAGCCGGACGGCCGTCCTCTCTACGAACCGGAACGCTGTTGCGTGCTGGTCAAGGACCTCGTGCCGGTCACGCCCGCGCCAAGAACGGAGACGCGGATCGGCGCTTCGCCCCGGCACTGATCCGCCCGTCCACGCCCGGCTGGACCAGGTGGCCGATCTGCAGGGCGGCGAGCGCGCCGTCGACGCCGATGCCGCGCGGGTACCGGCCGATGTGCTTGCGCCACCGCGCGCAATCCGTTTGCCAGGCCCGCAGGTACGCCACGCACAGCTCCGGCGTGATCAGGTGGCTGCGCCCGATCGCGGCCTTCAGCGCGGCGACCATCCGGGCCTTCTGCGCCGGCTCGATCGCCGACGCCAGCACCCGCTCGATGGTCGTGCTGATGATCCGCCGCCGGTCCGGCAGGAACTCACGCCAGTACTTCTCGTCGGCGTCCGCGAGGCCGAGACCGTTGTCCAGCAGGCCGTACACCCCTTCGGCGAGGGTGTCGCCCAGCTCTTCACCACGGGCGCGGCGGGCGTCCCGGTACGGGTCGTAGGGGTGCTGGATCGCCGTTCCGGTGACGGCTGAGGGGCGCAGCCGCAAGCCGTCCAGCAGGAAGAACCAGTCTTCGTTGTAGATGTTGGGGAAGAACGAGCCGAACGCCCGTTCGCCGACCACGAGCGCGCCGCCGCCGATGAACGTCTTCTGCGCGGCCCCGATGTCGCGAAGCGCGTGGCACACCACGGAGTTGTCCGGCATCCCGGAGTTGGCCAGCCCGACGACCGCGTGCTCGCCGAGCAGCCCGGCCGCCGCGGACACGTCCGCGGGGTCGGGCAGCACGATGTCGTCGTCGAGGAAGAGGATCCGCTGCCACCCGGCGAGGACCGCGATGAGCAGACCGAGGTTCCGCTTGCGGCTGGTGTCGACCCGCCGATCGAACTTGTGGCGGCGGAGCAGCTTGTCGGTGGCGAACTCGGGCACGACCCGGCGGGGCACGTCGTCGATGTCGATGGCCGCGACCCGGACGCCGGCCCGTTTCGCCTCCAGAGCCGCGCCGGAAGCGTCGCCGCGCATGCTGCTCAGCACGAGCAGGAGGACGTCGCGCTCCTTGGCCGCCGCGATGGCTTGCCGCAGGTAGGGCGCCGTCCGGCCGTTGGGCACGATGACCGCGTCCAGCGCCGCCCGGGGCGCGGCCGCGGCATCGACGTGGACCAGGAGGTCTTGGTGCGACTGGTGTTGCCGCGCGGTCACGCGGCTTCCGGCCACTCGTGCAGCCGGTTGTCCGCCACGGTCCAGTCCGGGGTCAGGCCCTTGCCGGCGACGACCTGCACCCGGCTGATGATGCTGAACGACTTCGCGCCGCCGAACCGGTCCCGCAGGAAACCGCTGTTCCGGTCCCGGAACTTGACGTCGGTGAGGGCGCGAACCGCGCCGAGGGTGCCACGACCGTACATACCGTTGCACACGGTTACCGTGCGCTTTCGGTTGAACGGGCTCACCCCCCGGTAGAAATGTGCCACGTCTTGCAACAGGTGACCTTCGCTGTCCAACTGGGGTGGGAAGAGCTCCGACCCGCCGTCTCGTCGCACTCGGAAGCCGCCAGGTTCGCTGGTCGGTGCCTCGTCGGCACGGGCTACCTGTTCCACCGGGAGGTCGACGCGTTCGATGACGTCGCGGGTCACGGTGTTCCAGTCGACGCCACCGAGCAGGACCAGGTGGGTCGTGTAGTCGTCGGGGGTCAGCTCCGCCGTGGTGTGGAAGCTGACCTGGTGCTGCGGGTTGACCGACCGGATGTGCCCGAACAGCTCGATCAGGGCGTCCGGGTCGGCGTAGGTGTAGAGCGAGACGAAGTCCGCGCTGTCGGGGTCGGCGTAGGTCAGGTGCTGCCGGTACTCCGTCGGCAGCTGGGCGCAGACGATGGTGACGTCCTCGTTCTCCGGGAAGCTCCAGATGTCGGGCACCGGTTCGGCCGTGCGGTCACGCCCGTCGCGCAGCGACAGCAGCTCCCCGAGCAGCTCGTCGTGCCGGTCGCGCTCCTCGTCCGTCAGCTGGTCGAGTGGGAGCACCCGCACGGTTTCGCCGTTCACCGAACGCGGCGTGGCGAAGAGCGTGGCGTAGGCGTCCAGCCGCCGGACCGGCGGGGCGATGGGCTTTTCGGCGTTCTCCCAGGAGGAGATGAGCGAAATGCTGAGCGGCCTGCTCCCGCCGATCGCGTGGGCGATCTGCGCCTGAGTGATTCCCAGCTCGGGCCACTGCTCTTCCCGCAGCGCGCGCAGGCGCCGGGCGAGCGCAGGACGGCGCGACTCGGCTGGGGACACGACTCCGCCGCCCTTCAGTAAATTTCAGTGGCGTGAGCAGGGGCACAATTGTACCCACGAATGGCCCAGCGCCTGCCGCCGACCCGCCGCAGCCGGGACCGAAGCGTGAGCAGCCGGGGCTTTACTGTGCAGCGAAGCGATAACGTCCGATTCTCCTCCGTTGCTACAGTCAAATCCAGACCTTACAGTCGATTTTACTGAACTTCACTGAATAACTGGTCCAGCGCGGTCGGTCACCTTCCGCCGCCTGGGCGGACGTCGAGTTTCGCGAACGAATCCCGCCTTGTGAGTCAGCTGGCACACGAGCCGGGACGAGCCGGAGGTTTCCTGGATCCACCGCAGAGGAGGGCTTTCATGGACCCCACCACCACACCGCGCAGCCGCTGGCGCCGGGGCGTCTTCGCCGCCGGGCTCGTCATCCCCTTCACCGCTTCGCAGGTCTGGGCCTTGCTCGTCCTGCTCCGGCTGGCCCCGCTCGACGGGCTGGTGGGCCAGGCTTTCGTGCTGATCCTGCTGGGCTCCGTCGCCGCGATCTGGGCGGGCTGGCGCTGGACCTGGCTGCTCGGCCGCGACCGCGACCTGCGGCCCGAGCCCGCCGCGAAGACGCGGATTCCGACATGACCCCCGGGCCGGTGATCGTCACGGCACTCGTGCTGGTCATCGCCGCCGGACGTCTCGTGCGCCACCTCGGCGGCCTCCTCCGTCGCCGACCGACCGGAAGGAGCAAGGAAATGACGACACAGCAGGCACATTCGCCGTTCCCGATGCGCGTGTACCACTGGCGGTGGGAGCTGCTCGCCGTGACGCTCCTCCCCTACGGCCTGGTGATGTTCGGCCTCTGGGCCGGCCCGGCGTGGGCGTCGGGGACGCTGGCGGCCGTCCTGGCACTGGCTCTGCTGCGCCGCCGGCACGTGCGGACCCGGATCCGCGCGGTGGTGGTGCAGCACCGGCTGCGCGCGGCGTTCCCGTCGCTGCGCCTGCCCGGCGGCCACCGCCCGGCGATCCTGTGGACCCGCCCCCGCGCCGGCGACATCGTGGTCTCGCTCTACGGCCGCGAAGCGTTCGAGCACCTCCACCGCCACCGCCGGATCCTCGCGGCGGCCTGCGACGTCCCCGAGGTGTACGTCGACCGGCACCCGCGGTTCGCGAGCCTGGTGACGCTGACGATCAGCCCGACCGAAGTCCACCACGAGCCGGGACGCGCGGTGCTGCCGAGCAACGTGGTCCCGTTGCGGGCGCACAGCTGAGGTTCAGCGCGCCTTGAACATGTCGGTGATCACCGTGGCCGGCTCCCCGCCGTGCCACGAGCTGGCCGAGAACCGCTCCTGCGCGATCCCGCGCCAGGCTGCGGTCTCGGGCCCCAGCGTCAGCTTCTCGTCCGTCGTCAGGGTTCCGATCTCCTGAGCGGCGATGCCCTCTTCGCGCAGTGTCTTCGTGACGAGCCTGGCGTCCTCTTCGCGGACCACGACGACGAGTCCCCAGTCGCCCCAGGTCTGGGCGAGGTCGAAGGGGTCCAGTTTCGCCTGAGCGGCCACCTCGGCCACCAGGTCGTCCAGCCGGAAATCCGCGCTGACGGCCGCGCCGACGCCGTTCGCCTCGCAGAGCGTGCGGACGGTGGCGAAGAGGCCATCGGAGACGTCCATGGCCGCCCGCGCGAAGCCGGTCGTGGCCAGCAGCTGCCCGGCCTTCAGCTGGGCCATCGGCTTGCACGCTCGTCGCCAGAGCTCAGCGGCCTCGGACTCCGGGAGCGTCGCCTGTCCCGTCTTCAGCAGGGCCGCCGCCCACAGGTGGCCGGGCGAACCGACCAGCAGCAGGCGATCCCCGGCTCGGGCGCCGGAGCGTCGCAGCCGGCTGCCCGGCGCGCACCGGCCGATGGCCGTCGCCGTCAGCTGGACGACTTCGCCGTCCCGGATGTCGCCGCCGGCGACCTTCGTGCCGTGGGCGGCGCAGCAGTCGTCGACGCCGCCGAGCAGGCGCTCGAACTCCCGCACCGTCGTGGACTTGGGCAGGGTGTAGTTGACGACGAGCCCGAGCGGCTCGGCGCCAGCGGCGGCCAGGTCCGACAGGTTGATCGTGGCCAGCAGCCAGCCCGAGTGGTAGAGATCGGGCTCGCCGAGCAGGTTGACCACGGGCGTCGGGCAGCTGTCGGTGGTCGCGACGAGCTCGCTCGGCGTCGTCACCGAGGCGAGCAGGGCGCTGTCGTCACCGAAGCCTTCCGTGCCGGCGTACCGCGGTCGCAGGACTCGCTCCTGAATCCCCCGTTCGCCGAGGTCACCCAGGCACTCTTCAGT
The DNA here is from genome assembly GCF_023023025.1 of Amycolatopsis sp. WQ 127309. Taxonomy (NCBI): domain Bacteria; kingdom Bacillati; phylum Actinomycetota; class Actinomycetes; order Pseudonocardiales; family Pseudonocardiaceae; genus Amycolatopsis; species Amycolatopsis sp. WQ 127309. The sequence continues at coordinate 10,940,003 of NZ_CP095481.1, forward strand.
TGCGTCGGACATGGTCGGCCAATCGGGACGCGGCGACGGCGTGGTCGCTCGAGTAGTTGTGCGGCATGACGTCGTAGGGCTGCTCGCTGCCGGTCGAGGCGAACAGCATCAAGTTGCAGATCCGGGTCTCCGGGTACAACAGGACGGGGTGACGCAGGTGGTTGACGATCTCCAGCGTGATCACGGCGAGCTTGCCGCGGCCGAAACCGGGGCTGACCTGACCGCACAGCACCACGCTGATGCCGAGCCGCGCGTAGTCGCTGGTGCCGTCGACGAGACCGACCAGATTTTCGGAGAGGCCGATCTTCTCCAGCGTCGGCGCGAGCACGACCTCACCGGGTTCGACGGCCAGCCGGCCCTGCGCGTCGAGTTCCTTGGGGACCAGCTCCGGGTACGTCGACCGGTCGGCGATGTCGACCGGACCGGTCGTGGCGAGGCTGAACGCCTCGTGGCCGAGCCGCAGGCTGAGCGCGGCGGGCCGGAGCATCGCCGGCTCGAACGGCGAGACGGTCAGCTCCCCGGCCGAGACAGCGCGCTTGATGGCCTTGTCGGTCAGCACCCCGCGCCGCGCGCGCCGGACGGGCAACCGGCGCTTTCTGTCACGGAATCCCAGCTGCACCGGCATCATGATGCGGCCTCTGACTTGAAAGCCGCTAGTACGGCCGTCACGAGCCGGCGGAAGTCCGCTTCGGACAGCACGCCGTTCGGCTGGTCGTCGCTCTCGCCCGGCTCGCAGTAGACCACCGTGGTCGGCGTCCGGCGCGGTCCCTGGATCACGACGGTGGCGGTCAGTCCCGCGTCGATCGGGCGCACGGTGTGCACCACGTCCGTGTCGCACGAGTACACCTCGCCGCGCACGACGTGCGGGGACCGTTGGCGTTTCAGCCGCACTTCGCCGTCGGTGACGAGCGCGGCCGGGTGCGCGGGATCGGCGCCGTAGCGGTAACGCCGGAACGGCTTGCCGCCGTCGGCGACCTCCGTGAACTCGACCATGTGCATGCCCGTGCCCACGAGGATGTGGGAGGCGAACTCCCACCGGTGGCTGTGCGGGTTCGACTCACCCGGCGAAACGACGTCGGACTCGGGCCAGACGTGCAGCCGGATCCGGAACTCCGGCTCGGCCGCGGTGTGCAGGACCAGCTTCGCGAAACCGTTGGGGTGCCAGTACGAGCGGCCGGCGATCTCGGTGACCTTCGCTTCGTCCGCCAGCAGCCCGGCCAGCCAGGTGACGAACGGCCGCGGTTCGACGCGGATCTCCCACGCCGCCTTTTCGAGGTGGGACAACGCGGCACCGTCGCGACCCAGGGTTTCCGCGAGCCCGCGCGGAAACCGGTGATCGTCGAGGGCCGTCAGTGACGTGGTGCTCATCGTGCGACGCTCTATTCTGCGGCGTTCTGGGGGACGTTCGGGGGAAGAAGGGCGGGTACTGCGAACGCGAGCGCGGCCGCGCGGAGGGCCGTGACGGCGTCGAGCGTCATCCAGATCGGCAGATCGCCGCTGCCCCAGGCCCACAGGCCCAGGCTCGGCTCATGGCGTTCCCAGAGGGAGCCGAGCGCGCGGCTCAGCCTGGCCGTCGGCACGTGGGGCGCCTCGGCCAGCACCTGAAGCACCCACGCGGCCGTGAAGTGCTTGATGTTCACCCGGACCGGCTGGCCGCCGCCGGGTTGGGGCAACGCCAGTTCCTCGGACACCCCGTCATCCGGGTGGGCCCGCTCGATGAGCCACTGCGTAGCCGTCTCGACGGCGTCACGAACGTCGGAACGCTCCCCGCCGCCGTGCAGCAAAGCGCGAAGCGCCACAACCGCCCGCGCGGTGTGCGCGGCCGACGGCTCCGGCGCCACCAGCCGCGGCTCCTTCTTCTCGCCCCAGAGGAGGAGGCCGTCGAAGTCGAGACGGGTGGCGAGCAGGTCGTCGGCGAGCTTGCGGATCAACGGCGCGTCCGGCCGGAGCCGGACCGCCGAACGCAACGCCGTGGCCAGCAGGAACGGCCGGGTCCGGCTGTAGCCGTCCAGCGAGCGTTCGAGGTAGCGCAGACCTTCGTCGGCGGAGAGCAGGGTGCTCGCCTGGGAGAGGGCGTCCACCACCGCGGCGGTGACCTCCGGCCGGCGACCGCTCGACCGTCCCTGCCACCCGAATTCGGACCGCTTCTCGTAGAGATCCACGACGACGTTGTGTAGGCCGATGTAGGGCTCGCCTACCACGACCATCGCGGAGATCCCGTAGGCGGTGGCGAGCGTGGTCTGCTCACCCTGCTGCTGGAGGTTGTGCCGCCAGCCGACCGCCTGACCGTCGTCGTCGCGGATCACGTGCCCGGCGAGGCTGTGCCCCGCCCGCCGGAGCACTTCGAGGAGCGAGCCACCGGTGGTGACGACCGACCCCGCCGACGCGGGCGACCTCGCGCCTTCCACCAGGTCGAACAGCATGTTCGCGGCCCGGAAGTGATCGTCGAGCAGCCGCGCGTTGTCCGTCGATGGGAGGTAGCGCCCGGTCTCCCACTGCGTCAGGTTGGCCCGGCTCACCCCGACGATCCGGGCCACGTCCGCCTGGGTCTCGTGGGCGGCCTTGCGCAGCCGGCGCAGCTCGTCGCCCACCTGTTCAGGCGTCGTTACCACATCAGTACCTATCGGCTGGGCCACGGTCGACTTATCATGTGTAGGTAAGTCCGATTCATCGGACTTACCTACACAGGTAGGCGACCGTAGGGAGGTGACAATTTGTGGACACAGAGCGCACCTTATCCCATCGGCGGCTCCTCGCGGTTGCCAACCCTGAGCGACTCGCCCGAACGGGTTGTATCCGCAGCTCGCGGCCCTCCCGGCCCCGGATCGGTCGCGACCCCGCGCACCTGAGGCACTGCGGAAAGTGTCCGGCGGCCTCCCCGAGCCGCCCGCGGGCAGCCCCTACGCCGAGCCGGCCGGGCTTGCCCTCCGAATTCGCGCGCAGTCTGGGGGTGTCCCGATGGAAGACCACAACCTACCTACGTCCCGCCGGCGTGGCCGGTTCGATCGAGTACTCGCTGTCCTCGGCGAATGGCTCTTCGCCGCCGACGAGGACGCCCGGGCCGAGGCCCGCGGCTGGCAGGTGCACCGCGCCGCGAACGGCCGGACCCGCACCTACCGCGATCCCCGCTGGGACACCGTCAGCGCCTGCCGATCCTGCGGCGGCCACGGGCTCAGCCCCACCGACGGCGCCGCCTGCCCGGCCTGCGCCGGTACCGGAGTCATTCGCTCGGCGCCCGAGACCGCGGTCCCGGTCGCCGACGGCTGGAGAGGAGCACGGTCATGACCCGCAAGCACACTCCCGAGCACGTCACCGAGCTGGCCCGGCAGCTCACCCCGGTGAAACGGCCCAACCCGTTCCTGTGGGCCTACCACTGGCGCTACGAGATCGCGGCGGTCACCTTGCTGCCCTGCTCGCTCGTGGTGCTCTTCCAGTGGCTCGGCCCGCTCTGGTTCGCGGTGGCCCTGGCCGGCGCGTTCCACTGGGTCTTCTACTGGCGCGCCGGCCGCCGCTACCTGCGCGGCCGGCTGCGCGCGATCGTCGTGCAGCACCGCCTCCGGGCGACGTTCACCAGGGCCCGCGTCTGCACCCTGGACGGCCGCCGGCCGGCGATCCTGTGGACGCGCGAACGGGACGGCGAAATCCTGGTCACCGTGTTCTGCCCGGCCGGCCTGGAGTTCCGGCAGATCCGTGACGCTCGCGCACTGATCGCTTCGGCGTGCTTCGCGACGGAGGTCTACGTCGACCGCCATCCGCGGTTCGCGAGCCTGGTGACGGTCGCCGTCTGCACGGCGCCGCCGCGGTGGGTGCCCGCGCAGCGCAGCAACCCGCAGGAGATCGTCCCGCTGCGGGTGCACAGCTGAGCCGCGCCGCCCCCGGCGTCCACCCGTCCGGGGGCGGCGCACAGCAACCGCACAGGGCGATCACACGGTCACCAAAGCGGGACCCACGACCGTAGTCGTCATGACAGCCACCGCCTCCGCTTCACGGCCCGGGACCGTCCCGGTCGACCTGGCCGGCCCGCAGCCGGTACTCGACGTCGTCATCCCGGTCCACAACGAAGAGGCCGACCTCGAACCGTGCATCCGCCGGCTGCACGCGCACCTGGCCGAACACGTCTCCTACCCGTACCGGATCACCGTCGCCGACAACGCGAGCACCGATGCGACGCTGCCGGTCGCGGAGCGGCTGGCCCGGGAGTTCCCCGAGGTCGAGGTCCACCACCTGGACGAGAAGGGCCGCGGCCGTGCGCTCAACGCCGTCTGGCGGGCCTCGGACGCCGCTGTCCTCGCCTACATGGACGTCGATCTCTCGACCGACCTGGCCGCGCTGGCGCCGCTCGTCGCGCCGCTGCTGTCCGGGCACTCCGATCTCGCCATCGGCAGCAGGCTCGCCCGGGGCGCACGCGTCGTGCGGGGACCCAAGCGCGAGTTCATTTCCCGTTGTTACAACCTGATCCTCCGCTCGACGCTCGCCGCGAAGTTCAGCGACGCGCAGTGCGGGTTCAAGGCCATCCGCGCCGACGTCGCCCGGGAACTGCTGCCGCACGTCGAGGACACCGGCTGGTTCTTCGACACCGAGCTGCTCGTCCTCGCGCAACGCGCCGGGCTGCGGATCCACGAGGTGCCCGTCGACTGGGTCGACGACCCGGACTCGTCGGTCAACATCGTCAAGACGGCCACCGCGGACCTCAAGGGCATCGTCCGCGTCACGAAAGCGACATTCACCGGCGAGATCCCGATCAGCCGGCTGCGCGAGCAGCTCGGCCGGCAGCCGATCGGGGTCGAGGCACCCGGGGTGCCGCCACGGCTCGTCACGCAGCTCGTGCGGTTCGCCGCGATCGGCGTCAGCAGCACCCTCGCGTACTTGGTGCTGTTCCTGCTGCTGCGCACGGCCGTCGGCGCGCAGCCCGCGAACTTCGCCGCGCTGCTGGTGACGGCGATCGCGAACACCGCGCTCAACCGCCGGCTCACGTTCGGCATCCGGGGCCGCGGCGGCGCGGGACGGCACCAGTTCGAAGGGCTGATCGTGTTCGGTCTCGGCCTGGCGCTGACCAGCGGCGCGCTCGCCCTGCTCCACGGCTCCACCACCCCCGGCCTGGTCCTGGAGATCACCGTGCTCGTGCTGGCGAACCTCGCCGCCACGGTCCTCCGGTTCCTGCTCCTGCGCGGCTGGGTGTTCAACCCGCGCCGCCAGGGCGCCACCCAGAAGGAGTACTGATGACCGCCGTCCTGTCCGACCCCGTGACGCAGGAACCGCGCCACCGCAAGGACTCCGCGGCGCACTCGCCCCCGCGCTGGGTTCGCCCGTCGGTGTTCGGGCTGCTGGCCGCGACCGCGGTGCTCTACTTCTGGAACCTGACCGCGTCCGGCTTCGGCAACTCGTTCTACGCCGCCGCCGTGCAGTCCGGGACGCAGAGCTGGAAGGCGTGGCTGTTCGGCTCGCTCGACTCCGGCAACGTCCTGACCGTCGACAAGCCGCCGGCCGCGCTGTGGGTCGGGACGGCGTTCGCGCGGATCTTCGGCTTCTCCAGCTTCACCGTGCTGGCACCGCAAGCGCTGATGGGCGTCGCGTCGGTCGGCATCCTCTACCTTGCGGTGAAGCGGACGTCCGGCCCGGTCGCCGGGCTGATGGCGGGCGCGCTGCTCGCGGTGACGCCGGTGGCGGCGCTGATGTTCCGGTTCAACAACCCGGACGCGCTGCTCGTGCTGCTGATGGTCGCGGGCGCCTACTTCGTCGTGCGCGCCACGGAAAAGGCGTCTCCCGGCTGGCTCGCGCTGGCCGGTGCGGCGATCGGGTTCGGCTTCCTGACGAAGATGATGCAGGCGTTCCTGGTGCTGCCGGCGTTCGGCCTGGTGTACCTGATCGCGGCACCGACGTCGCTCGGCAAGCGCTTGCTGCACCTGGGCGGCGCGGTGGTGACGCTGGTCGTCTCGGCGGGCTGGTTCATCGCGCTGGTCGACCTGTGGCCGACGGCGTCCCGGCCCTACATCGGCGGGTCCGAAGGGGACAGCCTGCTCGAACTCGCCTTGGGCTACAACGGTTTGTCGCGCATCTTCGGCGGCGGCGAGGGTGGCGGCCCGGGCGGCGGCGGTGGCATGGGCGGCAACACCGGCTTCGGTGGGACGTCCGGGCTGTTCCGGATGTTCGGCGCCAGCTTCGGCGTCGAGATCTCGTGGCTGCTGCCGGCCGCGTTGATCGGCCTGGTCGCCGGGCTGTGGTTCACCCGCCGCGCGCCGCGCACCGACCGGACGCGCCTGGCGCTGGTGCTGTGGGGCGGCTGGCTGGTCGTGACGGCGCTGGTGTTCAGCTACATGAGCGGCATCGTCCACCCGTACTACTCGGTCGCGCTGGCCCCGGCGATCGCCGCGATGGTCGCGATTTCGGGCCGCGCGCTGTGGCAGGGCCGGGCGAACCTGGCGCCGCGGGCCGTGCTGGCCGGCATGGTCGTGGCGACGGCGGTGTGGTCGTTCATCCTGCTGGACCGCACGCCGGACTGGTTCCCGGCGCTGCGCTGGATCATCGCGGTGCTCGGCGTGCTGGCCGCCACGGTGCTGGTGATGGGCGTGCCGCCGGTGCGCCGGGTGGTGGCGGTGGTGGCCGCGGCGGTGGTGCTTTCGCTGGGCGCCTCGACCGTCGCCTACGGCGTCGAGACGGCGTCGGTGGCCCACAGCGGCTCGATCCCGACGTCCGGCCCGACGTCGAGCGCGATGGGCGGCTTCGGCGGCGGCGAAGACTCGGCGTCCAGCACGGTCGGCAAGCTGCTGGCCTCGACGACGACCGAGTGGGCAGCGGCGACGACGGGGTCGCAGAGCGCGGCATCGCTGGAACTGGCGAGCGGCAAGGCGGTCATCGGCATCGGCGGCTGGAGCGGCTCGGACCCGGCCCCGACACTGGCCGAGTTCAAGGCGTACGTCGCGGCGGGCGAGGTGAAGTACTTCATCGACGGCGGCCGCGGCGGCGGCCCGGGCGGCGGGTCCAGTGAGATCACCGAGTGGGTGACGGCCAACTTCACGGCTACGACGGTGGACGGCTCCACGGTCTACGACCTGCAGAGCTGAGCGCGACCCAGGGGTCGTGAGTGGTGATCAGGGTTCTCACCCGCATTACCACTCACGACCTCTTTGTACGCAGGTGGTGGCTGACGTCGCCGACCAGGTCGACCGTGGCCCGGCGTTCCGTGAACTGCCACTCGCCCGCGGAGCGGGTGAACGTGTCCTGGTAACTGCCCGCCGCGATCGTTTGCAGTGGGAACCCCGGCACCGCCTGCAACACCGTGAAGTACGCCCGCGACTCAGCCGTGTCCCCGGTGACCGAGATCGACACGTTCGTTGTCACGTGCTTCGTGCGCGGCGTCCCGTCGTCGTACCGGATCACCGTCGACTGCAGCATTCCGGCGACTTCCGGAGCGCCGCGCGCCACGCCGCCGCTGCCTGCGAAAGAACCTGACGCGAACAGCTCGCCGACGGCTGCGAAGTCCCCTGCGTCCACCAGGGACGCGTACCGGTGGATCAGGTTCTCGATCGCCCGGGTGTCATCCACGAAAATGATCGTACAGAAAAAGTATAGAAACCCTCCGTACGGTGGCGGCGAGGGCGGCGGGGGTCGCCCACAGGGGGTAGACATGGATCGCCGGAGCCTGCTCAAAATCACCGCCGGGGCCGCCGTCGCCACGGCCGGGTCCGTCCTGCTGAGCGGGACAGCGGAAGCAGAGGGACTACCGCCGGTGCCCGGGATGCTGGGTGATCGGCGGGCCAACGAAGTCTGGTACCAGCTCGACGAAATCGCGCTGTACCACCCGTCGCCGGAAACCAGTGCCGCCTACACCGCGTTGTTCGGGTACCTCGGCCAGGAAAGCATCGCCAGCAGGTGGCTCGCCTTCAGCAAGGAGCCTGCCTACCCGCGGAACTACCTCGAGTTCGTCAAGCCCGTCGAGGCGCCGCTGCGGACGCTGTCGAAGCTGCAGCTCGGGAACTTCGACCGCTTCTACCGCGGGGACGAAGCCGGCCTCGTCAGAGCGTTCGCCGACTTCGGGCAGGGGGTTCTCTTCGATCCTCGACGCGAACCCGTCGAGTCCGAGGTGCACACCATGGACGGGAACCCGCCCTCCAGCTACCACTTCTGGCACGCGATCCAGCGCGCGCAGATGCTGCTCGGCATCGACCGTCAGCGGTGGGCGCGCATCGATCCCGTGCTCGGCTTCGCCTGGGCCTTGCAGTCCGTCGCGAAACCCGACCACCGGCACGTCAACCCCGGACTGCCCGCGGGGCAGGTCCGCGCCTTCGCCCGCTACTGGCTGCCGCGGGAGCCCGCGCAGCTCGACCGTGACTTCCAGTCGTCGCCCTACCCCTCCGGGCTGGGCTGAAGCACCCGCTCGTAAGCCGCTCGCAACGCCGGGCCCGGCGTGATCCCCAGCTTTTCGTCGAGGACGCGCCGGCCCCGGTGGTACACCTCCACCGCGTCCGCCGACCGCCCGCTCGCGCACAGCGCGGCCATCAGCAGCGCGAGCGCGCGCTCGCGCAGCGGGTGTTCGAGGACGAGGCCCGTCGCGTCGGGGACGGCTCGCAGGTGGTCGCCCAACGCGATGTCGGCTTCGATACGGCCTTCCAGCGCGGCCAGCCGGAGTTCCTCGAACCGCGCCGCCGAGCCCGCGCGAAGCGGTTCGGCGACGTCGGCGAGGACCGGACCGCGCCACAGGTCCAGCGCGGCGCGGAACAACCCGGCCGCACGGGAAGCCGAGCCCGCCCGGAACGCCGCCGCACCGGCCGACGCGAGCCGTTCGAACTCCTGCGCGTCGAGGGTGCCGCTCGGCTCCAGCAGGTAACCGCCACCCGTGCGGACGAGCCGCGCCGGTAACGCCCGCCGCAACCGGGACGCGTACGTGCACAGCTGCGCGTCGACCGTCGAGGGCCGGACGCCGTCCCACACCAGGGAAATCAGCCGTTCGTCGGGCACCACCCGGCCGCGGGCCAGCAGCAACGCCGCCAGCAGCGTCCGCGGCTTGCGCCCGCCGAGCACGGCCGGGCGGCCGTCGGCGCGGCACACCACCAGCGGCCCCAGAATCCGGAACTCCATCCCCCCACCCCGTTCCCACCGTACCGGGACTGACACCGGCGGCACAGGAAAGTCTCAGACCGCCCACAGGAACGGCGCGGATCATGGAGGTCAGAGGATGAGGGATGAGGGATGAGGAGGCCGCGATGATCACCACCCGTCCGGGCTACCCGCGCTGGCACACCGCGAGTGCGCAGGGCCCCCGTTCGCACAACGCCGACGCCGTCGGTGCCTACGCCGCGGCCGGCGCGCCCGGCATCGTCTTCGCCCTCGCCGACGGCGTCGGGGACGACCCGGCCGCCGCCCAGGCCGCGCGCGTCGCCGCCGCGGCCGCCGCGCGCACTCCGGTCCACAAAGGACCGGTCGAGGCCGTTCTCGCCGCACAGCAGGCCGTCCGCGAACGCAGCTACGGCGACGCCGTGCTCGTCGTCGCCGTGCCGGTCGCCGGCGGCTACCGCATCGCCTGGGTCGGCGACGCCCGCGCGTACGCCTGGGACGGCACGGCGCTGCGCCGCCTGACCACCGACCACACGCTCGCCGAGTACTTCCGCGCCCGCCGCCAGCCGGTGACGCCGCGGATGGAACACGTGGTCACCACCAGCGTCCGCACGACGAAACCGCACGAGATCGGCACCGCCGAGGTGACCGGCGGCGGGCTGCTGCTGACCAGTGACGGCGTCCACAAACCGCTCGCCGGCAGCGCGATCCGCGCCATTCTCGCGGATCCGGCGCACGGGGCCGCGGAACTCGTCGAGGCCGCGATCGCCCACGGCGGATCCGACAACGCGACCGCGCTCTACGTCGAGGCAGTGGAGGCCGACAGCACCACGGTGCGATTTCCCGTTGCCGCGTGACCCTAGCTAGCGCGTTCGCGCTTGAGCTGCCGGTATTCGCGTAGTACCAACACGATGATGATGACGTCGAGGGCGGCGAAGAACGGCAGCGCGATCGAGTGGGTGTGGATCGCGCGCCAGACCTCGTAGACGACGAACGCGGCGAGGATCACCGCGGCGATCGGGTAGGCGGGGACGATCTTGCGCGCCAGCGCCCAGACCAGTCCGAGCTTGATCAAGCCGTGGGCCAGCAGGTAGGCGACGGCGAACGTCTTGGTGTCGCCGTGCAGGAAGTTCTCGGTCGCCGACTCCAGGTGCCGCGCGAGCGTGCCCGACGGGTCGCCGAGCAGGTCGCGGGTGATCACCGCGTGGGTGAACCCGCTGACGGTCGACGCCGGGATGAACGCGAGGATCAGCGCCCCGACGACCTGCAGGGCGCCGTCGAGGCCCTTGATCGCGATCGCGATCCGGAAGAACCGCTCGGTCGCCGTCGGCTTGGTTTCCGCCATGCCCCCACCTCAGCACGAACGGTGGATCCGCGCACGTGGGGGCGGTTTTCACGCCTTTCGTGCCGGGCCGTCCGGCCGGTCCGATCCGTGCGGTGCCGTCCGATCAGCCGGCCGTTTCCGCGCGCACCACGTCCTCCGCGAACGCGACCGCCGTCTTCATTCCCTCTTCGCCGAAGATCGGGCCGTTCGTGTACAGGCCGTCGATGATGAACATGACGCGGTCGGCCAGGCGGTCCGGCTCGGCCGCCGGCGTCGAGCGGGCCAGCTCCCGCAGCTGCGTCCGGACCCGCACGAAGTGGTCCAGCGACACCTGGTGCGCCGGGTGCTCGCGCTCAGGGAACTCGGCGAAGGTGGTGCGCAGCGGGCAGCCGCGCGTGCCCGGGACGTTGACGCGGACCCCGACCTCGCGCACCAGCTCGACCAGCTGCCCCTCCGGGCCATCGGCGGCGGCCTTCGCGTCCGCGACGATGTGCTCCCAGTCTCCGCTGCAGCGCCGCAGGTAGGCGACGACCAGCTCGTCCTTGCTCGCGAACTGGCTGTAGAGCAGGTTCTTGCCGCAGCTGCACTCGTCGATGATCTGCTGCATCCCGACCGCGTGCACCCCCTGCTGGTTGAACAGCCGGGTGGCGGTTTCGAGGATGCGCTCTCGGGCGTCCGGCGTGGGCTTGCGCGGCATGTACCCATCGTACCGGACCGAATGGTCCACATTGTGGAATCCCTGGTTGACACCGTGTCCGCGACGCCGCCATGATTCGGACCGATCAGTCCCGGACCGATCGGTCCACGACCGGATGACGCCCCGTGCCCGCGGCCGGCTTCTCGCTCGGGCTCGTCGCGGGCGGCCTGCTCACCGAGGTCAGCTGGCGGTGGGTGTTCCACGCGCCGGTGGTCGTCGCGCTCGCGACCCTGGCCGGCGCGCTGGCCGTGGTGCCGCGCGCACCGCGTCCCGCCCGGACCGGCGGCTTCGACGTCGCCGGCTCCGCGGCCATCACGGCGGCGATGCCGCTCCTGGTGTTCACGCTGGTCGAGGCACCGAACGCGGGCTGGGCGTCGGTGCGCACGCTCGGCTCGCTGGTCGCGGTCGTGGTGCTGCTGGCCGCGTTCGCCGTGGTCGAACGGCGGGTTTCGGCGCCGCTGGTCCGGCTGGGCGTGCTGCGGTCGGGCGCGTTGGTGCGGGCGACCGTCGGGGCGCTGTCGCTGCTGGGCGGCTGGGTGAGCGCGCTGTTCATCGTGACGCTCTACCTGCAGGACTTCCGCGGCTGGTCGGCGCCGGAGACCGGGCTCGCGGTGGCGCCGAGCGGCCTGGTCGTGGCGCTGCTCGCCGCGCCGCTGGTCGGCCGGTTCGGCTCGGGGCGCGTCGCGCTGGCCGGGCTCACCTCGTCGGTGGCGGCGTACGCGCTCATGCGGTTCCTGGACGCCACCAGCGGGTACGTGACGCTGATGCTGCCCGCGTTCCTGCTGGTCGGGCTGGCGTTCACGCTCACCTGCGGCCCGCTGACGATGGCCGCGGCCGACAGCGTCCCGGCCGCGGACCGGGGGCTGGCGGGCGGGCTGGTGACCACGTCGTTCCAGGTCGGGCCGGCGGTGGCGCTGGGCGTGGTGTCGGCGGTGAGCGCCACCGGCGCCGACCTCCTGAGCGGCCCGCACTCGGCGTCGCCGCGATGCTCCCCTCCCTGCGCCACCGCTGAAGTCCGTGAAGGCCTCCTTACCGGCCATAAGAGCCGGTAAGGAGGCCTTCACGGCTTTGAGCTACATCGCGGGCGGGGCGGACTTCGTGCCCCACGCCGTCGGGGTGTCGCTCAGGGTGAAGCGGATCGTGCCCGCGCGGAGCAGGTCCTCGTGCGAGATCCAGCTGCGGTCGTAGCCGCGGTGTCCGATGTGGACGTCCGTTGTGTACTGGAGTTTCGACGCGCTCGCGCCGGGCGCCTCGATCTCCAGCTTGCGGCCGTGCTCCGGGTGGATCTCGACCTTCTCGAACATCGGCGTGCTGAGCAGGTACGTCCCGGAACCGGGCTGGGCCTCGAAGACGCCCGTCATGCCGAAGACCAGCCACGACGAGATGGTGCCGAGGTCGTCGTTGCCCGGCATGCCGTACGGCGTGTCGGTGAAGAGCGTCCGCGCCGCGCGCAGGACGGCCGACGTCTTCCACGGCGCGCCCGTCCAGCTGTACATCCAGGGCGCGTGCAAGTCGGGTTCGTTGTTGGGGTTGAAGGCGAAGTTGTTGTGGTAGTCGTACGCGCCGTGGACCCAGGAGTCCTTCGCGGCCTTCGCCGGGTCGGTGAGCAGCAGCGGCGTGTCGAAGAACGTGTCGAGCCGCTTCTCGGCCTGCCCCGCGCCGCCCATCAGGCCGAACAGCTTCGCGGTGTCCTGCTGGGCGAGCCACTGGTACTGCCACGGCGTGCCCTCGTGGAACCCGGTCGACTGGGCCGGGTCGGGGTCGCCGACGCCGGTGCCATCCGCCGCGCGGGTGCGCGGGAAGCCGGTGAAACCGTGGGACTCGACGCTGGTGTCCCAGAGCTTCGAGAAGTTGCCGCAGCGCGCGGACAGCGTCTTGGCCTTGTCGCGGTAGCCCAGCCCGGACGCCATTGTGGACAGTGCGCAGTCGGCGAGGGCGTACTCGAGCGTCGCGGAGCCGGCCTGGCGGGTGTCACCGAAGGTGTAGCCGGGGACGTCCTGGTAGCCGATCCAGCCGTTCTTGACGTAGTTGGGGTTGCCGTCGCGGCCGCGGAAGATGGACTGGTCGGCCGGGACTTCGGTGGCGTTGCGCCAGAGCGCGTCGAACAGCTGCCGCGCGGTGCGGTCGTCGAGGAGGCCGCGGCGGTAGTTGTCGACCACCCACGGCGTCACCGGGTCGCCGCTCATCACGTTCGTCTCGCCGCCGGCGAGCGCCCAGCGCGGCACCCAGCCGCCGTCCTGGTAGATCTTGAGGACGGACTTGGTCATGTCCGCGGCCTTGTCCGGGTGCAGCAGCGCGACGAGCTGGTTCTGCGAGCGGTAGGTGTCCCACAGCGAGAACATCTGGTAGTAGGTGTCCCGGCTGCGGTGCACAGCGTCGTCGAAGCCGCGGTAGGAACCGTCCACATCGGACCCGACGGACGGGTGCAGCAGCGACCGGTAGAGCGCGCTGTAATAGGTGCGCTGGTCGGCAGTGGTGCCACCGGCGACGCGCATCCGGTTCAGCTCGTCCGCCCAGGTGTCGTGCGCGGTCTTGCGGGCCTTGTCGAACGACCTGGGCTGCTCGGTCTTCCGGTTCAGCCGGGCGCCGTCGACCGAGGTGTAGGAGACGCCGACGGACGCGCCGACCTGGTTCTTGTCCGTGCCGAAATTCAGCCACGCGCCGGCGCGCTGGCTGCCGAGGCTCGCGTCGCGCTGGTTCGGCGTGAGCTTGTTGTCGGTCCAGGTCCCGAAACCGGTGAACTTGCGGTCGAACTTGGCGCTGAAGAAGACCTTGTAGCGCTCCTTCTGCGTCTCCCAGCAGAAGTTGCCGCCCTGCAGCCAGCCTTCGACGGTGTCGTCGCCGACGACGTGGACGTCACCGGCGTAGGTGTAGCCGTTGCTCTCGCCGACCTCGATGAGGACGTTCTCGCTGGTGGCGCCGGCCGGGTAGGTGTAGCGGTGCTGGCCGGTGCGCTGGGTCGCGGACAGCTCGGCGTCGATGCCGTTGTCGAGCTTGACGCCGTAGTAGCCCGGCTGCCGGGTTTCGTTGGCGTGGCTGAACTTCGCGCCGTACTGCGCGGGGTCGCTGCTGGTGACGGCGCCGGTGGTCGGCATGAAGCGGAAGTTGCCCATGGTCTGGCAGCCGACGCCGGATAGGTGGGTGTGGCTGAAGCCGAGGGTGGTGTCCTGCGCGTAGTCGTAGGACGCGTACTTCTTGAGCTGGGTGTCCGGGCTGAGCTGGACCATGCCGAACGGCGTCGTCGCGCCCGGGAAGGTGGTGCCGTCCCCGTTGTTGCCGATCGAGGTGTCGACGAGGGTGGTCGGGTCGTCGGCGAACTTCGGCCCGTGTGGTGCCGCCTGCGCGGGGGCCGCGAGGGCGACGGCGGTCACGCCGGCGAGCGTGACGGCCAGGACGCGCTTGCGCGCTCTCATCCGGTTCCTCCTGTGACAACGTTGTCAGACTGTGGGTGAATCCTTGACGTTGTCCACCGGACAGGTCAAGTCCCACGAGCGACCCAAACGCCCCAATGTGAGCCGGGAGGTGCGTCAGGACTGGTGGGTGACGTGGCCGCCCAGGATGGTCGCCGTCACCGGGAGGCGGCGGAGGTCCTGTGGTGACAGGGAAGCCGGGTCCGCCGCCGTCACCATCAGGTCCGCGACGTCGCCCACCGCGACGCCGCGGCGGCCGCCCGAGGCCGCCGCCAAGGCGTCGGCGAACGGGATCGACTGCTCCGGGTGCCACGGCGGGCGGTCGTCGTCGGTGCGGGAGATCGCCGACGCGATACCGTCCCACGGGTCCAGCGGCGCGACCGGCGCGTCGGAGCCCAGTTCCAGGCGGGCGCCCGTTTCCAGCAGGGAGCGGTAGGGGAACGCGCGCGCCGTCCGGCCGGTCCAGTGGCGGTCCGCGACGTCGCGGTCGTCCGGCTGATGGGCCGGCTGGACCGCCGCGACGACGCCGAGGGCCGCGAACCGCGGGACGTCCGCCGGCGAGAGCAGCTGGGCGTGCTCGATCCGGCCCGGGCAGCCGACCTCCTCGAACGCGTCCAGCGCGATCGTGTTGGCCTGGTCGCCGATCGCGTGGACCGCCGGGAGCAAGCCGTGGTCGGACGCGCGCCGCATCAGGGGCACCAACGAGGAAGGCGGGAGTTCCAGCAGCCCCAGCGAATCCCCGCCCGGGTACGGGTCGTGGCAGTAGGCCGTGCGGGTGTTGAGCGAGCCGTCGACGAAGAGCTTGAACGGGCCGACCGTGAGGAGCCCGCCCGAGCCCGGGAGGACGTCGTCCGTGCGGTGGCCGCGCTCGATGGCCTGGTCCAGCAGGTACCGCGCGATGACGCACGAGATCCGGGCCGCGGGCGTGCCGAGCGAAAGCCGGCGCAGCCAGTCCGTGACGGTGTCGGCGTACTCGTAGTCGACGATCTGCGTCACCCCGCGCGCGGCCGCCGCGCGCACGGCTTCGGCTACCCACTGGTCCTGGACGTCGACGGCGGCCGTGGGCAGCTCGGCCGTCGCGCTCATGCAGTCGTTCTCCAGCAGCACGCCCGTCGGGTGCTCGCGCCCGATCAGCTTCAGCGCCGCCGGGCTCAGCCACAGCGTGTGCAGGTCCGCGCTGAACAACGCCACCGCGCGCCCGGGCAGCGCGCGCTGCAGCAGCTCCTTGTGCGGCTTGTCGGGCCAGAGCGCGTCGCGGAAGCCGGCGCCCACGACCAGTTCCGCCGGCTGCGACGGCGTCGCCAGCAGGTGCGCCAGCAACAGCTCGACCGTCTCCCCCGCCGACCGCGCGGCTTCCAGCGGGATGCGGCGGCGGGACGTGGCCCACTGCACGACGTGGACGTGCGCGTCGACCAGGCCCGGTAGCAGCGTGCCGCCGTGGCCGTCGACGATCCGGGCCGCGAAACCATCCGACCCGGGCGCGGTGATCGAGGCGACGCGGCCGTCGGTGACGCGCACGTCCGCGAGCTCGCCGCCGAGTCCCGGGCGCACGCGGCGCAGCAGAAGATCGTCCATGGCCCTACCTTGCCAGGAAGGTCACGTCCGGGTGAAGCACAGCGTGAGATGGGAAATAGTTGGGTATTAGCTACCGTTGAGAGAGATGGCAGCCGTCGCCCGCCGAAGGGTCAGGGCCGGTCCATGGGCGCCGCCTTCACAAGCCGCGCAGGGTTCGACTCCCTCGGTTGCCGCCGAAGTCCGTGAATGCCACATCGAGGGACACCAGGTCTCTCAATGTGGCATTCACGGCGTTCAGCCCACCGGCATGTCGCGGCGGCGCAGTGCGGCCAGGCCGGCGGTGCCCGCCGCGGCGGCGATCAGCACCAGCCAGAGCAGCGGGGCCACCGAGAAGGTGCCGCCCGGAAGCCGTGGCAGGTGCTGGAACGGTGAGATGCCGAGCACGACGTCGTTCCACCGCAACGCCGAGCCGACCAGCGACAGCAGCAGGAACGCGGCCAGCAGGCCCCACGCCGCCGCCGCGAAGCGCGGCAGGAAGCCGGTCAACGCCGCCGCGAGCCCGGCCAGGACCCACACCGCGGGCAGCTGCGCCAGGGCCGCGGGGATCAGCCGCGCGCCGTCGCCGGAGGCCAGCCCGGTCGCCAGCCCCGTGACCGCCAGCACGAACGCCGACCCCAGCAGCGCGAACACCAGGTGCGCCGCCGCCCAGCCGAGCCGGCCGACGGCCGTGGCCAGCACCGGTTCCGCCCGGCCGGCCGCTTCCTCGGCGCGCAGCTTCAGCGTCGCCTGCACCGCGTAGCCCGCCGCCGCGAGGCCGAACAACGTCATCGTCCCGGCCAGGTACGCGTCCATCACCGCGCCACCGCCGCCGAGCCGCGCGAAGACGCCGGCGACGGCTTTGTTGTCCCGCACCATGTCCGAGACGTTCTGCGCGACCCCGCCCATCAGCAACCCGACCAGCGCCAGGCACACGGTCCAGACCAGCAGCGTCCCGCGTTGCAGCCGCCAGGCCAGCGCCAGCGGCGAGCGCAACGACGCCTTCGCCGCGGGACGCCCGAGCCGCGCGGGCAGCAGCGCCGCGCCGAGGTCCCGCCGGGCCGACAGCCCGGCCGCGGCGACCACCAGCAGGCCCGTGGACACCACGCCCAGCAGCAGCACCCACCACCGCTCCCCCGCGAACGGGCGCAGCCGGTGCGCCCAGCCGATCGGCGACAGCCACGCGAGCCAGCCCGCCGACCCGCCGGTCGTCTCGCTGCTGTCCCCGGCGGCGCGCAGCAGGAACGCCAGCACCAGCACGCCGATCCCGATGCCGCGGGCGCCGCTCGCGCCCCAGGTGAGCTGCGCGGCGACCGCGCCGATAGCGGCGAAGACCCAGCCCGTCATGGTGAACCCGAGCCCCAGCGCCAGCGCTCCGGCCAGAGGGACACCTTGCGCGGACACGCCGAGCGCGACCAGCAGGCCGTAGACCAGGCACGCGCCGCAGACGGCGAGCACGGCGGCGACGAGCCCCGCGTGCCGGCCGACGACGGTCGCGCCGGTCAGCTCCCCGCGGCCGGCTTCCTCTTCGGTCCGGGTGTGCCGGACGACGGTGAGCAGCGCGATCAGCCCGACGACGACCGGGAAGAACCCGCACTGCCAGGCCAGCAGCTCCCCGGCTGAAGGGCCGTACAGCGGACCGTTGCGGACGGCGAACGTCGCGCTGGTGACGTTCAGGTCGTAGAAGTGCTGCCGCGCCGCGGCGTCCGGGTACGCGGCCTTGATCGACGACAGGTAGCCCAGCGGCGCGACCGTCAGCACGACGATCCACAGCGGCATCAGGAACCGGTCGCGGCGCAGCACCAGCCGCAGCAGCGACCAGGTGCCGGTCATCGCGCCGCTCCGACCGGCTCGTCGTGCTGGTAGTGGCGCAGGAACAGCTCCTCGAGCGTCGGCGGGCGGCTCACCAGGTTGCGCAGCCCGGCGTCGGCCAGGTGCCGCATCACACCGTCCAAAGCGGACTGGTCGACCGACAGGTGGACGTGCGAGCCGTACGTGCTCAGGTCGTGGATCCCCGGCAGCGACGCCAGCTCCGGCGGGACGCGCACCAGCGAGGCGTCGATGGTGATCCGGCCCAGGTGCCGCAGCTCGTCGAGCGTGCCGGACTCGACGGTCCGGCCGGCGCGGATGATCGTGACGCGGTCGCACAGCGCCTCGACCTCCGAGAGGATGTGCGAGGACAGCAGCACGGTCCGGTCGCCGCGGTCGCGCTCTTCCTCGATGACCTGGCGGAAGACCTCTTCCATCAGCGGGTCGAGCCCGGACGTCGGCTCGTCGAGCACCAGCAGCTCGACGTCGGACGCCAGCGCGGCGACCAGCGCGACCTTCTGCCGGTTGCCCTTCGAGTACGTCCGGCCCTTCTTGCGCGGGTCGAGGTCGAAGCGCTCGACGAGCGCGTCCCGGCGCCCGGCGTCGAGGCCGCCGCGCAGCCGGCCGAGCAGGTCGATGACCTCGCCGCCAGTGAGGTTGGGCCAGAGCGTGACGTCGCCGGGCACGTACGCGAGCCGCCGGTGCAGCTCGGTGGCGTCGCGCCAGGGATCGCCGCCGAGCAGGGTGGCCCGGCCGCCGTCGGCCCGCATCAGCCCCAGCAGGACGCGGATCGTGGTGGTCTTGCCGGCGCCGTTGGGTCCGAGGAACCCGTGCACCTCGCCGGTGTGGACGGTCAGGTCGAGCCCGTCGAGGGCCTTCGCCGCGCCGAACGCCTTGGTGAGGCCGGCGGCGGTGATCGCTTCGGCCATGGTCAGTCCTTCCGGGAGTTCTTGGCCAGCGCTTCGCGGGCCTTCTCGAGCAGTTCGGGGGTGGCGAGCGGATGGGTGAAGATGTGCCCGGCGGCGGCCATCATGCGGAGCATCGCCTCGGGGGTGCCGGGCTCCTCGCCGAGCGCCCGCGCGATGTGGTCCTGCAGGATCATCAGCCCGCCGGTCATGGCGGTGAGCGCGGCGGCGGCGGCCCGCGGGTCGGGCACGTCGAGCCCGGAGTCGACGAAGTACTGCTCGGTCCCGTCGACGATCTCGCGGAACTGCTCGGCGGCGGCGTCGGAGCCGTCGATCATGCCGCGGCCCACGTAACGGCGGTAGAGCAGCTGACGGGCGTCGAACGTCGGGATGAACCCCGGGTTCGCGTGGCCCTTCTCCAGCGCCTCCTCCTTGAACCGCATCAGCTCGGCGAAGACGTGGGTGTCGCACGCCTTGCGCAGGCCGTCCTTCGAGCCGAAGTGGTGCCTGATCAACCCGCCGGACACGCCCGCGGCCTGGGCGATGTCGAGGATCGACGTCTTCTCGGCGCCTTGCTCGGTGAACAGCCTGATGGCGGCGTCGCGGATGCGGGCGCGCGCGGTGAGGTCCTCGAATGCGGGACCACTCTCGGTCATGGAACGGCCTATCTCTCGACGCAGCTTGCTACACGTGAATGTAGTCCCCTATACGTACATATAGCAAGGTGGGCACATCACGCCGCAACGTCGTATCCGGTTGCCTCCCAACCGGTGATCACGTTAGGCCATTCGGCCCGCAACCAATTGCGGATAATGGGCTAAGTGTCTTATTGCTGCGGATCATCCCGCGATGTGTACTGCTCGCAAGCATCTCTTCACGAAGGGCTCACGCAGTGACACAGCTCAGATCCAGCTGGAGACGGCGGGCCGGGATCACCGTCCTCGCCACCGCTCTCGGCGCCTCCGTCCTCGGCATCGCCGTCCCGGTGGCGTCCGCCCAGCAGGCCCCGCTCACCGCCGGGGCCGCCGACGGCAGCAAGGCCCTCGACGAGCACGACCGCACGCTCGTCGCCGAAGCCGAGAAGGCCGGCAAGCCCGACGTGACCCTGCTGGTCGCGGCCGAAAAGGGCCAGACCGGCGCCGCCGTCACCGAGCTCAAGGCCCTCGGCGGGGTCGTCCAGTCCACCGACAGCAAGCTCGACTACGTCAAGGTGAGCATCCCGACCGGCAACGCCGGCAAGGCCGCGAAGCTGAAGTCGGTCAGCGCCGTCGACGTCGACGGGCTCATCGTGCGCGACGACCCGAAGCCCGACGGCACCGTGAACCCGCTGCCGCAGCCGGCGCCGGGGAAGAACACGCCGCGCGTGAACCCCTACCTCCCGACCGGTGACACCTACGCCGCGCAGTTCGGCCAGGTCCTGCCCAACTGGGACGGCAAGGACACCACGGTCGCGGTGCTGGACTCCGGCGTCGACCTCGACACCCCCGCGCTGGCGAAGACCAGCCACGGCGAGCGCAAGATCGTCGACTGGTACAACGCCAACGCCACCAACTCCGGGGACGGCACCTGGGTCGCGCAGTCGACCCAGACCTACACCGGCACGTTCACCGCGAACGGCAAGACCTGGACGGCCCCGGCCACCGGCGGCCCGTACACGTTCGGCTCGTTCAGCGAGACCGCGGGCGACCTCGGTGCCGCCGACAGCGAGACCGGCGGTGACATCAACCGCGACGGCGACCGCGCCGACTCCTGGGGCGTGCTGCTCGACCCGGTGACCAAGCAGGTCCGCGTCGACCTCAACGGCAACGGTGACTTCACCGACGAGAAGCCGATGACCGACTACAAGACCAACTACGACGTCGGCTTCTTCGGCACCGACAACCCGGCGACCGACATCGCCGAGCGGATGGCCTTCGTCGTCCAGACCGACAAGCCGGGCTTCGTCGGCATCGGCATCGCCGGCGCCGAGCACGGCTCGCACGTCGCGGGCATCGCCACCGGCAACGACCTGTTCGGCGGCAAGATGGACGGCGCGGCCCCGGGCGCGAAGGTCCTGGCCGTCAAGGTCTGCCTCACCGGCGCGGCCTGCACCTCGAGCGGCCTGCTCGACGGCGTCGTCTACGCGGCCAGCCACGGCGCGGACGTCATCAACATCTCGATCGGCGGCCTGCCCTCGCTCAACGACGGCAACAACGCCCGCGCGGAGCTCTACAACCGCACGATCGCCGAGTACAACGTCCAGATCTTCATCTCGGCCGGCAACAGCGGCGCCGGGGCGAACACCGTCGGCGACCCGTCGGTGGCCACGGACGCGATCTCGGTCGGCTCGTACATCACCAAGGAGACCTGGCTCGCGGACTACGGTTCGAAGACCCAGGCGCCCGAGTCGATGCACCCGTTCTCCTCGCGCGGCCCGCGTGAAGACGGCGGCTTCAAGCCGGACATCGTCGCGCCCGGCGCGGCGATCTCGACCACCCCGCGCTGGGAGGCGCCGGGCCCGGTGGCCGGCACCTACAGCCTGCCCGCCGGTTACGCGATGCTGCAGGGCACGTCGATGGCGTCGCCGCAGGCGACCGGTGCGGCCGCACTGCTGGTGAGCGCGTACAAGGCCACGCACAACGGCCAGCGGCCGCCGGTCGCGCAGCTGCGCTCGGCGATCAAGTCGACCGCGCGGTTCGTGCCGGGCATCGACGCCTACGCCCAGGGCGCGGGCCTGTTCAACGTCCCGGCCGCGTTCGTCGCGCTGTCGCTGAACCCGAAGCCGGACGCCGTCTCGACGTCGGTCGAGGTGCACACGGTGCAGTCGAACCTGCTGGCGACGCCGAACACCGGTGTCGGCATCCACGACCGCGAGGGCGTGACCACCGGCCAGGCCTACACCCGCACGTACACGATCACGCGGACGACGGGCTCGGCCAACCCGGCGCTCTACTTCGCGCGGTGGGTCGGCAACGACGGCACGTTCTCCTCGGCGGGCACCGTCGCGGTGCCGCTCAACAAGCCGGTGACCTTCCAGGTCAAGGTGAACCCGAAGACCGCCGGGGCGCACTCGGCGCTGCTGTACCTGGACAACCCGCTGACCATCGGCGTCGACGTGCAGACCCTCAACACGGTCTTCGCGCCGCAGGAGTTCACCGCCGCCAAGGGTTACCAGGTCGACGTCGCCGGCAAGATCGCCCGCAACCAGGCGACCAGCTACTTCGTGAAGGTGCCCCAGGGCGCCAGCGCGCTGAAGGTGGACCTGGACGCCGGCGCCGGTGCCCCGGGCAAGGGCCAGGTGCGGTTCCTGCGCTACGACCCGACCGGTGTGCCGGCCGAGGCGAGCACGTCCACGACGTACTGCTACCTGCCCGACGCGGGTGCGGGCTGCCCCGGCGGCACGCCGACCAGCCGGACGTTCGCCAACCCGCAGCCGGGTGTCTGGGAGATCGTCGTCGAGGCGCGCCGGACGTCCGATGTGGACAACGCGGCGTTCAAGCTGAGCGCGTCGGTGCTCGGCACGACGATCACGCCGAACCCGGACACCATCGCGGCCGCCACGCTGAACACGCCGATCGCGCGGTCCTACACCGTGACGAACACCCTCGGCGCGTTCACCGGGCACCTGCTCGGCGGCACGCTGGGCAGCGCGAAGGTGGCGCGGCCGTCGATCGCCGAAGGCGCGCAGCAGCAGTACCAGATCGCGGTGACGCCGGGCTCGACGTCGCTGACGGCCACGATCGGGAAGACGTCCGACGTGGGCGCCGACCTGGACCTGGTGCTGTACAACTGCACCACCGGCAGCTGCGTGGTGGCGGGCCAGAGCGCGGACGGTGACTCCGAGGAGTCGGTGACCATCGCCAACCCGGCGGCCGGCGTCTGGATCGCGCTGGTCGACGGCTACGCGGTGCCGGCCGGCACCACCGAGTACGACTACGTCGACGTGTTCACCAACCCGGCGTTCGGTTCGGTCGCCCTGGCCGACCCGGTCGCGGCGCACGCCTCGGGCAGCACGTGGACGGTGCCGGGCACGGTCACCGTCACCGCCGCCCCGGCGGCCGGGCGCGTCCTGCGCGGTCAGCTGACCGTGCAGACCGACACCGGTGTCACGGTCGGCAGCTCGCTGGTGCAGATCAACGCCGTGAGCTAGTTCCGTCCCGCTGAACGGAAACCGCCCCGGGTCCGCCCGGGGCGGTTTTCGCTTTCCGGGCAGCGTTCCGGGTGGGTTTCCGACGCAAGTTTGCGTATGTCGGTGGAAGTGTTGCGGGATTTCGCATGGCGTCCGTATGGTCTGGAACACCCCGAATCCCCGAGAGGGTACCCATGCGACGGATTTCGACGCTGTTCGCCGCACTTGTCCTGCTGGCGGCCACTTTGCCGGGAGCCGCGCACGCCGCGGCGCTCTCCACCCGGACCCACTTGTTCTACTACCCCTGGTACGGCAACAGCGGTGGCGTGTACCGCCACTGGGACCAGGGCGGGCACACGCCGCCCGCCGACATCGGCGCGAACTTCTACCCGTCGCTCGGCCCGTACGACTCCGGTGACTTCACCGGCGCGGTCGAGCAGCACATGCGGTGGATCGAGCAGTCCGGCGCCGGGGTGATCGTCTACAGCTGGTGGGGCCAAGGGTCCTATGAGGACGGTCTGGCCGCCGGTGTGCTGGCCGCCGCGGCGCGGCACGGGATCAAACTCGCCTGGCACCTCGAGCCCTACACCGGGCGGACAGCGGCTTCGACGGTGGCCGACATCAACTACCTGACCAGCCGCTACGGGTCGAGTCCCGCGTTCTACCGCGACACCGAACACGGGAACCGGCCGGCGTTCTACGTCTTCGAGAGCCTGCGGATCACCGACTGGACGGCACTGGACCAGGTGCGCTCGTCGGCGATCGTGCTGGCGCAGACGACGGACACGAGCAAGGTCGCGCACTTCGGCGGGATGTACACCTACGACGCCATCGCCGGGGCGACCGCGCCGGGCTGGCGCGACGCCGGGGCGTTCTGCGCGGCGAACGGCCTGGTCTGGGCGCCGTCGGTGGGGCCGGGGTACAACGACGACCGCGCGGTGCCGGGCAACACGACCCCGACGCTGGCACGGGACAACGGCGCCACGTACGACCGCGAGTGGCAGAACGCGCTTTCCCCGACGGTGGGCGGGAATCCGGACTGGGTGTCGGTGACGTCGTTCAACGAATGGCACGAGGGCTCGATCATCGAACCGGCACGGTCTTCGCCGCCGTCGTCGGCGTACGAGACGTTCGCGGGTGCTTACGGGACGTCGGGCGCGGCGTCGGAAACCGCTTACCTGGACCGGACGCGCTACTGGGCCGCGCAGCTCGGCGGTCCCCCAGCGGCGTCGCCGAACCTCGCGTTCGGCAAGGCCGTCTCGGCGAGTGGTTCGCAGGGCGGGTTCCCGCCGGGCAACGCGGTGGACGGAAACGCGTCGAGCTACTGGGAAAGCACGAACAACGCGTTCCCGCAGACGGTGACCGTGGACCTGGGCTCGGCCGTCACCGTGGGGCGGGTGGTGCTGAAACTGCCGCCGTCGTGGGGTTCCCGGACCCAGACGATCGCGGTGAACGGCGGCGCCCCGGCCGGGTACGCCTTCGATCCGGCTCAGGCCAACTCCGTGACGATCAGCGTCCCGCCGACGTCCCAGCGGTACCTGAAACTCACCTTCACCGGCAACACCGGCTGGCCCGCGGGCCAAGCGTCCGAAGTGGAGGCTTACGCTTCCTGAGCCCGCACCAGGAACGGCGCCGGATCGGCGAGCACCCGGTGCACGACCCGGCCCGCCGCGCCGAGTGTCGCGGCGTCGCCGCCCAGGCGTGACGCCGTGAGCACCGGTGGTGCGCCGCGGAGGCCGCCCAGCCGGGTGGCCAGGACCCCGGCCACCGGCTCGGCCAGCCACGGGTACAGCTGCGTGAAGACGCCGCCGAGCACGATGCGGTCCAGGTCGAGCAGGTTCACCGCCGACGTCAGTGCGACGCCGAGGGCGCGGCCGGCGGCGGTGCACGCGTCCAGTGCCACGCGGTCGCCGCGGTCGAGGGCGGCCAGGAGGGCGGCCAGCGTCGGGGTGTTTCCGGCTGCCAGCAACGCTTCCTGGCCGGCGTAGGTCTCCAGGCAGCCGTTGCCGCCGCAGCGGCAGTCCGGGCCGCCCGGCGTCACGACGACGTGGCCCAGCTCGCCGGCCAGCCCCCGGGACCCGGCGAACAGCTCGCCGTTGACGACCAGGCCCGCGCCGATGCCGACCTCACCGGAGACGTAGAGGAAGTCGCGCTCGCCGTCGCCGTACCAGAGCTCGCCGAGCGCGGCGAGGTTCGCCTCGTTGTCCAGCTCGACCGGGACGGGCAGGCGCAGCAGGTCGGCCGCGCGGACGTCCTGCCAGCCGAGGTTGGGGGCGCTGAACAGCACGCCGGCGCCGACCGGGCCGGACACCGCGAGCACCGCGCCCGCGAGGTCGAGCCCGAGGCGCCGCGCTTCGGTGATCGCCTCCTCGGCGAGCGCCTGCAGTTCGGCCAGGACCCTCTTGGGCCGGGAGCCGCGGTTGTCGCGATCGCGGCGGGCGGCGAACCGGACCGCGCCGGTGAGATCGAGCACACGCACGGCGAGGTAGTCGACGTTGATCTCCAGGCCGAGGGACGCGATCCGGGCGCCGCTGAGCACGACGTCGACACCCGGCCGGCCACGCTCACCCGCGCGGGCGGGCCCGGTCTCGGCCAGCAAACCGGCGTCCACCAGGTCGCCGACGAGCTTGCTCACCGTGGACTTCGTCAGCCCGGTCAGCTCGGCGAGGGCGGCCCTGGTCAGCGGGCCGCCGCGGCTGACCGCGCCCAGCACGACCTCGAGGTTGCGAGCGCGCATGGAGTCGTGCCGCACGGCCTGGGTCATCGTGTCCCTCCTGCCGAGCACTCTATCCGGGCTCTTGACGCCCGGGACCGCCGCGGCGCATATTTAGTCTACAACGTGAACTAAATGAAGGGACAGTCATGGACGACTACGCCCCCCAGGCGGCCGACAAGTTCACCTTCGGCCTCTGGACCGTGGGCTGGCCGGCGAACGACCCGTTCGGGGTCGCCACGCGGCCGGCGCTGGACCCGGTGGAGAGCGTGCACCGGCTGGCGGAGCTGGGCGCCTACGGGGTGACGTTCCACGACGACGACCTGCTGGCCACCGAACCCGACCGCGACAAGGCGATCGAGCGGTTCCGCAAGGCGCTCGCCGAGACCGGCCTCAAGGTGCCGATGGCCACGACGAACCTGTTCACCCACCCGGTGTTCAAGGACGGCGGCCTGACCAGCAACGACCGCGACGTCCGCCGCTACGCGCTGCGCAAGGTGCGGCGCAACATCGACCTGGCGGCCGAGCTGGGCGCGCAGACCTACGTCGTCTGGGGTGGCCGCGAGGGCGCCGAGTCCGACGGCGCGAAGGACGTCCGCGCGGCGCTGGACCGGTACAAGGAGGGCCTCGACGCGCTCGCGGAGTACGTCGTCGAGAAGGGCTATTCGCTGCGGTTCGCGCTGGAGCCCAAGCCCAACGAGCCGCGCGGTGACATCCTGCTGCCGACGATCGGGCACGCGCTCGGCTTCATCTCGCAGCTGG
The DNA here is from genome assembly GCF_023023025.1 of Amycolatopsis sp. WQ 127309. Taxonomy (NCBI): domain Bacteria; kingdom Bacillati; phylum Actinomycetota; class Actinomycetes; order Pseudonocardiales; family Pseudonocardiaceae; genus Amycolatopsis; species Amycolatopsis sp. WQ 127309. The sequence goes on from NZ_CP095481.1 coordinate 10,966,333, forward strand.
AGCGCTCGGAGCTGTTCGGGCTCAACCCGGAGGTCGGGCACGAGCAGATGGCCGGGCTGAACTTCGTGCACGGCATCTCGCAGGCGCTGTGGCAGGGCAAGCTGTTCCACATCGACCTCAACGGCCAGCACGGCCCGAAGTTCGACCAGGACCTGATCTTCGGCCACGGCGACGTGAAGAGCGCGTTCTTCCTCGTCGACCTGCTGGAGAACGGCGGCTACGACGGCCCCCGCCACTTCGACTACAAGCCGCTGCGCACCGAGGACACCGAGGACGTCTGGGTCTCGGCGGCCGCGAACATGCGGACGTACCTGATCCTTCGCGAGAAGTCCCGCAAGTTCCGCGCCGACCCCGAGGTCGTGGCGGCGCTGGCGGCGTCCCGCGTCCCGGAGCTGTCGACCCCGACGCTGGCCCCGGGCGAGTCCCTGGACGACCTGCAGAAGGACGACTTCGACGTCGAGGCGGCCGCGGCCCGCGGCTACCACTTCACGCACCTGAACCAGCTGGCGCTGGAGCACCTGCTCGGCGTCCGCTGACGTGCCATGAGGGGCACCCCCAGAGACCTGGAGTCCCTGAGGGTGCCCCTCACGCGCGTCCGTTCGGCGGACCCGCGGGGCCGGGTGGCTGTTTACGATCACCGCATGACAGTTGCCTTGGTCACCAACGTGACGCAGTACGCGGGCCCCGCCGGTGCGACGGCGCTCGCCGCCGACGGGTTCACCGTGGTCTGCCACGACCAGACGTTCTCCGATTCCGAAGTACGCGGCAAGTTCGTTGCCGAGAACCCGGAGCTGACGCCGATCGCCGAGCAGGAGCCCGCGGCGATGCTCGCCGCCGCGCGGGAGCACGGCCGCGTCGACGTCGTGCTGAGCAACGACTACGTGCCGCCGTCCGCCGTCCGGAAGCCCTTCGACGGCGCGCCTCTCGGCGACCTCGAATTCCTGGTGCGGGAGCTGGTGTACCGGCCGTTCGAGCTGATCCAGGCCGCCACCCCGGCGATGAAGGAGGCGCGGACCGGCCGGATCATCCTGGTGACGTCGGCGGCCGCCGTCCGGCCGCTCGCCACCGCGGTCCTCTACAGCGCGGCGCGCGCCGCGGCCACCACGCTGGTGACCGGGGCCGCGAAGGCGCTGGGCGAGTACGGCATCCAGTTCAACGCCATCGGCCCCAACTGGTTCGAGAACCCGACCTACTTCCCGCCCGGGCTCTGGGAGTCCGACGCCGAGCTGCGCGCGACCGTCGCCAAGGAGGTCCCGCTCCAGCGCCTCGGCCAGCAGGAGGAGATGGGCGCGCTGATCGCGTTCCTCGCCTCGGGCAAGGCCACCCCGGTGACGGGCCAGTTCTTCGGCTTCACCGGCGGCTGGCTCCCGTGAAAAGCCGTGAAGGCCTCCTTACCGGCCATAAGAGCCGGTAAGGAGGCCTTCACGGACTTTCTAGGACACCGTCAGGGTGTCGATGTCGAACAGGGAACCCGCGCCGCCCCGGAAGACCAGGTGGAGCGGACCCGTGCCGGACGACACCGTCGTCGAGACGGTCTGGAACGTCTCCCAGCTGCCCGTGTTCGGCACCGCGACCGTGCCCAGCAGGGCGCCGGTCGCCGAACCCGAGCGGATCTCGATCGTGCCGCCGGCGCCCGCCGACGAGACGACCGCGCTGAACCGCGTGATCCCGGCCGTGCCCACCGAAGCGAACCCGGCCCAGTCACCGTTCTCGATGTAGCCCAGCGTCTGGCCGCCACTGGCCGGCGCGTGCGACGCGATCTGCACACCCGAACCCGACGTGAACGACTCACCCTCCACAGTGGACGACGACGACCCGCACGAAGCCGCGACGACCCCCGCGGCGTAGCGGATCCCGCCGACCAGCTCGGCGCGGAACGCACTGTCCGAATAGGACTCGATCGTGTGGCCCAGGCCGGTGTAGAACGCCCGGCCGCTCCCCTGCGGGTGGCACCACGTGATCGGGTGGTCGGCGCCCATCTCGCCGCCCGTGTAGCTCGACTCGTCCAGCGTCTGCAGGACGTGCACCTGGCCACGCGGGTTCGTGCGGTAGTTGTACAGCTCGTCCGTGCGGTTCCAGACGGCCGGCAGGTGCGCGGTCGCCGGATGGGTGTTGTCCTCTGTCACGAACCGAGCCGCCTGGATCGCCGGGTGGCTCTTGAACCACGCGCCGACGAGCTGCCCGTACCACGGCCAGTCGTACTCGGTGTCGGCCGCGGCGTGGACGCCGAGGTAGCCGCCGCCACCGTTCACATAGGACTCGAACGCCGCCTGCTGCGTCGCGTCCAGGACGTCACCGGTGGTCGAGAGGAACACGACCGCCTTGTACGCAGCCAGCGAGGAAGCCGTGAACACGGACGCGTCTTCGGTCGCCGTGACGCCGAAGCCGTTGGCCGTGCCCAGTTCGCGGATCGCCTGGATCCCCGCCGGGATCGAGTCGTGCCGGAACCCGGCCGTCTTGGAGAACACCAACACGTTGTACGCGGGATCCACCTGGGTCGGCATGCTGCTCAGGCTAAACGAATCGACGTCGAACAGGGAACCGGAACCACCGTGGAACACCAGGAACAACGGACCGGAGCCGCCGGTCACCGACGTCGTGACGTTCTGGAAGACCTCCCAGTCCCCCGTCGAAGGTACCGAAACCGTGCCCAGCAGTGTCCCCGTCGCCGAACCCGAGCGGATCTCGATCGTGCCGCCCGGGCCGGCCGACGACACCCGCGCGGTGAACGTCCGCGCGCCGGACGTGCTCACCGACGCGTACCCGGCCCAGTCGCCGTTGTCGATGTAGCCCAGGGTGTTCCCGCCGCTCGCCGCGGCGTGCGCCGCGGCCTGGACGCCGGACCCGGACGTGAACGACTCGCCCTCGATGGACCCCGCCTGCGTGCCGGTGGCGAAGGTGAACGAGTCCAGGTCGAACAGGTTGCCCTGCCCGGTGACGCCCTTGAACACGAGGTACAGCGACGTCGACCCGGACGGCCGGTTGGCCAGGGCCGTCGTCACGTCCTGGAACGTTTCCCAGCCACCGGTGTTCGCCACGGTCATCGTGCCGAGCAGGGTGCCGGTCGGCGACCCCGCGCGGACCTCCAGCGTGCCGCCGGGGCCGCCCGAGGAGACGTGCGCGCTGATCGACGTCGCGTTGCCCAGCGCGTACGGCGCGAAGGAGATCCAGTCGCCGTTGTCGGTGTACCCGACCGTGCGACCGCCCTCCGCCGAACCGTGGTCGGCGAGCTGGATCCCGGACTGCGCCGAGAAGTGCTCGCCTTGGCGGTGCCGCGGTTGCAGCTTGCGGACGCTGTGCGAGACCAGGCCGCCGTTGTCGGTGTACTGCGCGTCGAAGACGCCGAAGATGTTCGCCGCGGCGTCGTGCTCACCGTCGACCGGGACGGCGATCGAGCCGCTGCACCCGGTCGCCTGGGTGATCTGGTGCTGGTGGCTGTCGTGGCCCAGCAGGTAGGTCACCTTGACCTTCGAGCAGTCCAGCGCCCCGTCCTCCGGGTCGCTGCCGGTCACCTGGAACGGCACGGTGTCGCCGAAGGAGAACAGCTGCCCGTCGGCCGGCGTGGTCAGGTTCACCGTCGGCGCGGTGTTCCCGACCGTGACGACCAGGCTCGCGGTGCCGGTGAGGCCGGCCGGGTCGGTCACCGTGAGGCTCGGTGAGTACGTCCCGTTGGTCGTGTAGGTGTGCGCCGGGTTCGCCGCCGTCGACGTCTGGCCGTCGCCGAAGTTCCAGCGGTAGGTCAGGGCGCCGCCCTCGGGGTCACTGCTGCCCGCGGACGAGAAGGTCACGGTCAGCGGGTTCGGCCCCGACGTCTTGTCGGCCGCGGCTTTCGCGACCGGGTTGCGGTTGGTGCCCGCGAGGTACTCGACCCGGTACAGCGCCTGGTTGTCGCTGCCGGTGCCGTAGTCGAGGACGTACAGCGCACCGTCCGGGCCGAAGGCCATGTCCATGACCTGCGTGCCGGCCCACGGGAAGTTGTCGATCGTGCCGCGGCTGCCGTCGGCGTTGACGGTCACCGCCTTGATCCACTTGCGCCCGTACTCCCCGGCGAAGAACTTGCCGTCGAGCGACTGCGGGAACTTGACCGTGGACGTCGAATTGGCGTCGTACCGGTAGACCGGCCCGCCCATCGGCGACTCCGAGCCGCTGCCGAACTCCGGCGGCGACCCCTCGTCACCCGCGTACTTGATCCACGCGGCCTTCGGGACCGGCAGCTTGGCGAGACCGGTGTTGCGGAACGAGGAGTTCGTCGGCCCGCCGGCGCAGTCGTACTTCGCCCCGGACGGCCCGCTCGGGAACGTGTAGTGGTTGTACGTCTCGGTCGTCGTGTTCGAGCCGGTGCAGTACGGCCAGCCGAAGTTGCCCGCGCTGGTGATCCGGTCGAACTCGACCTGGCCCTGCGGTCCGCGGTTGGCGTCGGTGACACCGGCGTCCGGGCCGTAGTCGCCCAGGTAGACGACGCCGGTCGCCTTGTCGACACTCATCCGGAACGGGTTGCGGAAGCCCATGCCGTAGATCTCCGGCCGGGTGTTCGCGGTGCCCGGCGCGAACAGGTTGCCCGACGGGATCGTGTACGTCCCGTCGGCCTGCGGGTGGATCCGCAGGAGCTTGCCGCGCAGGTCGTTCGTGTTGCCGGAGGAGCGCTGCGCGTCGAACTGCGGGTTGCGCGTGGTGCGTTCGTCGATCGGCGAGTAGCTGTCGGAGGAGAACGGGTTCGTGTCGTCGCCGGTGGTCAGGTAGAGGTTGCCGGCGGCGTCGAAGTCGATGTCACCCCCGACGTGGCAGCACTGGCCGCGGTCGTTCTGCACGGCCATGACGACCTTCTCGCTGGCCAGGTCGAGGGTGTTGTCCGTCTTGAGGACGAACCTCGACAGGTGCAGCTCGCCTTTGAACGGCGCGAAGTCGGCGGCGGTGCCGTCGGTCGGCGCGTCACCGTCCGGTGTGGACAGTCTCGGCGAGAAGTAGAGCCAGACGTAGCGGTTGGTGGCGAAGCCGGGGTCGGCGGCGACACCCTGGAGGCCTTCCTCGTCGTGGGTGTAGACGTTCAGCTTGGCCGCGACGGACGTCGCGCCGGCCGCAGTGGTGACGCGGACGGTGCCGTCGCGGGAGGTGTGCACGACCGAGCGGTCGGGCAGCACGGCGAGCGACATCGCCTCGCCCAGCTCGGCCGCGCCGGTGGCGAGCGCGACCTGCTGGTAGTCGGCGGCGGGGATGTCGGCTCTGGCGGGAGCGTCGATGGTGAGCAGGAGGCCGGCGCCGAGGAGCGCGGTGCCGAACAGCCTCGCCCACTTCGGTGGGGACGGAGACATGCTGGTTCCTTCCTGAATTTGAGCGTGCTTCGCCCCGGATTGGCGCGAAGCCGGTTTCGATCACCTTCCGACGGGGCTGGCGGCCACCCGTTAACGCAGAAGCTGCGGGGCTACTTCGAGGAGAACGCGGCGTCGAACGCCGCGGTGGGTGGGGTGAAGTTGAGCTTGCGGACGAACTCCAGGGCCTCGGGCGCGCCGGTCAGGCGGTCCATGCCGGCGTCCTCCCACTCGATCGAGATGGGGCCGGCGTAGCCGATGGCGTTGAGCATGCGGAAGACGTCCTCCCACGGGACGTCGCCGTGGCCGGTGGAGACGAAGTCCCAGCCGCGGCGGGGGTCGGCCCACGGGAGGTGGGAGCCGAGCCGGCCGTTGCGGCCGTTGAGCTGCTTGCGCGCCTCCTTGCAGTCGACGTGGTAGATGCGGTCCTTGAAGTCCCACAGGAACCCGACCGGGTCGAGGTCCTGCCAGACGAAGTGCGACGGGTCGAAGTTCAGCCCGAACGCCGCCCGGTGCCCGATCGCCTCCAGCGTCCGGACGGTGCTCCAGTAGTCGTAGGCGATCTCGCTCGGGTGCACCTCGTGGGCGAAGCGCACGCCGACCTCGTCGAAGACGTCGAGGATCGGGTTCCAGCGCGTGGCGAAATCCGCGTACCCGCGTTCGATCATCGACGGCGGCACCGGCGGGAACATCGCCACCGTGTGCCAGATCGACGAGCCGGTGAACCCGACCACAGTGGACACCCCGAGCTTCGCCGCGGCGCGGGCGGTGGCCTTCATCTCCTCCGCCGCCCGCTGCCGGACGCCCTCGGCCTCGCCGTCGCCCCAGATCCGCGCCGGCAGGATGGCCTCGTGCCGCTCGTCGATCGGGTGGTCGCAGACGGCCTGACCCACCAGGTGGTTCGAGATGGTCCACACCTTGAGGTCGTACTTGGCCAGCGTGTCCAGCTTCGCCTGGACGTAGCCGTCTTCGGCGAGCGCCCGGTCCACCTCGAAGTGGTCGCCCCAGCAGGCGATCTCGAGGCCTTCGTAGCCCCAGCCGCTCGCCAGCTCGCACACCTCCTCGAACGGAAGATCGGCCCACTGTCCGGTGAACAGCGTCAACGGTCGTGCCATGTCTGACCTCCTGGGTGCGTTATTCGGTACGGATAGCCGCGAGCAGCAGATCCTTGACTTCGGTGGCGTGGACCTTGTCGCGCGCGAGCGCGGGGTCCGAGCACAGCAGCACCGGCCCGTCGTCGGGCGCGTCGGGCAGCCGGCCGTGACTGCCGCGCACCGGCGCGGGGTCGAGCGGGACGACCTGCATCGAGTACCGCAGGCCGAGCTTCTTGCGGGCCAGCGCGGACGCGGCCTTCAGCTTGACCATCGGGTCTTCCGGGTCGAAGAACAGCTCAGCCGGGTCGTACCCGGGCTTGCGGTGGATCTCGACGGTCTTCGCGAAGTCCGGCGCGCGGTCGTCGCTGAGCCAGTAGTAGTACGTGAACCAGGCGTCCGGCTCGGCGATCGCGACCAGCTCGCCCGCGCGTTCGTGGTTGATCCCGAGACCCGCCTGGCGTTCCCGATCCAGCACGACGTCCACTCCGGACAGTCCGGCGACGAGGTCCCGCACGCGCGGGATGTCGGCCGGGTCGGCGACGTAGACGTGCGCGACCTGGTGGTCGGCCACCGCGAACGCCCGCGACGTCCACGGGTCGAGGTACTCCATGCCCGCCTGGACGTACACGTTGAGCAGGCCCTCACGGCGCAACGCGCGGTTGATGTCCACCGGCCGGCTCGCGTTCGTGATGCCGTACTCCGACAACGCGACGACGGTGTGCCCGCCCGCGGCCGCGAAGTCCAGCAACGGCTTCAGCGCGGTGTCGATCTCCCGCGCGGCCGCCGCGGCCTGGGGCGCGTCCGGGCCGAAGCGCTGCAGGTCGTAGTCGAGGTGCGGGAGGTAGACGAGCGTGGTGTCCGGCTTGTCCTCGGTCATGATCTTCCGCGCCGCGGCGATGATCCACTTCGACGACGTGATCGCGGCCGTCGGGCCCCAGTAGGTGAACAGCGGGAACTCACCGAGTTCGCCGACCAGCCGGTCGTGCAGCTGCGGCGGGTGGGTGTAGGCGTCCGGGGACTTCTTGCCGTCGGCGTGGTAGATCGGCCGCGGGGTCACGGTCAGGTCGACGTCCATGCCCATCGCGTACCACCAGCACACGTTGGCGACCTTGTGCCCGGCCTGCGCGCGGCGGGCCGCGGCCCAGAACTTGTCGCCCTGCACCAGGTTGTTGTGCTGGCGCCAGAAGAACACCTCGCCGAGGTCGCGGAAGTACCAGCCGTTGCCGACGATGCCGTGCTCGGCCGGCTGCAGCCCGGTGAGGAACGTGGACTGCACCGAGCACGTCACGGCGGGGAACACGGTGTCGAGCTGCGCGGTGAAGCCCGGTTCGGCCATCTTGCGCAGGTTCGGCATGTGCGGGAGCAGCCGGGGCGTCAGGCCCACGACGTCGAGAACCAGCAAACTCATCGGGTTACCTCTTCCAAGCCCAGTTCGATCAGGGAACGCCGGGTCCAGTCCAGCTCGGCGGTGATGCCCGCGACGAGCCCGGCGTCGTCGGCGGGTGCGTCCGGGAGCACCTGCCAGGTGTAGGTCTCGACCTCGATGTGGTCGGTCCGGGCGGCGGCGCCGCCGAACAGCTCGGCCAGCGTCCCGGCCAGCACGGGCCGGGTGGACGTCAGCGGCGGCGCCGGGTCGGCGTGCAGCGGCACGTGGAAGTGCACCCGCCACGGCGCCTCCCCCGGCAGACCGCCGGCCAGGGCCGCGTCGAGGTCGTCGGCCCCCGGTGGGGCGCCTTCGTTGCTCTGGTGCAGGAACCGAGGCTCCACAAAGGACTCCAGCGCCTTCCGGGTGGCCGGATCGGCCGGGTCCGCGGCCTCCAGGGCAGCCGACGCCTGGAGCTTGACGACGTCGAGTCCGGCCGCTTCCAGCCGGCCCAGCGCAGCGGCCGGGTCCTCGAAACCGACCGCGAGGTGACACGTGTCGAGGCAGACGCCGAGCCACTTCTTGTCCACTTCGGACAGCAGCGACACCGCCTGCGCGGTGGTCTCGATGACGCAGCCCGGCTCCGGCTCGAACGCCACCCGCACCGGACGGTCCTGCTTCGCCAGCCCCTCGGCCAGCAGTTCGAGCTGACCGCCGTCGTCCCGCCACTCGGTGCGCCAGCCCAGCGGCAACGTCGAGACGCTGCCGCGGACGGCGTCCTCGGGCAGCAGCTCGCCGAGCAGCCGCGCGAGGTCGAGGGTGTACCGCGTCCGCTCGGGCGTCGACCAGTCCGGCCGGTACACCTTGTGCTTGACGACCGGATCGTGGAACCCCTGGTACGGGAACCCGTTGAGCGTGACGACCTCGAGGCCGCGGGTGGCCAGCTCACTGCGCAACCGCGCCACCGCGGCCGGGTTGGAGGCCAGCTCGGTCGCCACCGGGCGGGCCAGCCACAGGCCGAGCCCGAGCCGGTCCACGCCCAGGCGTTCCCGCACCGGCTCGCCGAAGCGGGCCAGCTGGGTGAGCACGCCGTCGAGGTCCTCGGCCTGGTGCACGTTGGTGCAGTAGGCGAGGTGGACGAGCGTGCCGTCGGGGTGCCGGAACCTCACTTGCGCGCACCTCGCAGGATCGAGTTGCCCGCGAACTCGGCGTCCGGACTGTCCACTTCGGAAAGCGAAAGCCGCCCGCTCTGGCCGTAGAACTCGACCGGGTTGCGCCACAGCACGAGGTCGACGTCGTCCTCGCCGAACCCGGCGGCCAGCATCGCGTCACCGGTCTTGCGGGTCTTGAGCGGGTCGCTCTTGCCCCAGTCGGCCGCGGAGTTCACCAGCACGCGCTCGGTCCCGTACTCCCGGAGGATCGCGACCATCCGCTCTTCGTCCATCTTCGTGTCCGGGTAGATCGAGAACCCCATCCAGGAGCCGGAGTCCTTGACCATGGCGACGGTCACCTCGTTGAGGTGGTCGAGCACCACGCGCTCGGGCGCGATGCCCGACTCGCGGACGACGGCGATGCTGCGCTCGGTGCCGGCCGCCTTGTCGCGGTGCGGGGTGTGCACCATCGCGGGCAGCTCGTGGTCGATCGCCAGGGCCAGCTGCGCGGCGAACGCCTTGTCCTCCTCGGCGGTCATCGAGTCGTAGCCGATCTCGCCGACCGCGACCACACCGTCCTTCTCCAGGTACCGCGGCAGCAGGTCGAGCACGGGCGCGCAGCGGGGGTCGTTGGCCTCCTTGGGGTTCAGCGCGATCGTGCAGTGGTGGGCGATGCCGAACTGGCTCGCGCGGAACGGTTCCCAGCCGACCAGCGCGTCGAAGTAGTCGGTGAAGCTGCCGATGCTCGTGCGCGGCTGGCCCAGCCAGAACGCCGGCTCGACGAGCGCGCGGACGCCGGCGGCGTGCATCGCCGCGTAGTCGTCGGTGGTCCGGGAGCTCATGTGGATGTGCGGGTCGAAGATGCGCATCAGACGTCCTGTTCGGTCAGCAGGGGGAGGAGGTCGGCGGGCACGTCGCGGCCCGCCGCGGTGCGCTCGGCGGCGAACGACCGCATCATCCACAGCAGCTCCTCGTCGGTCCGGCGGTCCAGCCCGGCGATGTCCGCCAGGGGGATGCCCATGAAGACGCACTTGAGCACGCCGTGGCGGTAGGCGGAGTCGTCCAGGCGCGCGGCGCCGTACTCCCCCATCGCGGCGGTGACGAGCCGGGTGTCGTTGGTGCGCAGCGCGTCCGCGACCAGCTCCAGCCCGGCGTCGCCGGTGTCCACAATGGACAGTCCACGCAGGACGGCCCGTTTCTCGGCGGCGTCGCCGTAGCGGTAGAGGTCGGGCATCTCGGCGGCGGCCCCGGGAGCCGCTTTGAGCAGCTCCACCCGGGCCACGTCGTCGACCGTCCACCCCGGGACGTCCGACGATCCCCGGCCCACTCGGCGGCCGACACCGGGGAACAGCGTGCGCAACGCCGTCGCGTCGGTGGCAACCTTGGTGAGAGCGTCGTCCAGCCAGGCGGTCACGCGGTCACCGCCTGGCGCAGGAACTCCAGGGACTCGCGGGCGATCCGCGGGGCCGCGTGGCTGTCGCGCGGCAGTTCGACGGCGACCAGCCCCGGGTACGGCGACAGCGCTTCGAGCACAGGCGGGAAGTCGATCTCTCCCCGGCCGAACTCGAGGTGCTCGTGGGTGCCCCGGCGCATGTCGTCGATCTGGACGTTCACCAGCCGCGGCAGGGCACGGCGGACGCAGTCGGGCACGGACGCAGTCTCGTTGCACCGGCAGTGCCCGATGTCCAGCGTCAGCCCGAACCGCGCCGGATCACCGAGCCTGCCCGCGAGGTCGAAGTAGCCGTCGAGGTCGTCGACGAGCATCCCCGGCTCCGGCTCGAACCCGAGCTTGACGTCGTGCTCGTCGGCGGCCTTGAGGACGTCCGAGCAGCCCGCGACCAGGTGGTCCCAGGCGTCCTCAGTGGACAGATAGGCGGGCTTGTTGCCGCTCCAGAACGAGACGGCCTCGGCGCCGAGGTCCGCGGCGATCTGGACGGCGCGGGTCAGGAACTCCACGCGCAAGGAGCGGTCCGGGTCGAGGAACGTCGGTGAGTGCTTGCGCCACGGGTCCAGCAGGAACCGCGCGCCCGTCTCGATGACGACGGCCAGCCCGAGCCGGTCCAGGTCTTCGGCCAGCGAAGCGACGCGCCGCGCGAGGTCCGGGCCGAACGGATCGAGGTGCTGGTGGTCGAGCGTCAGCGCGACGCCGTCGTAGCCGAGGTCGGCCAGGACGCGCAGCGCGTCGCCGAGGCGGTGGTTGGCGAAGCCGTTGGTGCCGTACCCGAACCTCATGTCGGCGACACCTTCCGGCTCAGCGCCCGCGCGAGCGGGAACGCGGCGGCCACGGCCAGCGCCGAGCGCCACGCGCCGGTCCGCGCGATCAGCCCGGCCTGCAGCGGGATCATCCCGTGGATCCCGGCGCCGACCGCGCGCCGGATCACCGGGGCCTTCGGGTCGCGGACGGCGTCGTACTGCGCCCGCCCGGTCGTCACCGCGTACGTCCCGAGCAGCGCCGAGGCCAGCGGCCCGACGCGGCCGGCGGCGACGCGCACCCCGGCCGTCGCGACCAGCGTGGCCGCCGGGAGGGCCGGCGTGGCACCGTCCACTTCGGACCGGGACAGCGTCGTCACGGCCATCGTGTGCGCGCCGACCGTCAGCGCGGCGGGCAGGGCCGCCCGGGCGCCACCCGCCCCGAGCAGGACGTCCAGGGTCCGGGCCGCGGCCATCGCGACCGGCCCGGACGGCGTCGACTTGAGCACGAAGTCGTACGCCCACACGGTCGCGGCCAGCGGCACCGCGACGCGCAGCGCGCGCTTGCCCCCGGCCACCGCGGCGATGCCGAGACCGCCCGCGGTGAGCCCGGTGGCGACGCCCAGGGCCGTGCTCGGTGAGATACGGCCCGACGGGATCGGCCGCTCGGGCCGCTCCACCGCGTCGAGGTCGCGGTCGGCGTAGTCGTTGAGCGCCATGCCCGCCCAGTAGATGCAGACGGACGCGCCGGTCAGCGCGAGCGTCCGGCGGCCGAAGGGCCAGCCCGACGCGGCCGCGCCGGCGACAGCGTCCCCGGGCACGGTCAGCGCGGCGGGCGCGCGGACGAGCTCGATCAGCGCCTTCACCGGTTCGCCCACTCACGCAGGGCCGCGTACTGCGACGCGAGGTCGTGCGGGCCGTCGCCGGCGGGATCCTTGAAGAAGAACCCGAACTCGGCCACCGGCCCGGCGACGCCGTCGCGGCACGCCTTGGCGGTGAGCCGGGCGAGGTCGAGCACCAGCGGCGCGGCGAGCGCGGAGTCGCAGCCCTGCCAGGTGAGCTGCAGGGTCATGCGGGCGCCGAGGAAGCCCTCGAACAGCACGTGGTCCCACGCGGTCTTCCAGTCGCCGAGCGCGGGGACGTAGTCGATGTGCACCTCGCCGTCGACGTCCCGGCCGAGGTTCTGCGAGAGCACCTGCTGCTTGGACGCGTTCTTGCTCGACGCCGCCCCGGGGTCGGCCAGGGTGGCGCCGTCCCCGCCGCCGAGCAGGTTGGTGCCCGACCACGAGAGCACGTTCAGCGCGCGCTGGGCGAACATCGGCGCGAGCACCGACCGCAGCAGCGTCTCGCCGGTCTTGCCGTCGCGGCCCGCGTACGGGAGGCCGGCGGACCGGGCGAGTTCGTCCAGCGCGGGCAGCCGGGCGCCGGTGGACGGCGTGAAGTCGACAAAGCCACACCCCGCGCGGAACGCGGCGTAGGCGTACAACGCGCTGGGCGGCAGCACGTCCAGGCCCGCGTCCAGCGCGTCTTCCAACGCGGCCAGGGAGGCGTGCGCCGGGTGCGGCGCGCAGGGCGGTTCGGTGGAGGAGACGTTGAGCACGACGACGTGGTCCAGACCCGCACCGAACGCTGTCAGGTCCGCGACGATCCGGTCGGCGGCCGCACGTCCGTGGCCGGACGGCGCCGGGCGCAGCCGCGCCTCGGCCGCCTCCAGGTCGGCCGTGACCGGCCCCGGCAGCGTCGCGGGCAGCACACCCGCCGCCACCAGGTGCTCGGCCCGCTTGACCAGTGGTGTGCCGACGACGTCGTGGCCCCCGAAGACCAGGTCCCCCAAGCCGGGCAGCTCCGCCCCGGCGAAGTCCGGCAGCTCGGTCACGCACCCCGTGCGCGCGGTCAGCCCCGCGCGCATCGCGGCGGCCCCGGCGATGGCCGTGGTGGCCACCGATCCCCGGGCCCCGATCAGCCAGACACCGATCTTCCCCATGATTCCCTCCCTGTTGGTTCAGCCCGCGCCCGGCACTCCTGCTTCGACGCGGGTCCAGACACTGCGCGCCGCGGCGCTTTCCTCGACCGCCGCGAGCACCCGCTGCACCTGCAGCCCGTCCGCGAAAGACGGTGAAGGGTCCTCGCCCGCGGCCAGCGCGACGAGCAGATCACGCACCTCGTGGGTGAACGTGTGTTCGTAGCCGAGCCCGTGTCCCGGCGGCCACCAGGCGCCGACGTACGGGTGACCGGGCTCGGTGACCTGGATCCGGCGGAAGCCGCCGAGCTCCGGGTCTTCGGTGTGGTCGTGGAAGGCCAGCTCGTTCATCGCCTCGAAGTCGAACGCGAGGCTGCCCGCGGAGCCGTTGATCTCCAGGCGCAGCGCGTTCTTCCGGCCGCTCGCGAACCGCGTCGCCTCGAAGGTGCCGACGGCGCCGCCGGCGAAGCGCGCGAGGAACAACGCGGTGTCGTCGACCGTGACCGCGCCGCGCTCGGCCGATCCGGGCAGTGGCCGTTCGCCGACGAACGTCTCGGTCAGCCCGCTGACGCCGGTGACGAGCGAGCCGGTGACGAACTGGGCGAGGTCGATCGCGTGCGCCCCGATGTCCCCGAGCGCGCCGGACCCGGCCTTGTCCTTCCGCAGCCGCCAGACGAGCGGGAACTCCGGGTCGACGATCCAGTCCTGGAGGTACTGGGCGCGAACGTGACGTATCTCGCCCAGCCGGCCTTCGGCGACGAGCCGCCGCGCCAGCGCCACGGCCGGCACCCGCCGGTAGTTGAAGCCCACCATGGACCGCACCCCGCGGGTGGCCGCCTCGGCTGCCGCGGCAGCCATCGCCTCGGCTTCGGCGACCGTGTTGGCCAGCGGTTTCTCGCACAGCACGTGCTTGCCCGCGGCGAGCGCGGCCAGCGCGATCTCCGCGTGCGTGTCGCCGGGCGTGCAGATGTCCACCAGATCTACATCGCCGGATTCGATCAAGCGTTTCCACTCGGTCTCCACCGACGCCCAGCCGAGCCTCGCCGCGGCGGCCTCCGTGGCCGGTTTGTCCCGGCCGCAGAGCACCGCCATCCGCGGCGCGCGCGGGACGTCGAAGGCCCGGTGCACGGTCCGCCACGCCTGCGAGTGGGCCGCGCCCATGAAGGCGTAGCCGACCATGCCCACGCCGAGGGTGCCGCCGCTCATTCGAACGACCCCGGCAGGTACTTGTCCACGTTCTCCTTGGTGACGACGGCCGAGAACAGCGTCACCGTCGCCGGCACCTCCTGTTCGGCCAGGTCACCCAGCCCCTTCGCCTGCCCGAGCAGCCGCGCCAGCCGGACCGCCGACGCGGCCATCGTCGGCGGGTAGAGGACGGTCGCCTTCAGCACCGACGAGTCCGCCTTGATCTGCTCCATCGCCGCCTTCGACCCGGCGCCGCCGACCATCAGGAAGTCCGACCGGCCGACCTGCTTCACCGCCTGCAGCGCGCCGACACCCTGGTCGTCGTCGTGGTTCCAGATCGCGTCGAACTTCGGGTGCGCCTGCAGCAGCTCGGCCATCCGGGCTTGGCCCGTCGGCACGGTGAACTCCGCGGCGGCCCGGCCGATCTTCTGGATGCCGGGGAAGTTGGCCAGCGCGTCGTCGAAGCCCTGCGACCGCTGCCGCGTCAGCTCCAGGGTGTCGATCCCGGCCAGCTCCAGGACCGTGCCCTTCCCGCCGAGCTTCTGCCCGATGTAGTTGCCCGCGTTGACGCCCATCCGGTAGTTGTCGCCGCCGATCCAGGTGCGGTAGCTCTGCGGCGAGTCGAAGATGCGGTCGAGGTTGATCACCGGGATCCCGGCGTCCATCGCCTTGCGCCCGGCCGGGGTGAGCTGCTTGCCGTCGGCCGGCAGCACCACCAGGACGTCGACCTTGCGGTTGATCAGCGTCTCGACCTGCGCGGACTGGGTGGCGGCGTCGTTCGAGCCCTCGGCGACGACCAGTTCGACGTCCGGGTGGCGCGAGGCCTCCGCGCGGGCGTTGACGGTGATCGCGTTGAGCCAGCCGTGGTCGGCCTGCGGCCCGGCGAACCCGACGGTCACCTTCTTGCCCGGGGTGTCGGCCGCGCCCTGGGTGACGGTCGCGGCGGCGGGCTCGTCGCTGTTGCTCGTGCACGCGGCGAGCGCGCCGACGCCGACAGCGGACGCGCCGGCGAGGAACGCGCGTCTGCGGAGGGGGTTGTTCATGAGGATTTCCTCTCGGTCGAATACCGGCGCTGGACGAGGACGGCGAGCACGATGAGCACGCCCTTGGCGAGCTGCTGCACCGCCGTGGGCAGGTTGTTGAGGGTGAACAGGACGCTGATCGTGGTGAACACGAGCACGCCGAGGACGGACCCGGCGAGCGTGCCGCGCCCGCCGGAGAGCAGGGTGCCGCCGATGATCACCGCGGCGATGGCGTCGAGCTCGTAGAGGTTCCCGTTCCCGCTGGTGCCGGAACTGGTCAGGATGATCAGCATGACGCTGGCGATGCCGCAGCAGAGCCCGGAAAGCACGTACAGCAGGCAGGTGTGCAGCCGGACGTTGATGCCGGCCAGCCGCGCGGCTTCGAGGTTGCCGCCGATCGCGTAGGTGCGGCGGCCGAACGTGGTGCGGTTGAGCAGGATCCAGCCGAGGACCGCGACCGCGGCGAAGATCAGCACCAGCGGCGGGATCCCGAGCACGTAGCTGTCCTGGTAGCCGAGGTCGACCAGCGCCTGGTTCTTCGGCGTGACGGTCTGCGTGCGGCCCTGGGAGAGCTGGATCGCCAGGCCGCGCGCCGAGGCGAGCATGGCCAGCGTGGCGATGAACGCGACCAGCTTCCCGTAGGCGATCAGCAGTCCCGTCACCAGGCCGGCGCCGAGACCCACGGCGACCGCGCAGAACACGATCCCGCCGATGCCGAACGACTGCGTCGCCTTCGTCGTGGCCCACACCGTCGCGAGCGCGACCACCGCGCCGACCGACAGGTCGATGCCGCCGCCGATGATCACGAACGTCATGCCGACGGTGATCACGCCGATCACCGACGCCTGCGTCAGCAGCAGCACGAGCGTGCCGGTGGACAGGAACTGGCCGGGCTGGGTGATCGCGCCGATCACCGCCAGCAGCACGAGCACCCCGACGAGGCCGAGGTTGCGGATCTCGCTGACTTTTTTCCGCTGGGGTGCGGCCCGGGCCACCGGCCCCTCCGACGCTTGTTCAGTCATGGACGCGCTCCTCCAGGATGAGATCCAGCACGCGGCGCTCGTCGAGTTCGCGTGCGTCGGCTTCGGTGACGACCTGGCCTTCGCGCAGCACCAGCACCCGGTCGGCCAGCCCGAGCACCTCCGGCAGTTCGCTGGAGACCAGCAGGATCGCGACGCCGGAGTCGGCGAGGTCGCGGATCACGCGGTACAGCTCGGCCCGCGCGCCGACGTCGACGCCGCGGGTCGGCTCGTCGAGCAGCAGCACCCGGCAGCCCTTGAGCAGCCAGCGCGCGACGACGGCCTTCTGCTGGTTGCCGCCCGAGAGCTTGCCGACGATCCGGCGGACGTCGGCCGGGCGCAGGTCGAGCGCCTCGGTGTGCCCGCGCACGGCGTCGATCTCGGCCTTCCCGCTGAACCAGCCGAACCGCGCGTACCGCCGCAGCGACGGCAGGGAGACGTTGCGCGCCACGGAATCGTGCAGCAGCAGCGCCTGGCTCTTGCGTTCCTCCGGCGCCAGGCCGAGCCCGCCGCGCACGGCCGCGCCGACGCCGTTCTTCAACGGCTTCCCGGCCAGCCGGATCTCCCCCGCCGTCGCCTTGCGCGCGCCGTAGACGGTTTCGAGGACCTCCGAGCGGCCCGAGCCGACCAGCCCGGCGATCCCGAGGATCTCGCCTTCCCGCACCGAGAAGCTGACGTCGCCGAACGCGCCTTCCAGCGTGAGGCCGGTGACGCCGAGGACCTCGGATTTACCTTCGTGGGCACCGGGTTCCGGGCGCGGCGGGAACGGGAACTCGACGCGGCGGCCGGTCATCCGGGCCACCAGGTCCCCGGTCGGCGTCGTGCGTGCGGGCAGCCCGGCGGCGACGGTCCGGCCGTCCTTGAGCACGCTCACCCGGTCGCCGATCTCGCGGATCTCGGCCAGCCGGTGGGAGATGTAGAGCACGGCGACGCCGCGCGCGGTCAGCCCGCGGATCACCCGGAACAGGTTGGCCACCTCGTCGGCGGCGAGCACCGCGGACGGCTCGTCGAGCACGATCAGCCGCGCGTCGAGCGAAAGGGCGCGGGCGAGGCTGACGATCTGCTTGCCCGCCGCCGACAGCGTGCCGACCTCGCGTTCGACGCGGATTTCCCGGTGCCCCAAGCGGTCCAGCAGCTTGCGCGCCTCGGCCCGCATGGTGGCGCGGCGGACGAACCCGCCGCGGGCCTGCTCGTGGCCGAGGAAGACGTTCTCCGCCACGGAAAGCCCGTCGACGAGGTCGAGCTCCTGGTACAGCGTGGCGATGCCGTGCCGGATCGCCGCGGTCGGGTTCGGCAGCCGCACCGGCGTCCCGTCGAGCCGGATCTCGCCGGTATCCGGCCGGTGCGCGCCGGCGAGGACCTTGATCAGCGTCGACTTCCCGGCGCCGTTCTGCCCGAGCAGGCAATGGACTTCGCCGGCTTCGACGCTCAGCTCGACGTCGTCGAGCGCGCGCACACCCGGGAACCGCTTGCCGATCCCGGTCATCTCCACGAGCGTCATCCGCTGTCCCTTTCCGCGCGCACCGGCACCAGCGCCGGGTCGTCGAACACCGCTTGCAGCGCGACGTGCGCGCCGCCGCGCGAAGCCGCGGAGAACCCGAGCCACGACAGCTCGACGCGGCAGCCTCCGATACCCGGCGCGATCACGCGGGCCTCGAGCTCGGTCATCATCGGGCCGAGCAGGTACGGCCCCAGCTGGGCGAAGTAGCCGCCCAGCAGCACCACCCGCGGGTTGAAGACGTTGATCAGCACGGCCGCGCCGACCCCGAGACCGGTGCCGACCTGCGCCAGCGCGTCGAGCGTGCGCTTGTCCTTCAGCTGCGCGCGGCGGCGGATCATGTCGAGCCGCTGTTCGAGGTCGAGCGACGGGTCGTGCACCGGGTCGTTCGGCGACGCCGCCAGCCGCAGCATCCCGGCCAGCCCGACGAGCGTCTCCCAGCAGCCGCGGCGGCCGCAGCCGCAGACGCGCCCGGCCGGGTCGAGCTGGATGTGCCCGATCTCGCCGGAGAACCCTTCGGCGCCGCCGAGCAGCCGGCCCCCGGAGATCACGCCGCCGCCGACGCCGATCTCGCCGGTCAGGTACACGAGATCCGCGGTCCCGGCGACGCTGCCCATCGCGTACTCGCCGAGCGCGCCGAGGTTCGCGTCGTTGGCCGTGCGGATCGGGAACGCCGGCGGCCCGAGGCGGCGCGTCAGCCGTTCGGTGATGCCGCGGACGACCGGGACGTCGGTCCAGTGCAGGTTCGGCGCGAAGGCGACGGTTCCGCTCGCGACGTCGACCAGTGCCGGGATCCCGACGGTCACACCGGCCGGGGTGACGGCGAGGCGGCGGCATTCCCGCAGCGCCCGCGCGGTCAGCTCGGCGCCGGCGTCGAGCACCTTCTCGACGGGAAGCGCTTGCACGTCGAGCGCGACGCGTTGTTCGAAAAGGACGGTGCCGGTCAGGTCCAGCGCGAGGGCGGTGAGGTAGTCGACGTTGATCTCGACGCCGATCCCGCCGACGCCGCGGCCGTCGAGCTCGACGATCGTGCCGGGGCGACCCACCGAACCGGCTCGTTCGCGTTCACCTTCGCGGGCCAGTCCGCGTTCGACGAGCTCGGAAACGAGGCTCGACACGGTCGCCTTGTTCAGCCCGGTGTCCACGGCGATGCCCGCCCGGGACCGGGATCCCGCGTCCCGCAGGTGCCGCAGCACCAACGCGAGGTTCGTCCGGCGGACCGCGGCCTGGTCGGCCGGGCGCACCGGTTTGAGCGAGAAGGAGGAGTCCACGCCGACACCGCCCGAGTTCGTCTGGTGGGACAACAAATTAGGGCGGGCGGAACGAACGGGTCAACGAGGTAACCGGGCACCGGGGCCGGACGAAAGCCGCAAAAAGCGAGCTGACCAGCGAAACTATCGAACCAGGTCGGGAATGCCGTCCCACGGATGGAGCACGGGTTCGGGTGCGTGGCCGCCGTAATCCCGCCGCCGAACGGGAGCGGTTTCGCAATGCCCCGCTGATCGGGACGTTCCACCGAAAAGCGCAGTCACGCGCGGACTCCGCCATTCGGCTTGCACAATTTGTCGCTCGGCCCGACGAAACTTTCCGCAAGTCCGGGCAAGCGCCCCAATGTGGCGTTCGGTGCGTCCAGCGCACCCAACGCCACATTGGGGTGCTCGGGTCAGGCGGTGCGGGCGCCGGGGAACGTGAGCGTGCCGAGGGCGCCGACGAGCGGCGCGAGTTCCGGCAGCGCTTCGGCTTCGGCGAGAGCTTCGGCCAGCGCGGTGTCGTGGGTCGGGCGGGCCGCCGTCAGCAGGGCCCGCCCCGCCGGCGTCACCTCGGTGTAGATCCCGCGGCGGTCGTCCGCGCAGAGGTAGCGGGCCAGCAGCCCACGGTCCTCCAGCCGGGTGACCAGGCGCGTCGTCGCGGACTGGCTCAGCACCACGGCGTTGGCGAGCTGGTTCATCCGGAGGTGGAAGCCGTCCTGGCGGCCGAGGACGTCGAGCACCGTGTACTCGCTCACCGAAAGCTCGTGGTCGCGTTCGAGGGCGCGCTGCAGCCGGTCCTCGATCCGCGCGTGCAGCGCGGCCAGCGTCCGCCAGCCCTGCGCGCGCGCTTCGACGGCGTCGTCGTCCAGTGACACGGTTCACCTCTCCCCGGCTTGCGCGCACACCGTTGCACGCTGCACCATCAAGCTTGTGCAATATACGGCGTCTGCAACTATCTCGGACGCTTGTAGTTGCTGACGCTGCTGATCACTCTACCCGGGGAAGAAGGAACTCCATGCCCGCCGCTCTGCTCGCACTGGCGATCAGCGCTTTCGGGATCGGCACCACCGAGTTCGTGATCATGGGCCTGCTGCCCGAGGTCGCGGGCGACTTCGGGGTCTCGATCCCTTCCGCCGGCCTGCTCATCTCGGGCTACGCGCTCGGCGTCGTCGTCGGTGCTCCCGTGCTCACCGCGCTCGCCTCGCGGGTGCCGCGCAAGACCGTGCTCGTCGCGCTGATGGGCCTGTTCATCGCGGGGAACGTGCTCTCGGCGCTGGCCCCGAGCTACGGCCTGCTGATGACCGGCCGGGTGGTCGCCGCCCTGGCGCACGGCGCGTTCTTCGGCGTCGGCTCGGTCGTCGCCGCCTCGCTCGTCGCCCCGGCCAAGCAGGCCGGCGCCATCGCGCTGATGTTCACCGGCCTGACCGTGGCGAACGTCCTCGGCGTGCCCGCCGGCACCGCGCTCGGCCAGGCCTTCGGCTGGCGCTCGACGTTCTGGGTGGTCAGCGCCCTGGGCGTGGCCGGCGCGATCGGCATCCTGGCGCTCGTGCCGCACCAGCGGCCCGCCCCGGGCGCGGGCCTGCGCGGCGAGCTCGCCGTGTTCCGGCGCCCGCAGGTGTGGCTCGCGCTGCTGACGACGGCCCTCGGCTTCGCCGGGGTGTTCGCGTCCTTCACCTACATCGCACCGATGATGACCGAGGTCGCCGGCTTCTCCAGCGGCGCCGTCACCTGGCTGCTCGTGCTTTTCGGCGCCGGCCTGTTCGCCGGCAACCTGCTCGGCGGCAAGGCCGCGGACCGCAAGCTGATGCCCAGCCTGTACGTCATCCTCGCCGCGCTGGCCCTGGTGCTCACGGCGTTCGTGTTCACCGCGCACGCGCAGGTGCCGGCCGCGATCACCATCGTGCTGTTCGGCGCGGCCGGCTTCGCGACCGTGCCGCCGCTGCAGGCCCGCGTGATGGCCAAGGCCGAAGGCGCTCCGGCGCTGGCCTCGGCCGCGAACATCGCCGCGTTCAACCTCGGCAACGCCGGCGGCGCGTGGCTCGGCGGCCAGGCCATCGAGGCCGGCCTCGGCTACACCGCCCCCAGCTGGATCGGCGCCCTGCTCGCCGCGGCCGGCCTGGCCATGGCGCTCGTCTCCGGCCTGCTCGACCGCAAGTCCCGGGTTGGTTTCGCACCCGGGGAACGGGTACTCGCCCGATGAACCACCCACCGAAAGGAACCTTCGTGACCAGCGTGCCCGTGATCGAACTCAACAACGGCGTCCGGATGCCGCAGCTCGGCTTCGGCGTCTTCCAGGTCCCGGACGCCGAGACCAAGGCCGCGGTGCAGGCCGCGCTCGAGGCGGGTTACCGCAGCATCGACACCGCCGCCGTCTACGGCAACGAGGCCGGCGTCGGCCAGGCGCTCGCCGAGTCCGGCGTCGCCCGGGACGAGCTGTTCATCACCACCAAGCTGTGGAACTCCGCCCAGGGCTACGACGCGACGCTCGAGGCGTTCGACGCCAGCATGCGGAAGCTGGGGCTGGAGCAGCTGGACCTGTACCTGATCCACTGGCCGACGCCCGAGCGCGACAAGTACCTCGACACCTGGAAGGCGTTCGAGAAGCTCCACGCCGACGGCCGCGTCCGCGCGATCGGCGTGTCCAACTTCCAGCCCGCGCACCTCGAGCGGCTGCTCGAGCACGCCGAGGTACCCCCGGCGCTCAACCAGGTCGAACTGCACCCGTACCTGCAGCAGCGGGAGGTCCGCGAGTTCGACGCGAAGCACGGCATCGCGACCGAAGCCTGGAGCCCGCTCGCCAAGGGCGGCTCGCTGCTGGGCGACCCGATCGTCGCGGAACTGGCGGTCAAGCACAGCCGCACACCCGCGCAGATCGTGCTGCGCTGGCACCTGCAGCTGGGCAACGTGGTGATCCCGAAGTCCGTTACTCCGTCACGGATCCAGGAAAACTTTGACCTGTTCGAGTTCACCCTCACGGAGGAGGAAGTGGAGTCGCTGACGCCGCTGAACCGCGACGAGCGCACCGGTCCGGACCCGGACACCTTCAACGCCGCCTGATCTTTTTCACCCCGAGCCCGGCACTTTCACGGGAAAGTGCCGGGCTCGGTCACAGCTTGCGGGCGACGCCGCCCAGCGTCAGGAAGTTCAATTCGCTCAACGGGTGGATGCGCGGGCCGTCCGGCCACCATTCGTGCAGGTAGACCAATCCCGGCCGGAGCGGTTCGAGGCCGTCGAAGAACGACGCGATCTGCTCCCGCGACCGGTGGACGCTGCCCAGCCCGGTGCCCTGGAAACTGGTCTCCAGCAACCGCGCCAATTCCTGGCGCGGCGAGTCCTCTTCCGGGTCGAAGTTGTGCGTGAGCAGCAGGTACGACCCGGGCGCGAGCGCCGCGACGTACTCCGAGACGATCTTCTTCGCCCGGTCGTAGTCGTCGATGTGGTGCACGATCGACGTCAGGATCAGCGCCACCGGCCGGGAGAAGTCCAGATGCTCCCGGACGACCGGGTCGGCGAGGGTCTCCGCCGGCTTCGTCAGGTCCGCGCCCGTGACGTGGGTGAGGTAGTTCTCCTCCAGCAAAGCACGCCCGTGCACCTGCACGACCGGGTCGATGTCGACGTACACCACCTGCGCGTCCGGGTTGTACCTCTGGGCCACCTGGTGGGTGTTCTCCGCGGTCGGCATGCCCGAGCCCAGGTCCAGGAACTGGTCGAGGCCACGCTTTCCGGCCAGGAACCGCACCGCGCGGACCAGCCAGTCGCGGTGTTCCTTCGCCATCGTGCGCGCGCCGGGCGCGATCGCCAGAAGCCGCCGCATCGCTTCGCGGTCGACTTCGTAGTGGTCGTGCCCGCCGAGCAACGCGTCGGACAGCCGGGCCAAGCTCGCCTTGCTGAAATCGAGGGCGGCTGCGCCCCCCTCGGCCCCGGACCGCAGGTCCCCAGGCGTCATCGACTCTCCCTCGTCGAGCGGCGGACGAGCCCCTGCCCCGGGCTCGGCCACCGTGTCCGGCAACGGACAGTGCTCAGACTACGACATGGCGTTCATCAAGTGAACCGCGCAAGGGCCTTGCCTGCCAGGCACAATCAGCCGAACAGGAGTTCGTGCCACGTCGTTCCGCCGTCCGTGGACCGGTACACAGCGGAGCCGTCGGCCGCGTCGGGCTGGCCGTCGACGACCACCCCGGTGCCGCGGCCCGGGAAGTCCAGATCGGTCAGACTGAGCCCGCGTTCCGAGAGGACGGTCGTCGTCCAGGTGCGCCCGCCGTCCGTCGTGCGGTGCAGGAAGCCGACGCCGCCGCCCTCCGCCGCGATCGTCGCGGACGCCGGCGACGCCGCGCCGAAGCCCTGCGTGATCCCGACGACCGGGGCCGCGTCGGTGCCGCTGAACGTCCCACCCAGGCGCGCCGCGTGCCGCAGGCTCCGTTCCGTCGAGCCCGGCTGGGGCGAGCCGGGACTGCTGCTGCACAACGCCACGACCTGCTTGTCCCGGACGCCGGCGAGCGACGCCACCGTCCCCGTCGGGCACGGCGGCGCGGCCGGGGTGAAGCGGACGCCGTCGCGCGAGGTCCAGTACTTCTCGTCGCCGTAGTTCGCGCCGAGCGCGACCTGCAGGCCGCCGCCGACGGCGACGTCGCCGTAGGTGATGTCCCCGGTGACCGCGAAGCCCGGCATCGGGACCAGCACCGGCGAGCCGGCGGCCGCCGAGTACAGCCGCGTCGAGCCGCGGCCCTCGCCGTAGGTGCTGAGCACGGCGAACACGCGGCCGCCGGTTTCGGTGATCTTCGAGACGTAGAAGGGTTCCCGCGCGTCGACGAGGCCGACCGGGTGCCAGCTCGCGCCGCCGTCCCGCGTCGTCCGCACGTGCACGCCGTCGCTGACGTAGGCGACGCGATCGGTGACGAACGTCAGCGCGACGTGGTTGTGGTTGTCCGGCAGCGGCATCGACGGTGCGCCGAGGCGCCGCCAGTGCCGCCCGGCGTCGGTCGTGCCCAGCAACGCCGGGCACCACGACTTCGCGCAGGGCGAGTAGCCGAGGACGTAGCCGGTGTCCGGACCGGTCCAGCTGGTCGACGCGGGCTGGAAACCTTTCGGGACAACGGTTTCCGCGGAAGCGGGCGAGGCAGGGACGGCCAGGGCGGTGAGGACGGACAGCGTCAGTGCCGTACGCCGGAGGAGTCTCATGATCACCTGGACGTGCCGTGGCGGCCCGGGTTGCCCACCCGGGGCGAGGTTCAGCCGCCCGGCTCAGCCCAGGCCTTCGACGAACCCCGCGACCATCCGCAGCAGGTCCGCGCCGGCCGCGAGGTCGCCGAGCACGATGAGCTTCAGGACGGACTTCTCCTTGTCGTAGATCGTTTCGACGCGCAGCGACTGCGGTCCCTGCAGCGACGCGTGGACCAGGGTGGCGATCCGGTCCGCCGTCGCCCGGTCGACGTCCTCGACCTCGACGACACCCGAGAGGTCCGCCTTCTTGGCGGCCGCCGGCGCGGCGGCCGGGAGCCCGGTGAAGGCCGCGAGGTCGGCCGCGGTGATCCGGTACTGCTTGCCGATCCGGACCGCTTTCAGCCGCCCGTCCCGCACGTAGTTCCGGACGGTCCGGACGTGCAGCCCGAGCTGCGTCGCGACCTGCTCGACGGAGTAGACCTCCTGCGCCATGACCCTCCTCGATTCCGCAAAGTACCCTATCACGCCCCATGTTTCGGAAGTTTGCGGAACACCGGGTTGGCCGGCCCCGGCACCGGGTACCTCTTCCTGGCACCGCACGCCCCAGATCCGTCCACAGAGGACTGTCGAAAGGACGGCGCCGACGATGCCGTATCCCCCTCCCCCGGAGCAGCCCTACGATCCGCGGTACGAACCCGCCGCCACCGAAGAAGTCGTGGAGCGAACCCCCGCCCGCCTCCGGATCGTGCGCACGGTCAACGCGCTCATCCACCTCGTGTGCGCGGTGTTCGCGCTGGTCCTGGCCGTGCACATCGTGCTGGTCTTCGGCGAGGCGAACGCGGCGAACGGCTTCGCGCACCTCATCTCCGAATGGTCGGCCGGCGTCTCCCTGGGCCTGCGCGACCTCTTCACGCCGGACTCCGAGAAGTTCCGGGTCTTCTGCAACGACGGCCTGGCCGCGGTCATCTGGCTGGTCATCGGCGCGGTGCTGACGGACGTCATCACCCGCATCGGCGCCCCCGGCCCGAGGCGGGTCTGGTACCGCCGCCGCAGCTACCGCTGACCCGCGCGCGCTCTGCTCGCGGCTCGCGGCTCGCAGCTCGCGAAGAAGCCCCCCCCCCCCGGTCCGCCGGAGAGGGATTCTTTCATCCGCCGGAACGTCGGCCGCCTCGAACGGCGCAACGAAAGGGCCCCCGGATCGTGATCCGGGGGCCCTTTCGCGTGCGGGAGACTCAGCTCTGCTGCGGTTGTTCGGCGACGGTCTCGACCGGCGCCGACTCCGGCTGCGGGAGGGCTTCGGCGGCGTCGGCGGCCCGGGGCGCGGGAACGCGCTCGGCGGCGACCACGTCGAAGTGTTCACGGCACCAACGGCCGTAGCGCCTCGCGTTCACTGTCATTGCGTCCACCTCCTCTCGGGCGGTCCTGGCCACCCCCTCAGCGTCCTCCGCCGGAACGCCGAAAGCCAACATATTTAAGCGGGACTTAAGGACACGGCCGGGTGAATGTCCACAGAGGACGGCCGTCAGCCCGCGAACTCCCGCACGACCGCGGCGCAGAACGCCGGCAGGTCGTCCGGGTTGCGGCTGGAGACCAGGCCGTTGTCCACGACCACTTCTTCGTCGACGACGGTGGCCCCCGCGTTACGCAGATCGGTCCGGATGCTCGGGTACGACGTCAAGGTGCGGCCACGCACGACATCCGCCTCGACGAGCGTCCACGGACCGTGGCAGATCACGCCGACCGGCTTGCCCGCGCGCACGAAGTCGCCCACGAACTTCACCGCCTCGGGGTTCACCCGCAGGTTGTCGGGGTTCATCGTGCCGCCGGGCAGCAGCAGCGCGTCGAAGTCGCCGATCGCCACGTCGGAAACCTTGCGGTCGACGGCGAACGTGTCGCCCTTGTCGATGTCGCCGTTCATCGCCTGGATCTCACCGGTGTCCACGGACACGAGCTGCACGGTCGCGCCCGCGTCCAGCACGGCCCGGCGCGGCTGCTCCAGCTCGACCTGCTCGACGCCGTCCGCGGCCAGGATCGCGACCCGGCGGCCTTCAAGTGCATTCGCCATGGATCGGAATTACCCGCTCCGGCGGCCGGCAAACGCACCGGCGAACGCGGCAGGCCAGCAAACAGACGATCAGTCCGCGCACTCCACGGCCAGCACGGCGATGTCGTCGTGGGCGGAGCTGCCGAGCCAGTCGCGCACGGCCTGGCGCAGCTGCCGGACGACCTCGCGGGCCGGCTGCCCGGCCGCGGCCGTCAGCACCGCGCGCAGCCGGTCGTCGCCGAACAGCTCCGACGGGTCGTGCCGGTTGCGGGCCTCGGTGATGCCGTCGGTGTAGAGCAGGCACATGTCGCCCGGCCCCAGCCGCACCGTCGCTTCGGCGAAGCGCGCCTGCGGCGAGATGCCGACCAGCGTGCCCGGGACGGTGACCTCTTCGACGCCGCCCGCGTGGCGCACGATCAGCGGCGCCGGGTGCCCGCCGGAGGCCAGCGTCAGGTCGACGCCCTCGTCCGTCGGGGTGGCCGTGCCGAGCACGAGGGTGGCGAACCGGCTGCTGCCGCCGGCGATGAGCAGCTCGTTGAGCAGCCGCAGCAACGTCCGGCCGTCGCGCTCGACCATGGCGAGCGCGGTCAGCGCGTGCCGGACCCGCCCGGTCAGCGCCGCGGCCTCGGCGCCCTTGCCGCAGATGTCGCCGAGCACCAGGAACGCGCTGCCGTCGTCGTGCGGGAGGACGTCGTAGAAGTCGCCGCCGACCGCGAGCACCCCGCCGGCCGGCTCGTACCAGGTCTCGAAGCGGGTGCCGGCCAGCTCCGGCGGGTCGATCGGGCGCAGCGTGGTCTCCAAGCCGCGCGTCGCCTCCTCCTGCCGGGCGTAGCGCTGCGCGTTGGCCAGCGCCGTGCCGGCCGCCTTGGCGAACTCGACGACGGCGCGGTCCTGCTCGCCGCCGAACTCCGGGTCCGCGCGCCGGCCCAGCAGCAGCGCGCCGGTGACCCCGGCGCTCGCGCTCGGGCCCAGCGAGACGACGGTGACCTCGGCGTGGTCGGCGAACCGGTCCGCGACGACCGACGGCAGCGTGGCGACCTCGGCCGCGGGCACCGGGACCGGCTGGGGCCGGCCGGTGGCGCCGAACGTCGCCGCCAACACCGGCGCGGCCTGGGGCGGCACCCGCCGGATCCGGCCGTGGCCGTGCGCGGCCGGGGGCTCGCAGCTCCACCACTCCCACCGGCCGCGGGTGGTGGGCAGCAGGACGAACACGGTCTCGGCGAGCGCGGCCGCGGCCAGCTCGGCGATCACGCGGGCGGTGCCGTGGCGGCCGCGCGCGGCCGCCAGCCGGGGCCCGGCCGCGGCCAGGAAGTCGCCCACATGCCGCCGTGGGGAGACGCTCTCCCCCTCGGGGCCGGCGACCGTCCAGGCGTGCCAGCCGCCGGGCAGGGCCCGGACGCGCGCGGGGTGGCGGTTTCCCGCCACTTCCACGTGTCCGGAGGTCTCGGCGACCGGGTGCAGCTTCGGCTCGATGTCGCCCGTCAGCGTCCGCCCGGCGGGGTTCGCCCAGCGCAATACGCCCGCGGCGTCCTGCAGGAACACCGCGTCCCGCACGTCCTCGAGAACGGCCCGGCCGAAGGCGTCGAACCCCGGCGGCGCGTCACCGCCGGCCATCGGCGGCAGGGCTGCCGACGACGGAGCCGGACGTGACACCATGCACGGACCTCCTGCCTCCGGACTGCTATCGCACGGCTACCGCGTGAGCGGGCGGACTGGCTCGAAGTGTAGGGCGAATCATGGCACGCTGGGTCGACGACCACGGCTGGCGCATGCGTGGTGGAGAGGGTCGGCACACATGACAACGGAATCCCAGGGCGAAGCGGCGGCGCTGGAGCGGCTGCTCGTGGCGGTGCGGGATCTCGGGGACGGCAACTTCCGGCGGCGGCTCGTGCCGCACGGCGACGGCGTCTCGGCGCAGCTCGCCCTCGCCTTCAACGACATCGCCGAGCGCAACCAGCGGCTCGTGAGCGAGCTGCTGCGGGTGCGCACGGCGGTCGGCCAGGAAGGCAGACTGCTCGAACGGCTCGAGACCGAGGTCGGCCCCGGCGGCTGGAACACCGCCGTCGACGCCGTCAACGGCCTCGTCGAGGACCTCACGCGCCCGGCCATCGAGCTGGAGCGCGTGCTCGGCGGCGTCGCCGACGGCGACCTGTCCCAGCCGATGACCCTCACCCTCGACGGCCGCCCGCTGCAGGGCGCGTACGCGACCCTGGCGAAGACGGTCAACGGCCTCATCGCGCAGCTGACGCGCTTCGCCGTCGAGGTGACGCGGCTCTCCCGCGAGATCGCGGGTGAGGGCCGCCTCGGCGGCCAGGCGGTCGTGCCGGGCGTGTCCGGGACCTGGCGCGACCTCACCGACTCCGTCAACTTCATGGCCGACAACCTCACCGAGCAGGTCCGCAACATCGCGCAGGTCACCACGGCCGTCGCGCGCGGCGACCTGACCCAGAAGATCAACGTCGACGCCCGCGGCGAGATCCTCGAGCTCAAGAACACCATCAACACGATGGTCGACCAGCTCTCCTCCTTCGCCGACGAGGTCACCCGCGTCTCCCGCGAGGTCGGCTCCGACGGCAAGCTCGGCGGCCAGGCCCAGGTGCCCGGCGTCGCCGGCACGTGGCGCGACCTCACCGACTCGGTCAACCTGATGGCCGACAACCTGACCGACCAGGTCCGCGGAATCTCCCAGGTGGCCACGGCAGTGGCCACCGGCGACCTGACGAAGAAGATCGACGTCGACGCCCGCGGTGAGATCCTGCAGCTGAAGAACACGCTCAACACGATGGTCGACCAGCTCTCGGCGTTCGCCGGGGAGGTCACCCGCGTCGCGCGCGAGGTCGGCAGCGAGGGCAAGCTCGGCGGGCAGGCCGAGGTGGCCGGCGCGGCCGGGACGTGGCGCAGCCTCACCGACTCGGTCAACGGCATGGCCGACAACCTGACCGACCAGGTCCGCAACATCTCCCACGTGACCACGGCCGTGGCGAAGGGCGACCTGACGCAGAAGATCACCGTCGACGCCCGGGGCGAGATCCTCGAGCTCAAGACGACCATGAACACCATGGTGGACCAGCTCTCCGCCTTCGCCGACGAAGTCACCCGGGTGGCCCGCGAGGTGGGCACCGAGGGTCAGCTGGGCGGGCAGGCGCAAGTCCCCGGCGTCGCCGGCACCTGGCGCGACCTCACCGGCTCGGTGAACTTCATGGCGAACAACCTGACCACCCAGGTCCGCAACATCGCCCAGGTCGCGACGGCCGTCGCGCGCGGCGACCTGACGCAGAAGATCGCGGTCGACGCCCGGGGCGAGATCCTGGAACTCAAGACCACGCTCAACACGATGGTCGACCAGCTCTCGGCGTTCGCCGACGAGGTCACGCGCGTCGCGCGCGAAGTCGGCACCGAGGGCAAGCTCGGCGGCCAGGCCACCGTGCCCGGCGTCGCCGGCACCTGGAAGGACCTCACCGACAACGTCAACTTCATGGCGAACAACCTGACCGACCAGGTCCGCAACATCGCCACGGTGACGTCGGCCGTCGCGAAGGGCGACCTGACGCAGAAGATCTCGGTCGACGCGCGCGGCGAGATCCTGGAACTCAAGACGACGCTGAACACGATGGTCGACCAGCTGTCCGCGTTCGCGGACGAGGTCACGCGCGTCGCGCGCGAGGTCGGTACGGAAGGCAAGCTCGGCGGCCAGGCGACGGTCCGCGGCGTCGCGGGCACGTGGAAGGACCTCACCGACAACGTCAACGTCATGGCCACCAACCTGACCGACCAGGTGCGCAGCATCGCCACGGTGGCGACCGGCGTGGCCAACGGCGACCTGTCGAAGAAGATCTCGATCGTCGCCCAGGGCGAGGTCGCGGCGCTGGCCGAGACGCTCAACGGCATGGTCGAGACGCTGCGCGCGTTCGCCGACGAGGTCACGCGCGTCTCGCGCGAAGTCGGCACCGAAGGCATCCTCGGCGGCCAGGCGCGGGTGCCCGGCGTGGCCGGGACCTGGAAGGACCTGACCGAGAACGTCAACTTCATGGCCCACAACCTGACCAGCCAGGTGCGGAACATCTCGCAGGTCACCACGGCCGTCGCGCGGGGCGACCTGACGAAGAAGATCGACGTCGACGCCCGCGGCGAGATCCTCGAGCTGAAGACGACCATGAACACGATGGTCGACCAGCTCTCGGCGTTCGCCTCCGAGGTCACGCGCGTGGCGCGCGAGGTCGGCACCGAGGGCAAGCTGGGCGGCCAGGCCGAGGTCGACGGCGTGTCCGGCACCTGGCAACGGCTCACCGAGAGCGTGAACCAGCTGGCCGGGAACCTGACCACGCAGGTCCGCGCGATCGCGCAGGTCGCCACCGCGGTCACGGCGGGCGACCTGACCCGGCACATCACGGTCGACGCGTCCGGGGAGGTCTCCGACCTCAAGGACAACATCAACCAGATGATCGCGAACCTCAAGGAGACGACGCGGACCAACACCGAGCAGGACTGGCTGAAGACGAACCTCGCCCAGCTGTCCGGCCGGATGCAGGGGCACCGCGACCTCGCGTCGGTCGGCGCGCTGATCCTGTCCGAGCTGGCGCCGCTGGTCCGCGCCCAGCAGGGCGCGTTCTTCCTGGCCCGCGACGACGACTCGGTCGGCACGGTGCTGGAGTGCATCGCCGCCTACGGTCTCGCCCAGTCCCGCGCCGGCCTGCGGTTCGCGATCGGCGAGTCGCTGATCGGCCAGGCCGCCGTCGACCACCGCACGATCCTGGTCCACAACGCGCCGCCGGAGTACGCGCTGGTGTCGTCCGGGCTCGGCTCGGCGTCCCCGGTCAACCTCATCGTGCTGCCGGTGCTGTTCCAGGGCGAGGTGCTCGGGGTGCTGGAGCTGGCCTCGGTCAACGAGTTCAGCACCGTCCACCAGGACCTGCTGGAGCAGCTGCGGCACACGATCGGCGTCAACGTCAACACGATCCTGTCGAACTCCCGCACCGAGGCGCTGCTCACCGAGTCGCAGCGGCTGGCGCAGGAGCTGCGGGCCCGGTCCGAGCAGCTGCAGGCCCAGCAGGGCGAGCTGCGGCGGTCCAACACCGAGCTGGCCGAGAAGGCCGCGCTGCTCGCCCAGCAGAACCGCGACATCGAGGTCAAGAACAGCGAGATCGAGCAAGCCCGCCAGGAGCTGGAGGAACGCGCCGGGCAGCTGACGGTCGCGTCGCAGTACAAGACCGAGTTCATGGCGAACATGTCGCACGAGCTGCGGACGCCGCTGAACAGCGCGTTGATCCTGGCGAAGCTGCTGTCGGAGAACCCCGAGGGCAACCTCACCGAGAAGCAGATCCAGTTCGCCCGCACGATCTACGCGGCGGGCTCCGACCTGCAGCAGCTGATCAACGACATCCTCGACCTGGCGAAGGTCGAGGCCGGCCGGCTCGACATGCAGATGTCGGACATCACGCTGCCGGAGCTGGTGGACTACGTCGAGTCGCTGTGCCGGCCGCTCACGGCCGACAAGGGCCTGGAGTTCGCCGTCCACATCGACCCGCCGGTGCCGGGCAGCGTCCACACCGACGAGCACCGCCTCCAGCAGATCCTGCGCAATCTGCTCTCGAACGCGGCGAAGTTCACCGACGAGGGCAGCGTCCGCCTGCACATCCGCGCGGCCGACCCGGCGGAGGTCGAGCAGGAGGCGCTGCGGACCGCGCCGGGCATCATCGCGTTCGCCGTCGAGGACACCGGCATCGGCATCCCCGAGGAGAAGCTGGCGGTGATCTTCGAGGCGTTCCGCCAGGCGGACGGCACCACGAGCCGCAAGTACGGCGGCACCGGCCTGGGCCTGAACATCAGCCAGCAGCTCACGGAGCTGCTCGGCGGCGAGCTGCGCGTGATCAGCGAGCCGGGCAAGGGCTCGACGTTCACCCTGTACCTCCCCGTGGCGGCATCGAACCTGGTCGACCCGGCCGTGACGGCGCTGTCATCACCCAGGCTGCCCTCGGTCCCGAGCACGGTCCGGATCGCGGCCCCGCACATCGCCCCGAAACGCTTCCAGGGCGAGAAGGTCCTGATCGTCGACGACGACCTGAGGAACGTGTTCGCCCTGGCCGCGGTCCTGGAGCAGGCCGGCCTGGAGGTCGTCTACGCCGAGACGGGCGTCGACGGCATCCGCGCCCTGGAGCGCAACGAGGACACGGCCCTGGTCCTGATGGACGTGATGATGCCGGAACTGGACGGCAACGCGACGATCGCGGCGATCCGAGCGGAAGCGGCCAACGCCGACCTCCCGGTGATCGCGGTGACCGCGAAGGCCACCGCGGAAGACCGGGCAAGGACCCTGGCCAGCGGCGCGGACGACTACATCACCAAGCCGGTG
Organism: Amycolatopsis sp. WQ 127309; assembly: GCF_023023025.1. Taxonomy (NCBI): domain Bacteria; kingdom Bacillati; phylum Actinomycetota; class Actinomycetes; order Pseudonocardiales; family Pseudonocardiaceae; genus Amycolatopsis; species Amycolatopsis sp. WQ 127309. The sequence continues at coordinate 10,998,924 of NZ_CP095481.1, forward strand.
GACACGGACAAACTGCTGGACGTGATAGCCGCCAAGCTCGAGGCGGACGCCGCCTCGGCCGTTGGAGCGGGTGACGGGAATCGAACCCGCGTAGCTAGTTTGGAAGACTAGGGCTCTACCATTGAGCTACACCCGCGTGCCCCCGAGGTACCCGGGTGCGAGGTCAGCTTAGCGTGACCCGCTAGGCTGATCGCACACCCCCCTGGGGGTGGACCGGGATGTGGCGCAGCTTGGTAGCGCATTCGCTTTGGGAGCGAAGGGTCGCAGGTTCAAATCCTGTCATCCCGACTTACAGGCCCGCTGGTAGCGGGATGGGAAGAGGATCGCCGCTATCTGAGGTCCTCGGCAGCCATGCCTAACGTGTTGAGGCGATCGGCCCATCCTGCGTCGATCTTGTTGTATTTCCTCGCGTTCTCGCGACTTCTCCTCACGGAGAGGTGATGTCCGATGAACAGGCCGACCCGTGCCGGTGTCGTGCTGGTTGTCACGGCCGTTCTGATCGTGGCCTGTGGGCGTGCCCCGGAGCCGGCGGCGCCGTCCGCCTCCGATGGCGGCAGCAGCGGTGTCGTGACCTCCGCCGCGTCCACTCTTCAAGCGCCCAGCACCACCAGCGCGCTGGGGCTGACCAGCTCCGGCGGTACGACCAGCCGGAGCGTCGCGCCGCTGACGACCACTCCGAGATCGAGTAAGGCCGCGGACACGACCACCGCCGCCGTCACTGAGAAGCCGCCTGAGCCGCCCAAGCCGCCGGATCGGTGGGTGCTCGGTTCCGCTGACCGGCGCAGTCTCGAACAGCAGATCGGGACCTCCTTCACCAACTTCTCCGTCGACGACTTCTACCGGCGGGTCTGCCCGGCGCACGACGTCTGCGTCCACAACGCCTTCCGCGAAGAGCCGGGCTTGGGGCACGCCGACGAGGACTGCTGGGTCGGCCGCAACGAGATCCCCGACCCGCTTGTCGAAGGCGGCACCGTGACCTGGGTCGTCAACAACCTCTGCGATCCCGCTTGACCGCGCGGCGCGTGGCCGGGCGGCCGCGGGAAACCGGCGTCACGCGGGACGCGCCGTCGCGGGCCTTGAAGGTCTTCAGCTCCATCCTCGCGCCCACCACCGTGCTGACCGCGCTGCTGTTCTACTTCGGCACCCAGCACGCCAACGCGTTCTGCGGGTGGTTCGGCGTGCACTACTCGGTGCTCGGGCTGTCCGTGGCCGACTACCTGATCCGCGCGAGCGACGGGATGACCGTGCCGATCACCGTCGTCGCCGCCGTCGGGCTCGCCGTCCTCTGGGCCCATCGCCTGCTCGAAGCCCGGCTGTCGCCGCGGGCGTGGCAGACGCTGCTGCGTCGGGCCGTGCCCGTGCTCGCCGTCGCCGGGATCGTGCTGGTCGTCGTGGGCCTGACCGGCCTCGCCGAACCCGCCCTGCTCTACCGGTTCGCCGGGCTGCCGGGGTTGTGCATCGCCGCAGGCTTCCTGTTCTTCCCGCTCGCCGACCGCCTGCACCAGGCCCGCACCGGCCGCCGCGGGTCGCCGACCGCGGCCGTCGTGCAGTGGACCTTCACCTTCGTGCTCGTCACCGTCGGCGCGTTCTGGTCGGTGACGGACTACTCGGCCGCCCTCGGCGAACGCCGCGCGTACGAGTACGAGGTCGCCCTGCCGACGATGGCCGACACCGTCGTGTTCAGCGGCAAGGACCTCGGCCTCCGGGCGCGCGGGGTGACGGTGACGCCCTGCGCGCCCGACGCCCAGTACCGGTTCCGCTACGACGGGCTCGTGCTCGTCCAGCAGTCCGGCGGGACGTCGATGCTGCTCCCGAGGGCGTGGAACCGCGCGGACGGCACGGCGATCCTGCTGCCCGCCTCCGGCGACGTCCGGCTGGAGTTCGCCCCGAACGGCACGTCCCGGGACCGCACCTGCTAGCCCGGCAGCCACGCCAGCAACGACTCCGCGATCAGCTCCGGCCGCTCTTCCGGCGTGTGGTGACCGGCGACGACGGGGTGGTGCACCACTTCCAGCGACGCGAAGGTGTCCCGGCACCAGTCGATCATCGGCGGTGTCAGCATCGTGTCGTGGCCCGGTTCGAACGTGATCAGGAGCTTCGGGATCTCCGGGGTCGCCGCCAGCCAGGCTCCGAACGCCTCGATGCGCGACACCACCGAGGCCGGCTCGCCGCCCAGGGGCAGGGAACGCGCCCAGCGCAGCAGCGGGACGTCGTGCGTGGTCCGGTACTCCGGCGGGAGGCCGGCGAAGAAGCCCGACAGGTCCGTCGACGTCTTGATCGCGCGGAACACCTCCGCGCCCGCCGGCGGGAACTCCTCCCACGTCATCGGCTTCAGGATCGCCTCGGTGAACGCCAATGCGCGGACCCGGCCCGGGTGCCGCGACGCCCAGTCCGCGGCCAGGGCGCCGCCCCAGTCGTGGCCGATCAGGACGACGTCTTCCAGGTCCAGTTCGTCGAACCAGGCGTCCAGGTAGCGAGCGTGGTCGTCGAACGTGTACTCGATGTCCGGGCGTTCCGAGGCGCCCATGCCGATCAGGTCCGGCGCCAGACGGCGACCCGGCAGGGACGGCGTCACGTTGCGCCACAAGTACGACGACGTCGGGTTGCCGTGCAGGAACACCAGCGGCGCTCCCGTTCCGGAGTCCTGATAGGACAGTGTCGTCACTTGAACGCCGCCGCGTTGCGCGCGGCCCACTCGGTGAACGGATGCGGCGGGCGGCCCAGCACCCGCGAGACGTCCGGGCTGACGCGCTGCTCCCGTGGGGTCGGCGCGCCAAGGATGCCCAGCGTCACGTCGGCGACCTCCGGCGGCATGAAACCCAGCATCGCCGCGCGTGCCTCCTCGCGTGTCTGCGGCACGAAACGCACCGGCTCGCCCAACGCCTCGCCGATCGCCGCCGCCTGCTGGCGGGGTGTGATCGGCGCCGGGCCCGTCAGCTCGTAGACGTCGCCGGAACGTCCGGACAGCAACACCGAAGCCGCCACCGCGGCGATGTCCTCCGGGTCCACCACCGGCAACGCGACGTCGCCGAACGGCGCCACCACCTGCCGGGACGTCCGCACTCTTTCCGCCCACTGCAAGGCGTTCGACGCGAACCCGCCCGGGCGCAGCACCGTCCACTTCAGACCCGAGGTCCGGACGGAGTCCTCCAGCACCGCCGGGTGCCGGCCCGTCGCGACGCCCTGGGACGACAGCAGCACCACCCGTTCGACGCCGGCCGCGCGTGCCGCGGCCAGCACGTCGTCCACGGGCGCGAAACCGCCCGGCACCATCAGGAACAGCGCCTCGGCACCGTCCAAAGCGGACTCGACGGCGGGCGCCACGCGCACGCCGTCCGGCACGCCCGCCGCCTCTCGGCGGGATATCGCCGTCACCTGTTCACCGGCCGCGGCCAGCGCTCGCACCAGCGGCCGTCCGACGTTCCCCGTCGCTCCCATGACTGTGATCATGCGGAGGACGCTACATTCCGACGTATAGTAGGTACCTAGAGGAAAGTAATGGCTGGAGGCCCCGAAAGTGACCGGAACCACACCCGAGCTGGCCTGCCCGATCGCGCCGGTGGTCGACATCGTCTTCAGCCGCTGGACCACGCCGATCCTGTGGTCGCTGAAGGAATACGGGCGGCAGCGGTTCGTCGAGCTGGAACGCCGCATCGGCACGATCACGCCGAAGGTGCTCACCCAGCGGCTGCGGCAGCTGGAGCGCGACGGCCTCGTCGTGCGGACCTACCACGCGGAGGTCCCGCCGCGGGTGGAGTACGAGATCAGCGAGCTGGGCCGCAGCCTCGGGCCGCTGTTCGCGAGCCTTTCGGAGTGGTCGGGCAACCTCGGCAAGGTCGAAGCGGCCCGGGAGGCCTACGACAGCCGGTCCCGCCGCTGAGGGGCGACGGGACCCGCACCGGACCGGCGCGGGCCCCGGAGGAGCTACCCCGTGACCTGCCGGGCCGTGGCCATCACGCGTTCGGTTTCCCAGAACGCGCGCATCGACGTGATCAAGCCGTCGTCGCCGACGCGGTAGACGAACACGCCGTCCGTGTCGACGCGGTAGCCGCCCGGGAGGTACGTCGTGATCGTGCCGACGTTCGCCACTTCGGCGCCCGCCGCGTGGGAGTCGCGGATGACGAACTCGAAGCGCTCGACGTTGCCGATCGTCTTGTCCCAGAAGGCACTGATGCCGTCGTGGCCGTGGTGTCCCTTGCCCGTCTCGTCGAACATCGACGGGCCCACCGGGTCCTCGACGACACCGTCGGCGGCGAACAGCGCCAGCCACGCGTCCTTGTCCCCCGCCGTCACCGCCGTCATCGACGCCAGGGCCGCGCGCCGCGCCGGCGGCTGCTCCTTCTCCGTGTCCCAGCTGACCTGCACGCCCATCGCCGTCACTCCCCGAACTTGTCGATGATCTCGGCCCCGAACTTGCGGATCGACTCCAGCTTCGGCTCGACCGGGGCGTCGAAGCCGACGCCGTCGAACACCCACGGCATCGTGATGATGTCGGTGACACCCGCCTCGCCCTGCTCGCGGTAACCGTCGAGGCCGAACTTGTCGATGCAGACGGCCTGGTACTCGAACGGGTCGTCGGCGCGGCCGCGCTCGGCCAGCAGCTCCTTCAGCCGGGCGATGGTCTCGCGCAGCTCCTCGAGCTTCATCATCGCCGACGACCAGCCGTCGGCGACGCGGGCCGCGCGCCGCAGCGCGACGTCGGTGTGGCCGCCGATGTAGAACGGCACGCGCGACGGCGGCGCCGGGCTCATCTGCAGCTTGTCGAAGTCGTAGAACTCGCCGTGGTACTCGACCATGCCGCCGTCGAGGATCAGCCGGAGCACGTCGATCGCCTCGTCGACGCGCTTGCCGCGCCGCTCGAACGGCACGCCGCAGTACTCGAACTCCTGCGGCAGCCAGCCGACGCCGAGGCCGAGCCCGAACCGGCCGCCGGTGAGCACCGACGCCGAGCCGACCTGACGCGCCAGCAGCACCGGGTTGCGCGAGCCGAGCTTCAGCACCGACGTGTAGAACTCGATGCGGCTGGTGACCGCGCCCATGGCGGCGGTCGCGACCAGCGGGTCCACCCAGGGCGTTTCGGCGGTCCAGAACCGGCTGCCGTCGGGGGTGTAGGGATAGTCTGTGGAGACCGTCTCGGCGTAGAAGAGCGAGTCCGGCAGGGCGATGGCGGCGAAGCCGGCCTCTTCCGCGGCCCGGGCCAGCTCGCCCAGCTGATCAAGCGGGTTCATCGCGATCGACAGGGTGAACTTCATACCGCGGAACTATAACGTGTTCTAGTTTCCTCGGCCAGAGCTGACGGTGGGCCGGATCACTACCCGGGAACCCTCCGCGCAACGTCCGCGTTGTCCGAATCACAAGGTGACTTCCGGTCACCGGGCACCGAGCTTCTGGGAGTGGTCCATGGGCACCGCGATCTTCCTGATCGTGCTCGTCGTCGTGATCGTCGGTGGCGGCCTGTATTTCTCGCGGCAGCGCGCCGCGGCCCGGCAGCGGGAACTCGACGACGCCAAGGCCGACGCGCGGCGCCTCGTCGAGCGGCTCGGCGGCCAGGTCCTCAACCTCAACGGCACGGACACCGCGTCGCAGCAGGCGATGGCCGACGCGAGCGAGCGCTACAACGCGGCCGGCTCGCAGATGGAGCAGGCGCGCACCATCGAGCAGGCCCGGCTGGTCAAGGACACCGCCGTCGAAGGCCTCTACTACGTCCGCGCCGCGCGGGTCGCGATGGGCATGGACCCGGGCCCGCAGCTGCCGGAGGAGGCCGAGCGCGAGCGCGCCGGCAAGGTGACCGAGCGCCGCGACGTCGACGTCGAGGGCCAGCACTACGCCGCCTCCCCGGACGCCGGCCAGGACACGCCGTACTACTACCCCGGCGGCCGCGTGGCCGGCCGGCCGGTGCCGCAGGGCTGGTACAGCGAGCCGTGGTGGAAGCCCGCGCTCGTCGCCGGCGCCTGGGGCCTCGGGTCGATGTTCCTGTTCAGCGCGATGTTCTCCGGCATGGGCGGCATCGCCAGCGCCGGGGCCTGGGAGTCGGGCTACGACGCCGGCCAGCAGGACGCGCTCGACTCCGGCGGCGGTGACGGCGATGGTGGCGGTGACGGCGGAGGCGACTTCGGCGGTGGTGACGGCGGCGGCGACTGGGGCGGCGGCGGTTTCGACGGCGGCGGCTTTGACGGCGGTGGCTTCGACGGGGGCGGTTTCGACTTCTGAGCACCGGCTGGCATCCTCCTGGACGACTTCAGGAGGATGCCGTGGCGAGAGTGCTGATCCCCGTCCCGGCCCGGGACTCGGACCCGTCCGAAGTGGCCGTCAGCCGGGCGGTGCTGAGCCGGGACCACACGGTCGTCTTCGCGACACCCGGCGGCACGCAGGCCACCTGTGACGAGCTGATGGTCACCGGCGAGGGCCTCGATCTGTGGGGCCGGGTGCCGGGCCTGAAGAAGCTCACCGCGCTCGGCCGCGTGCTGCGCGCCGACGAAGCCGCGCGTGACGCCCACCGCGCGCTGCTCGCGGATCCCGCGTGGCGCACCCCGATCCGCTGGGACGACATCAAGCTCGACGACGTCGACGGTGTGCTCCTGCCCGGCGGGCACCGGGCCCGCGGCATGCGCGAGTACCTCGAAAGCCCCGTGCTGCAGGGCGTGGTCGCCGACGCCTTCCGCCGTGACCTGCCGGTCGGCGCGATCTGCCACGGCGTCCTGCTCGCCGCGCGCAGCGTCGACCCGGCCACCGGCCGCTCGGTGCTGCACGGCCGCACGACGACGGCGCTGACCTGGCCGCTGGAGCGGACGGCCTGGCGGCTCACGCGGCGGACGCGCTTCTGGGACCCGGATTACTACCGCACCTACCTCGAGGAACCGGGGCAGCCCGAGGGGTACATGTCGGTGCAGCAGGAGGTCACCCGCGCACTGGCGCGGCCGGCGGACTTCCGGGACACCACCGACCGGGTGCAGGCGAGCGGCCGGGCCCGCGACCGCCTCGACGACGACCGTCCGGCGTTCGTCGTCGAGGACGGCAACTACGTCTCGGCCCGCTGGCCGGGCGACGTGCACACGTTCGCGAAGGCCTTCGGCAAGCGGCTCTGAGTCAGGCCGGCTGGCAGGTCGGGCACCAGTAGAGGTTCCGCCCGACCAGCGACGACGTCTCCACCGGCGTCCCGCACACCAGGCACGGCTCGCCGGCGCGGCGGTAGACGTACACCTCGCCGCCGTGGCGGTCGACGCGGGCCGCGCGGCCCATCGCCTCCGGCAGGTGCTCCGGGCGGACCGTGTCGATGCGGCCGACGCGGACGCCGTCGCGCATCAACGTCACCAGGTCGGCCCACATGTCGTCCCACAGCGCGCGGTCCAGCGCGCGGCCCGGCGTCAGCGGCGCGACGCCGTGGCGAAACAGGACTTCGGCGCGGTAGACGTTGCCGACGCCGGCCAGCACCGCCTGGTCCATCAGCAGCGCGGCGACCGAGACCTTCGACTTCGAGATCCGCGCCCAGGCCTTGTCCGGCTTCGCGTCGCGGCGCAGCGGGTCGGGCCCGAGACGCGCCTTGATCGCGTCGGCCTGGGCCGGGTCCAGCAGCTCGCACGTGTTGGGGCCGCGCAGGTCCGTCCACTGTGTCCGGCCGACCAGGCGCAGCCGGACCTGGCCGACCGGCTCGGGCACGGGCAGCGAACCCTCCCCGAATGTGCCGTAGAGGCCCAGGTGGATGTGGACGATCCCGTGCGGCCCGTAGTCGTGGAACAGGTGCTTGCCGTGCGCCTCGGCGCCGACGAGCACCCGACCGTCCAAACGGGACGCTTCGGCGGCGAAGCGGCCCTGCGGGCTGCTCACCTCGACCGGGGCCCCGGCGTAGCGGCGCTTGTGCAACCGGGCCAGCCGGTGGAGCGTGTGCCCCTCGGGCATCAGGCCTCCGGCAGGGCCGGCGGGGTGCCGGTGCGCTCGTAGTCCAGCAGCTGCTGCACGCGGCGAGCGTGCCGCTCCTCGGGCGAGACCTCCGTCGCGAGGAAGGCCTCGACGATCTCGGTGGCCTGCTCGGCGGTGTGCATCCGGGCGCCGACGCCGATCAGCTGGGCGTGGTTGTGCTCGCGGCACAGCTTGGCCGTCTCGACGCTCCAGGCCAGGCCGGCGCGGGCGCCGGGCACCTTGTTCGCGGCGATCTGCTCGCCGTTGCCGGAGCCGCCGACGACGATGCCGCGGCTGCCTTCGTCGGCCACGACGCGCAGCGCCGTCTCGACGCAGTAGGCCGGGTAGTCGTCGGCCGCGTCGTAGACCCGCGGGCCGATGTCGGTGACCTCGTGGCCCTGCTTCTCCAGGTGAGCCACCAGGTGGTTCTTCAGCTCGAAGCCGGCATGGTCGGATCCCAAGTAGACACGCACGGCTGGGAGTCTGCCATCACGGCCGGTTTCCGGCATGCTCCGGGGGTGGGGATCTGGGAGCAGTCGGGACACGACGTCAGGCTCGACTGGGGCGCCGAAGGGGTGGCCGCGCTCGGCCGGGAATGCGCCGTGCTGGTGGTCGTCGACGTGCTTTCCTTCAGCACCACCACGGATCTCGTGGTCGGCCGCGGCGGCCGGGTGCTGCCCGTGCGGTGGCGCGACGAACGCGGCGTCGCGCTCGCGCGGGCCGCGGGCGCCGTCATCGCCGGCGAGGGCGCGTTCACCCTGCGGCCGTCGTCGGTGACGGACATCCCGCCCGGGACGCTGCTCGCGCTGCCGTCGCCGAACGGCGCCACCCTGTGCGACGCGGCCGCGTCGACCGGCGCCCACGTGCTGGCCGGCTGCCTGCGCAACGCCTCCGCCGTGGCCGCCAAGGCGCACGGGCTGGGCGGCCCGATCGGGGTCATCGCGGCCGGAGAACGCTGGGGGGTGAACATCTTCGGTCACGGCGACACGTCCGGGCCGCTGCGCCCGTGCGTCGAGGACCAGGTGGGCGCGGGCGCGATCGCCGCCGCGCCGGCCCGCTTCGGGCGCACACTGTCCCCCGAAGCGGCGCTGGCCGCGCGCGCGGTGGACGTCGCGGCGATCGCGGACTGCGTGTCCGGGCGCGAGCTGACCGAGGCCGGGCACGGCGGCGACGTCGCGCTGGCCGCCCAGATCGACGTGAGCGAAGCCGCTCCCGTCCTGCACGAAGGAGTCTTGCGATGACCGGTCGCTGGGTCGAAGTCGCCGACGGCGTGCACGCGCGGCGGTACGAGGAGCTGGACCTGACCGTCGGGCTGGTCGTCGGGGCCGACCGCTGCCTGGTCATCGACACCCGGGGCGACCTGGACCAGGGCGCCGAGCTGGCGGCGGCCGTGCGCGAGCTGACGGCGCTGCCGTGGGCGGTCGCGTTCACCCACGCGCACTTCGACCACACCTGGGGCACCGAGCGGTTCCTGCCGTGCGCGGTCTGGGCGCACGAGGGCTGCCGCGCCGAGCTGACCGAGTACGCCGAGGGCGCGCGGGAGAAGTGGATGGCCTACTACCGCGAGGAGGGCAAGGCGGCGATCGCCAACGCCATCGCGCGGACGACGTTCGTCGTGCCCGATCACCTGTTCAGCGACCGGACCGAGCTCGACCTGGGCGGCCGGACGGCGGTGCTGCTGCACCCCGGGCGCGCCCACACCGACCACGACGTCATCGTGCACGTGCCGGACGCGGAAGTGGTCTTCGCGGGCGACATCGTCGAGAACGCCGAACACGGCTTCAGCGCGTTCTCGTTCGGCACCGACTCGGACCTGACCGCGTGGCCGGACACCCTCGACACGCTGCTCGCGCTGGAACCGCGTGTCGTCGTCCCCGGCCACGGCGACCCGGTCGACGCCGACTTCGTCCGCTACCACCGCCACGGCCTGCACGAGCTGATCGCGCTGAAGGCGGCGGTCGGCCGGGGCGAGTCGACCGAGGCGGCGGCGGTGGCGGCGTCCCGCTACCCCGCCGACGTCACCTCGGCCGCCCTCAAAACCCTCTGACCCGAAGACGTCACTTTCACCAGGAAAGATGCGTCCGAGGGGGCCTCCGACGCATCTTTCCTAGGGAAAGTGACGCTTTTTGGAACGGGTCAATTGAAGTTCAGGTCGCCCGTGCGGGTGCGCTTGAGCTCGAAGAAGTCCGGGTAGCTCGACAGCGCGACCGCGCCGTCGAAGATCTTCAGCGCGGCGTCGCCGCGCGGGATCGAGCTGAGCACCGGGCCGAAGAACGCCACGCCGTCGATGTGGATCGTCGGGGTGCCGACGTCCATGCCGACCGGGTCCATGCCCTCGTGGTGGCTCCTCTTCAGCGCGTCGTCGTACTCCGTGGAGTCGGCGGCGTCGTACAGCTCGGACGGCGCGCCGATCGCGGCCAGGGCTTCTTTGATGACCACGTCGCGGTCCTTGTTGCCCTGGTTGTGGAAGCGGGTGCCGAACTCGGTGTAGTAGTCGCGCAGCACCTCTTCGCCCTTGAGCTCCGACAGCGCCACGGCCACGCGCACCGGGCCCCAGCCCTTCGCCAGCAGGTCCTTGTACTCCTGCGGCAGCTCGTCCCGGCCCGAGTTCAGGTAGGAGAGGCTCATCACCCGGAAGGTCAGGTCCAGGTTGCGGTGCTTCTCCACCTCGAGGATCCAGCGCGAGGTGATCCAGGCGAACGGGCAGATCGGGTCGAAGTAGAAATCGACCTTCGTGGGCTGCTCGGCAGTGGTCATCGGGTACTCCTGTGCACGTGAAGGCGACGTCGGCGTGTGGGCAGGCCCCACACTGCGGGCCAACACCGGGGAGCGCACGCTTGTTCCCTCATCGCCCGCCACCCCGCGCCCATGATTGGATGCGGGGAGCCTGAAAACCGATCCCACGACCAGAGGTGCCTGTGCCCGCCCCCAACCTGACCCGTGATCTCGCCAAGCTGCGCGCGGATCTGCTCGACGTCACCGGCTACGACATCGAGCTCGATCTGACCGACGGCCACGGCGGACCCGGGGAGAAGACCTTCGCGTCGAAGACGACCGTCCGGTTCGCGAGCGCCAAGGCCGGCGAACAGACCTGGGTCGACCTCGTCGCCGATCGCGTGCACTCCGCCACGCTGAACGGCGCGGACGTCGACATCAGCGCCTATGTCGAAGACCGGGGCATCGCGCTGGCGGACCTGGCCGAGACGAACGAGCTCACGGTCACCGCCGACTGCCGGTACATGAACACCGGTGAGGGCCTGCACCGGTTCGTCGACCCGGTCGACGACAGCGTCTACCTGTACACCCAGTTCGAGACGGCCGATGCCAAGCGGATGTTCGCGTGCTTCGACCAGCCCGACCTGAAGTCGGTCTACCGGCTCACCGTGGTGACCCCGAAGGACTGGAAGGTCGTCTCCAACACCCTCGCGGAGTCGGCCGAGGAGACGCCGGAAGGCGCCGTCCGGACCGTCTTCAAGGAGTCCGAGCGGCTCTCGACCTACCTGGTCGCGCTGATCGCCGGGCCGTACGCCGAGTGGCGCGACGAGTACACCGACGCCCACAAGACGATCCCGCTCGGCATCTACTGCCGCGCGTCGCTGGCCGAGCACATGGACGCCGAGCGCCTGTTCACCGAGACCAAGCAGGGCTTCGGCTTCTACCACGACAAGTTCGGCACGCCGTACCCGTTCTCCAAGTACGACCAGCTGTTCGTGCCGGAGTTCAACGCGGGCGCGATGGAGAACGCCGGCGCCGTCACCTTCCTCGAGGACTACGTCTTCCGCAGCCGCGTCACCCGCTACGCCTACGAGCGGCGCGCCGAGACGCTGCTGCACGAGATGGCGCACATGTGGTTCGGCGACCTCGTCACCATGCGCTGGTGGGACGACCTGTGGCTGAACGAGTCGTTCGCGACCTTCGCCAGCGTGCTCGCCCAGGCCGAGGCCACCGAGTACAAGAACGCGTGGACCAGCTTCGCGAACATCGAGAAGTCCTGGGCCTACCGCCAGGACCAGCTGCCCTCGACGCACCCGATCGCCGCCGACATCGTCGACCTGCACGCGGTCGAGGTGAACTTCGACGGCATCACCTACGCCAAGGGCGCGAGCGTGCTCAAGCAGCTCGTCGCCTACGTCGGGCTGGAGCACTTCCTCGACGGCCTGAAGGTCTACTTCGGCAAGCACGCCTGGGGCAACGCCACGCTGGCCGACCTGCTCGGCGCGCTGGAAGAGGCGTCCGGGCGCGACCTGTCGTGGTGGAGCGCGCAGTGGCTGGAGACCACCGGCCTGAACTCGCTGAGCCCGCGCTACGAGATCGGCGCGGACGGCACGTTCGCCTCGTTCGCCGTCGTGCAGTCCGGCGCCAAGCCGGGCGCCGGCGAGCTGCGCACGCACCGCGTCGCCGTGGGCATCTACGACGAGGACGGCAACGGCAAGATCGTCCGCACCCACCGCGTCGAGCTGGACGTCGACGGCGAACGCACCGAGGTGCCCGACCTGGTCGGGCAGGCCGCGGGCAAGCTCGTGCTGGTCAACGACGACGACCTGACCTACTGCACGATGCGGCTCGACCCGGTGTCGCTGACCACGCTGATCGACCGTGTCGCCGACATCACCGAGCCGCTGCCGCGCACCCTGTGCTGGTCGGCGGCCTGGGAGATGACCCGCGAGGCCGAGCTGAAGGCCCGCGACTTCGTCACCCTGGTGCAGCGCGGCATCCACACCGAGAGCGAGGTCGGCGTCGTCCAGCGGCTGCTGCTGCAGGCCCAGACCGCGCTGAACTCCTACGCCGAGCAGGGCTGGGCGGCCAAGACCGGCTGGCCGGCGTTCACCGGCCGGCTGCTGGAGCTGGTCCGCGGCGCCGAGCCGGGCTCGGACCACCAGCTGGCGTTCGTGAACTCGCTGGCCGGTTCGGTGCTGGACGAGGCGACCCTCGCGGTGCTCGCCGGCTGGCTCGACGGCTCGGCCCCGCTGGAGGGCCTCAGCGTCGACACCGACCTGCGCTGGCGCCTGCTGCACGCGCTGGTCGCGCACGACAAGGCGGGTTCCGCGGAGCTCGACGCCGAGCTGGCCCGCGACAACACCGCGACCGGGCGCCGCCAGGCCGAACGCGGCCGCGCGCTGCGGCCGGCGGCCGAGGCGAAGGCCGACGCGTGGGAGCGCGCGGTCCACGACGACGAGCTGACCAACGCCGTCAGCGACTCGCTCATCTCGGGCTTCTCGCACCCGGGGCAGAAGGCACTGCTCGGCGAGTACGTCGGGAAGTACTTCGAGGTGATCGACGAGGTGTGGCAGCGGCGCTCCAGCGAGCGCGCGCAGCCGATCGCGATCGGGCTGTACCCGTCGTGGGCCGTGGAGCCGGCGACGGTGAAGGCGTCCGACAAGTGGCTGGAGACCGAGCACTCGCAGGCCCTGCGCCGGCTGGTCTCGGAAGGCCGGGCGGGCATCGTCCGGGCCCTCGCGGCCCGCGACTTCGACGCCCAGGCCTGAAAGCCGTGAAGGACTCCTTACCGGCCTTAAGAGCCGGTAAGGAGTCTCGGAGTCATGGGGTCGTTGCAACACCACCTCGATGAAAGGTGGAATTGCCGATGGTTCGAGCGCATCGCTGGCTACCCAGGTCAGTGCAGCTGGAGTTCTGGGACCACATCCGGGCAGGAAAGACGGCGAAGCCGGCCGCGCAAGCGGCCGGCTTCGCCCCCGCCACCGGAGTCCGGCTGTTCCGCCACGCTGGCGGGGTGAGCAGCAACGCACCCACCCGCCCCGGCCCACTCCGGTTGAGCATCACTGAGCGGGACGAGATCGCCTGCCTGACCGCCGCAGGTCACGGGCCCCGCGCGATCGGCAGGATGATCGGCCGGTCGGCGTCGACGGTGTCGCGGGAGCTGGCCCGCAACACCGGCCTGAACGGGAACTACCGGCCCAGCAGCGCCCAGCACCGCGCCGAACACCGCGCGAAACGCCCCAAGACCGCGAAGCTGGCCGCTGATCCGGTACTGCGGGCGGTGGTGCAGGACGGGCTGACCCGCAAGTGGTCCCCGCGGCAGATCTCCGAAAGACTGGCCCTGGACTTTCCCGACCGGCCGGAGATGCGGGTGTCACACGAAACGATCTACCAATCACTGTACGTGCAAGGCCGGGGTGCGTTGCGCCGGGAACTGACCGCGGCGCTGCGGACCGGGCGGGCATTGCGGATGCCACGCCGGCAAACCCAGGCCCGCCGGGAACGACCGTCGGGCGGGATCCAGGACATGGTCAACATCTCCGAGCGGCCCGCCGAGGTGGCTGATCGTGCGGTGCCGGGGCACTGGGAAGGTGACCTGATCCTGGGCCAAGACAACCGCTCGGCGATCGGGACCCTGGTGGAACGCTCGACCCGGTTTGTGATGCTGCTGCACCTGCCCGACGGGCGAGACGCAGCCACCGTCGCCGCGGCGATGACCGAAATGATCGCGACGTTGCCGCCGTTGCTGCTGGGATCGCTGACCTGGGATCAGGGCAAAGAGATGGCGCATCACCGGACGATCACCCTGGCCACGGGGCTGGACATCTACTTTTGCGATCCGCATTCGCCGTGGCAGCGGGGGTCCAACGAGAACACCAACGGTCTGCTCCGGCAGTACTTTCCCAAAGGCACCGACCTGTCCCGGCACACAGCTGAGGACCTGGCGGAGGTCGCGGCTGAGCTGAACGGGCGGCCGCGGGAGACCCTCGGCTGGCGGACACCAGCCGAGGTCCTCACGAAGCTACTGTTGGATCAGCAGACGACAGGTGTTGCAACCACCGCGTGAATCCGCCAGTCCTTCACGGCTCTTCGCCACACGTGAAAAGGGCCCCGCACCGGGTGGTGCGGGGCCCTTTCGTGTGGCTGGGTCAGCGGGGCGCGGGGCCCGCCTGGTCGGACAGCATGCGGAGCGCGTTCGCGAGGCCGTTGACCAGGCCGCGGACCAGGTCACCCTCCTTGAACGACGCCACCATGCTCGCGATCGCCAGCTTGGCGCCGCGGTCGGGCAGGCGGCTGTAGGCCGTCTTGCCCGTGACGATCTCGATCAGCCGCTCGCCGGGCGAGACCGCGATCAGCACCGAGTTGGCCGGGTTCGCCGTGGTGGCGTGCAGCCTCTCCGCCGTCGCCCGGCTGTCCTGGCCGCCCAGCTCGCCGAGGTACAGGCTGAAGTCCAGGCCGGTCTCCCGGCTCGCGAACGTCAGCGCCTCGTCCAGGCGGGCCAGCTGGCGGGTGGTGAACGGGCCGGCCGGCGCGGCGGGCTCGTACATCTTGGCGGCCGACACGCGGCCGCTGGACGTCAGCGCTTCGCCGTAGCCCAGTTCGGACTCGTCGACGCGCTTCGTCAGCTCACCAGTTGCCACGAGCGCCCCCTGCCGCGGTAGTGGCGCCTGCGGCGACCACGCTGTTCCCGGCACCCGCGTGCGCGTGCCCTTCACCGACCCCTTCGGGGTTGGCGCTCCACCACATGGCCGGGTACTCCCAAGCCTGGCCCGGCCGGTGCCGCGGGGCGCCACCGGACTTGCGCCGGAGCGTCAGCAGCCCGGCGAAGCCGTAGATGGCCAGCGGGATCACGGCGAAGACCACGATCGTCTCGACAACGTTCACGGCGCTGAGCGTATCGGATGACCTCCGCGACCACCGCGCGCGGCGCACTCGACCGTTCGTCGTAAGGCAGGCGCCGTCCGCCGCTTGGCGCGCGGGCACTGGAACGTTGGGGCGAAGACCGTCGGGCCGAAAGGTTGCAACTCAACGTACAGGCGGCCGCACCCGCCGCTGTCGTCTTGTCGTTGCCTTGAAATCCTCGTAGCTTTTTCACCTGTACGGGCCTTGCGCCCCGCTCCCCAGCCCCAGCAGGTCACGCACCGGTCCCAGGAGGCCTTGCCATGAACAGCGTCCACACCCCCGCACAGGCGATCACCGAGACCACCTCGTCACCCAGTGATATCGACTTCGTGCCCGGAACGCGTGTGACGGCGGGCACCAGGGTCACCCGGGGTACACGGGTCACCCGCGGCACGCGGGTCACGGCGGGGACGCGCGTCACGATGGGGACCAGGGTGACAGCGGGCACACGGGTGACACGGGGCACCCGGGTCACCCGCGGCACGCGCGTCACGATGGGCACGCGGGTGACGGCCGGCACGCGCGTCACCTGCGGCACGCGAGTCACGCGCGGCACCCGTGTCACCCGGGGCACGCGCGTCACCATGGGCACCCGCGTCACCTGCCAGAGCGAGTTCGCGCTCGCCGCCTGAGCTTTCCGCACTTCCTGGACGCACCGCGCAAGCACCCCGGCTCGCCCCGGCCGCCGCAAGGCAGCCGGGGCGCCGGCATGTCAGGGCCCGGTTATGCCGCGGAGCCCAAATACGGCCGCCAGAGCGGGTCGGCCTCCTTGGAGTGCGCGAGCAGGCGCCAGTGCGGGCCGTGCGGGGCCCGCGGGACGACGCGCAGCTTCCAGCCGATCTCCGAGAGCAGCCGGTCCGCTTTGCGGTGGTTGCACTTGGCGCAGCAGGCGACGCAGTTCGTCCAGCTGTGGGGTCCGCCACGGCTGCGCGGCTGGACGTGGTCGATCGTCTCGGCCCGCCCCCCGCAGTAGGCGCAGCGGTACCGGTCGCGGTGCATCAGCCCGGCCCTGGTCAGCGGCACCTTCGCGCGGTAGGGCACCCGCACGTACGTGCTGAGCCGGATCACCGAGGGCACCGGCAGTGACAGCGTCGCGGCGTGGAGCTCGATGCCGCCGGGGTCGCCGTGCACCACTTCGGCTTTGCCGCACATGACCAGGACCACAGCGCGGCGCAGGGGCAGCGCGGTCAAGGGCTCGAAGGTCGCGTTGAGCAGGAGCACCCGGCGCCGGCCCCAGGCCGGGGCCGCCGGGTCCCGGCCTCTACTACGCTGACCGGGCGGGCGGGTGATTCCCCCTGGGCGGTTCCCCGGCCCGGCCGGGGCGGGTCCGCCGGATGCGGTTCCCCCCGGATAGGCGCGCAGGACCACCTCTGGCGTCTCTTCGGCCATGGCTTGGCCGGAGACACCGCGGGGGCTGGGTTGTCGGTCTGGCACTCGACCACCTCCAGGGGCGTAGGCATAGTCGACCACAGAACAGGCCCCCAGCGCACGTGTGTTACAAGACGTGTCACATCCCCGCGACCCAACATCCACTCGAAGTTGGCGAAACCGACGAGATCGGAAGGATGATCAACCCCCGTGTCCCCCTTGCTCACCGCCGACCCGCCATGCATCAAGGACTCCAGCACCTTCTGTTCCCAGGTGTTCGAGGTCACGAACAACGCGTGGCTGGCCGGCTCGGCGAACTGGCTCCTCACCAAGCCGCTGAAGATCCTGTTCATCCTCTTGATCGCGTTCGTGGTGCGTCTGCTGATCAAGCGGATGATCAACCGCGTCACGCGGCTGCCGCGCTCCGGCGGCAAGCTGCCGGCGCTGCTGCGCCCCCTGCGCGAGCGCGCCCCCGAGGTGCTCGGCTCGGCCGTGATCGAACGCCGCCGCCAGCGCGCGCAGACCATCGGCTCGGTGCTGAAGTCGATGTCGACGTTCCTGATCTACGGCCTCGCGTTCATCCTCGTGCTGGGTGAGCTCGGCATCAACCTGGGCCCGATCATCGCCTCGGCCGGCATCATCGGCGTCGCGATCGGGTTCGGCGCGCAGAACCTGGTCAAGGACTTCCTGTCCGGTATCTTCATGATGGTCGAGGACCAGTACGGCGTCGGCGACGTCGTCGACATCGGCGAGGCGACCGGCACCGTCGAGGCCGTGGGCCTGCGGATCACCACACTGCGCGACGTCAAGGGCACGGTCTGGTACGTCCGCAACGGCGAGGTCCTGCGCGTCGGCAACTCCAGCCAGGGCTTCGCGGTCGCGCTGGTCGACGTCCCGCTCGGTTACTCGGCCGACGTCGAGCGCGCGTCCACGGTGCTCATGGCGGCCGCCTCCACGGCGACGTCGAGCGAGCTGCTGCGGGAGAACGTGCTTGAGCCGCCGGAGATGCTGGGGGTGGAGAGCGTCACCCCGGAGGGCATCCAGCTGCGCCTGACGGTGAAGGTCCGCCCGGGCAAGCAGTGGGCGGTCCAGCGGGCGTTGCGCGGGCAGCTCCTGGCGGCCCTGGAGGAAGCCGGCTTCGAGCCCCCGCTCGGCCGCCTGTTCCCGGCCAAGGCGGCGGCCACCGCGCTCGAGAACGGCCGCCGTCGGTCCGACTAGCACCGGTCGTGAGTGCGTAACAGTGTTCCAACACTGTTGCGCACTCACGGCCCTCGGCCGGAGCTGGTCGCGATGGGGTCGCCGGGACCGCCGCCGTTACGCTGGGAAACGGTTTTGCGACGGTTCGGAAGCAGCGGTACCGGGCGTCGGGAACCTCGGGCCGAAGGGCAAAATGGGAGGCGTGTCACCAGTGAGCGAACCGGCGAACCTGTACGAAGCGGTGGGCGGCGAACCCACGTTCCGCCGGATCGTCGGGCGGTTCTACGAGGAAGTCGCGCGGGACGAGATCCTGCGTCCCCTCTACCCGGAGGAGGACCTCGGCCCGGCCGAGGAACGCTTCCGGCTGTTCCTGATGCAGTACTGGGGCGGCCCGCACACCTACTCCGACCAGCGCGGGCACCCGCGGCTGCGGATGCGGCACGCGCCGTTCAAGATCGGGCCGATCGAGCGCGACGCCTGGCTGCGCTGCATCCGGATCGCCGTGGACGAAGAGAACCTCGACGAGCCCTACCGGCAGCAGCTGTGGGCCTACCTGGAGATGGCCGCGCACAGCATGATGAACAGCTTCGTCTGATGAGAGCCGAGCCGGAGGACGCCGAAGCCGGGGGCTCCGCCACCCGGGGCCCCCGGAAAGCGCCGGAGTGGTGGCGGGAAGCCGTCTTCTACCAGGTCTACGTGCGCTCGTTCGCCGATTCGGACAGCGACGGCGTCGGCGACCTGGAGGGCATCCGGTCCCGGCTCGGTTACCTGGAGCTGCTGGGCGTCGACGCGCTGTGGCTGACGCCGTTCTACCGCTCCCCCATGGCCGACCACGGGTACGACATCGCCGACCCGCGCGACGTCGACCCGATGTTCGGCACCCTCGGCGACTTCGACGTCCTGCTGACCGAGGCGCACAAGCGCAAGATCAAGGTCACCGTCGACGTCGTGCCGAACCACACCAGCAACCAGCACGCCTGGTTCAAGTCGGCGATGGCGGCGGCGCCGGGCAGCCGCGAGCGCGAGCGGTACGTCTTCCGCGACGGCGTCGGCCCGCGCGGCGAGGACCCGCCGAACAACTGGGTCAGCGCGTTCGGCGGCCCGGCGTGGACCCGCGTGCCGGACGGCCAGTGGTACCTGCACCTGTTCGCGCCGCAGCAGCCCGACCTGAACTGGGCCAACCCCGAGGTCGCCGCCGACCTGGAACGCACCCTGCGGTTCTGGCTCGAACGCGGCGTGGACGGCTTCCGCATCGATGTCGCGCACGGCATGGCGAAGCCGCCGGGCCTGCCGGACATGGACCCGCGGGCCGGCGGGTTCACCCCGACCGACTACTACGACCCGCGCTGGGACTACGACGGCGTCCACGAGATCCACCAGATGATCCGCAAGGTGCTCGACGAGTTCCCGGAGACCATGGCCGTCGGCGAGATCTGGGTGACCGACGAGGAGCGCCTCTCGCGCTACCTGCGGCCCGACGAGCTGCACCTGGCGTTCAACTTCCGGCTGGTGCTGACCCACTTCGACGCCGACGCCATGCGCACGGCGATCCAGCGCTCGCTGAGCGTGCCGGCTCGCACGGGGGCACCCGCGACGTGGACGCTGAGCAACCACGACGTCTGGCGCCAGGTCAGCCGCTACGGCGGCGGCGCGCAGGGCGTGCGCCGCGCCCGGGCGATGGCGCTGGTCGAGCTGGCCCTGCCCGGCGCGGTCTACCTGTACAACGGCGAAGAGCTGGGGCTGGCCAACGTCGACATCCCGGTTTCCGCCATCGCGGACCCGCGCGCCAAGACGAGCGGCGCGGAGTTCGGCCGCGACGTCTCCCGGGTACCGCTGCCGTGGGAGGGCGACCTGCCACCGTTCGGCTTCTCCCGCAACCCGCGCACCTGGCTGCCGATGCCGGGCGACTGGGCCGAGCTGACGGTCGAGAAGCAGATAGAAGACGCCGATTCGACGCTCTCGCTGTACCGCCAGGCGATCGAGCTGCGCAAGACCCACACGGCCTTCGGCGGCGACGAGCTGGAGTGGTACGGCGCGCCGGCGGGGTGTTTCGCGTTCCGCCGGCGGGGTGGCGGGCTGGTTTGCGCGCTGAACACGTCGGCCAGCCCGATCGCGCTGCCGCCGGGTGAGGTGCTGTTGGCCAGCAGCCCGCTGGTGGACGGGAAGCTCCCGGCCGACTCGGCGGCTTGGCTCGTCTGAGGCCGGTTCGCGGCTGGCTCGCCCTTGGCCGCCGGACCCGCACTAACCGGACTGGTCGCCCGAACCCGAACCCGAGCCGTCGTCGAAAGCTCCGCTCGCCAGCCAGGCCACCAGGGCCGCGGCCTGGAGGTAGGGCGCCGCCTGGGCAGCCGCCCGGCCCGCCGCACGCGTGCGGCCCCACCTCTCAGGTCTTTCGACGCCCTCGGGCGCCTTCTCACCCACCGGACGGTCGCGGCGCCACGGCGTTTCCTCGGCGCGGACACCGTCGAGGAAATCCGCCGTGGGGTCGTCGTCCGGGGTCATGAGCCCAGCGTGCCACCGCGGCCGGGTGATCGCCCGGCTCGCAAGGAATCCGTAAGGCTTCAGAACAGCAGCGGCAGCAGCGCGTGGCGGCGGCGCAGGATCGCGCCGTAGCGCGCGTCCAGGCGCAGCCACGAGTCCGTCGCCGTCACGCGGACGACGTCACCCTCGACGCCCGAGTCCACGAAACCCATGCCGGACAACGCGAACAGGCACCGCATCTGGACCTTGACCTCCTGCGAGCCACCGCTGACGGTGAGCACCGCCTGGTCCATCAGCGACGCCGGCGGGTTGCCGTGCGGGCCCGCGTTGTCGCGGGCCAGCGTGACGCCCCGGTCGGCCAGCTCCGCGACGACGTGCGCCGGGAGCTCGTCGACCAGCGGCCAGGGGCCGCGCGGTGGCAGCTCGCCGTGCCAGAGCAGGTCGCGGGCCGGGCCCGGGTCCATCCGCGGCGCGCCCGCCACCGTCAGCGCGGCGAGCAGCTCGTTGCCGGACACCGTGACGTCGCCGGGGGTGACGTCACCGGCCACCGCGCGGGTCGCCAGGCACTCGAACGGCGTCGCCGTCCAGGCCTCGACCACGCCGTCACCGCGCTGGCGCAGCCGGACGGCCGTCTGGCCGTCCAGCCGGACCGCGCGGGCGACGAACGCGCCGAGGGTCTCGCGGTCCGCCGCGTCCGGCACGAACAACTCAGGCATCCGCGAACCCCTGCTTCAGAAACTCCGACTCGGCCGGGGTGAGCCTACGCGGCCGCAACGCGACGGTGTCGTACGGCGCCAGCACCGTCTGCGCGGTGACCGCCACCGGGTCCGTCTCCGCCGGCCCGTTGTGCACCCGGTAGGCCAGCGTGAAGCTCGCCGCCTTCAGCTCGGCCAGGTCGATGTCGACGCGGAGCTCCTGCCCGGTCACCACGATCGGCGCCTTGTAGCCCACTTCGAGCTTGACCACGACGATGCCCTTCGGCAGCTGCTCGAGCCCGGCCGAGACGGCCCCCTCGAACAACAGCGGGATGCGGGCCTCTTCGAGCAGCGTCACCATCTTGGCGTGGTTGACGTGCCCGTAGACGTCCATGTCCGTCCAGCGCGGGCGGACCAGCGAAACGTAGGTCACCGGACCGTGCTCCGGATCTGGCGGGCCGCCACCGAAAGCGTCGCCAGGTCGAGGCGGCCGGACTTGGTGATCTCGTCGAGGGCGACGCGCGCCCGCTGCAGCCGGGAGGCGTTGGTCTTCTCCCACTGCGCGATCTTGGCGTCCGCCGACGACCCGGGATCGCTGTGCCGCAACGCGTCGAGCGTGATCGCCCGCAGCGAGCCGTAGACGTCGTCGCGCAGCGAGAGCCGGGCGAGGGCGTGCCAGCGGTTGCCGCGTTCGAGCGCGCTGATCTCGGTGAGCATCTTGTCGACGTCCAGGTGCGCCGACAGCGCGTAGTACAGCTCCGCCGTCTCGGCCGGGCTGTGCGTCGCGTCGACGCCGATCTGCTGCTCCGCGAGTTCCGCGACCTCGGTGACGTCGAGCAGGCCGAACGTGTGCAGCAGCAGGGCGATCCGGCGGGCCAGCTCGGCCGGCACGTGCCCGGCGGTCAGCTCCGCCACCTTCGCCTGCACCGACTCGGCTTCCCGGCCGCGCAGCAGGTCGCCGAGCTTCGGCACCAGCTCGTTGAGCACCCGGCCGAAGCGGTTGATCTCCGCCAGCGGCGCCAGCGGCTGCGGCCGGTTGGTGAGGAACCAGCGCGCGGCCCGGTCGAGCAGCCGCCGCGTCTCCAGCGTCATCTCGTCGGCGACGTCGGTGTGTACGACGTTGTCCAGCGCGTCGATCGCGCTCCACAGCGACGGCAGGTCGAAGACCCGCGACACGACGGCGTACGCGCGCACGGCGTCGGTCGCCGTCGCGTTCATCTCCTCCATCAGCCGGTAGACGAACGAGATGCCGCCGCCGTCGACGACCTCGTTCGCGATCAGCGTGGTGATGATCTGGCGGCGCAGCGGGTGCTCGCCGATCGCCGGCGCGAACCGCTCGCGCAACGGCTTCGGGAAGTACTCCGGCAGCCGGCCGGAGAAGACCTGCGAGTCGGGCAGGTCACTGGCCAGCAGCTCGTCCTTCAGCTCCAGCTTGACGTGCGCGAGCAGCGTCGCCAGCTCCGGCGAGGTGAGGCCCTTGTCCGCCTTCTCCAGCTCGCGGAACTCCGAGTTGCTCGGCAGCGCCTCCAGCTTGCGGTCGAAGGCGCCCTCGGCGACCAGCGACGCGACGAGCCGCGCGTGCACCGAGACCATCGGCCCGGCGTGCGCCCGGCTGACGCCGAGCACCGCGTTCTGCCGGTAGTTGTCGGCCAGCACCAGCGCGCCGACCTCGTCGGTCATCTCCTCCAGCAGCGCGTTGCGCTGGGCCTGCTCGAGCTTCCCGGTCTGCACCAGGTGATCGAGCAGGATCTTGATGTTGACCTCGTGGTCGGAGCAGTCGACGCCGGCCGAGTTGTCCAGCGCGTCGGTGTTGATCTTGCCGCCCTCGCGGGCGAACTCGATCCGGCCGAGCTGGGTCAGGCCCAGGTTGCCGCCCTCGCCGAACACCTTGACGCGCAGCTGCTTGCCGTCGACGCGGATGGCGTCGTTGGCCTTGTCGCCGGCGTGGGCGTGGGTTTCGGTCTCCGCCTTGACGTAGGTGCCGATGCCGCCGTTCCACAGCAGCTCCACGGGCGCCAGCAGGATGGCCTGGATCAGGTCCATCGGCGCCAGCGCGGTGACGCTCGCGTCGAGGCCGAGCGCTTCGCGCACCTGCGGGCTGACCGGGATCGACTTGGCCGAGCGGGAGTAGATGCCGCCGCCTTCGCTGATCAGCGAGCGGTCGTAGTCGTCCCAGGAGCTGCGGGGCAGGTCGAACAGCCGGCGGCGCTCGGCGTAGGTCGCCGCCGCGTCCGGGATCGGGTCGAGGAAGACGTGCATGTGGTTGAACGCGGCGACCAGCCGGATGTGCTCGGACAGCAGCATGCCGTTGCCGAAGACGTCACCCATCATGTCGCCGATGCCGACGACGGTGAAGTCCTCGGCCTGGGTGTCCTTGCCCAGCTCGCGGAAGTGCCGCTTGACGCTCTCCCAAGCGCCCTTCGCCGTGATGCCCATGGCCTTGTGGTCGTAGCCGACCGAGCCACCGGAGGCGAAGGCGTCCCCGAGCCAGAAGCCGTACTGCGCCGACATCTCGTTGGCGATGTCGGAGAACTTCGCGGTGCCCTTGTCCGCCGCGACGACCAGGTAGGAGTCGTCGGCGTCGTGCCGGACGACGCCCGGCGCGGGCACGGTCTTGCCCTCGACGCGGTTGTCGGTCAGGTCGAGCAGGCCGGAGATGAACATGCGGTAGCAGGCGATGCCCTCGTTGAGCTGGGCGTCGCGGTCGATGCCGGAGTCGCCGGTCGGGACCGGCGGGCGCTTCACGACGAAGCCGCCCTTCGCGCCGACCGGCACGATGACGGCGTTCTTGACCGCCTGCGCCTTGACCAGGCCGAGGATCTCGGTGCGGAAGTCCTCGCGCCGGTCCGACCAGCGCAGGCCGCCGCGCGCGACCTCGCCGAAGCGCAGGTGCACGCCTTCGACGCGCGGCGAGTACACGAAGATCTCGAACCGCGGCCGCGGTTCGGGCAGGTCGGGCACGCCGCTCGGGTCGAGCTTGATCGCGAGGTACGGCCGCGGCGCGCCCTCGGCGTCGGTGACGTGGTAGCTCGTGCGCAGGGTGGCCCGGATGACGGCCATCAGCCGGCGCAGGATCCGGTCCTCGTCGAGGCTGGTGACCTCGTCGATCAACGCGTTCAGCTCGCCGGCCAGGCCGTCGGTCGCGGCCTCGCGGTCCGCGTCGGAGAGGAACGGGTCGAAGCGGACCTCGAACAGCCGCAGCAGCTTCGTGGCGACCTCGGTGTGGGACAGCAGCGTGTTCTGGATGTAGTCCTGGGAGAACGCGCTGCCGGCCTGGCGCAGGTAGCGCGAGTACGCGCGTAGCACGGCGGCCTGGCGCCAGGTGAGCCCGCCGCGCAGGACGAGGCCGTTGAGGCCGTCGACCTCGGCGTCGCCGCGCCAGGCGGCCTCGAAGGCGTCCTGGAAGCGATCGCGCAGTTCGGCCACGGCGGCGTCGTCCGGCTGCTGGCCCAGCATCTTCTGGCTGATGCGCAGGCCGAAGTCGTAGATCCAGCACGGGCCGCCGTCTTCGCGGTGCAGCTCGTACGGCCGCTCGTCGACGACCTCGACGCCCATCGCCTGCAGCACCGGGAGGACCTTCGACAGCGTCACGCCCTCACCGCGCAGGAAGAGCTTGAACCGCCGCTCGCCGGGCTCGGCGTCGCCCGGCAGGTAGAACGACAGCGCGAGGTCGCCTTCGTCGGAGAGCGAGTCGAGGGCGCGCAGGTCGGAGAGCGCCTCCTCGGCGGAGAAGTCCTCCTTGTAGCCCTCGGGGAAGACGCCGGCGTAACGCTGGCCCTGCTCGGTCGCCGACTCCTCGCCGAGGACCCCGACGGCCACGCCGCCGTCCGAGCGCTCCCGGCGTTCGTCGAGGACCGCCTCGACCATCCGGTCGTCCCAGCTGCGGACGGCGTCGTTGAGCCGGTCCTGGATCCGCGGGGTGTCCGGCTCCTGGCCGCGCGCGGGATCGGTGTGGACCATGAAGTGCACCTGCGCCAGCACGGTTTCCCCGATGCGGGCGCTGTATTCGAGCTGGGTGCCTTCGAGCTCTTCGAGCAGGACTTCCTGCATCGCGAGCCGCGAGCGCGTCGTGTAGCGGTCCTGCGGGAGGTAGACGAGGCACGAGTAGAAGCGGCCGTACGGGTCGCGGCGCAGGAACAGCCGCAGCCGGCGGCGGTCCGACAGCGTGATCGCGCCGGTCGTCGTCGAGTACAGCGAGTCGGTGTCGGCGGAGAACAGGTCCGCGCGCGGCCAGTTCTGCAGCACCTCGAGCATCCGCTGGCCGGAGAAGGACTCCATCGGGAACCCGGCGCGGTGGATGACCTCGCGGACGCGGTCGCAGACCACCGGGATGTCGAGGACGTTCTCGTGCAGCGCGGTGGTGGTGAACATGCCGAGGAAGCGGTGTTCGCCGGTGACGGTGCCCTCGGCGTCGAAGGTCTTCACGCCGACGTAGTACGGGTAGACCGGCCGGTGCACGGTCGACGGCGCGCTCGCCTGGGTCAGCACCAGCAGCGACGGCGCGAGCGCGGTCGTCGAGCTGTCCGGGCCGGCGGTGAGGCCGCGCGCGGCCAGGCTGTCCTGGCGCAGCACGCCGAGCCCGGAGGCCAGCACGGCGCGCAGGGCCGGCTCGTCGGAGTCCGGGTGCGGGTTCTCGACCAGCTCGTAGCGGCGGTAACCGAGGAAGGTGAAGTGGCCGTCGGCCAGCCAGCGCAGCAGGCGGGCGCCCTCGGCGACCTCGGCCTGGGGCAGCTGCGGCGGGTCGGTCTCCAGCTCGCCGGCGAGCTGGCAGGCCGTCTGGGCCATCTTCTCGGCGTCCTCGACGACCTCGCGGACGTCGCCCAGCACGCTGGAGAGCCGGTTGTCGAGCTCACGGGCCCGGTTCGGGTCGGTGACGAAGTCGATCTCGATGTACATCCACGATTCGGCGGCCGAGTTCGCGGGCGGCTGCGCCGGGTCCGCGTCCGGGTGCACTTCCAGCAGCTCACCGGTCAGGTCGCGGGTGACGACGACGATCGGGTGGACGATCCGCTGCACCTGCACGCCGTCGCGGGCGAACTCCGCGGCGATCGAGTCGACCAGGTAGGGCATGTCGTCGGTGACGACCTGCACGACGGTGGCCTCACGGGCCCAGCCGTCCTCGGCGACGGTCGGGTTCAGCAGCCGCACGGCGGGACGGCCCGGCATCCGCTGCTGGGCCAGCTGCCGGTGCGAGCGGACCGCGCCGACCAGGTTGACCGGCTCGTCGCCGACGATCTCCTCGGCCGGGATGTGCCGGTAGTAGAGCCGGATGAGCTCGCCGATCTCCGGGGCCAGCCCGGCGGCGGCGTCGATCAGGTCGTCCCTGATCTGCTCCGGGCTGACGGTGGAGCGCGGGGGACCGAACTCGGGTTCGGTGACGGCTCCGGTTCCGGGTGGGGACGAGACTCCGGTCGAGCTCATTCGAGGCAACTCTCCAAGATGCGTGGGTGACTCCGCGCCGGGTTCGGCGTTGAACTCCGGCCACCCCACACTAATCCGCCGGGCTGGAGGAACACACGAAGACCCGGAGCTTGCCGGGCGCCGGAAAACCCTTATGGGCCTGCGGATTCGCGTGATCGGTCAAGCTACTGACGGGTTGTGTTGCGGACCTTCTCGCGGCGCTGACCAGCCGCGCGCACCGGCCGGTGCGCAGCGAGGTGGCTACATGATCGGTTCAGCAGACCCGCGCGACGGAGGGTCCCGAGCCGCTCGGCGAACGGTGACGGCCGGTCACCGACAGCGAAGTGCGACGCATCCCACTCTCACGGGGCGCCGGCGAGTCGGCGACGAAAGATGGTGTCTCACCGAATGAAACGGCGTTCGCTGATGCGGGCGACACGAACCCGGCGATGAGTGGCGGTGTTCGGCGGCGGAGCGGGTCAGTCGGACGAGCCGTGCCGGCGGGTGTCCGGGACCTCGGCGCCGTGGCCGTTGCGGCCGTGCCCGTTGCGGCGGCCGCCGTTGTCCTCCGACCCCAGCTGCTTGACGAGCGCGGCCGCGCTGGCCGTGCCCGCCTGGTGCTCGGCGAGCGCGCGGGCCAGCAGGTCGGCGAGACCGGCGTCCGGCGGCGGCTCGTCCTCGGCGATGGCGCGCGCGTAGCTCTCCGGGAACGGCGCCGTCGCGGGCGTCCAGTGCCCGAAGTCCTCCATCGGCTCCAGCGACGGCGGCATCCGCAGCCTCGGCAGCCACGGCTCGGCGTCGTCGCTGTAGTCCTCGGGACGTGGTGCCGGCGCGAGGGCCTCCGGCCGCTTCGGTTCGGGCGCCGGCTCCGCACGGGGGCTTTCGGCGTCCTCGGCCCGGCGGCGGCCGCGGCCCCCGCCACCACCCGAAGCGGAGATCCCGAGCCGGTCCAGCACCGACTGCGAACCGTGCTCGGAGTCGTGCCGGGTCGAGGGCTGCGGCTCGCGCCGCACCGGTTCCCGCTCGGCCGCGGGTTCGGGCGCGAGCGGCAGGGCCGGCGTCACGCGCGTGGGTGCCGACTCCCGTTCGGCGGCGGTCTCCCGCAGCCGGGCCTCGGCGACGGCGGCCCAGGAGAACTTGGCCTTCCCGTTTCCGGCGGGCGCCTCGGCGGCGGGCTGCGACGTCGCGTGGCCGTTGGACTCGGGCGCCTCGGCGGCGGGCTGCGGCGCCGAGTGGCCGTTGGACTCGGGCGCGGCCCGCCGTTCGGATTCCGGTGCGGCACGGCGGCCGGACCGGAAGTCGGCCGACTCCGAGCCGAACTCCGGCTTCGACCGGACTTCGTCGCGCTCAGGCTGGAAATCGGGCTGCGCCGGGCGGACCTCGACCGGCTCGGACCGGAACTCCGGCTTCGCCGAGCGCACCTCGATGGGATCCAGGCGCGGCTCGGACGCGGACCGCCGCTCGGCCCGGGCCTGCGGCCGCGCTTCCACGGCCCGGTTCTCGCCCGTCCCCGCGCGCTGCCACGGCGGGCGGGCCTCACTCGGCTCCGGCCGCCGGCCGGGCTCGGCCGCGCGGGCTTCGTTCGGTTCCAGGCGTCGCTCCCGCGCCGAACGAACCTCGGCCGGCTCCGGCGGCGCGGGCTGGGGGGTCCGCTCGGCCGAGCGGACCTCGATCGGTTCCGGCCGGGTCGCGGACCGTTCCGGGCGGCGCTCGACGACCACCGGCTCCGGCCGCACGGGCTCGTCCCGCACCGCCGGCAGCAACGTCGTCTCGGCCGCGTCGGCGGTCGTCCGGGGCCGTTCGAACGACCACGCTGGCGCCGGCGTCCCGGACTCCGGCTCGCGGCTGCCGAACGACCACGCCGGAGCTTGCGGGGCGGGGGCGGCCGGTTCGCGCACGGCGGGCGCCGGCGCCGGGGCGGGCTCGGCCGCGACGACCGGGACCGGCCGGGACGGCACCGCCTCGAGCACCTCGTCGAGGTCGATCGACGCCGGTTCGCCGGTGCCGAACTCGCCGGCCAGGACGTTGCACGCCTGCCGCCGGGCTCGCGCGTACAGCTGCTCGGCCGCGCGCGAGCGGTACAGGCACGCGATGGCTTCCTCGGCCTGCCCGAAGCGTTCGTGCAGCTGCGCCAGCTCCAGCCACAGCCGCGCGGTGACCGCGGACAACCCGTGCCGGTCGGTGCTCGCGACGGCTTCGCGGACCAGCTCGATCGCGGCCTCGCCGGAGCCCGATGGCAGGTGGATCCGGGTCGCGACGGCCAGCCGCAGCCAGCTCGCGGGCGCGACGCCGGCGGCGCGCATGGGCTCGGCCAGCATCGGCTCGGCGATCTCGTACGCCATCTCGCCGTCACCGCGGTCGAGCAGCGTGCCGACCAGCAGCAGTACCAAGCGGATCCGGACGAGCCCGCCGTCGTCGGAGGGGTTGTCGAGCTTCTCCAGGAAGCCCAGCCCGGTGCGGGCGGCGTCGGCCGCCGCGGTCAGGTCGCCGTGGCGGCGCCGGTGCGCGGCCGTGCCGACCCGCAGCAGCGCCCGCACCAGCAGCTGGGTGTCGGCGCCCAGCCAGTCGTCGCCCAGCACGAGCTTGTCGGCTTCGACGAGCACGCGGTCCAGCTCGGACTTCCGGCCGATCTGCGCGAGGCAGCCGACCAGGTGCGTCAGCGCGGCGGCGCGGTGCACCGGCGAGACGACCGGGTCGGTGAGCACCGGGCGCAGCGCGGACAGGCCGGTGAGCGGCACGCCCAGGCTGCGGGCGCAGACGGCGAGGTCGATGCGCAGCCGGGCGGCGATGTCGCCGTACCCGGCGTGCTCGGCCGCGCGCAACGCCGCGACCGCCCGTCCGACCGTGGCCGGCCGGTCGCCGAGCCGGACGCGCGCGGACACGACCAGGCTCTCGGCCCGGATCCACTGCTCGTCGGCCCCGGCGGCCTCGGCCAGCGCGGCCGCGCGCTCGCCGAGGACCAGGGCGAGCTCGGGTGCGCGCAGGTGCAGCGCGTCCGCCCGCTCGATGAGCCGGCCGACGGCGGAGAGGGTTCCCCCGGCATTGGCGGAACGCCCGCTCTCGGTGCCCGTCGATGCGCGTCCTCCGGCGGAGGTGGCGGTCGACGGCGCGAGCGGGCCCGTCAAGTGCTGCTTGCTGGCTTCCACGGGGAAACCCGCCCCCTCAGTCGCGGGTCAGCTTGCGGTGGGTGACACGGTGCGGGCGGGCCGCCTCGGCGCCCATCCGCTCCACCTTGTTCTTCTCGTACCCTTCGAAGTTGCCCTCGAACCAGAACCACTGCGCGGGGTTCTCGTCGGTGCCTTCCCAGGCCAGGATGTGCGTCGCGACCCGGTCGAGGAACCACCGGTCGTGCGAGATCACCACGGCGCAGCCGGGGAACTGCTCCAGCGCGTTCTCCAGCGAGCCCAGGGTCTCGACGTCCAGGTCGTTCGTCGGCTCGTCGAGCAGGATCAGGTTTCCGCCCTGCTTGAGGGTCAGCGCCAGGTTGAGCCGGTTGCGCTCACCACCGGAGAGCACCCCCGCCGGCTTCTGCTGGTCCGGGCCCTTGAAGCCGAACGCCGAGACGTACGCTCGCGACGGCATTTCGGTCTGGCCGACGTGGATGTAGTCCAGCTCGTCGGAGACGACCTGCCAGACGGTCTTCTTCGGGTCGATCCCGCCGCGGTTCTGGTCCACATAGGACAGTTTGACCGTCTCGCCGATCTTGACGATGCCGTCGTCCGGCTCCTCGAGCCCGACGATCGTCTTGAACAGCGTGGTCTTGCCGACGCCGTTCGGGCCGATCACGCCGACGATGCCGTTGCGCGGCAGGTCGAACGACAGGCCGTCGATGAGGACGCGCTCGTCGAAGCCCTTCTTGAGCTTGTCGACCTCGACCACGACGCTGCCGAGCCGGGGGCCCGGCGGGATCTGGATCTCTTCGAAGTCGAGCTTGCGGTGCTTGTCCGCCTCCGCCGCCATCTCCTCGTAGCGGTCGAGCCGCGACCGGGACTTGGTCTGGCGCGCCTTGGCGTTCGACCGGACCCACTCCAGCTCGGTCTTCAGGCGCTTCGCGAGCTTCATGTCCTTCTTGCCCTGGACCGCGAGGCGTTCCTGCTTCTTCTCCAGGTACGTGGAGTAGTTGCCCTCGTACCCGACGACGCGGCCGCGGTCGATCTCCATGATCCACTCGGCCACGTTGTCCAGGAAGTACCGGTCGTGGGTGACGGCGAGGACGGCACCGGCGTAGCGGGAGAGGAACTGCTCCAGCCACAGGACACTCTCGGCGTCCAGGTGGTTGGTGGGCTCGTCGAGCAGCAGCAGGTCCGGCGCCGACAGCAGCAGCTTGCACAGCGCGACGCGGCGGCGCTCACCACCGGACAGGTGGGTGACGGCCTCCTCGGGCGGGGGGCAGCGCAGCGCGTCCATCGCCTGCTCGACGGTCGAGTCGAGCTCCCAGGCGTCGGCGTGGTCCAGCTCCTCCTGGAGCTGGCCCATCTCCTCCATCAGCTCTTCGGTGTACTCGGTCTCCATCAGCGTGAGGACCTCGTTGTACCGGTCGAGCTTGACCTTGATCTCGCCGAGGCCCTCTTCGACGTTCCCGCGGACCGTCTTCTCCTCGTTGAGCTCCGGCTCCTGCATCAGGATGCCGACGCTCGACCCGGGATGGATGAACGCCTCGCCGTTGCTGGCCTGCTCGATCCCCGCCATGATCTTGAGAACGGTGGACTTACCGGCACCGTTCGGCCCCACCACGCCGATCTTGGCGCCGGGGTAGAACGCGGTGCTGACGTCGTCGAGGATGACCTTGTCCCCGACGGTCTTGCGCACCTTCTTCATGGTGTAGATGAACTCGGCCATACGCACGATCGTAGAGCGCACCTGATCGCGACCTGACGCCGGTCACCGTCGGGCTACCGAAAGTCAGCCGCGGATCACCGGAACGGCCGATCGCCGGAGTCTCAAGCTCAACCGGAAGTCGAGACTATTCGGCGCGCTTCCCGTCGGCCATGTTCTTCAGCATCGCGTTGTAGGCGTTGAGTTCCTCGTCGCCGGTCACCGCTTCGCGCCGGTCGCGCCGCTTCGCCTCGCGCTCGTCCTGACGCGCCCACTGCACCAGCAGCGCGATCAGCACCAGCAGCACCGGGATCTCGCCGGCGGCCCACGCGATGCCGCCGCCGAGCCGCTGGTCGGTCAGCAGGTCGGAGACCCACGGCAGGTGCAGCTGGCTGTAGAACGCCTGCCCGATCACGGTCTGCTTGCTCATCAGGATCACGCCGAAGAACGCGTGGAACGGCATCGCGGCGAACATCATCCCGAGCCGGGCGAGGTACGGCAGCCGCCGCGGCGCCGGGTCGACGCCGATCACCGGCCAGTAGAAGACGTACCCGGCGAGCAGGAAGTGTGCGTTCATCACCAGGTGCGCCCAGTGGTAGCTCAGCGCGTTGTCGAACAGCCCCGAGAAGTACAGCGCGTAGAACGAGCCGACGAACAGCGCCAGCGCGACCACCGGGTGGGTCAGGAACCGCGACACCGGGGAGTGCACGAAGGCCACGAGCCACTCGCGCGGCCCCGGCGGGTCGTCCTTGCCCGCGGCGGGCAGCGCGCGCAACGCGAGCGTCACCGGGCCACCCAGCACGAACAGCACCGGCGTCACCATCGAGAGCAGCATGTGGCTGCCCATGTGGACGCTGAACATGGCGGGCGAGTAGCGGCCGATGCCCGACGACGTCGCGATCAGCAGCACCACGCAGCCGGCGATCCAGGCGACCGTGCGGCCGGCCGGCCAGGTGTCGCCGCGGCGCAGCAGCCGCCGGACGCCGGCCAGGTACAGCACGCCGAAGACGAGGGCCGCGGTGCCGTAAATGAGGTCGAAGCGGGTGTCGAAGAGCAGCCGCCACAGCGTCGGCTCGCCGTCGAGGTTGTAGCCGATCAGCAGCTCGGTCGTGGACGGCTGGGTGACCGCGTCGGCCGGGGGCGGCGTCCTGGCGAGCCCGCTGGCGATGCCGAGCGTGACGAACATGATGAGGATCTCGACCGCGGCCAGGCGCAGCAGCTGCCCGCCGCCCCTGCCGTCGACGAGGTCCGCGACGCCCTTGCGGCGCTGCTGGTGGCCGAAGACGCCGAGCAGCAGCAGGGCCACCGTCTTGGCGACGACCAGGAGGCCGTAGTCGGTGGTGAACAGGTCGTTCAGGCCGATCCGGACCAGCGCGTTGATCACGCCGGAGATCGCCATCACGATC
This sequence comes from Amycolatopsis sp. WQ 127309, assembly GCF_023023025.1. Taxonomy (NCBI): domain Bacteria; kingdom Bacillati; phylum Actinomycetota; class Actinomycetes; order Pseudonocardiales; family Pseudonocardiaceae; genus Amycolatopsis; species Amycolatopsis sp. WQ 127309. Next base: position 11,031,802 of record NZ_CP095481.1, read on the forward strand.
CAGCAGACCAGCGCCAGGCGCGAGAACCGCTGCGCGGCCAGGCTCAGGTGCGCCCCGCGCCGGTAGCCCAGCGCCAGTAGCGCGATCAGCCCGCCGACCCAGAGCGACGCGGCGACCAGGTGGAACAGCAGGCTGTTGGTGGCGACGTCGTGCGAGCCACCGCTGGCCGAGTGGCCGGTGACGGCGACCGGGACCAGCCCGCCGACGGCCAGGAAGAACAGCACCGCCGTCCAGCCCCAGGACAGCGCGAGCCGGCAGCCGAGCGCGACGAGCACGGCGATCAGGGCCGTCCACAGCCACGCCTTGGGCTGCTCGATGGCGCCGACGAGGTCGAGCAGCGTCTGCGGGTCCAGGACGTCGCCGAACGGCTTCCCGGCGGTGTCGGCGGCGGTGAAGGCGACCGAAAGCAGGGCCGCGGCGAACCACACCCAGGCGGCGATCCCGGCGGCGCGCAGCGCGCCGTAGCCCTCGGGACCCAGCGTGCCGGACTTCTGCGGCGGCACCAGGAACGCCGCCAGCAGCAGCGAACCGACGCAGATCACGGACGCGGCCTCGGACAGCACGCGCACGACGGTGATGCCGTACTTGGTGACCAGCCCGGGGTCCGGCAGGCCCGCGATGACGTAACCGGCGCCGCCGGTCAGCGCGATCAGCCCGACGGCGACGACGGCCGCCAGCAGCACGCCGACCGAGAGCAGGGGCAGCACACTGGCCCGGCGACGCGGGGGCACGCCGGATTTCGTCACGGGCTCGCTGGACACGTCCCAGAGGGTATGCCCAGCCGCGGTGACGTCCGTGTGACGGGCAGGATGGAGTGCGTGAAGATGATCCTGCTGCGGCACGCCGAGTCGCTCGGCAACGTCGACGAGCGCGCCTACACGCGGATCCCCGACCACGCCCTGCCGCTGACCGACGCGGGCCGCGAGCAGGCCGCCGCGGTGGCGCCGGAGATCGCCCGGCTGCTCGGCGGCGCGCGGCCCGCGGTGTACGTCAGCCCCTACCTGCGCACCCGGGAGACGTTGCGGCTGCTGGACATCGAGGCCTCGTGCGACCGGCTGCTGCAGGAGCCGCGGCTGCGCGAGCAGGACTGGGGCAACCTCCAGGACCCGGCCGACCAGGAGGTCCAGAAGGCGCGGCGCAACGAGTTCGGGCACTTCTACTACCGGCTGCCCTTCGGCGAGTCCGGCGCCGACGTCGACGACCGCGTCGCCGGGTTCCTCTCCGACCTGCAGCGGCGCGACGAACGTCACCCGGAGACGGTGCTGATCGTCTCGCACGGCCTCACGCTGCGGCTGCTGTGCCGCCGGTTGTTCGGCTGGAGCGTCGAACTCTTCGAGTCGCTGTCCAACCCCGGGACCTGCGAATACCGCGTGCTCGAGGAGCACGACGGGAAGTGGACGCTCGACCGGCCGTTCGGCCAGTGGCGGGACTCACCCGACGGGGAAACGCAGCTCTAGCGGGGCGCTCAGCACGACGCGGGTGCCCTGGCCGGGCGCCGAGTCGATCCGGGCCGCGCCGCCGATCTCCGCGAGCCGCGCGTGGATCGAGTTCTCGATGCCGAACCCGGCGCGGCGGGCGCCGAGGTCGAAGCCCGTCCCGTGGTCGCGCACGGACACCGTCACGACGCCTCCGGTCTCTTCGAGGCACACCACAGCTCGAGGCGTCCTCGCGTGCTTCAAGGTGTTTCGCAAGGCTTCGCGGGCGGCGTCGTGAAGCGCGTTCACGAGGCTTTCGGGGACGTCGGTGACCTTCGCGAGCACCACGAGGTCGACCCGCAGCCCCTCGGCCGTCATCTCGACCGCCAGCGCGCCGAGCCGGTGCTCCAGGCCACCCGGCTCGGCCGGCGCGTCGCCTTCGAGGCTCAGCCGCAGGCGCAGGGCGTGCGCGCGGGCGGTGCGGCGGACCTGGTCGAGGCTGGCGCCGGGGTCGCGCAGGTCGCCGGGCGAGGGCAGCGCGAGCGCCTCCATCACCTGCAGCACGGTGTCGTGGACGTCGCGGCGGTGCCGTTCGCGTTCGGCGGCCCGGCCGCGCTGCTCGCCCAGCCCGAGCGCGAACCGCATCGACCCGGCGACCAGCACCACGATGGCCAGCGACGTCGCCGCCGCGGCGACCAGCGCGAGCAGGATCCACGTCGCGGGCGCCGCCGTGCCGGACAGCGCGGCCAGCACGTACCGCAGGAGCACCGCCGCGGCGATCGCGGCGCCACCGGCGAGCGCGCCGCGCAGGAGCGTCCAGATCATGACCGTGCCCATGATGTTCGGCCAGGTCAGGGTCAGGAGGTCGGCGAAGGACGGGTGCGCCGCGAACAAGGCCGCGGCCACGCTGGTGACCACCGTGTACGTGGTGTCGGCGGCCAGGACCGGCCGGATGCCGGTGGTGCGGCGGAAGACCCAGGCGATCTCGAGGAGGTTCGGCACCAGGTAGCCGGCCACGCCGAACCAGAGCACGGGCGTGGTGACGGTGTCCGCGGCCCACACCACCTGCACGAACAGCGCCAGCCGGAACACGACCGGGATCAGCACGAGCCGCGGTACGGCGCCCTGGACCAGCGAAAGCCCGGGCCCGAAGCGCCCGCTCACGCCGGCGAGCGCCCCCGCGCCGCCGAGCAGTACAACCCTCACGACGTCCCTCCCGCGACCGAGGCCCCTACCCCGATCAGCCGACCTGAAATGGAAACGTCGCCGTATTCATTTCAGTTTACCGACGGGGCTCAGCTTGCCTCTCGCACCGCGAGCCTGTCAACGCCCGGGGCGTGGCTGAAACCCGGTTGGCGGCACGGATTTCGCATCGGGAACGGCTAGCGGCCGACGATCGCGGCCGCGTCCTCGCGCCGTCGCGACCGGCGGGCGGCCAGCGCGGCGGGCAGGATCAGGGCCGCCACGAGCGCGACGAACACGAAGGCCACGCTGTAGCCGCTCACCTGCGCGATGCCGCCGATGACCGGCGGACCGCCGAGGAAACCGGTGTAGGCGATGGCCGAGACGAAGCCGATCTCACGCTCACCGCCGGTGCCGTCCCCGCGCTTCCCGGCGTCACCCGCGAGGCTCAGCGCGAGCGGGAACGACGCGGCGAGCCCGGCCCCGGCGAGCGCGAACCCGAGGTAACCCACCGCGGCGACGGGCACGGTGGCCGTCGCGAGCAGCCCGATCGCGGCGAGCGCGGACCCCACGACGAGGCAGCGCGTCGGGCCGAAGCGGCGTTGCGCCCACGCCCCCGCGAGCCGGGACAGGGCCATGACCAGCTGGAACCCGGCGAACGCCAGCGCCGCGGCGCCCGGGCCGACCCCGCGTTCGGCCGTCATCAGCAACGCGGACCAGTCCGACGAGGCGCCCTCGGCGATGGCCGAGCACAGCGCGACCGCGGCGAGCAGCCACAGCACCGGACGCCGGATGGGCGCCCGGCCCGGTGCGGCGTCTTTCGCCTGCTCGGGCCGGCTGCCGGGGACAGCGCGGACCACGACCAGCAGCACCAGCACAGCGACGATCGCGGCGACGGTCAGGTGACGCGCCGGCGACCAGCCGTGCCCGGCGGCGAGGCCCGCGGCCAGCGACCCGGCGAGCGCGCCGAAGCTGAACCCGGCGTGGAACACCGGCATGATCGCCACGCCGACGCGCCGTTCGACGGCGACCGCGGCGACGTTCATCGCGACGTCGAGCAGCCCGACGCTGACCCCGATCACGAGCAGCGCACCGGCCAGCAGCGGCACGTCCGGCGCGTACCCGATCAGCACCAGCGAGCCGGCGGCGAGCACGGTGCTCCCGGCGACGACCGCCCGGGCGCCGACCCGTTCGACAAGCCGCCCGGCAACGGACGCGGCGGCGAGCATGCCGACGCTGGCGCCCAGCAGCGCGAGCCCGAAAACCCCTGGTGAGGCGTGCACGTGCGCGGACAGGGCGGGCGTGCGCGAGGCCCAGGAGCCCAGGGCCAGCCCGTTGAGCGCGAACACGGTGAACACCGCGACCCGATCCCGCATCGGACCCCCTTTCTTGCCTCAGCGTGACTGAAGCGCCTCGGTCACGCTGAGGCAAGAAGGCTGCGCCGAGGACCGGGCGGCCCCGCCGAAGTGCCGGTGGAGCTGGTGATCCGCGCCAGCACAGCGCGCGCCTAGCACTGCCACGCCTGTTGATCAAGACCATTCGCGGATCTGTGGACAACCATTCTCGTTTCCGTCCGTTGTCCACAGATTCAAAAGTGCGTACTGACAACTCCCCGCAAACCCGCCAATCTGGAATCACACATTCACCGCGGCCCACCGGCCGCACTCCCGAGGGGATCCACGATGTCTTCACGCCGCCTCCGCGCCCGCCTGCCGCACCTGCTGCTCCTGGCCACGATCGGCCTCCTGACCAGCGCCGGAGTCGCCCAGGCCGCCCCGTCCCAGCCGGACCCGGTCTGCAAGAAGGGCGAATTCTGCATCTGGTCGGCCGACCACTATTCGGGTGACGCCCAGCGTTTCGACCTGCGCACCGCGAATCCGGAGGACTGCATTCCCCTGCCCGAGGGATTCGACGGATCGTCGTTCGTCAACCTGATGAGCCGCGACGTCACGGTCTACCAGAGCGAGGAATGCACAACAGAGGGCGACTTCATCACCTACCCGGGTGCGGGAACGTACGTCCCGAACTCCCCGTTCGTGGTCCGCGCGATCAAGATCTGGGAGTAGCCCGCGGGCCGCGGTCCACGCAGCCGACCACCGAGCCCGGCAAGCAGCCCGCGCTCAGCACCAGAGACGGCGCCCTCGACCGCGGCCCACGCGACCAGCCTGCCGGACCGGACTCCACGCGATCGGGCGAAAGCCCGGCGTGTGCCCGTGACCAAGACTCAGCCGATCCGACCGCAGCACCGGACAGGACCACACCTCGCGCGATCCTTTCAGCGCCTGGTCTGCGCCCAAGGCCAAGCCGACCGCGGCCAGGACCCGGACGCATCAAACGTCCAGCCGTGGCCGCCCGGCCACGAACCAGCGTTTCCCAGCGAAGCCACCGAACGTGGTCCTCTGCGACCACCTGCTGCTCCCGAGCCGTCTCGCGCGACCTCAGGAGCGGCAACCCCCGACCAGGGCCCGGCAGACCGCCAGCTCCATGGAGCGAGCCGGCTCGCCAGGCGACAGCCGAGCCCCGGGGGGCCGCTTGCCCCGAAGCGGCCCCACCCGTGGGCGCGCCCAGCGGCAGGGCGCGCCCACGGGCCCACCACCCAGGCGCCGCAGACACCCAGCGGCCAAGGCCCCGGCGCACCACCAGTCGTCCACAAGCCCCGGCCACCAGGGGCGAGCAAGCCCGCAACCATCCCGACCGGTGACCACACCCGACTCACGGCGCCAGGCCGATCGCCCGCGCCGCCAGCCTGACAGTCCGAAGCACCTCCACCAGCCAGCTCCCGCGCGTCACCGGCAGTCCGCGCGCCGCTCCTCGAAAGGGTCGAACAAACATGCCCCGCCACACCCTCCCGGCCCCACGGCCGGGACCTCACCCGACCGGGTGGAACCCGCGGATCCTCGACCACCGCGCGGAAAGGTCCGCACCACTTTCGCGCACCGGCCCGCGACCTCGGGGCGCCGCACCGCTTTGACCTCGACGCCGCCGAACTCCGAAATTCCGTCGAACGAGACCTGAAACGATTCGCCGGTGTCGAACGATCGAGAGGATGGCGACGACTAAGCTGCCGATGCCGGGCGACCGGCACGGTCGGCGCGGTCCGTCGGCGCGGGCCCTCGTAGCTCAGCTGGATAGAGCAAGAGCCTTCTAATCTCTAGGTCGCAGGTTCGAGTCCTGCCGGGGGCGCCACCAGGGAAGACGTCGTGCGCGAGCGCGCACGACGTCCACCGCGCGAAGTGATCGGCCCCACACCGCCCCTTCTCGGCCGTGCTCCCACTGTGGACGGTCACCGTTTTCGTTCCCGGTTGCCTGAGCCCGGAAGTCGCACCGCGTGTGCGTCCAGGTGGCCCAACGCTCCCCGGCCGAACCCATCCGAGACAACCTTGTTACCTGACCGGCTGGGCGGTCGCTCGCGCCCTTCCGCAGCCGAACCGTCACGCCGAGCGATCAGGCCAACGCCCGCTGAGCAAGCAGATCAAGCGAAACGCAGAAAGGAAGACGCCCACGGTGAACCAGGAACCCCCAGGCGGCCGCCACCGCCGGCGAAGGGAGAACGCCATCACCCGCACAGCCTTCGACGAAGCCCGCCGCGCAGGCTTGGTCCGACGCCACCTGACGAAACTCCGATACCTGGCCGAGCGCACCCCACCCACCGCCGACCCCGATCCCCGAACGCCCGAGCAGGCAACGGAGGGCCCGCACTCCACATCGGACGCCGCCTGACACTGCCCGGCAGCCACCGGCCCATCCGGGCCCGCCCTGCCACTGGGCCACGCCCCAGGCTGCAGCTCCGGCACGCGGGCCAACAGATCGGGAAGAGAAGTCGACCACCGGAACCGGTCGCGTCTCTCGCCCGCGTCGGGCCCGCCGGCCAGGGCCTGCCGAGGGCAGCGCAGTGAAGTCCGGGAGGACTTCCCTCACGCGGCAGGCGAGCGTGAAGCGGCCAAGTCCGGCAGCGCTCCCCTGGCGCGGCGGGTGAGCGCGGTGCGGTCAACCAGCAGGCTTCTCCGGTGCGGGAGGCGAGCGCAGCGCGGTCAACCAGCAAGCTTTCCCGGCGCGGCAGGCGAGCGCGATGCGGTCGAATCCGGCAGGCGTCCCATCGCGGCAGGCGAGCGCGATGCGGTCGAGTCCAGCAGGCGTCCCGGCGCGGCAGGCGAGCGCGATGCGGTCGAATCCGGCAGGCGTCCCATCGCGGCAGGCGAGCGCGATGCGGTCGAGTCCAGCAGGCGTCCCGGCGCGGCCGACGAGCGCGAAACGGTCGAGTCCTGCCGACCAGGCCGCGGCCTGAGAGGGGGTGGCGTTTGCGGGTGGTTCCGGCAACAAGCCGTCCTGACACGGCAGGTGAACGGGATGCGGTCAGACCCAGCAGCCATCCCCAGCGCGGCAGGCGAGCGTGATGCGGTCAAGCTCAGCAGGCTTCTCCAGCGCGGCAGGCGAGCGCGAAGCGGTCAAGCCCAGCAGGCCTTCCCGGCGCGACGCGCGACCGTGATGCGGTCAAGCCGCCTGGCGGGCCTCCCTAGCGCGGCCGACGAGCGCGAAGCGCTCAGGTCCAGCAGCTATCCCCGGCGCAGCAGGCGAGCGTGGTGCGGTGAAGTCCAACAGGCTTCCCCGGCGCGGCAGGCGAGCGGGACGCGGCCAAGTCCGGCAACTGTCCCGGCGCGGCAGGCAAGCATGCGCAGACGCGGGGACCGAGCGCTCCACACCCCTCAAGCCGCGCGTAATCCCTCGGCTGCCGCGGCTCCTGCAGCTCGGCCTGGGAGCAGGCCCTCGCCGTGTAGCCAGCGGATCGTGTCGACCAGCGTCTCCGCCAGCGGGCGGCCCGGCCTCCCGGGTACCTGGGCCGCGCAGGCGCACGTGTAGATCGCGCCGTACTCGGCCGGGATGTGCCACGGCCATGCTCGTTGCGCCCAGTCCACCAGCGCGCCCAGCGGCAGCATCGCCCGGGCCGGGAGGTGGATCGCGGGTAGGGACCGGCCCGTCACCTCTCGCAGCGTTGCCATGAACTCGCGGGTGCTCACGTACCGCCCGGGGCCGAAGTGGCGGCCGCCGGCTGGGCCGGTGCCCGTGATCAACGCCGCGTGGAGGGACGCTGTGTCGCGGACGTCGCCCATCGGGAGGCCGCCCGTCGGCCAGATCGGCATCAAGTGGCGCAACGTGTTGCGGAGGCGCGTCACCTGGTCGCCCAGCTTGGGGTCGTGGGGGCCCAGCAGTGCCGGCGGGTAGGTGATCGTCAGCGGGACTCCCGCCTCCTGGTGGGCGCGGGCCACTGACTCCGCCGCGGCCTTCGCCGCCAGGTACCGCTCGCGAGGGCGGCCGACCGGGGAATCCGCGTCCAGGACCTTGCCAGGGGACGGCAGCAGCGCTCCGAAGCTGGACACGTACACGATGCGGCCGATTCCGGCCCGGCGGGCCGTTTCCAGGACCTGCTCCGTGCCGGCGACGTTCGTCCGGGCCAGTTCGTGGCGCGCTCGGCTGTCGAACGAATAGACCGATGCCGCGTGCAGCACGGCGTCCGTGCCGCGGATCAGGCGGTCCACGCTGAAGCGGTCCAGGACGTTGCCGGTGACGACGTCCACGTTTCCCGCGTCCACGCCGAGGGGCGCCAGCGCACGCTCCACTGCGGACTCGTCGCGGACGAGGAAGCGGACGCGGTGGCCCGCCCGCAGCACGGCCGCCGCCGAGTGGGCGCCCACGTATCCCGTGCCGCCCGTGATGCCTACCAACATCGGACCTCCAGGAAGCGGAACGGGGCCGCTGCCCGCGGATGCGGGTAGCGGCCCCGTCTCGACCGGGACTAGACGTACAGCGTGTTGGGCTCCAGGCCGCACAGGACGCGGCCGTACAGCTCGAAGTTCGTGTTCGGGTGCATCAGCGCGTGCTGGTTGACCGCGAGGATGTCGCGGTTGATGCGCTGGATCGGGATTCCCTTGTAGATGGACGTCCCGCCGCTGGCGTTGGCGAGGATCCCGATGGCCTCCTTGGACAGCTGGATCACGCTGCCGACGTCGGCGCGGGTGCGGGCCCGCTCCTCCAGCTTCCACTCGGTGCCCTCGTCGGACTTGCGGTCCACGAGCTCACCCGCGCGCCAGGCGTGGAACGCGGCCTGGTCGAGCTTGAGCGTCGCCTCGGCCACCTGGAAGTGGGTGATCGGCGCCTCGCGCTGGCTGTCGTAGTTCGTGTACGTGATCTTGCGGTCGGGCAGGCGGTCCAGGAAGACGTCCATGGCCCCCTTGGCCATGCCGACGATCGCGCCCGTCGAGGACGCCGCCGCGACCGGCATCAGCGGGGGGCGGTAGATCGGGGAGTCCGCGTTGCGCTGGGACGCGCCCTGGCCGGACAGCACCACCGGCAACGGCAGCACCCGCTCCTGCGGGACGAACAGGTCCTTCGCGAACGTGCTGACGCTGCCGGTGCCGCGCAGGCCCGCGGTGTCCCAGTCGTCCACGATCAGCAGGTCCGACATCGGCACGAGCGCCGTCACCGGGTACGGCTCGCCGTCCGCCGGGATCAGGATCGCGATGATCTCCTGCCACTGCGCGTGGTGGGCACCGCTGATGAAGCCCCATTTGCCGTTCACGACGATGCCGCCGTCGACCGGCGTGGCCATCGCGGTCGGGCTCAGCGTGCCGCAGATGCGCGTGTCCGGGGTCGAGAACACCTCTTCCTGGACGTCGTCCGGGAACTGGCACGCCATCCAGGTCGGGATCCAGTACACCGACGCGACCCAGGCGGTGGAGCCGCAGCCGCGGCCGAGCTCGGTGGCGACCTCGGTGATCGTCCGGGTGTCCGCTTCGTACCCGCCGAAGTGCTTGGGGCGACGCAGCTTGAAGACCCCGGCGTCGGCCAGCGCCTCGATCGTTTCCTCGGGCAGCCGCCGGTTCTCCTCGGCCGACGCCGCGCGGCTGCGCAGGGTTGGGAGCAGGTCCGACACCTTGCGCACGATTTCCTCGCGCGTCGGGATCGTGGTGGCCAAGATATCCTCCAAAAGGGAGCGGACGAGAAGGAACACCAGTCGCGCGAAACCGGGCCGGCGTCCGGAAAACTTCCCCTTCCAGGCTGCCCTCGGGGACCCGGTTCGCACGTCTCCTCGTGTGCGCCGGGCCCGCCCGGAGCTTCGGGATTCGTTCGGCCGAAGGGAATTCACCCTCCGGCTCCCGCGGGTTCACAGCGCGGCGAGGAAGGCAGACTGCCTCCAGGGGGAACAGAAACCGTCAGCCGTGTCACGCGGCGTTCAGCCGGCGCGCTGGACCCACCAGGGCCGTCAGGTCGACGGCCACGGCCGCCAGGGATGGCTGAGTCGCGATCTCCGTGGCGATCGCCGCCGCGGCCTGCTGGAACGCCTGCCTCTCGAGCAGCTCGGCGCAGCGGTCGGCCACCGCGGCCGGGTCCGCCTCGCCCGGCGGCAGGCTCAGGCCGGCGCCCGACAACACGACGGCCGCCGCGTTGTCCAGCTGGTCGTCGAACACCGGTAGCACCAGCTGGGGGATGCCCACTCCGAGGGCCGTCAGGGATGTGCCCTGGCCGCCGTGGTGGACGGTGACGTCGCACGCCCGGAGGACGTGGGACAGCGGCAGCCGGCCCGCGTGGGTCACCACTGCGGGCAGCGGGGGCCAGCCGGCGACGACCTCGTCCTCGACCGCCACCACCACCTCGACGTCGAGGCGGGCGAGCGCGTGCAGCATCGGCATGACGACCTCCGCTCCCCCGCCGGGACCGAACCGGGGCAGCACGGTGCCCAGGGTGAGGCAGATCCGTGGCCGCTTCCGCGGCTGCCACACCCAGTTGGGCACCCGGGCCTGGCCGTCGTACGGCACGTTGCGCATCCGGCGCTGGCGCACGGCGTGCGAGCGGCGCAGGCTCGGCGGCCACGGGTTCAGCACCGTCATCGGCGGCGGTGCGGCCGCCACACCCAGGCGGTCCAGGTGCGGTTCGAGCTCGTCCTCCGCCGCGATGCGGTACTCGCGCAACAGCGGGATGCCCCACTGCAGCTCGACCGCGGGGACGCCGGCCGCCGCGGCAGCCACCGGGCCCGCCGCCTCCGCTCGCTCGCCGAGCACCAGGTCCGGCCGCCATGAGTCCACAATGGACAGAAGGCCCGGCAGGTTGCGCGCGGCGTTGCGGCCGAACACCCGGCCGTTGCCGTACCGCCGCGCGGACAGCCGGTCGGTCGCGCCGCCGACCGCGAGCCCGGCGAAGTCCGCCGCGGGGCCGCACGAGGCGGCGGGGAGCCCGGCCCGCAGCACCTCGGGGACGAAGTCGTCGGCGACGGCCACCAGCACCTCGTGGCCGAGGCCGCGAAACGTCCACGCCAGGGGGACGAGCGGGTAGAAGTGCCCGCACAGGGCCGCGGACGTGAGCAGTACTCGCATGCGTGTCTCCCCGTCGAGCCGCCGAGATGTGCCTGCCCGACACTAGGAACGGGTGGCACACCGGCACGTCTTCGCGGCTGCTGCGTGCTCGCAACGCCGGAGATGCCCTCCCCCGTGGCGAAGCGCTGGGTCGCCGGGTGCGCGATCCCTTGGGGGACCGCACATCCAGACGCGCACCCGGGTCCGCTCAGCCGGCGCTGCGGGTCCGCCACGCCGGCGACTGCCGGCCCAGTACGGCGGCGAGGTCCTCCAGCGAGCTCTGCAGGATCCGCAGGTCTTCGGCGACGAGGGCCTGCGGGCCGTCGCAGAGTGCCTGCTCCGGGTGGGGGTGGCAGTCGACGAGCACGCCGTCCGCGCCGACCGCGACCGCCGCGCGCGACAGGGGCAGCACCAGGTCGCGCCGCCCGCCGGAGTGCGACGGGTCGACCATCACCGGCAGGTGCGAAAGCCGCTGGACCACCGGAACGGCGGAGATGTCGAGGGTGTTGCGGGTCGCGGTCTCGAACGTGCGGATCCCCCGCTCGCACAGCACGATGTCGAGGTTGCCGCGCTGGGCGATGTACTCGGCGGCCATCAGCCATTCCTCGATGCTCGCGCTCATGCCGCGCTTGAGCAGCACCGGCTTGCCGGCCTCGCCGACCGCCTGCAGCAGCCCGAAGTTCTGCATGTTCCGGGTGCCGATCTGCAGCATGTCCGCGTACCGGGCGACCATCGGGACGTCGTGGGCGGAGACCACCTCGGTGACCACCGGGAGACCGGTCTCGGCCCGCACGTCGGCCAGGATCTTCAGCCCCAGCTCGCCGAGGCCCTGGAAGGCGTAGGGCGACGTGCGCGGCTTGAACGCGCCGCCGCGCAGCAAGGTCGCGCCCGCGGCCTGCGCCATCCGCGCCGCCTCGAGCGTCTGCTCCGGGGTCTCCACCGCGCACGGCCCGGCGATCAGGGTCACCGTGTCCGGGCCGATCGGCACGCCGCGGACGTACACCGTGGACCGTTGCGGGTGGTGCTCCAGGCTCACCAGCTTGAACTTGGCGGAGATGCGGGTGACGCTGTGGACGCCCGGCATCGCGCCGATGTTCAGCGTTTCGAAGCGGTGGACGTCGCCGACGAGCCCGACGACCACCCGGCTCACGCCGCGGCTGACGAAGGCTTCGCCGCCCGCGGCCGCCACCCGGTCGACGATTTCCTCGACGTCATTTTCCGTGGCATCGGCAGCCATCACGACGACCATGATTCCGCACCTTCCGCCGGCCGCGACCACCGTGGCGGTGGCCCGAGGAACCGAGCATCCGGCAGGGCGGCCGCTAGCTGCGTCTCCACGGTTGCGCACCCGCCGTCGTGCTCGATTCTCCGCGGCGCGCGGCTCAGCTCTCGGCGGCGAGCACCTTCCCCAAGCCCGCGTAGCCGACTTCGTGCAGCCGCCGGCCCGACACCTCGGCGTAGGCCGCGTCGGCGCGCAGCCCCACACCCTCGACCATCCGGTTCATGAAGTTGAACAGCGCGCACACCAGGACCGCGTCGTGCAGCGCGCGCTCGTCCCAGCCGGCGGCGAACACCGCTTCGGCGTCGGCCTCGGTCACCCGGGACGGCGTGCGGGTCAGCTTGCCGGCGTAGGCGAGCACCGGCCGCATCTTCTCGTCGACGGGCGCGGAGTCGAGATCCTGCACCGCGGCGGCGAGCAGCCCTTCGGGGACGCCGAACGCCTCCGCGGTGACCGTGTGGATGCCGTGGCAGTAGTCGCAGCCGTTGAGGCCCGAGACGTACGCCGCGATCAGCTCCCGCTCCCCCGGGGTGAAGGGGGACTCGGCCCGCATCACCTGCTCGTGCAGGTCCAGCAGCGGCCCGGCGGGGCCGGGGTAGGCCCGGAACACGTCCAGCAGGGCGGTCTCAGCCGGCAGGGCCTTCAAGTAGGACATCGGGTTCTCCTCGTTCGTCGGCGAGCCGGTCGACCTCCCGGCGACGCAGCGTGCAGGCGGTCAGGTAGCTGATGGACGCCGGTCCGGCGCCGGGGACGGCGGCGGCGACGTGCGCGGCGGTTTCGGCCCAGGCGCGCCGCGGGGAAGCCGGGTTCGCCGCGACGGGCAGGCTCGCGAGGGACGCCCGGACCGCGCGCCAGCGGGCCCGCCCGGCCGCGATCAGGTCGGCGTAACGGGGACCGGCCACCTCGTGCCGGGCCTGGTCGACGGCCTGGGTGACCAGCGCCGTGTCGGCGTCGGCGAGCCGGGCGGATCCGACGCCGGCCAGCAGCCGCTCCGCGTCGAGGCCGAGCAGGATGACGCCCACCTCGGTGCCGTCCGGGTCGTCGATCGAGGCCAGCGCGAACCGGAGGTCATCGGGCACCGGCCACCGCCGGGACCAGGCCGTGGCGCAGGCCGTGCGCGATCGACGCGGCCACCCGCGCGGTCGCCACCCGGTGGCCGTCGATGTTGCGCGCGGCCGGGCCGAACACCAGTCCGGCCGCCGCGCCCACCACCGACACGCGCGGGGCGCGGGTGTACTGGAGCGTCCGCTCGTCCAGGTCCGGCCAGCCGTCGCGCTCGCCCACGACCGCCGACGGCAGCAGGCCGCTGCCGATCGACGGGGTCGTGCCCAGCGCCAGCACGGCGGTGTCCGCCTTGATCGTCCGGCCGCTCTCCAGCCGGCAGACGACGCCCGCGTCGACTTCCTTGACCGCTTCGCCGCGGTGCACGACCAGCCGTCCGTCGGCTTCGGCCTGCTGCAGCAGGGGCCGGAACTCGAACATGATGGACGCCCGCCGGAAGCGGCGCATCAGGTCCAGCCGCCCGGCCCGGTCGACGCCGTCGAAGCGCGCCCGCCCCTCCGGGCGGAAGAACGAGGAGTTGACGTCGGCGCACTGGTAGTGCTCGCCGGCCTCGCGGACCACCCAGTGCACCTGCCGGCCCGCCTCGAGCGCGCCGGCGATCAGGTGCGCCGCGGTGAGCCCGGCGCCGACCACGACCTGGCTCTCCCCGCCCGGCGCCGCCGGTTCGTCCCAGTAGGACACTCCGGCGGGCGGCCGGCCGCCGCCCCACCAGGCTTCGGGCGCCGGACGTCGTTCTTCGCCGAGGCAGAGCACGGCGTGCCGGGCGGTCACGGTGAACCGGTTCGCGCGCACGGTCACCGCGTCGTCGGTCGGCAGCACCTCGCGCACCGAGCCCGGCCAGGTGTTCTCCGTGACGTGGTGGCTGGTGGCCAGGTGGTCGCAGTAGGCCTCGAAGACGTCGACCGGCACGACCGAGCGGTGCCCCGCCTGGGCCATCCGGACCTCGCGCCGCTCGGTGGCGTTCAGGCGCGCCCAGTGCAGCCGCGCGAAGTCCAGCAGCTCGCAGTCGCGGTACCCCTCGACGCCGGGGTGGTGCTCGTAGGGTGAGCGGAGGACCCGCTGGCCCAGCCGGTCGACCCGGTCGAAGAACCGGCCGCACGGACGGCCGTCCCGGTCGACGATGACGACGTCGCGCACGCCGTGGTGCCACAGCGCGGACGCGACCGCGAGCCCGGCCGGGCCCGCGCCGACGATGACGACTTCGGCGGAGTTCGCCGGCCCCTCGCGCCGGTCGCGGACGGCCGGGCGCGGCAGCCGCGGCCAGTCACGCCCGCGTGGCGACTCCAGCAGGTGCGGCTCCGGCACGAACTTGATCACGAGGCACCCACAGCCGTGCCCGCCGGGCTCAACCGACGACGGTGATCGGCACGATCAGCTCGATCACCGGACGCTGCTGCATCCCGTCGCTGACCAGCTGGCTCAGCGTCGCTTCCGACTGCTCGGCGCTGTCGGAGGCGATCGGGCTGTACCGGGAGTAGAAGTAACCCGGCTTGCGGCCGTTCGTCTCCATCGAATACATCTTGAGCACCGCTTCGCCCGGGCGGACCTCACCGTCGTAGAAGGTGAGGCGGCGCTGGTCCGGCGTCATGAAGCTCTTCGCGAACTGCGGGGACATCACCGCGGTGCCGGGGTCGTCGACGAACGTCGAGTCCTCGTCGAGCACGGCCTGCATGGCCACCCACGTGCGGTCGGTCAGGTTCGTCTCGGCCTTGATCACCTGCCAGCGGCCCGGCTCCGGCAGGGTGACGCTGATCGAGACGTCGTGGTCGGTCGTGTCGATGGCGCCGGTGATCATCAGGACGCGGCGGCTCAGATCGGCCGTCCCGGTCATCTGGATGTCACGGGCCCTCACTCGTCCGTGGACATCCAGTCCGGGCAACTCGGGTGACGACATGATCCGTCCTCCTTTTAACCAAGGATCCCCCAGAATGCGGACCGACCCGCAAACACGAAAAGGCTTTCACACGCCGAGAGACGCTGTCAAGGTGAGGAACACATCGACAGAGCGTGACGCGCGTCCGCCGGGCGGCGGCGCGGTGGCTAGGCCGTTCGGCCTAGCCACCGTCCGGGCTACTGGGCTCCTCCACAGGCGGCCCGACCGCACCGCCGAGACCGGCGGCTTCGCTGTCCGGCAGGCCGACGTAGCGAATCGCGAACGAGGAGTCCGCGCGTCGCAGGAGGACCTTGAGCACCAGATCGGGCCGCACCGCGACCACGAAAATACCGCGGTCCCCGGGATCGCCGAAAATGTCGTAAATGAGGAATGCGGAACCGTCGCCAACGGCGAACAATGCTTCGTACATGACATTTCGCTGGGCCTGTGACGCCGATTCGGCCCACTTGTCGAGCAGTTCGGTTCCCTCGATGAGCTGGAGGCGCATCGCCATCCGCCGGCCTCCCAACCAAACGTCCGCGGGGTTACCCGAGACGGGCCGCGGGCCCCGGCCCGCCGGGCCCTGGTGACACTCCGGCCCAAACAGCTTCCAGTTTGCCCCGGGACACCCGCCGGGCTCATCTCCGAACTTGCGCTGCGGCGCCCGGGCGGGCCCGGCACCCCCGCACTGCGGGAGACGTGGGCGGGCGGTGCTCGATGCGAACGTGGACGAGTGACCGGGAAGCCGCGCCGTCCGGCCGGTTTCCCGTGCCCGCCGCCGTCCCGCCGTTCGCCCGAAAGGAAGCGCCATGACGACCACCGAGGTGCCGGCCGCCGACCAGGCGGCCATCGGAGTCATCCCCCAGCGGCTCCTCGCGGCCTGGGCGCACCAGGACGCCGCGTCGATCGCCGACCTGTTCACCGAGGACGGCACGCTGATCCTGCCCGGCGTCTTCCGCCAGGGCCGCCAGGACATCAAGGAGTACTTCGCCGAGGCCTTCGAGGGCCCGTACGCCGGCACCCAGGTCGTCGGCAAGCCGATCGGCCTGCGCTTCCTCGGCCCGGACGTCGCGCTGCTGCTGTCGTCCGGCGGGGTGCTGGCGGCCGGCGAGACCGAGGTGTCGGCCGCGCAGGCGATCCGCTCCTCCTGGCTGGCCGTGCGGACCGAGGGCCAGTGGCGGCTCGCGGCCTACCAGAACAGCACCGCGAAGCAGGGCCTGCCCACGCCCGGCTCGACCGCCACGACGGCATGACCGCCAGCCCTCGCCGCGTCCCCCCGGGACCACCGCGCCGGGCCGCCCCCGGGATCCTGCGCAAGCTCCGCTCGGACCGGATCGGCCTGATGAGCGAGGCCGTCCGCGAGTACGGCGACGCGGTGCGGGTGTCGATCGGCCCGAAGACGCTCTACATCTTCAACCACCCCGACCACGCCAAGCACGTGCTCGCGGACAACGCGGCCAACTACCACAAGGGCATCGGCTACACCGAGGCCAAGCGGGCGCTGGGCGACGGGCTGCTGACGTCGGAAGGCGCGCTGTGGAAGGAACAGCGGCGCACCATCCAGCCGGTGTTCCAGCACAAGCGGATCGCCGCGCAGGCCGACGTGATCATCGACGAGGCGCTCAGCCTGGTCGAGCGCCTCACCGCCCACCGGGACTCCGGCGCGCCGGTGGACGTGCTGTCCGAGATCACCGCGCTGACCCTCGGCGTGCTCGGCAGCACCCTGCTGGACACCGACCTCAGCGCGTTCGACGCGGTCGAGCACTCCTTCGAGGCCGTGCAGGACCAGGCCATGTTCGAGATGGAGACCCTGGGCATGGTGCCGCGGTGGCTCCCGCTCAAGGGGCAGCGGGCGTTCCGCGCGGGCCGCGACCACCTCCAGCACGTCGTCGGGCTCCTCGTGGAGCAGCGGAAGGCCCGGCCGTCCGCGACCGGCGACGACGTGCTGACCCGGCTCATCGCCTCCACCGCCAAGGAATCCGACAAACGGGTCGCCGACCGCCGCATGCGCGACGAGCTGGTGACGCTGCTGCTGGCCGGGCACGAGACGACGGCCAGCACCGTCGGCTGGACGCTGGACCTGGTGAGCAGGCACCCGGAGGTCCGGGAGCGGCTGCACGAGGAGGCGGTGGCGGTCTACGGCGACCGTCGCCCGGCCTACGAGGACCTGACCCGGCTGCGCTACACGCACATGGTGCTGCAGGAGGCCATGCGGCTGTTCCCGCCGGTGTGGATCCTGCCGCGCCGGGCGCTGGCCGACGACGAGGTCGGCGGGTACCACGTGCCCGCGGGCTCGGAAGTGCTGATCTGCCCGTACATCCTGCACCGGCACCCGCGCTACTGGCCGGAGCCGGACCGGTTCCTCCCGGAGCGGTTCGACCCGGACGTGACGTCGGATCGCCCGCGCTACGCGCACATCCCGTTCGGCGCCGGTCCCCGGTTCTGCGTCGGCAACCACCTGGGGATGATGGAGGCCACCTTCATCATCTCCACGCTGATGCGCGACCTGCGGTTCGACACCGTGCCCGGGTTCGCGGTCAAGCCGGAGCCGATGATGTCGCTGCGCCTCGGCGGCGGGCTGCCCCTGACCGTCCACTCGTTCCCGGACCTCGGCCGTGCCGCGGCCTGACCGCCGGACATCGCGAAAGTGAGTGAACATGACTGAGCAGGCGGAGAACGGCTACGGCCGGCCCGAAGACCACCCGAAGGCGGCGGAGTTCGCGAAGCTGCGAGCCGCCATCGCCGACGAGGGCGTCCGGGAGCACTTCCCGTTCCGCTTCCTGGCGGCCAACGAGACGTTCGCCCGCCTCGTCGACGCCACCGCCCACCGGATCCTCTCCGCGATCGGCGCCCTGCCGACCGCCTCCGGAACCTCGGTCCCGCAGGCCAAGCAGGAGCTGTCGATCCCGTGGCGCCGGACGATCCCGTTGCACTTCCTGTACGAGAAGCTGTCGGACTCGGGGATCTTCGCCCGGGAAGGCGGCCGGTACGTGCCCGGCACGGTGGCCGTCCCGTCGTTCGACGACGTCGCCGCCGAACTCGCCGCGCGCGAGCCGGGTGCCGCTGTCGCCGTCGAGATCCTGCGGACGCTCGTCGACGAGGCGAAGACGTTCTTCGCCGGCGAAGCGACCGGCGACGAGATCCTCTTCGCGCCCGCGCAGCTTCCGTTGTGGCTGAAGTACTTCTCCAACGACAACCTGCTGTACTCCATCAACAACAAGGTCGGCGCGGAGGCGCTGAGCCGCCTCGTGCCGGCGGCGGGCGGCCCGTTCGAGATCCTCGAGATCGGCGGCGGCTGCGGCAGCGGCGCCGAGCAGGTGCTCCGCACGCTCGGTTCCGACGTCACGCGCTACCGGTTCACCGAAGTCGCCGAGACGTTCGCCCGGCACGGCGAGAAGGCGGCCGCGGCCGCCGCGTCGCCGTCGACGACGGTCGAGTCGGCCCGCATCGACATGACGCTGCCCTGGGAGGCGCAGGGGGTCGAGCCCGGCACGTTCGACGCCGTGTACGCGGTCAACTGCTTCCACGTGGCGCCCGACCTCGACTTCGTCGTCGCCGAGGCGGCGAAGGCACTGAAGCCGGGCGGCGCGGTCGTGGTGTCCGAATGCGTGCGGCCGACGAAGCTCGCCCGGCCCATCCACGCCGAGATCATCTTCGACTTCCTCGACAGCTTCACCGACGTCATCACCGACCCGGTGAAGCGGCCGACGCACGGCTTCCTCACCCCGGCCGCCTGGCGGGCCACGTTCGAGGCGGCCGGGCTCGGCGACGTGACGGTCCTGCCCGACGTGGACGCCATCGCCGAGCAGTACCCGGACTTCGTGGTCGGCGCCGTGATCGCCCGCGCGAGCACCCGGTGATCGCCGGGCTGGTCCGCTTCGCCGTCCGCAAGTCCCTGCGCGACACCCGGCACGTCGGCGTGGTGCCCCGGCGCCGGGCCCGCGGCCTGGTGGCCGCGGTCTACCGGCAGGTGGAGCAGGACTTCGGGATGCTCGCGCCGCCGACGGCGCTGCACTCCGCGGCGCCGGAGTCGATGGCCGCGGCGTGGCTGATCCTGCGGGAGACGCTGCTGGTGCCCGGCCCGGCCGGCCGCGCGGCCAAGGAGGCGGTGGCCACCGGGGTGTCGGCGGCCAACAGCTGCCCGTACTGCGTGGACGTGCACGGCATGACGCTCGCCGCGATCCCGGACGGCCCCGGCGAGTCCGGCGGCGCCGAACGGGCGGCACTCGAAGCGTGGGCGCGCGCGTCCGCGACGACGGCGCCCGCGCCGCCGTTCCCGGCCGCGCACGCGCCCGAGCTGATCGGCGTCGCCGTGGCGTTCCAGTACTACAACCGCATGGTGAACGT
This sequence comes from Amycolatopsis sp. WQ 127309, assembly GCF_023023025.1. Taxonomy (NCBI): domain Bacteria; kingdom Bacillati; phylum Actinomycetota; class Actinomycetes; order Pseudonocardiales; family Pseudonocardiaceae; genus Amycolatopsis; species Amycolatopsis sp. WQ 127309. The sequence continues at coordinate 11,051,305 of NZ_CP095481.1, forward strand.
GTACCTCCGGGATTCGCCGTTCCCCGCGCACGTCCCCGAGTCCGCCAAGCCGCAGGCGCGGCGGGTGCTCGGCGGCGTGCTGCGGCCCCCGGCGACGTCGGGACCGCGGCCGGGAGCGTCACTGGAGCTGCTCCCGGCCGCTCCGGCGCCGGCGGACCTGGGCTGGGCGCGCGGGAACCCGGTGATCGCCGACGCGTTCGCCCGCGCCTACGCCGTGGCCGAAGCGGCGGGTGCCCGTTCGGTGCCCGCCGGCGTCCGCGCGCTGGTGCGGGAGCGGCTGGCCGCCTGGGACGGGCAGGCGCCGGGGCTCAGCCGGTCCTGGCTCGACGAGGCGGTCGCCGGGCTCGCCGAGGCCGACCGGCCGGCCGGCCGGCTGGCGCTGGCCACGGCGCTGGCGTCCTACCAGGTCGACGAGGGGCTCGTCGAGGCGTTCCGCACCACCGCGCCCGGCGACGACACCCTGATCGAGCTGACCGCGTGGGCCGGGATGGCCGCGGCCCGCCGGGTCAGCAGCCTGCTCGCCGGGGCCGTCGCCGACCACGCGTGACCCCGCGGTAGCCCGAAGGCCTCCCCACCCGAAAGGGCGGGGAGGCCTTCTTGGTTGCGTGGAAACCCTTGCGCCCGCGGCATTTCCGCTTGGTCGCGATGGGAGCAGCGCGGACGAGAACGGCCGACACACCGGCAGGCAGGTTCGCTGTCGACGCCGCGTGCCGTGGTGGCCACGCCGGGCGGTGTGCCGGCCGTTCTCGTTGCCGTGTCGGCCGTTGCGGGCGGTGTGCCGGGATGTCGTACCACCGACTCGGCGAGGCCGGCACGATTCGTGCCGGCCTCGCCGGATGTCCTACGGCGGTCCGCGGGACCACACGCCGGAAACCCGAACGGCTACGGCGGAAGGATCCGCCGTAGCCGTTCGAGCTATCACCGGTGCGCCGTCGGTCACCGCGAGACCCGGCGCCCGTCAAGGGGACGAAGCCGGGGCCGGCGCGGACACCGTCGCTGAGGGTCGGTGTCCCGCCGGGCCCGGCTTCGTGGCGCGAGGCCGTCCGGGGAACCGCTTACGCGGCCTCGCCCAGCCGCTCCTCGAGGTCACGCTCCATCTCGGCGACGACGTCCGACCAGACGATGCCCCGGCCGAGCCGCGGCATCGGCCGCACGGTCAGGTCGACCGGCGCTTCCACCGGCTCGACGTACCGCGAGGTGGCCGCGGCGGCGTCCGTGCGACCCGTGTTGTTGGCAGTCATGACTTTCCCTCTCCTTCGTGCGGCCCCGGTAGTGCTCGGGGCCGGCGTCGGTTCACGCGACCCGGCCGTCCACGTCGTGGTAGCCGCCGCTGTAGAAAATGAGGGCGTCCTCGCCGGCCCCCCGGCCGGTGGCGACCACGCGGCCGAGGAAGACCGAATGGTCACCGCCCTCGATGACCTGCGCCAGCTCGCACTCCAGCCAGGCCAGGGCGCCCGTGAACAGCGGTGCCCCGGTCTTGCCGCCCGGCGTCCAGCTGACCGCGTCGAACTGGGCCAGCCCGTCGGGCCGCTTCCAGTCGGCGAAGTACTTCGACACGGCCTGCTGGTCCGAGGCCAGGATGTTCACCGCGAACGAGCCCGCGGCGACGATGGAACTGTGCATGCGTGCCGCCTTGGCGACGCAGCACAGCACGAGCGGCGGATCCAGCGACACCGACGAGAAAGCGTTCGCGGTCATCCCGTGCGGGTCCGCGCCGCCGGCCGTGAGCACCGTGACGCCCGTCGCGAACTGCGCCATCACCTGGCGCAGTGCCGGTTGCGGGCTGAGCCCGCGGCGCGCCGCCGACGTCGGCACCCGCTGCAGCGGTGTCCGCTCGGCGGGGCCTGCTCCTGGGTGGCCCATTTAGACTCCCTTGCCGTTGCGCGCCGTAGCCGTCGTGTAGGGCGCCAACGCCTCCAGCAGCGCCTCGGGCACCCGGACCGGCACGGTCGCCGAGTTCGGTCCCCGCATGCAGGCGATCCGCTGACGTCCGCGCGCCACCAACCGCTCGCCGTCCGGGTGCAGGTGGACGTAGTCGAAGGTGAACTGCAGCTGCGTCTGGGTCAGCTCCTCGAGGCGCATCCGGATGGACAGCTCGTCGAAGCCGGTGATCTCCGCGAAGAACTCGCACTCCACCTTGAGGGTGTAGAGCTTCAGGTCGCCGCGGATGTCCGCCAGTACCGCCGGAGCCCGCTCGACGAGGAACATCTCGCGGCACCGGCCCTGCCACCGGACGTAGTTGACGTAGTAGACGTTGCCCACCATGTTGGTCTCTTCGAAGCCGACCGTGTGGCGGAGCTCGTAGTAGCCGGTCATTCTCGGTTCCCCTCTGCGTGGAGGACGGCGAAGACCACGGGGGCCGGCCGGTCGTCGACCGTGGTCGACCAGGTCGCGATCAGGGCGTCGCCGCAGGCGAGCAGCGCCCACCCGTCGGCCTCGACCCGGCGGACCGTGAGGGCCTGGGTCATCCCGCCGGTCTTGCGCACGCACTCCAGCGCGCTCCAGACCCGGGTGTTGGCCACCGCGACCGGTTCGCCGGTGTCCGCGGCCAGCAGCCGGCCGACGGCGACGAGCTCTTCGCCCAGCAGTCCGGTCCAGTCTTCGTCGGTCCGCTCGATCGCACTCTCGATGTCACACGTGAGCTGCCCGGAGCCGGTGACCGCCAGCGTCAGCTGCGCGGTGTGCGACGCAGTCACCTCGGCCCCGTCGATCTCCGGCTTGCCGTCGGGCCGGTAGCGCACCTCGACCGGCCGGTCGAGGCTGCGGCTCGCCGCCAGCGCCGTCTGGACGCGCCGCTCCGCGATGCCTTCGCACACGCGGTCCGCCGGGTCCGGCTCCAGCACCACCGATCGCCGGCCGCCGAGCAGCCGCTCGCACGCCCGCTCGAGGTAGGCCCCGAGCATCGACGGCACCCACGGTCCCGCCCCGTCGCGCTTGCGCACCGCGCGGAGCATCAGCCCTTCCCAGCGTTCGACGAGCGTGCCGTCCGGGTTGCGGACGTCCAGGTCGTAGACGTAGCTGTCGCCGTCCTGGGACCGTTCGCGCGCGTCGAGCAGGACGTACTCGTCGTGCTGCTCGCCCGGTGCGGCCAGGTAGAGCTTCTCGATGCTCTGCGGCAGCAGCGTCGCGTCCGGGATGCAGCACTGGATCGCGTGCATCATCGCGTCCCGGGTGCCCGGGTCGGCCAGCAGCTTGTCCTGCGGCAGGAACGGCGCGAACCACGCCACGTTCGCCGACGTCGAGATCTCGGCGACCGCGTGCCGCGCGCTGGCCCGGCGGTACCCGAGCACGCGCTGGAAGCGCTTGCCCTGGAACAGGACCGAGCCGTACAGCTCGCGGATCGGGTCGACCGGGACCGACGGCAGCGCGACGTCCCGCAGGGTGGTCTCGCCGAGCGACTCCGGCCGGGCGAAGTTGAGCCGGGCCCGGAAGTGATCGGCGCTGAAGCCCGTCTCGTCGCTGCGGATCACGACGTCCACGGTGTCGGCGTCCCGGGCGAGCGCGGCCAGCCGGATGGTGGTCGACTTGCCCGGCGAGACGATGATCGGGCGCAGGAACTCGACGCCCTCCAGCACCGGGGTACCGCCGCGACCGACGGTGGCCGACGCGACCTGGGTCATCGCCTCCATGCCGAGCACGGCCGGGAAGAGCAGCTGACCGTCGAGCAGGTGGTCGGTCAGGTACGGGTCGCTGCCCGCGGACAGCTCGGCCTCGGTGATCAGCTCGACCCCGGGGTAGTGCACGACCGTCCGGTCGATGAACCGGGTCAGCGGCAGCTCGCGCCGCTGGATCGGCAGGGTCGGCAGCCCGTTCATGCGGCCGCAGATGACGAGCACCGGCGGCGTGGCCGGGTCCGAAAGCAGCTGGCGCAGGATGGTGATGCCCTCGTCGAGCGGGATCGGCGTGATGCCGTCGCGCATCAGGGCGCTGACCACGCCGAGCTTCTCGCCCATGCCGGTGCCGGACCAGACCGACCACTCCAGCGCGATCGCCCGCGCCCGGGGGTGTTCCCGGCCGAAGCGCAGGGTCGCCTCGGTCATCCAGTCGTTGGCCGTGGAGTAGTGCGCCTCACCGCGGAGGCCGGCGCGGCCGATGATGCTGCCGAAGGTCACCAGCAGCTTGATGCGGTCCTGGTCGACCGCGTCGAGCACGGCGTTGAGACCGTCGATCTTCGGCGCGATGGTCTTGCGGAAGGCGTCCTCGGTCAGGCTGAACAACGCGGCCGGCTCGTTGCGGCCCGCGCCGTGCATGACCGCGGTGACCGGGCCCAGCTCGGCCTCCACGCGGGCGACCACGCCGGCGATCTGCGCGGCGTCGGTGACGTCGGCCCGCTCGTAGACGTAGCGGATGCCCGCCGCCTCCATGCGGTCGAGGTTCTCCAGCAGCTCGGGGTCCGTTTCCGGGTCGCTGCGCCCGAGGAGCGCGAGCTTCGCGCCGGAGTCCTTCGCCAGTGCCAGCGCGCTCTCCGCCGTGATGCCCTTGCCGCCGCCGGTGACCAGCATGACGTCGGTGCTGTCGAGGGTCTCCGGGATGGGACCGGAGGCCGCCGCCGGCAAGCCGACCAGCCGCGGGACCGTGCGGCCGCCGTCGGAGCCGTAGCGGGCTTCGACGAAGTCCGTCGTCGCCGCCACTTCGGCGACCACCGTCGTCACCGCCCGGTCGATCGCCGCCGGCTCCGCCGGGGTCGGGTCGGCCAGGTCGACGATCGTGGTCTTCGCCGACGGGTCCTCCAGGCGCAGCGTCTTCGCCAGGCCGGAGGCGCCGTAGCCGTGGTGCACCACGACGAACCGCGTGCCGTTGGGCGCGGCCATCAGGGCCCGGCCGGCTTCGAGGAACAGCCCGACGTGCCCGGCGTCGCAGTCGGTGGGCAGGCAGAGCAGCACGCCCTCACCCGCACCGCTGCGGGCGAGCGCCGTCCGCAGCGGCTCGGCGAGCGGGTTGCCCGGGGTCGAGAAGACCTGCCACTGCGCGGACACGGTGCCCGAGGGCAGGTCCGCGGCCGGGAGGGCCGCGGGCAGGTACTCGACCGCGAACGGCCGGACCCACGGCCCGATGCCCGGTGCTTCGCCCTTGCCCGCCGCGTCCGCCGGCTTCGCCGTCTGCGCCAGCTCGTCGATCATCTCGGCGAGATCGCCGAGACAGACGGTGGCGAAGTTCGGCATGCCCTCGAGCGCGGGCCGGCCGAGGGCCCGGGTGACGTCGTTGACCAGCTGGCCCACGGTGATCGACGAAAGGTGCAGGTCGTCGAGCGGGTGGGTGTCGGCCGTGACCGTCTCCAGCGGCAGCTCGACGCGCTCGGCGGCGAGCCTGCGCAGCAGGTCGAGCGTGGTGCTCTCGGTGTCGGCGGCTTCCGCCTCGGCGGGCCGGGCACCGGCGGCAGCCTGCTCCGCGGCGAGCTCGGCGTCGATCGCCGGAGCCGCCTCGCAGGGGCTGGCCAGGAACCGGTAGACCCCGTCGGCGGGCAGTTCCCGGACCACGCGGCCGGCGAACAGCCGCTCCGGGGTGACCGGGGCGCCCAGCGCGAACGCCGCGCCCAGCACCCGCAGGACGGCGCCGAGGGAGGTGCTGTCGGTGTCGAACGCCAGTACCGGCGTCCGCGGTGCGATGTCCTCGAAGAGCCCGGTGAGCACCCGGCCGGGACCGACCTCGATCACCAGGTCGCTGCGTTCGGCGACCTTCGCGGCGGCCTCCCGGAACCGGACCGGCTGCACGATCTGCTCGCACAGCAGCTCCGGCAGGTTCTCGGCGGCGTGCAGGACGTCGCCGGTCACCGTGGAGATCACCGGCCGCTGGAGCCGCTCGAAGCTGAACTCGCCGAGCCGCTCGATCATCGCGGTGGCGGCGGGTTCGACGGCCGGGGAGTGGAACGCGTGCGACACCTTGATCCGGGTCGCGCCGACGCCCTGGGCCTTGGCCAGTGCGACCACCCGGTCGACGGCCGCGATCGGTCCCGAGATCACCGTCTGCTGCGGCGCGTTGTAGCCCGCGATGACGACGTCGGTGCCGAGCCCGAGCTCCTCGGTCCGGGACGGCGACGCGGCGATACCGGCCATCGCGCCCGTGCCGGGGCCGACCTCGGTCGCCATCACCCGGCCGCGGATCCTGGCCAGCTCGGCCACCTCGCGCTCGCCGACCGCGCCGGCCCAGTGCAGGGCGGTCAGTTCGCCGAGGCTGTGCCCGGTGGCGGAGCTCGCTTCGACGCCGAAGGCGCGAAGCACCCGCAGCCCGGCGAGGGAGCCGGTGACGATCCGCGGCTGGGCCACCTCGGTGGAGGCCTGGTCGCCGTCGGTCGGCAACGCGGCCGCGTCGTAGAGCTCGCGGGCGACGTCGAACCGGCGGCGGACCGCGCTGTCCCCGCCGCGCCCGGATCCCTGGCCGGGGAAGAGGAACCCGATCCGCGGCGCGGTGGGCCGCGAGCTCGCGAAGATGCCGTCGGTGCTCTCGAACACCGAGTCGCCCTCTTCGAGCAGTTCGAGCAGCCGGGTGAGCTTGCGCTCGGCCTGCTCGGGGTTCGCGGCGACGACCGCGGCCCGGACCGGCTTGCCCGACAGCTCGGCGGCGAGGCTGCCGGCGAGGTCGGTCAGCTCGGCGAACGACAGCTTCGGCACCGATTCGAGGAGCGCCGCGAGGCGTCCGCGCAGGGTGGCGACGTCGTCGGCGTCGAGCAGCAGCAGCTCGGCGTCCTGCCGGCCGGCGACCAGGGCGCGGGAGCGCTCGTCGAGCTCGTCGCGGCGGGGCGCGTGCGGCCCCTCGGCCACGGTGACGTGCGAGTTGATCCCGCCGAAGCCCATCGCGGACACGCCGGCGCGCACCGGGTGCTCCGCGGGCCACAGCTCGGCCTCGCTCGGCACGTACATCCGGGCCGCGTCGCCGGTCAGCGACTCGTGCGGGTCGAAGTGCCCGGTGCCGGGCGGGATGACCTGGTGGTAGACGGCCAGGGTGGCCTTGATCAGCCCGGCCACACCGGCCGCGGCCTTGGTGTGCCCGATGTTGCCCTTGATCGTGGACAGCGCCGCCGGCTTGGCCAGCGGGTCGGCGTCCCGGCGGGCGGTCGAGAGCGCCTCGATCTCGGTGGCGTCGCCGAGCGCGGTGCCGGTGCCGTGGCCTTCGAAGTAGGACACGGTCTCGACGCCGTAGCCGGCGCGGGTGTACGCGCGCTTCAGCGCCAGCCGGTGCCCGGCGGCCTCGGGCCGCGTGATGCCGCCCTTGCCGTCGGAGGACACGCCCCACCCGGTGACCGAGGCGTAGATCCGCTTGCCCTGCTCGATCGCGTCGCTTTCACGCATCAGCACGAGCATGCCCGAGCCCTCGCCGGGCCAGAAGCCGTTGGAGTCGGCGTCGTAGACCTTCATGTCGCGCTTGGCCAGCGCGCCGGTCTTCGCGAACCCGATCACCTCGAACGGGTCGATGGAGAGGTCGACGCCGCCGGCGACGGCGACGTCCAGGTCGCCCTGCGTCAGGGCGTTGGCCGCGCTCACCACCGAAAGCAGCGAGGAGGAACAGGCGCCGTCGACGGTGTACCCGCCGCCGCCGAAGTCGAAGTGGTTGCAGACCCGCCCGGCGATGGTGTTCGCCAGGCCGCCGGCCAGGGTGTCCTCGTTGATCTCCGGGAACGGCGCCTTGTACTGGATTTCCAGCTCGCGCAGGAAGTCGCCGGTCTCGTCGTCGCCCCAGCCGCGCCCGGCCAGCGCCGCGGCGACGGTGCGCCGGACGTAGGGCCAGCGCAGGCGCATCACGTTGGCGCGGGAGAACTCACCCGTGAGGCTGTTGCCGATGACCACGCCGGTGGCGGGCTTCGACGTGCCTTCGCCTTCGGGGAACCCGGCGTCGGCCAGCGCTTGCGCGGCGACGTCGAGGGCGAGCCAGTGGGTCGTGTCGGTGGCCCGGAACGTGCTCCCGGCGACCTTGTGGGCGACCCGGTCGAACTCGTAGTCCCGCAGCACCGCGGCCTTCTGTGCGTAAAACCGGTCCGGTGCCTTGGGGTCCGGCGAATAGTAGTCTGCCCGATTCATCCGTTCGTCGGGCAGCCTGCGGAACGCCCGGCGACCGGCCAGTACGTTCTCCCAGAGCTCCTCCGGTGAACCCGCGTCCGGGTACCGGAGACCGATACCCACGATCGAAATCCGCTCACCGCTCATGCCACCGCACTCCCACTGGCTACTCGTGCCCCGATTACCGGCCCCGGTTCAGCATGACCCGGTGTTCCGGTCGTGTCTTCTTTCTGCATGCCCGCGGTCACCGGGACAGCACCCGGCGACACGCATCCTCGAATTCGCCCGATCCGGTACCGCTCAGCGGCCGAACTGGCCTGGCGTCCGGCCTTCGCCGGCCGGCCCGCGGTACGCCTGCGCGATGTCGAGCCAGCCGTCGGCCAGCGCTCCCTCGGCGCGCACGTCGAGGTCGTCGCGGTGCCGCCGGCGGGTGACCAGCAAGCAGAAGTCCTCGGCCGAACCGGTGATCCGCTCCGGCGAGTCTTCCGGCCCGAACGTCCACAGCGCGCCCGAGGGCCCGGTGATCTCGAACCGGAACTCGGTCTCCGGCGGTGTCAGGTTCCGGGCCTGGTAACCGAAGTCCCAGACGCGGACGGCGAACCCGACCAGGTGCCGCAGCCGGTCGGTGCGCACCGGCGTCACGCCGAGCGCGTCGGCGATGTCCTGCCCGTGCCCGAACAGCTCCATCATCCCGGCGCACGCGAGGACGTACGGCGGCAGCGGGTTCACCAGCCACGGCACGAGCTGGTCGCCCGGCACCGCGGCGAGTGCCTTGATCGCGGTGTCCCGCTCGCCGCGCCACTTGGCCAGCAGCACTTCGCCCGGGTCGGTTTCGAACTCCTTCAGCGCGGCCTCGACCGCCGCGTCGAGGCCGCCGGTGAGCGACTTCGTCATCGCGACGAACGCTTCCGGCTGCGCCGAGGCGAAGCCGGCGATGCGCAGGATGAAGGTGAGGTGGGCGATCTGCTCCCGGACCCGCCAGCCCGGCGCGGGCGACGGGGTCTCCCACCCGGTCTCGGTGAGGCCGGCCACGAGCGCGTCGACCTCGGCGGCCTCGGCGGTCAGGTCGGCGAGCACAGCCGTCGTGTCAGTCACGTTGTTCCGTCCTCTCGTTCGGGGTTCAGCTGCCGGCCACGAGGTCCAGTTTGGACACCGCGCGCCGGCCGGTGATGGAGCCGTCGGGAGCGGGCGCGCCGTAGGTGACGGCGACACCGCGCTCGTTCAGGGCGCGGACGATGCCGGGCACGGACCGCTCGGCGAGCGCGGCGATCGTCATGGCGGGGTTCACCGTCAGCGCGCCGGGAACCGAAGCGCTGTCGGTGACGAAGATGCCCGCGTGATCGCGCAGCTCGTGGTTCGGGTGCAGCGCGGACGTCGCCGCGTCGTCACCGATGCGGCACGACGACAGCGGGTGCACGGTGTAGGCGCCCACGACGTCGTTGGTCCACGGCGCGACCTTCGCCAGGCCGTCCTTCTCGATGATGGCCTTGCAGTCGGCGTCGGCCAGGGCCCAGCCGCGCAGGGTGTTCGGCGTCGGGTCGTAGCGCAACGGCCCGCGGCCGAGCATCTGCTGCGAGATCCGGTACGCGTTCCCGGTCGGCGGCGGGGTGCCGAAGACGCCTTCGTTGTCGTCCTCGGTCATCAGGAAGATCGTCAGCCAGTTCGACCACTGCTTGAGGATTTCCTTCTTCTCCGCGCCGAACCAGCGCGGCTCCTCGCCACCGGGCGCCTGCGCGAGGATCGTGCCGAGCCCGGGCGGGAAGTACAGCTGCTCCAGCGAGTACCGCTCGTACTCGGGCAGCGAGCCGTCGAGCTTGTCCCAGTTCGCCACGGTCGGGCCCTTGCCGATGTGGTTCGCGGCGTAGACGGCACCGTCCTCACGGGACAGTCCGAGCACCTCGCGCACGCGGTCCTCGTCGATGATGGCCGTGTTGAGCCGCTCCCCGTTGCCGGAGAAGTACCGGCCGACCCCGTGCGGCATCCGGCCCAGCGACGCCTCTGACCGCTGCAGGATCACCGGCGTCGCCCCGGCGCCGGCGGCGATGATGACGACCTTCGCCTCGATCACGCCGGAACCGTTGTGGATGCGGTAGTCCTCTTCGTCGATCAGGTCGTAGTGGACGCGGTAGCCGCCGTCTTCGGTCCGCTCCAGCCGCTCCACCTCGTGCAGCGGCCGGATCTGCGCGCCGTGCGCCAGCGCGGCGGGCAGGTAGTTCGTCAGCATCGAGCGCTTCGCGTCGAACCGGCAGCCGGCCATCTGGAAGTTGCAGTTGGTGCAGCGGGCGTTGTCCACCGCCACCGGGGCCGGGTTCGCCGTGCGGCCCGAGTGGTTGCAGGCCGCGGCCCACAGCCCACCGGCGTAGCTGACGTCGTTCCAGTCCTGGCGCGACACCGGGATCGACTCGTCGACCCGGTCGTACCACGGCTCGAGCGAGTCGCGGCTGATCTCCGCCGGCCACATGCGGCGGCCGATGCTGCCCTGGCGGTCGAAGACGAACTTCGGCGCCCGCGGCATCGCGGCGAAGTACACCACGCTCCCGCCGCCGACGCAGTTGCCGCCGAGCACGCTCATCCCGTCGCCGGCGACGAAGTCGAACACCCGGGTGTAGCTCGACCCGAGCATGTAGTCGTGCTCGAACTCGTCCGCGGCCAGCCACGGCCCGCGCTCGAGCACCACGACCTTGGCTCCGCCCGCGGCGAGGTGGTAGGCCGGGATCGACCCGCCGAAGCCGCTGCCGACGATGACGACGTCGGTCTTCTCGATCGCGCTCATGCGGGACTCCCCGAAGGTGTGGTGTCGGGATGCGGCTCGGCCAGCTTGCGGCCGTAGGAGAACTTCGGGAACCGCCACAGGCCGTCGGCGTCCGGCAGCCGGTAGCCCAGCGCGAGCAGGCCGGGGTGCCCGGCCGCCAGCGCTTCGGCGGTGTGCCGGTGCGGGGCGGTGTCGTAGGCCATGTTGCAGAACAGGGCCAGGCTGACCCAGCCCTCCTTCTCCGGGTGACCCGGCTTCGTCAGCCGGGTCACCAGGGCACGCCGGTGCTCGTACGGCAGCGCGACGAACGGCGGCAGGTCGGAGTCGAGCTCCAGCTCGACCTCACCCGCGTAGGTCTTCGCGTGGTCGTTGAGCGACTGCGCGAGGTACGGCAGGCCGGCGGTGATGCCGGTGGCGTCGTAGTTCAGCAGCTCCAGCGCGCCCGCCTCGACCGCGCCGGCCCCCGGGGAAACCCCGGCCACCGCGTGGTCGTCCGGGGAGCGTTTCTCCCCCGGCACGATCGTGTCGGCGTACGCCTCCAGGGTCAGCACCTGGACTTCTTCTTCGCTGGCCACCGGCCTGCCTCCTCACTGTCCGAAGCGGAGAGTTGCGTTCCGCGTTTCCGGGATCACGCCGCGAGCGGCTTCTCGTCACCGGCCGGGACGGGCGGTGCCGCGGTGAGCTTCGCTTTCTGCTCGGCCTGCTCGGCCTCGAACTTGATCCGCGACTTGTTCGAGAAGTGCAGGCCCCACAGGAAGAGCCCGCGGATCAGGCACACCGACGCGGTGGCGAAGAACAACCCGTAGGCGATGTGCGCGGCGGTGAAGAAGCCGTACATCATCGCGACACCGGCGCCGAAGGCGAACTGCGAAGCCGGCTTCGACGGCGTGGTGCCCGGGTCGGTCACCATGTAGTTCGTGTAGAGCACGAACGCGATCCCGGTGCCCATCGCCAGCGCGCCCGGGATGGCCGTGCCGAAGAGCACCCCACGCAGGACGGCCTGGATGACGAAGAACGACAGCCAGCCCCCGATCAGCCACATCCGGCCGGTCAGCAGCGAGTTGAGCACCGTGCCCGAGATCAGGATGATCGCCACGATCAGCCAGCCGATCCAGGTGTCGACCTTCTCCGAGAAGTGGTACGGCGGCGTCATGTTGACCCACGGGAACACCAGCAGCATCACGGTGATGCCGAAGTTCGACGGGTTCATGTAGTGCCGCATCCGGCCGAACACCGGCGCCTGCAGGACCCACTTGGTGCCGACCGCGACGATGACACCGAAGATCATCGCCCAGATGTGGTCGTTGACGTAGGTCAGCATGTTCAGGGCCAGCGCGGTGATGTGCGCCGGGAACAGGAACTCCACCAGGCCCTTGAACCCGCCGCCGCGGTAGCGGACGGGCCGGTTCGTCACGCGGGCGTTGATGGTCTCCAGCACGATTTCCGTGGTGTAGGAGACCGCCAGCGCGACGAGCGGGTAGAGCCACGGCTGCTCGAACCCGAGCACGGTGTAGCCGAGGATGTTGAAGATCGAGATCGAGATGGCGAAGCGGCGCAGGGCCGTGATGACCTTGTTGGTCCGCTTCGGCGGTGCAGTGTCCACTTTGGTCGTTATGGGCGTCACCATGACGTCACATCTCTTCCTTCGCCTGGGTACCGAGCTGGTACATGTGGCAGCCCGGTGCGAGCTTCAGGTCCTGCGTGCGCAGCTGCCCGGTGCGGTCCCGCCACTGCAGGTGCACCGCCAGCGGACCGGTGACGTCGGCGCCGAGGCCGATCTGGACGTCGAAGCTGCGGCGGCCGGAGTGCCCGCTGCTGCCGTCGACGCGGCCGACGTACTTCTTGCCGTCCGCCGTGGTCACGGTGGCCTCGGCGCCGATCGCCGGCGAACCGGCCGACGGCAGGGGCCCGGGCGCCACGGGGGCGTCGGTGGTCAGCTTCAGCTGCAGGAACTTGCCGGTCTTCGGGCTGTCGTTGTGGTAGTAGATCGGCTGCTCCCACTGCCGCGCGACGGCGAAGTCCGGCAGGCCGTCACCGTCCGCGTCGCCGACGCCGATGCCGCGGGTGGGCACCGGGACCGCCAGGCCCAGGTTCGGCGCGAGGTCGACGTAGGTGCCGTCCGCGCGCTTGACGAAGAAGTGCAGCGTCTGGTCGCCGGCGAGGTCGTCGCCGGGACGGGCGTTCGGCCACCAGAACGGGTTCGACGTCACGCCGTCGTTGGCCACGGCCAGCTCCTGCAGCTGCGGCCAGCGGTTGACCTGGCCCTTGATGAAGCCGGTGGCCTGGGCGATCTGGACGTCACCGCTGTTGTTGAAGTCCTCGATCTTCGGGTCCCAGCCCCAGCCGGACCACGCCGTGCGCGTCTCGCCGCTCTCGTCGTGGAACGGGGCCACGCCCTGCTGCAGCTGGCTGCGCAGGTCCGTGAGGTCCTTGGCGGTGTTCACGAACTGGTAGTTCGACTCTTCGACACCCCACGAGGTGGTGATGTTGCTGACGAAGATGTCGTACAGCCCGTCGTGGTTGAAGTCGCCGAAGTCGACACCCATGCCCTTGAACGAGTCGTTCCCGAGCACCTTCGACTTCGGGTCGGTGAACCCGCGGACCCCGGTGACCTCGCCGAACTCGATGCTGCCCGGCTTGGACTTGTTGTAGAGCAGGTGGTCGTGCCCGAAGTCGTTGGCGATGTAGAGCTCCGGCAGGCCGTCGGCGTCGATGTCGGTGGCGCTCGCGCCCAGCGACCAGCCGGAGCGGGCGTTCGCCGGGATGGCCGTCGAAGAGTCCACGAAGGACACCGACGGGTTCGTCCCCGCGGTGGCCCCGGTCCAGCGGTAGATGAACTTGCCGCCGCCGTTGTTCGCGTGCGACATCGACTGGTTCATCGTGATGCCGCCGTCGGCGTTCGGGTCCAGGACCTTGCTGTCCGGGAAGTAGTTGCCGATGAAGACGTCCACGTGGCCGTCACCGTCGAAGTCGCCGATGGTGGCCGCGTTGGTGTTCCACAGCGGGCCGTTGTACTTCCCGTCGGGGCCGCGCAGGTTGCCCGGCACCAGCTCGGTCGGCTGGAACGCCGCGGGGGACAGCTTGGTGGCGCCGGCCTTCTGCAGGAACACGACCGGCGTGCGCCCCCAGTAGTAGGCCATGACGTCCATCCGGCCGTCTTCGTTGAAGTCGCCGGGAACGCAGCCCATCGGGGCCATGTAGTCCCACGTCGGCAACGGCGCCGGGTCGAGCGCGAACGGCGCGTAGCGGTCCTGGCCCTGGCCCGGCACCGGCGTGACCACGACCTGGTCACTGCGCGGGTCGACCAGGCAGATGTCGTTGGCCAGGCCGTCACCGTCGAGGTCGTTCATCGCGATGCCGGCGCCGGTCGAGGACATCCAGGCCGAAATGTGCTCGTACTGCTTGTTCAGCGTCCGGACGTTCTGCGACTTCGCCGCGGCGGGCAGCGCGATCGTCATGGGCGTGAAGTGGAATTGGGCTGCCAGCTGGTCCTGCTCGGCGGCCGAGACGCTCGGCAGGCGCGCGACGAAGAACATCGTCAGCACCAGCGCGATCGCCACGATGCCCGCCAGCTGCCGGCGCAGCCAGCGCGAGGTCGCGGTCATTTGTTCACTCCTCCGTGAGTCAGCACTTCATCGGCGATCCGCTGCCGCCAGGTCTCGAACGCCGGGAGCTCGCCGTCGACGACAGTCGCCGGCCACACCTCCCGGGTGATCGCCGCGGCGCGCTCGGCGGGCAGGCCGCAGATCGCCCGGGTGGCGACCTCGGTCTCCGGCAGCAGCAGGCCCGCGGTCACCCGCGCGTCGGCCGCGAACGCACTCCCCTGGGCGAGCTGCCCGCGGTGCTTACCCGCGCGGCGGGCCAGCTCGGTCAGCTCGTCTTCCTTGACGCCGCAGGCGTAGGTCGACGCGAGGCCGACCCCGGCGTAGAGGTCACCGTGGCGAGCCGGGTCGAACCCGGCGATGGTCTTCGTCACCAGGTCGACGTCCGTGCCGCAGATGAACCACAGGGCCCGGCCGATGCCCTGGTCGATGGCCCGCAGCGCGTAACCGCTGTACTCCTTGGCCGGCCAGGGAAAGCCCGGCTCCTGGTACTGCTGCCGGACGTACTTCTCGGTCTTGAAGTACGCCTGGTGGAAGCCGTAGCCGTCGAGCACCAGCCACCGCAGCAGCGGGTCGAACCGGTCGGCCTTCGGCCAGGCGAAGCGCGGCAGCCGCGCCATCGCCCAGCCGGCGCCGACCAGGATGATGTAGTGCTGCCGCGCGCCACCCGGACCGGCGATGAAGTCGTCGACGTGCCGCCGGCTGCCGAAAGGCAGCCCGTCGAGCATCGCGTAACCCATTCCCGCGCCCTCGTAGGCGAATCCGCGGAACTGCACCGGAATGCGTTCCAGCCATTCCTCGCACTGCGCGGGATTGCGGGACTCGACGGCGTGCGCGTAACCGAGCAGGAATTTCTTCCCCACCGTTTCCAGCAGCTCCTGAGCCTGCGGGCTCTTCTTGTGGAAACCACGCTTGTCCAGCGACGTCTCCGAGTCGTCCGGTGTCAGGATCCGGCGCCTCAATGCGCGCCAACCGTCGCCCAACGCATTCCCCTTTCGGGCTACGAACATCTTCCGATACTCGATTCAACTGTCACAGATTCCACTCCGGACGGTCTACTCCACCGTTGCCGCCGGATTGCCCGGCCCGGATTCAGCTCGCCGCGCGTTGTGCGTGCGGCCGGAATTCCGCCCGGATCGCGGCCCGCCACAGCTCGTACCGCGGGAGCGGGCCGCCGTCGTCGCCGACCGCCTCCGTCCGGTCGGAGATGGCCTGCAGCTGCCCGACCGCGAGGTCGGTGAGCACGCCGGCGGCGAGGTGGGTGTGCGCGGGCACGTACCCGGCGTACGTGCGGGCCTTCACCGCGAACACGACGCCGAGCGCGAGCTGGTCGTAGTGCTCCCCCGCGGCGTGGCGCAGCCGGGCCAGGCCGGACTGGTCACTGCCGCCGGCGAACGTCGCGGCCAGCCCGACCCCGCTCCACAGGTCCGCCCGGCGGGCCTCGGGGAACCGCCCGACCGCTTCGGCCACGGCGTCGGAGTTCCCGCCGTTGATGAACCACAGCGCGCGGCCGACCCCCTGGTCGAACGCCCGGCCGAAGTACTCCGGGCGGCCCGCCCACGGGTAGGGCACCGGGTCCGCCTGCTCGCCCACCCACTTGTCCGTGTCGAAGTAGGCGCGGTCGAAGCCGTAGCCGTCGACGGCGAGCCAGCTCATCACCGGGTGGTAGGTCACCCCGGTCAGCTCGGGCAGGATGTTCTTCCACAGTGGCCGCGGCAGCCGCGCCATCGCGAAGCCGATCCCGATGTAGGTCAGGAAGATGTGCGGGCGCCCCGGCCCTTCCAGCAGCGCGCGGGTGCGGTCGCGGCCGCCGCCCGGCATCGCGTCGAGGATCGTGTAGCCCATCGTCGCGCCTTCGTAGGCGAAGCCGCGCTGCTCGGGCTCGACCAGCGCCAGCCGGCGCTCGATCTCCCACAGCGGCGCACCTTCGATGGCCCATTCGAACCCGCACACGACCGCCTGCGGCACCGCCTCCAGCCGGGCCGTCGCGTCGGTGTGGGTGACCGGGAAGCCGCGCTCGGCGAACCCGACCGAAGCCAGTGATGGAGCCAGGAACCGCTTCCGAAGGACTCCGATTACCGTGGACATGACGTGGTCGTCCTCTTCTCTTCGGCGGATCAGGCGACGGCGCGCAGGTGCGGGTGCTGAGCGGCCCGCATGCGCTGGGTGAACGGCGACTGCTTCGAGGCCAGGGTGATCGCGATCGGCGCGTCGGTCGCGGCCGGCGCGCGCAGGCCCACCCGGCCGGTGGACAGGCCCTCCGCCGTCACGGTCACGCTCGAGTAGCCGATCGAGAAGCGCGGCCCGCCCAGGCCCGGCTGGTGCTGCGCGACGGCGATCGCCGTCCACCGCCCCGCGGGCACGCCGTGGATCGACAGCTCTCCCGAGCTCATGCCGGCCGAGCCGCCGAAGGCGACCGGACCGCACTGGGGCACCGGGTCGGCGAAGAGCCCGACGAGGGTGTCCGCGGGCGCGGCGTCACCCGGCATGTCCAGCCGCATCGACAGCACACCCGTGCCCGACTGCAGCGAAGCGCAGCTGCGACCGGCCGCGCGCAACGTGCGCAGCGGCGGAAGCCGTTGCAGCGTCGGCGAAATCGCCACGAGCAGCTCGGCCACCTGCGGTTCGCGGTACTGCGTCGGCGTCAGCCCGACCGCCCGCGAGAACCGGCTGGTGAACGTGCCGACACTGCTGTAGCCGACACTGCACACGATGTCGGAGACGTTCAGCGACGTCGTCAGCAGCAGCCGCTTCGCCTCGAACAGGCGCACGGCGGTCAGGAACCGGCCCGGCGTCACGCCGGTGGCGTGGGCGAACATCCGGGAGAAGTGGAACCGGCTGACGAACACCTCGGAGGCCAGGTCCCCGAGCGTGATGGGCTCGTAGTAGCGCTCCTGGATCATGGAAATCGCCTGCAGCACCGCGGGCCGGACCGACTTCTCCACGCGCTCGATGGCCGGTGCCCGGGGCTCATCGTCGAATTCGCTCTCGTATCCGACAGCAGCTATAGACCGCAACATCATGCGTCCAACCTCGAATTCCCCTGATGGCAGTTCTCCTGGTGCCCAGGGAAGACGCCGCTGCTTGCAGTTCGATTGACGAGCGGTCGAGGCCTACCAGGCGAAACGCACTCGGCCGGACGGCGTCCGAGCGGCCACGGGGAATCCACATCGACCGGACCGTGTGGAACGCACGGCGCGCGGGTGCGGGACGCCCGCACGTGTGGAGTGGGCGGTCCCGGCGCGCCCGTGCCTGGTCCGTTCCAGCGAACACCCGCGAAGACGGACGACCAGGGTAGGCCGAATGGCGGACCGTGCAAAACGCACACCGCGAACCTGCGTGACGCACGTGAGCACCCGACAAACGCACCTCGACTCTGGTGGGTGCCTCACTGGCCGCCGGTCCGGCTCTCTGTCACATTCAGGGAGAAGCTCGGTGTCGGCCGTCCCGCGACACGAGCGGCACCACTGGGGAGTGCGGGGGCGCACTGAATACGCTGGAGGCCAGTCATGTACTCCGAATCGCCGCCACCGCCGGACGACACCGGGGTGACGTTCACCGTCCTGGGGCCGCTGGAAGTGCTGCGTGGCGGGGTCGACTACGCGCCGACCACGCCCAAGGTGCTGCAGCTGCTCGCCGTGCTCGTGCTGCGCCCGGGCAAGATGGTACACATCGACACGCTCATCCGGGAGCTCTGGTCGGACAACCCGCCGCGGACGGTGCGCACGACGCTGCACACCTACGTCTACCACCTCCGCCGGTGCATCGACCAGAACGGGCTGGCCGCCGACGGCGAGAAGATGCTGGCCACCAAGCAGTCCGGCTACACCTTCTACATCGACCCGACGCGAGTGGACACCCACCGGTTCATCCGGCTGCAGCAGCTCGGCCACGAACACCAGGACGCCGGACGCCACGCCGCGGCGGCCGACGCCTACCGGGCGGCGCTCGACCTCTGGTCCGGGCCGCCGCTGGCGAACGTCCACTGTGGACCGGTGTTGTCGGCCTACCGCACGGAACTGCTGGAGCAGCGGCGCAGTGTGCTGCACCTGCGGATCGAAGCGGAGATCATCAGCGGCAAGCACCGCGAGCTGATCGGCGAGCTGCGGTCGCTGGCCACCGGCAGCCCGCTGGACGAAGCACTGCACGGGCAGCTGATGCGCGTGCTCGGCCGCAGCGGGCGCCGGTCCGACGCGATGGCCGTCTACCGCCGGCTGCGGTCGCGGCTGGCCGGCGAACTGGGAGTCGAGCCGTGTGACGACCTCCAGGTGCTGCACCGCGAGCTGATCTCCGAAGGGGATCACCGCTGACCCACCGCTTTGCCCGGCTCCGGCCGTTTCCGTCGCACGCCCGAGAACGAAGTGAGGAAGTCCGATGTCTGCTCCGCACACGCGTACCTATGGACAGTTCTGCGGCATCGCCCGCGCACTCGAGCTCATCGGCGAGCGCTGGTCGCTGCTGATCATCCGTGACCTGGTGCTCGGCGCGAAGCGCTACGACGAGCTGCAGGCCGGTCTGCCGAAGATCCCGCCGTCGATCCTGTCGGCCCGGCTCAACGACCTGGAGGCCGCCGGCGTGCTCCGCCGCCGCGTCCGCGCCGAGCTCGACGCCGGTCTGGTCTACGAGCTGACCCAGTACGGCAGCGAGCTCGACCACATCGTGCTCGACCTCGGGCTCTGGGGCGCCCGCTCGCTGAACGCCCCGAAGGCCGACGAGGTGTTCACCCTGGACGCGGCGATCCTGTCGCTCTACACCACGTTCCGCTCCGACGCCGCGGAGAACGTGCAGATCAACTTCGAGATCCGCTACGACGACCGGATGATCGTGCACGCGCTGGTCGAGAACGGCGCGGTCAAGGTCGGCGAGGGCCGCTTCCCCGGGGCCGAGCTGGTGATCGAGGCGGCGGCCGGCACCGCGCTGCTGGACCTGATGAGC
Source organism: Amycolatopsis sp. WQ 127309 (assembly GCF_023023025.1). Classification (NCBI taxonomy): domain Bacteria; kingdom Bacillati; phylum Actinomycetota; class Actinomycetes; order Pseudonocardiales; family Pseudonocardiaceae; genus Amycolatopsis; species Amycolatopsis sp. WQ 127309. The sequence goes on from NZ_CP095481.1 coordinate 11,070,585, forward strand.
GGCCGGCTGACCGCCGCCGACGCGACCCGCACCGGCAAGCTCGGCATCGAAGGGGCCGTCGCGGACCTCGAGATGTTCGCGCAGCTGTTCCACATCCCCGCGGCACCGGAGCCGGCGACCGGCATCGTCGTCCGCTGACCCGGCGACCGGGTCAGGGCCGGGGTTCCGCCCGGCCGGCCCGGTCCGCACGGGCCCGCAGGTACCGGCGTTCCGGTCCGCTGTCGGTCCGGTCCGCGGCCCGGAGGTAGTGCTCGCGCGCGGCGGCCGGGTCACCGGCGCGTTCGAGCAGGTGGGCCCGCACGGCGTCGGCCCGGGCACCGACGCCGGGCGGGCCGTCGAGCTCGTCGAGCACGGCCAGGCCGGCGGCGGGCCCCAGCACCTGGGCGAGGGCGACGGCGAGGTTCACGGTCACCACCGGGCCCGGCACCAGCTCGCCCAGCACGCCGTAGAGCTCGACGATCTGCGGCCAGTCGGTCGCCTCGGTGCTGGGCGCCTCGTCGTGCAGCGCCGCGATCGCCGCCTGCACCTGGTACGGCCCGACCGGTCCGCGGCCGAGCGCGGACCGGATCAGCCCGGCGCCCTCGGCGATCATCGCCGCGTCCCACCGGCCGCGGTCCTGCTCGGGCAGCGGCACGAGCTCGCCGTCCGGGCCGGTGCGCACCGCCCGCCGCGCGTGGGTCAGCAGCATCAGCGCCAGCAGGCCCGTCACCTCGCCCTCGTCCGGGCGCAGGGCGTGCACGGCGCGGGTCAGCCGGATCGCCTCCGCGGTCAGCTCGACGCGCAGCAGGTCCTCCCCCGACGTCGCCGTGTAACCCTCGTTGAAGATCAGGTAGAGCACCTGGAGGACGACGCGCAGCCGCTCCGGGAAGTCGTCCGGCGACGGCGCGCCGAACGTCGAGCCCGCGGCGGCGATGGCCTCCTTCGCGCGGGTGATGCGCCGCGTCATGGTCGCCTCCGGCACCAGGAACGCCTTCGCGATCTGCGCCGTGGTGAGCCCGCCGACCGCCCGCAGCGTGAGCGCGACCTGCGAAGGCTGCGACACCGCGGCGTGGCAGCACAGGAACAGCAGGGTCAGGGTGTCGTCGGCGTTCGCGGGCCGCTCCTCGCCGGGCCCGGGTACCGCGGCCGCCGGTTCGCGCGCGGCGGCCGACTCCTCGCGCCGGCGTCGCGCGCTCTCGCTGCGCCACTGGTCGGTGAGCCGCCGGGACGCGACGGTGACCAGCCAGCCGCGCGGGTTGTCCGGGACGCCTTCGCCCGGCCACTGCTCGCTCGCCGCGAGGAGGGCCTCCTGGACGGCGTCCTCGCACGCGTCGAACCGGCCGTACCGGCGCACCAGCGCGCCCAGCACCGAGGGCACCAGCGGGCGCAGGACCTCGGCGACGGCGGTCACGCCATGGGGACTTCGGCTTCGGCGCCGGCGAAGAAGACGACCTCGCGCACCTCGACGCCGAGGCCGTCGAAGGCGGTGTCCGGGATCATCGCCGCGAGCTCGACCGCGCGTTCCCTGCTCACGCACTCCACGAGGTAGTACCCGGCCAGGAACTCCTTCGTCTCCAGGAACGGGCCGTCGGTGACCGCGGGCGGGCCCGAGCGCCCGCGCACGACGGTGGTCTCGCCGGCCGGGGCGAGCGCCTGCGTGCTGATCATCTCGCCGGATTCCCGGATCGTGCGGATGAACTCCCCGTGCCCGGTCTTGATCGCGTCCATGTCCCGCTCGGACAGCTTCGCCATCACGTCGGGGTTCAGGTACATCGCCAGCAGGTACTTCACGTCCCGGCTCCCTTCGGCCACCGCGCCTGGTCCGCGGCCCGACCCTAGCCGAGGCGCGCGGAGCCCGTGATGCCACGCCGCAAGCGGGAAGTGGAGTCATCGCGGTCGCGCCTGCCAGCCTGAACCGGGGCAGTCGCGGTTTCCCGGCACCAGGAGGTGGCACCGATGGCCGACGTGTTCACGGAACTGCAGGCCGAGACCGAGGCGCTGGCCGAGCTGGCCGAGCGCCACGGGCGCGGCCCCGGTCCGGGACCCGACATCACCGGGTACTTCGCCCGGCTGACGTCGACCGCGCGGCTGGTCCGGCTCAGCGTCGAGAACCCGGGCGTGTTCGGCGTGACCCCGCAGATCTCCTACGACTCGCTCGACGAGGCGATCCTGACGTGGCTGCTCGAGCAGCGGAAGGCCACCGCCCTGCTCGCCGCTGCCCCGAAGGACCAGCAGCTGCCGTGGAGCGACGGCCCGCTGCGCCCGTCCGTGCTCGCCGCGGCCGTGCTGACCGAGGTGTTCGCCGCCGGCCAGGACATCGCCGACGCGTTCGGCGTCCGGCCCCGCCGGGACGACTCCATCGGCCACGTCGCCTACTACGGCGTCCGCACCAGGGACCGCGCCTACCTGCGCCGGCAGGCGACGCCGCCCGCCGAGCAGTTCCGGTTCGAGCTGCGGGCCCCGTCCGGCGCGCGGTGGGACTTCGGGCCGGAGGACGCCACCGACCGCGTCGCCGGGCCGGCCGAGGACTTCTGCCTCCTGGTGACCGGCCGCCGCTACGCCGAAGACCTCGCGCTGACCTTCACCGGCGGGCGCACGGCCGAGTGGCTGGAACTGCTGGAAGGCTGAACCTCACCCTGAGCGTCACTCGAACAGCGCCGGGTCGCCCGCGCCGACGCGCAGGATTTCCGGCTCCCCGGAGGAGAAGTCGACCACCGTGGTCGGCTCGACCCCGCAGTCGCCGGAGTCGAGCACCGCTTCCAGCTGGTGGTCCAGCTCTTCCTTGATCTCCCAGCCCTGCGTCATCGGCTCGCCCGAGCCGGGCAGCAGCAGCGTGCTCGAGAGCAGCGGCTCGCCGAGCTCGGCCAGCAGCGCCTGGGTGACGCGGTGGTCCGGGATGCGCACGCCGACCGTCTTCTTCTTCTCGTGCATCAGCCGCCGCGGCACCTCCTTGGTGGCGGGCAGGATGAACGTGTAGCTGCCCGGGGTGGCCGCCTTGATCGCGCGGAACACCGCGTTGTCCACGTGGACGTACTGGCCCAGCTGCGCGAAGTCCTGGCACACCAGGGTGAAGTGGTGCCGGTGGTCCAGCTTGCGGATGGTGCGGATGCGGTCGAGCCCGGCGCGGTTGCCCGGCCGGCACCCGAGCGCGAAGCAGGAGTCGGTCGGGTAGGCGATCAGCCCGTCGTGCCGGAGGATCTCGACGACCTGGCCGAGCGCCCGGCGCTGCGGGTTCTCCGGGTGCAGGTCGAAATAGCGTGCCATGACCGCAGAGCCTAGGGGCCACCCGGAACCCCGGCACGACGGCCGGGCCCCGGCGAAGTCCCCCGTCACCCGACCGGGCCCGGCGAGGACGGCAACGGCCAACTCACCGCCCGCAGCGGCGTGTCGGCCGCTGCGGGCAGCGCGTGACAAGCACTGGAACGACTGCCGGAACCTGGGGCGAAGGCGGAGCTCGTCTCCCAGCTTGCGGTTCCGGTGGCGAACGCTGGGCCCGCCCGTGCAGCGCGGTCACAATCCGAAGAGGGACCGCAGCCAGGGAGGACGAGTCATGACGAAGCCGACCGTGCTGGAGCTGGACCGCCCCCGGGTCGTGGCCGGGGCGCACCACCTGTTCGAGGGCCCGCGGGGGCTCGTCTCCCTGGCCGGGCTGTTCGGCCGGCACGACCGCCTGGCCGTGCACCACCCGATGGCCGACCACAGCGGCCCGGCGGACGTCGTGCCGCTCGCCGACATCGCCACCGCCCTGCACGGACCCGGCCTGCAGCTGGCGCTCGTCTCCCACGCGCCCTACGCGAAGGTCGAGCAGTACCGGCGCTACCTCGGCTGGGGCGTGCCCGCGTACTCGGCCGCCGGCACGGCGTTCACCGACGACTTCCCGGCGACCCGGCACGTGCCCGGCGCGGGCGGCGACTCGTGGGACGACGAGTCCGGGCTGAGCTTCTTCCGGCTGGCCGGCGGGCAGGTGCTGCACATGGGGTCGGTCACCGTGCCGCGGCTGGGGTTCCTGGGTCTGCTCGCGGAGCAGGGCGGCTATCCGCCGGCGCCGGCCGGCCGCTGACCGCTCTTCTCCGCTCCGTGACGGCCATTCGGCCGAATCCGTCGTCGGAACGGTGTTCCGCGCTTCTCTTCGTTTGCGGTGTGCTCTGGTACGTTAAGATCAGCCGTAAAAGAGCCACCCGTAAGAGAGCGACACCGCGCCCGGACCGGGCGTCCCGGCAGGCACGTCGCCGCGCCGATCCCGGAGGGGGCACCTGATTGTCTCCGGTCACCGCACTCGAGTCTGCCGCCGAACGTTCGGTGACCGCCGAACCCCGCGGTACGACCGCGGCGGACCGGCGGCCCCGGCTGGCCGCCTACCTGGCCTCGGCCATCGTCGTCGCCGTCGTCGCCGGTTTCAGCGTGATCGGGCTGGTCAACCTGCTGCTGCTGCCGGGGCCGGTCGGCTTCCTGCGCGGCGCCTACGCGCTGCTGGGCATCGGCGGGCTGCTGGCCATCCAGCTGCTCTGGTTCAGCCGCCCGGCCGTCCGGCACGACTCCGCCACCAGCCTGATCCTGGTCGCCGTGATGGTCGTGCTGGCCTACGTCCCCCTCCTGACCTTCGGGCTGCTGTGGGCCGACATGCCCGTCTTCGTCGGCGGAGCGGTGCTGCTCGCCCTGCCGGCGCGATACGCCGGGCCGGCGCTGACCGCGGTGTTCTTCAGCGTCGCCTGGATCTACTGGTTCTTCGACGCCTCGCCGCTGAGCATCGTGTACAACGCGGCCGGCTCGGTGTTCTACAGCCTGGTCTTCTACTTGCTGACCCGGCTCGCGCGCATGGTGCACAACCTCCACGAGGCCCGCACCGAACTGGCCCAGCGCGCGGTCGCGGAGCAGCGGCTGGCCTTCGCCCGCGACCTGCACGACCTGCTCGGCATGAGCCTGTCGGCGATCGCGCTCAAGGGCGAGCTCGCGCACCGGCTGATGCGGAAGTCCGTGGACCGCGCCAAGGCCGAGCTCGCCGAGATCACCGCCACCGCCCAGCGCACCCTGTCCGACGTCCGCGCGATCTCCCACGGCTATCGCGAGCTGTCGCTGGAAAAGGAGTCCCGGACGGCCGAATCGCTGCTGTCGGGCTCCGAGATCGCCGTGCAGATCCACCTCGACCAGGGTGACCTGCCGGTGCAGACGCGCACGCTGCTGGCCAAGGTGCTCCGCGAAGGGGTCACGAACGTCCTGCGCTACAGCGACGTCGAGCACTGCGAGATCGACGTCCGGCACCAGGACGGCAAGGTCACCCTGGAGATCGTCAACGACGGCATGACGGCGGACGCCCCGGCGCTCTCGCCGGACAGCAGGCTGACCAGCCTGCCCGGGGAGTTCGCCGCGCTCGGCGGCACCGCGAGCGCGAAGATCGACGCGGACGGCCGGTTCCGGCTGCGCGTCGAGCTGCCCGTGCCCGGCCGCCAGGGCACCCCCGCCCCGCACGAGGGCGAGCAGCGGACGCAGATCGAGTCGAAGCGGATCCGCAGGCTGCTGCCGCTCACCATGGCGATGATGGCCTTCGGCGCGACCGTGCACGAGCTCCAGCTGACCGACCAGCCGTGGGACCTGGCCCTGGTCGTCGGCTCGATCGCGGCGCTGCTCGCCCTGCAGTTCTCGTACTTCAACCGCCCGACGACCCAGCTGCGCTCGGCGCAAAGCTACGGGATGCTGTTCGTCCAGGCCTGCCTGATCTACCTCCCGCTGCTGCCGCTGGGGCAGAACTGGGTCAGCCTGCCCGGGCTGCTGATCGGCAGCGCGCTGCTGGTCCTGCCCCCGGTGCTGGGCTGGGCGTTCTTCGCGCTGAACATCGCCGCCTACGCGGAGATCCAGCGGATCTCGGGCGCCGACATCACCTCCACCGTGTTCTACACCGCCGCGACCGTGATGACCGGGCTGGCCGTGTTCGGGCTGCTGTGGCTGGTCCGGCTGGTCACCGAGCTGGACAGCACCCGGCGGCGCCTGGCCGAGATGGCCCTCGCCGAGGAACGCCTGCGCTTCGCCCGCGACCTGCACGACCTGCTCGGCATGAGCCTGTCCGCGATCGCGCTGAAGAGCGAGCTGACCGCCCGGGTGCTGCCGCTGGACCGCGGCCGGGCCGAAGAGGAGCTGACGGAGGTCCTCGGCCTGACCCGCCAGGCGCTCTCCGACGTCCGGTCGGTGGCCAGCGGCTACCGCGAACTGTCCCTCGACAGTGAATCCCGCACCGCGAGGTCCGTGCTGGTGGCCGCGGACGTCAAGGTGCGCATGGAGATGCTCGAAGACGAATTGCCCACGACGGTGCGCACGGTACTGGCCGTCGTCCTGCGCGAAGGCATCACGAACGTGCTGCGCCACAGCAAGGTGGAGAGCTGCGAGATCGCGATGCGCCGCACCGGCAACGGGATCTGCCTCGACATCGTCAACGACGGTGTCCAGCGGGACGCCGCCCGCGTGCCCGCCACCCGCTCGGAAGAGCAGGCGGCGGCCGGGGTGCCCGCACCGCGGCTCGCGGGCACGGTCGCCGTGCCCGCCGACGCGTCCCCGGGCAGCGGGATCGGCAACCTCTCCCACCGGGTCACCGACCTCGGCGGCAAGCTCACCGCCGGGATCGAGCCGGACGGCCGGTTCCGGCTGCGGGCCGTCGTCCCGGTCTGAACCACCCGGTCTGGACCACGCGGTCTGAACCACCCGGTCCAGACCTTTCCGCGGTCACAGCCAGCCGGACTCTTCGGCGATGCGGATCGCGTCCACCCGGTTGCGGGCGTTGAGCTTCGCGACGACCGTCGTGAGGTAGTTGCGGACGGTCCCGGCGGACAAGTAGAGCCGGGCGGCCACCTCGACCGTCCCGAAGCCCTGCGCGGTCATCCGCAGGACGTCCAGCTCCCGGGCGGTGAGCGGGCAGTCCACCGAGTCCCAGGCCGCCAGCGCCAGGTCGCCGTCGACCATGCGCCGGCCGGCGAGGACCCCCCGCACGGCGTTGGCCAGCTTGTCCGGGGGCGCGTCCTTGAGCAGGAAGCCCCCCACCTTGGCGTCCAGCGCCCGGCGCAGCGTCCCGGGTCTGCCGAGGCTGGTGAGGATGACCGTCCGGCAGTCCGGGACCTGTTCGTGCAGCTCACCGGCGGCGGTGAGCCCGTCCATGCCCGGCAGGTCGATGTCGATGACCGCCACCTGCGCCTCTTTCGCGCGGGCCATCGGCACGATGTCGAGGCCCGACGCCACCTCCGCGACCACGTCGATGTCGGGCTCCAGCCGGAGCAGGGCGACCAGCGCCCCACGCACGATGTGCATGTCCTCTGCGACGAGCACTCTGATCACGGATGCCTCCGCACTCACGATTCCCCAGAACCCCAGTTAAACATTCTGCCCGAGGAATCGGTTGCACCATTCGGGCACCACTGGCGCCGGCATCGCGAAATGTCCGGGCACCCACCGGGACGGCTCGAGGAAAAGATCTATCCGCAACCGGACAGCTACCTGTGGTGACCGGTGACGGAGGCTCGGACGAGCGTGGTGGGAAATTTTCCGGCTTGCCCCGCTTGTGGACTGTGCGACGGTCCACAAGCGACGGGCCGGGTGCGGAACTGCGGAAACGACGCTCAGGCGGCTTCCAGGACGTCCGCCCGGCAGAAACAGGTACGAGCCGGGCCGCCCGAAGTGGCCTCTTGCCACTGTCCGAACTGTTCGATCACCAGGTCGGTGGCCGTCTTGTCGAACTCGATGCCCATATCCGAGAAAAGCGCGCGAACGTCAGCGGAAACATGTGCAGTCATTGTTGTTCTCCCCAGTGACGAAGATGAATTCTCCACGTGCCACAAATCGTCGCTCAGGGATGCGTTGACAACCAGTGCCGGTGTCACCGGGCCGTTGTGGCTTACACATGCTCCGCGCGGCTCGGGAGAGACTCCGAATGGGCTAACAAACCATCGACGCGGGAGCGATCCGGGGGCTTTCGTCACCGTCCGCGTCCGGTCGGTCACGGCCCGCCGCTACGCAGCGTGCAGAACGCACATCTCGTCATGGTCGGACTACCCGGTCCGGCGGCCGCCGGACCCGGATGTGCGAAACGCATGTCGACCATCGGCGAAACCCATGCGCACCGGTGCACAGAGCACTTAAGAAGTAGACGTCCGCAGATCTACAGTTTTGGTCGAAATCAAGTGCCCGCAGCGGATGCCTTCGTCGGGAAGGCCCGGAGGGCGGCTCCCACGTCGGAAGGACGGCCCGCGATGGATGAGATCGTCCGGCAAGCTGTGGCTCGCGCCATCGTGACCATGCGCAACCACTTGGACGAACGGCTCACGATCGACGACCTCGCCCGTGCGGCCGTGTTCAGCAAGTTCCACTTCACCCGGGTGTTCCTCCGGGTCACCGGGCTCTCGCCCGGCCGCTTCCTGTCCGCCTTGCGGCTGGCCGAGGCGAAACGCCTGCTCGCGACCACCGAGACCTCGGTGGCCGACATCAGTCACCAGGTCGGCTACAACAGCGTCGGCACCTTCAGCGCGCGGTTCAGCGGCAGCGTGGGCGTCTCGCCGTCCGGCTACCGCCAGCTGGGCGGCACCGCGCCGCGGCTGTCCGACCGGCAGGCCTGCCCCGGCTCGGAGGCGACCATCCGGGGCCAGCTGCGGGTGCCCCTGCCGGCCGAGGTGGGGCCGGTGTTCATCGGGCTCTTCGCTGCCCGGATCACCGAAGGCGCGCCGGCCCGGCACGTGATCCTGCCGCGGCCCGGGCCCTACGCGTTGACGAACGTCCCGCTCGGCTCGTGGTTCGTGCTGTCGCACGCCTACGGCACCACGGCGCCCGACGACACGGCGCTGCGGCCCTTCACCGGCCTGACCGGACCGCTGACCATCCACCGCGGCGTCACCGCGAGCCTGGCGGACGTCCGGATGCGACCGCGGGACGGTTTCGACCCGCCCGTGCTGCTGGCGCTGCCGGACCTGCGCCAGCCCGCGATATCCCGGCCGATGGCGAGCTGAACGCGCGCTTTTCCGGCCGTGGACCCGCCGTCCGCACCGCGCGGACGGCGGGTCTCGCGCGTCACGGGTCCGCTCCGGCGGGAACCGCGGAATTCCGGACGTTCTCACCCGGACGATCGAGCGGCGTCCGCGAAACACCGGCACCGGGGACGAATGACGTACAATCACCACACGGAGTCGCTGAACTGGGGGGCGAGGTACCGGCGTGATCAAGGTGTTGCTGGCCGAGGACATGCACATGGTTCGCGGCGCCCTGGTCGCCCTCCTGAACCTGGAGTCCGACATCGAAGTGGTGGCCGAGGTGTCCTCGGGCGACCAGATCCTGCCCGCCGCGAAAGCGGCGATGCCCGACGTCGCGGTGATCGACATCGACCTGCCGGGCAAGGACGGGCTGTCCGCGGCGATCGAAATCCACGAGAGCCTGCCCGACTGCCACACGCTGATCCTCACCAGCCTCGGCCGGCCGGGCACGGTGCGCCGGGCGCTGGACGCGAAGGTGAACGGCTTCCTGCTGAAGGACGCCCCGTCGGACAAACTGGCCAACGCCGTGCGTTCGGTCGCGATAGGACGCCGGTTCATCGACAGCGAACTCGCACTGGCGGCCTGGGAAACCGACGACTGCCCGCTCACCCCGCGCGAGCTCGAGATCCTGTCCCTGGCCGCGAAGGGCCGCACGGTCGCCGACATCGCCGCGGAGCTGTACCTCTCGGCGGGCACGGTGCGCAACTACCTGGCCGCCGTGGTGACCAAGCTGAACGCCCGCAACCGGGTACACGCCATCCGCATCGCCACCGAAGCCGAATGGCTCTGACCGGTCCGATGTGACCGGACCTCGGGAGCCGGTTGGACGCTCGGCATGGGCACTCAGCATGGGCACTCAGCCCGACCACACAACGCGTCCACTTAGCTCAGGCGCTCGGCTCGCCCACTCAACCCGGGCACTCAGTTCGGGTGCTCGGCTCGCCCACTCAGCTCAGGCACTCAGCTCGGCTCGGCTGCTCAGCCCGCCCGCGCAGCCCGGCACACAGCCCGCCCACCCACTCACCTCGGGCGCTCAGCTCGCCCGGCGGCGGCGGGCGAGCTGCGGGCCTGAGCGCACCGGGATCGCGGCCAGCAGGCGGTGGGTGCCGTCCGGGCCCGTTTCCGTCGTCAGGGCGCCGTCCAGGGCCTGTACGCGGTCGCGGAGGTTGCGTAGCCCGGCGCCCGAGTCCGCGCCGTCGCAGGCCGCGCCCGCGGCTCCGTCGTTGACGATCTCCAGCCAGGCCGTTCCGTCTTCGGTGCTGACGGAGAACGCGCACCAGCTCGCGCTGCTGTGGCGCAGCACGTTCGTCACCCCTTCGCGCAGCACCATGGCCAGCACGGTGGCGACCTGCGGCGGCAGGCCGCCGAGCCCGGAGCGGGCCACGGTCACGCGGGTGCCGGCCGCGCTCAGCACCGCCGCCGCCGCCCGGCACTCGTCCTCGATCGACAGGTCGCGGTAGCCGGCGGCGATCGTGCGCACGTCGGCCAGCGCGCGCCGCGACATCACCAGCAGTTCGCCGAGCTCCTCCTTGGCCTGGCCCGGCCTGTCGAGCACGAGGCGGTCGACCAGTTCACCCTTCAGGGTGATCGCCGAAAGGCTCATCCCCAGCAGGTCGTGCAGGTCGCTGGAGAACCGCTTGCGTTCCTCGGTGATGGCCTGGCGCTTCAGCTCGCGCACCTGCTCGCCGCGCTCGGCCACCAGCCGCGCGGCCGTGCCCAGCCCGAACAGCGCGAGCGTGGCGACCCCGGCGGACACCGCGCCCGCCAGGCCGGCGGCGACCGACCCACCCGGCAACGCCGGGACCACCGCCGCCCCGGCGCACGCCAGCAACGCGCCGGGCACCGCGATGACCGGCCGGAACGTCAGCAGCACGCCCCCGGCGAAGAACCCGCCGGCCACGCTCCACGACGCGCCGAACGGCAGCAAGCCGACCACCGCCTGCAGGAGCAGCACCAGGACCGGTCGCCGGGTTCGGCCGCGGCCGAACCCGGCCAGGTACGCCACCGCCAGCACCGCGGCGCAAACCGGCGCGGCCAGCCGGACGAGCCCGGGCTGGGGGCCGGTCAGCACGGGCAGGGACGCCAGCGACGCCACCCCGATCGCGGCCGCCACCTGTGCGGCGAACACGAGTGTCCGGGTCTCGGACCGCTCGTCCTCGAACGCGGGAGGCGGATCGGCGGCCGGCCCCTGGAGCCGCGTCCCGCGAATCGGTATCGGCTGAACCACGAGCCCTCCCAGATACCCCCTGGATCCCGGAGACTCCAAGGTAACAGGGAAGTCCGGGAAAACGGGAGGTCACCGCGAGGGCGGGAAATCCAGGACGCACTCGCCGACGCTCACCTCGGCCGGCCACTCCAGCTTCAGCGAGCGGTCGACCCGGTCCCCGGCGTCGACCGGCACGGCGTGCGCGGCCAGCCCCATCGCCTTCGCGGTCAGGTAAAGGACCTGCTGCAGGGCACCGACGTGCAGCAACGTCGTCGCGTACGCGGCGTTCCCCAGCACCCACGCGATCCGCGACATCCGCGCGGTCATCGTCAGCAGCACCGGCGGCCGGCGGTGGCTGCCGGCCCCGACCATCGCCAGGTCGAGCAGGCCGTCGAGGCCACCGGCGTCGTCGTTGGTCAGCGTCAGGGTGTGCCACAGCGGGTCGTAGTGGTAGATCCCCCGCGCCAGGCCGACGCAGCGGTTGATCGCGACGTAGATCTCGAGCTCGTACAGGCAGGCGACGCTGAAGTAGGGCCGCTGGGAGGCCTCGTGGGCCGGGCCGCCGGGCAGGTACGCCGGGCCGACCGAGCGCACCCGCGCGGCGCGGAAGAGCAGCTCCCCGATCTGCTCGGCGGACAACGCGCGCTCGGTCATCTCGGGGCAGGTGTGGTCGTCTTCGAGCAGCTCGCTCAGCGTCGGGTCGTTGGCCTGGAGCATCGCCGGGCTGGGCCGGTGCAGCGGGAAGGTCGAGCCGGCCGCGGTCTGCTTGACCACCGGCGGCTCCGCGCCCTCGCGGTGCGCCCCCGGATCCGTCGGGCCGCCCTTCTGCCAGGTCCGGCTCCGGGCGTGGAACAGCAGGTCACCGGGCGACCAGACGGCCAGGTCACCGTCGGTGTCCTCGGTGAACCGCGCCCAGTCGTCGGCCAGCAGCGCCACCCCCGCGGCCACCAGGAACGCGATGATGTCGGCCACGACCGGCTCGGCCAGCCCGGTGGTCTCCGCGACCTGCGCGACGGTGACCGGACCGGCCAGCGACGAGACCACGAGCATCGCCGGCGGCCGCAGCAGCGCGACCCGGTACCGGGCGCGGGGGGACTCGAGCAGCAGCCCGCCGCCGTCCGGGCGCATCGCCGAGAACCGGGAGAGCTTGACCTGCCGGCCGGGTGGCACCGGTTCGGCCTGGAAGACCGGGGACTGGGTGACCGGGATCGCCGAGAGCAGCGGACCGCGGCCGTCGTTGAGCGCGAGCGAGTGCACGACCGAGCCGGCCAGCCGGTTGAGCACCCGGCGCAGCGTGCCGGCCCAGGCTTCGGCGCCACCGCGCGCCGACGAGACCAGGTTGGCCATCGACACCGGCCCGAGCAGCAGCCGGCTCAGCGACTCGCGGACCGCTTCGGGAATGCTCGCCAGCTCGTACTCGCCCCACCACGTGATCGCGACGAGCGTGTCGTCCTCCCCCGCTTCCAGCAGGGTGTCTTCGCTCAGGGACCACAGCCGGACGGTCTCCGGACTGCCCTCCAGGCCGTCTGCAAGCAAGGTATTCTCCTAGGGCGGAACAACGAGCACTGAGCCTCCCGCGGGACTCTTAAAGAAACATCGGGAACGGGTTGAGGCCCTCGTACGGCGTCGGCGCGTCGAGCCGGCCGAGCCGGACCGGGACGTCGAACAGCCGGCCGGGCGCGAACCGGGCCCAGAACGGCCGCAGGCCCGGGACGAGCACCTTGACCACCGGGATCCCGACGTCCGGCCGGGTCTGGTCGAGCACGAGCAGCTCGAGACCCGCTTGACCGAGCAGCCGGGCCAGCGCCTCGACGTCGTCGCGGACGTCGGACCGGTTGACGTACGGGAAGTCGGCCGCGGCCCGCATCCGCTGCCCGGCCGCGGGCCGCAGGTAGGGCTGGTTGGCGACGGTGGCGTACGCGAGCCAGCGCCGCGCGTCCGGGTCGTCGACGTCGTGGCCCGCGGCCTGCACGACGGGCAGCATCTGGTTGAGCTCGGTCACCGCCCGGCGCACCGCGATTCGCGGGTCGAGGTGGGCGCCGAAGCCCATCATGATGTCCTCGTGCGGGCCGTCGGTCCGCCGCGAAAGCGCGACGGCCACCGGGATCCCGAGATCGGACGTCACGTCGAGGACCCACAGCTCCCGGCCGAGCGTCGCGTAGCCGGCCGACATCTCCTCCAGCCACGGGTCGCCGAAGGACGCGAGGTCGACGCCCGGCACCGGCGTGCGGTTGTACCACCACAGCGCCACCGCGTCGCGTTCGACGAGCTCCAGCGCGCCCTGCAGGATCGCGTCCTCCAGGCTGCTGCCCGCCGCGGCGCCGTTCGAGTCCGCGCGCACCCCGGGCGTCGCGTGCTCCCGCGGGATGCCGTAGTACAGGTAGGACGTCGGCAGCAGGCGGCGCTGCCCGGTGAGCGACCACACCGGCGTCCAGTCGACCTCGGCCGCCGGGTCGAACGGCGCGGGGATCCCCTGGAACTCCGCGTGGGCGCGGTTCCAGGCCGCGCGGTCGCGGTACTGCCGGTCGTCGAAGAGCATGCATTCGTTGGGGTGGACGGCTTCCTCGCCCAGCTGCTCGTAGGAGCCGCGGATGCGGAGCTCGTCGCCCTGGAAGTTGCCGGAGAACCGCTCCGCCGCCTCGCAGAGGGCGCTGACCTCGGCGTCGAGCGGGCTGACGCCCTTGCCGCCGTTCTCGCAGCGCAACCCGGCGCGCAACGCGGCCATCCCGGTGACGCCGCGGGCGACGTTGGGCCCGGAGCGGTAGGCGTTGGCGAACGACGGCGCGTCCGGGTCCGGCCGGATCTCCTTGATGATCCCGGTGACCGGGCTGACCAGGTGCCGGTGCCGGCTCAGCATCTCCGCCGGGGTGGTCGTCCGGTGCCCGCCACCGCCGGTGGTCGCCTTCTTCGCCGGCTGCAGCACCACCGGGCGGTCCGTGCGCCCGGCCACCAGCGACGGGTCGCCGCAGTCCGGGCACTGCGGGCGGCGGCGCAGCTCGTGCAGCCGGCCCTGCAGGTCGAGCGTGTCCAGCGTCCACACGCACTGCTGGCCAGGATGGCGGTAGCCGGCCAGCCACTTGGACGCCTCCAGCGCGACCAGGTGCGCCGCGGCCGCGGTCAGCGACGGCAGCGCCGACACCGGGCGGTGCGCCGGGCCGGCGTGGCCGAGTTCTTCCTGCACGCAGGCCTCGGCGTGCCGGTGGCCCCACAGCCGGTGCGTCAGGCAGTGCCAGCAGGCCTCCCCCGGCTGGAGCACCGGGCCGATCCACACCTGGGCCCCGGACGGGCGCGCGAGCAGCCAGGGCCGCCCGGTCCGGCGGTGCTCGGCGTCGATCACGGCCAGGCGCGGGTCGAGGTAGTCGGCGCACAGCACGATCGAGAGGTCGGCGACGCCGGCGTCCGCGGGCACCACCGCGATACCGGCGTCGGCCAGCGCCCGCTCGACGGCTCCGGGGTCGGTGCCGGCGGCGCTGTCGCCCACCGCGATCAGCGCCGCGGTGCCCGGCCGCGCGGCGACGACGTCGGCGTCGATGCCGCAGGCGTCCCAGTAGGCCAGCGCGCGCTCGTCACCCGGCCGGGTGCCCCCGGCCGGCTTGCGCAACGTCACCAGGCCGGCGTCGACCAGCTGGGTCAGCAGCGCGGCGACCTCCTCCGGGGCCATTCCCCCCGGCCGCCCGCGCAGCAGCCGGTCGAGGTCGTGCGTGCCGTCGAGCAGGGCCGCCAGCGATTCGATCTTGGCCCCGCGCATCGCGATGACGCCCTGCTCGGAGAACAGGTAGGCGCCCTTGCCCGCGTGGACCTCCGCCCGCAGGTGCCGCCGGAACGCCGGGGTCGGGGCGGGAGCGGGCGTGGCCGCGGCGGGCCCGCCGTCGTCCGGTACCCGCACGTCCACCGCTGTTGTGCGCATGGGGCTCTCCTGCCGGCAGTCGGGAGGATTGAACGAGGACCCGAATCCTGCTCCTGCAGGCCGGGGCCCGGCCAGTGTGGAAATGCACGGAGAAGTCGTGCGAAACGCATGTTTCGACCTGGGAAACACAGGGGTCGCCGGTGCGCGGCTCACTGGCAGCGCGCGGCCCGGGACGTCACCGTGGACAGCGACGCCCGTGGCGGCACGGCACGTCGCCGGAACCGTAACCGAGCCCGCGGCACCGCGCGACTCGGGCGGCAGCCGGCCAGGCACCCGAAAAAGTGAGGAACCGAGTATGCCCACCTCTGCTCGCACCTACGGACAGTTCTGCGGCCTGGCCCGGGCGCTCGAGATCATCGGCGAACGATGGTCGCTGCTCGTCGTGCGGGACCTCGTGCTCGGTCCGAAGCGCTTCACCGACCTGCAGCAGACCCTGCCGCGCATCCCGGTGAGCATCCTGACCTCCCGGCTCAACGAGCTCGAGGAGGCGGGCGTGATCCGCCGCCGGGTCCTGTCGCAGCTGGACGCCGGGGTCGTCTACGAGCTCACCGAGTACGGCTGCGAGCTCGACCACATCGTGCTCGACCTCGGCCTGTGGGGTGCCCGCTCGCTCGGCTACCCGAAGCCGGGTGACGCCTTCAGCATGGACACCGCGATCCTGTCGCTCTACACGACCTTCCGCGAGGAAGAGGCCGCGGGCGTGCACGTCAACTACGAGCTGCGCCACCTCGGCGGCGAGATGATCGTGCACGCGCTGGTCGACGACGGCACCCTCAAGGTCTCCGCCGGCTCGCTGCCCAGCCCCGACCTGGTGATCGAGCCGCAGGGCCCGGCGATCCTGGACCTGCTCAACGGCAGCCTGACCGCGCAGGACGCGCTGTCCGGCGGTCAGGTCCACGTCGAGGGCGACCCGGCACACCTGGAGCTGTTCACCCGGCTGTTCCACATCCCGCCGGCCCCGGAGCGCCCGACCGGGCTGGCCGTGCACTGACCCGGGTCCGCGCAATCCGCCACACCGCCGCAAATTTCGCCACGAGATGGGCAATCCGGAGGAACGGATTGCCCTCCGGCGAAGGCTAAGATCCGTGCGAAACGTCATTTTCGGGATACTGGGGTCTGCATGTCGACGTCCGAAATCACCCGCCCCGCCGGGTTCCTCGCCGCGCTCAACAGCCGGTACCACCACCGCGCGCTCGCCGTGTTCATGGTGATCGTCATCGGGCACTGGGCCGAGCACATCGTGCAGGCCGTGCAGATCTACGGCTTCGGCTGGCCGACCTCGCGCGCCCGCGGCGTGCTGGGCATGCCGTTCCCGTGGCTGATCTCGCAGGAGTGGCTGCACTACGGCTACGCGCTCGTGATGCTGGTGTTCCTGTGGGTCCTGCGCCACGGCTTCGCCGGCCGCTCGCGGCAGTGGTGGAACCTGGCCCTGGGCATCCAGTTCTGGCACCACATCGAGCACCTGCTGCTGTTCATCCAGGCGCAGTCGGGCTGGCGGCTGGCCGGGCAGAAGGTGCCCACCAGCATCATCCAGCTGCTGATCCCGCGGGTGGAGCTGCACCTGTTCTACAACACGATCGTCACCATCCCGATGATCGTCGCGATCGTGCTGCACCGGCGGGCCTCGGCCGCGGAGCACGAGCTGACCGGCTGCACCTGCGGGCTGCCCCGGCACTCCGCGCTCGCCGCGTCGTGAAACGCGCGCTGGCCCTGCTGGCCCTGGTCCTCGGCCTGCTGGTGGTCGGCGCCGTTCCCGCTTCGGCTCACGTCGAGATCATCTCGTCCACCCCCGGGGACGGTGCCCGCCTGACGGCGGCGCCGTCCCTGGTGTCGGTGACGCTGTCGGAGAACATCGGCATCCAGCCCGGCTCGATCAAGGTCGTGGACCTGTCCGGGAAGCAGGCCGACACCGGCCCGGTGTTCCAGCCCGGCGACGTCGCCGAGCAGGTGGCGGTGCGCCTCGAGCCGGGCCTGCCCGACGGCAGCTACCTGGTCGAGTACGCGTTCGTCTCGGCCGACTCGCACCCGGTGCGCGGCACGTTCGCGTTCGTCGTCGGCACCGGCCCGCTGGTGACGTCGGCGGGCGCGGTCTCGGCGGCCACCGGCACGGACCCGGCGGTCGACGCCGTGTCGACGGCGGTCCGCTGGCTGGCCTACCTCGGCGTCGTCCTGCTCGGCGGGCTGGCGTTCGTGCTGCTCTGCCGCCCGGGCGCTCGCACCGACGGCCGCGCGCGGCGGCTGCTGCGCTGGGGCGCGGTACTGGTCGGCGCGATGGCGGCCGCGGCGTTCGTGCTGCAGGGCCCGTACGCGGCCGGGCGCGATCTGGCCGCGGTGACCGACCCGGCCCTGCTGGCCGACACGCTCCGCGTCGCGTACGGGAAGCTGCTGCTGCTGCGCCTGGTCGCGGTGGGCGCGCTGGCGGTGTGCACGGCCCGGCTGCTGCGGCCGTCGGATCACCTGCGGCCGCGCTTCGAGAACCTGGCGATGGTGGCCGGCTTCCTCGTCCTGCTGACGTTCTCGGCGACCGGGCACCCGGTGACCGACCCGATCATGTACTTCTCGGTGACCGCGGACCTGGTGCACTTCGGCGCGATCGCGATCTGGGCCGGCGGCCTGGTCCAGCTGGCGCTGTGCCTGTACCGCCCGGCCGACGGCGAGGACGTCGCCGGCGTGGCGGCCCGGTTCTCCAGGCTGGCGGCGGGCGCGGTGACGGCGATCGCGCTCAGCGGCGCGGTGCTGGCGCTGCGGATCATGCCGTCGCTGACGTCGTTGTGGACCACCCGGTTCGGGCTGCTGGTGCTGCTGAAGATCGCGGGCTTCGCGGCGCTGCTGGCCGTGGCGAGCCGGTCCCGCCGCGCGGTCCGCCGGATGGCGACCCCCGCGCCCGGCGGCACGGCGACGCTCACCACGGACCTGCGCCGCCTCCGTCTGGCGGTGTCGACGGAGGTCCTGCTCAGCGTGGTCGTCCTCGCCTTGGCGGCGTTCCTGACGGTCACCCCGCCCGGCGGCTGACCCGCCTTCTCCGTCTGCGACCCGATGTCGAGCCACACCGATACTCGTCGCGTCCGGCCCAGTCCACTCCGCAGCCGTGCGTGATGGTGTCGCCCGGATCCTCGAACGTCCTCACCGGACTGCCCTGGTTTCACCGCGGGCTCACTCGCTCCGGCGGCAGCACCTCGGGCGTCCGGCGTCGTCCGGCCGGTCGCGGGCACGCACATGACCCGGGGCGGGCCGCGAACGGCCCGCCCCGGGTCTGTCCCAGCAGCGGCTCAGCCGCCGAAGAGGTCGCGGCCCGCCTTGCCCAGCTCGTCGAACGAGGCGAGGTCGGGCACCTGCCACCCGTCCAGGTCGTACTCGGACAGGCACTGGTCGACGAGGGCCTTGTAGCCGTCCAGCTGACCGTCGGCCATCTGCCCGTACAGCAGCTCCAGCCGGGTGTTCTCGTGGCTGCCGGCGTAGTTGCGCTCGTAGAGCTCGTGCCGGCCGCCGAACTCGGTGCCGACCGCGTCCCACAGCAGCTTCATGACCTTCACCCGCTCGACCGCGTCGATGCCGTGCGAGCCACGCAGGTACTTGTCCAGGTACGGCCGGATGTCCTCGTTCCGGAAGTCCTGCGCGCTGGAGTTGAGGTAGATCATGCCGCTCGCGACGTCCTGCAGCACGATCTCGCGCAGCCGCGCGTAACCGAGCTGGGAGAACCACCGGTAGGCCATGCCGTACCGCGGGTTGGGCAGCACCGCGCCGTTGCGCCACGGCACCGGGTTGCGCGCCGCGGCGTCGGACAGGCCCCAGAACAGGTTGCGCCAGGCGAGCACCTCGCCGAGACGCGTCTGCACGCCCCGGAAGTCGCTGACCCCGGTGATCTCCAGCGCCTTGGCGAGCAGGCCGGCCAGGAACTCGAACTTCACCGCGAGCCGGGTGCAGCCCTGGAAGGTGAACCGCTCGATGAACCCGGACTGCCCGGTGAACATGCTCACCTTGGCGACGTCGCCGTAGATGAACACGTTCTCCCACGGGACGAGGACCTTGTCCAGCACGAGGACGGTGTCGTTCTCGTCCAGCCGCGAGGAAAGCGGGTAGTCGAAGGGACTCCCGGTCACCGCGGACGCCGCGCTGTAGGACTGGCGGCAGATCAGCTTCATGCCCGGCGCGTCCATCGGCACGGTCGCCACGAGCGCGAACTTCTTGTCCTTGATGGGCAACCCGTAGTGGGCGATGAAGTTGTAGTGCGTGAGCGCGGACCCGGTCGCCACGACCTTCGCCCCGCTGACGATCAGCCCGGAGTCGGTCTCGCGCTCCACGTGGACGAAGACGTCGGCGACCTCTTCCGGCGGCCGGTGCCGGTCCACCGGCGGGTGCACGATCGCGTGGTTCCAGTAGAGGACCTTCTCCTGCGACTCCCGGTACCAGCGGCGCGCGTTGTCGGCGAACGGGTTGTAGAAGTCGGCGTTCGCGCCGAGCGTGCCGAGGAACGACGCCTTGTAGTCGGGGCTGCGCCCCATCCAGCCGTAGCTCATCCGCGCCCACGACGCGATCGCCTGCTGGTCGGCGACGAGGTCTTCGGCGCTGTGCGGCGTCGTGAAGAACCGGTGGGTGTAGCCCCCGGGGCCGCCGGCGTCGGTCGCGGTGGTGAGCACGTCGCGGTGCTCGGGATCGTGCAGCGCGTCGTAGAGCCGGGCGACCATCCGCACCGGGTTGCGGAACGCGGGGTGTTCGGTCACATCCTTGACCCGCTCGCCGTACAGGTAGACCTCGCGGTCGTCGCGCAGGCTCTCGATGTACTCGTCGCCGGTGAGCGGCCGGGTCGTCTGCTCGGTCATCTGATCATCACCCTCGTGTGCCGGCATGGGGTCAGTTCGTCACGTCGAAGACCAGGCGGGCGAGCTCGCGGTTCGCGGCGCTGGCCAGGAAGATGCTGACTCCGGCGTGGCTGTGCAGGGTGGACATGTCCCGCCAGACCCGTTCGAGCCGGGCGCCCGCGCGGACCGAGCTCGAGCCCGCGGTCGGGAACAGCTGCTCGGACACCGCGCTCCAGCACAGCCGGACCGCTTCGCGGCTGATCAGGGACAGCCGCAGGTCCACCTCGCGGGTGAACGCGCCCGGCCCGCGCTCGGCGGTGGCCGTCCACTGCCGCACCGCGCCCGAGAGCGCCGCTTCGGCGGCCGCGATCTTGCCCGCGGCCTCGCCGTAGCGGAACTGGTAGTCCGGGTCCTCCGTGCGGGAGGTGATCGGCGGGAAGAGCGTCGTGCGCTCCCGCATGAGCCCGCCGTAGGCGTCCAGCGCGCCGGTGGCCATGCCGATCGCGATCGCGGCGAGCGGGAACTGCACCGAGCTCAGCACCCCGCCGCCGTACATGGCGTTGCCGTGCAGCTCCTGCCCGGGCGTGCCGTCGACGACCGACGTCATCCCCATGTGCGTGCCGACCAGGCCGAAGTGCGCCGGGATGTGCGCCTTCTCGATCGCGACGCTGTGCGAGCCGCTGCCCTTCAGGCCCAGCTGCGCACCCCAGTCGTCCAGCCGCCGCCACTGCGCGCGGGGCACCACGAACAGCATCGGGATCGGCGGCGCGCCCTCCGGGCCGGCCACCAGGGTGTGGCCGATGAAGTGCGTGGCGTACGGCGAACCCGAGCTGTAGGGGTGGACGCCCTCGATGATCCAGCCGCCGTCGTCGGCCGGCTGCGCGAACCCGGAGATCCCGACCGTGGCCGGGCAGATGAAGTCGCCGTTCGCGAACAGCTCGTCCTGCGCGGCCTGGGAGAACAGCGTCGCCGCCAGGAGCGCGTGCGACGCGCCGAAGGTGTACATCCACGCCGTCGACGGGCAGCCCCGGGCGAGCGCGGACACCACCTGGGCGTGGGTCTCGAGGTCGAACTCGTAACCGCCGTAACGCCGCGGCACCAGCAACCGGTACAGGCCCGCGCGGAGGAACTCGTCGTGGGTGTCGAGCGCGTAGTACCCGCGCTCCTCGGTCTCCGCCTGGCGGTCGACGAGGGTCGCCGCGATCCGCTCGGCCCGGGCGATCGCCTCCCCCGGCGTCAACCCCGGCTCCGGCGCCGACGGGTAGTCCTCTTCGGACACACTCCTGACCGCAGTCATAACCCAGCCTTCTCTCGAGAAACGTGGCTCGTGCCCGGAATCGGGCCCTTCGTGACGGGACCGCCGCCGGACGGGACGTCCGGCGGCGGCTCACCTTCGGCCGGTCAGGCCGCCTTGCGCACGTCGGCGGCGGCCGTGAACACCGGCTCCACGTCCGCGGGGGCCTGCCAGACGTGCGGGCGCAGGCTCTCCTTCGACGGGCCGAACATCGACTTCACCAGCACGCGCAGCAGGATGCCGGGGCGCATCAGCGAATCCGGCGTCGCCATCAACGCGGCGACCTTGAAGTACGCGGCGGCCACCTTGCCGTCCCGGGTCGCGGCGATCTGCGTCTTCTTCAGGAACTTCTGCGCCATGCGGACCTGCCGGGTCCGGTCGCCCTTCACCCCGGGGAAGGTCAGGTCGATCGTGTTGGTCATCTCCCACGCCTGGTCGATCGCGTCCTTCGCCAGGTCCTGGAAGTAGTCGAGCGGGATCGGGCCGGCGCCGCTGTGCAGGTGCTGGCGCATGGTGAGCGCGCACAGCGCGGCGACGGTCATGCCCTGCGCGTAGACCGGGTTGAAGCAGGTGACCGCGTCGCCGGTGACGAGCAGGCCCTCCGGGAACCGGTCCAGCTTCTGGTAGTGCCGGCGCAGCGTCGTCGGGAAGCGGAACGCGATCGGCGCGTCGACCGGGTCGGCGTAGCGCAGGACGTCGTAGACGTCCTTGGCCCCCAGCGACCGGATCCACTCGTAGAGCTCGTTCTGGTCGGTCGTCGGGTGGTCGCCGAGCAGGCCGTAGGTCGTCAGCTCGAGCAGGCCGCCGTCGACCTTGAAGAAGACGTTGCCCCGCGGCAGGCCCGGGTGCGCGATCTGGTTGATGGCCGTGTCCTTGCCGAACGGGTCGCAGCCGGGGCGCAGCTTGTAGTGCTGCGTCACGTAGACCAGGTCGATCTTCTTGCGCTCCTCTTCGGGCTTCGCGTAACCGAGCTGCTCCAGCCAGACCGGGGTCCGCGAGCCGCGGCCGGTCGCGTCGACCACCAGGTCGGCTTCGAGGACCTCTTCGGTCTTCTTCCCGTGCGCCTGCACGCGGGCGCCGGTGATCCGGCTCTTGTCCGCCGTCGTCTCGAGCCCGAGGATGTCGTGCTGCTCGACGAAGGAGACGTTGGGGATGGCCTGGACGCGCTCGCGGATGTGCCACTCCAGCACCGGCCGGAGCACACCTAGGGCCGGCAGACCGGCGTGGTGCTGCTTGAGCCGGTAGCCCTGGGTGTACCAGCGGCAGGTGCCGGCCAGGTCACCCTTGGGCGCGCCGTTGTCGACCAGTTCCTGCGTGATGCCGGGGAACAGCTCCTCCATGGCGTGCACGCCCCTGGCCTGCAGGCCGTTGGCCTGCTGGCTCTGCGGGCAGAACCGGCGGATGCCCTTCGTCCCGACCAGTACGTCGCGGTCCACGATGAGCACCTCGTCGTAGGCATCCGCGAGCACTCGTGCCGCGAACAACCCGGCGATGCTTCCACCGAGCACCACCGCGCGCGATCCAGCGTTGTGGCTCATCACGGATTCCTCCTTGATACCTAAGAATTTGGTGATCTCGTCAGTCCTGATCCGGTACATCCAGTGGAAGGGAAACTCGCCAAACCCGCCGTCCACGCGAAGGTCAGCGTCACATTCGCGGCCGCGCGGGGTCATCTCCCGCATTGCGGACGCCCGGCCGGTTCCGGTAGTCCATTGTGGACGCTCGAACCGGGCCGCGAACCCACGACGGTCAGGTGCGCACTCGAAGAGATGTTGCGGCGGAGGGCCCCTGGCAGGCTGCTGAGTGTCCAGCGGACGCGTGTTTCTCGCCCGGGCTCGCTCGCGCCGCGCTGAAGCACGCCCGTCCTGGCTCGACACCGCGGGGCCGGACGGCGCCCCGCCGTCCGACCGCCCACCGAGATCGACCGAAGGACGAAGCCATGCGCGTGATGATCGCGACGGTGCCCCATCCGAGCCACTTCTACACGCTCGTTCCCTACGCCCAGGCGTTGCAGAACGCCGGCCACGAGGTCGTCGTCGCGGCGCCGCCGGGAGCCGAACCCGCGCTGGTCGCGGCCGGTCTGACCGCCGTCAGCAACGGCGTGCCGACGCCGCTGACCCCGGCGAACCTGCGCAAGGTCGGCGTGCCCGACCTCGAAAAGATGGACCGGTTCGCCGACGCGTTCGAGCTCGACGACGCCACCCGCGACCGCTGGGACGCCTTCTACCAGTTCTTCGCGTTCAACAACCGGATGTCCATCCCGACCGAGCCGCAGGCGACGCTCGACGGGCTCGTCGACTTCGCCAAGGCGTGGAAGCCCGACCTGGTGCTGTGGGAGAACTGGTTCCAGTTCGGCGCGATCATCGCCCGCGCGTCCGGCGCCGCGCACGCGCGGATCCTGATCAGCCCGGACTACGGCGCCTGGTCGCTGGAGCTGTACGCGCAGAAGGGCAACGACGCGGTCGCCGCGATCGGCGGCAACCCGATCGTCGAGGACCTCGAGCCGGTGGCGAAGCGCTACGGCGTCGAGATCGACGACGACCTGCTGCTCGGCCAGCTGACGATCGACCCGCTGCCCCGTGAGCTGCGGATGTCCGAGAACATCACCGCGGCGCCGGTGCGGGCGATCCCGTACAACGGCGGGGCGCAGAAGCCGGAGTGGCTCTACGGGCGGCCGGCGAAGCGGCGGATCGCGCTGACCCTCGGGCTGTCCAACCGGCTGTGGCAGGTCGACGGCGACCCCCGGCTGCCGAAGCTGCTCGCGGCCGTGGGCGAGCTGGACGTCGAGGTGATCGCCACGGTCACCGAGCAGCAGCTCAAGCAGGTCGAGACGATCCCGGACAACGTGCAGGTCGTCGACTACGTCCCGCTGATCCAGCTGCTGCCGACCTGCGACGCGATCATCTCGCACGGCGCCACCGGCACCTTCTGGGCGGCGCACTCGGCCGGCATCCCGCAGATCATCCTGGACACCGACGAGAAGCACCGGATGATCTGGAGCGGCGACGGCGACAACATCAGCGTCAGCAACGCCGACCGGCACGGCGACTCGTGGGTCTGCGCGAAGTACATGACCGACCACAACGCCGGGATCCGGGTGAACCACCAGACCGAGTCGGTCGAGGAGATCCGCGCGAAGATCGACGCGCTGCTGACCGACCCGGCGTACCGGGAAGGCGCCAAGGCGCTGCACAAGGCGTGGGCCGACCGGCCGAGCCCGGCCGAGCTGATCCCCGAGCTGGTCCGGCTCGTCGAGCGGCACCAGGCGCAGGTGCCGGCCGACCTTCAGTGACCTGAAACGCCGCTGTACGCAAACCCCCGGCCGGTTCGCCGACCGGGGGTTTCGTGCGTGCCGGAACGTTTCCCGTACACACGAAACGGCCCGGTCACCTCGGATCGAGGTGACCGGGCCGTTTCGTGGCGGACGACCGGCTCAGCCGCCGGCCATCGGGGAGATGATGGTGACCGTGCTGCCGGCCGCGACCTCGGTGCTGTCGCGGTGGTTGCGCATGATGAGCTCGTCGTCGACGAACATGTTCACGTACTTCACCGGCGAGCCGTCGGTGCCGATCAGGCGGCGGCGGAACACCGGGTTCTCGTCGACGAAACGTCGCATGACGTCGTACAGCAAACCGGATCCGTCCACTTTGTAGCCGGTCCGCCGTTCCGGGGACCACACCGCCGGCACAATGATCGTGATCATGGTGACTCCTCCGTGTGTTTATGCGTCCTTCGCGCAGCGGAACCCATGCGCGAAGCTGGACCAGCCCAACGGATCGCCGTGCATCCGTTCGGTGCAGCGGACCTGGTAGCGGAAATTCATCCAGGACCCACCGCGGATCACCCGGTAGCGCCCCACCGTGGCGTGCATCGTGGGATCGCACCGGGTCGACTCGTCGTACAGGTGGGAAAGCGTGGAGGTCCACTCGTAGACGTTGCCCGCCATGTCGGCGCACCCGTGGGCGCTGTCGCCGCCACGGCCGGAGAACGCGCCGACGGGCGTGCTCAACGGCACCGGGCCCCGCTTGGCGTACAGCGTCAGCCACCACTCCCGCCACGAGTCCAAAGTGGTCAGTTTGCCGGCGTGGTACTCGGCGGTGTTGGCGTTGTCGCCCTGCCAATCGTCGCCCCACGGCCAGATCCGGACCTCGACGCCGCGCGCCGCGAACTCCCACTCGGCCTCGGTCGGCAACCGCAGGCCCGCCCAGTCCGCGTACGCGTTGGCGTCGTCCCAGGACACGTTGACGACGGGGTGGTCGTCGTAGTCGTCCGGCACGATCCCGGGTCCGCCCGGCTCGCGCCACCACACCCCCTCGTGCTCGGTCCAGCCGAAGTCGTCGTAGATCAGGCCGAACCCACGCCGTTCGGCGTCGGTCACGAAGCCGGTCTGCCGCACGAACTCGGCGAACTCGGCCACGGTGACCGGGTGCCGCGCCATCCAGAACGGCGCGACGGCCCGCTTGATCTGCGGCGTCTCGTCACCGAACCAGTCCCGCGGCAGCGGCTGGTCCGCCTCCAACATCCAGTCCACCAGCCACGGCGGCGACCCCTGCAGGAACTCACCACCCGGCACGAGAACCATCTGCTCCATAGGAGAATGGTCGCCGTTCCGGCAATCCGTGGCTTCTCTAGTGTTGCCGAGCCGTCCGGTCGCGCACTCGGCGCCCAGAGGGCATGTGCGGATAAGACAACGCGCCGCGGCGCGGTCATCCTGGGAGGGAACCCAGCAAGCCGACCGCGATCCCAAGGTGGCCCGAGGATGACGACCGCGCACCGCACCTGCCCCATCTGCGACTCCGTCTGCGGGCTCAAGATCGACCTCGACGTCACCGGCCACGTCACGGCGGTGCGCGGTGACGACCTCGACCCGTTCACCGGCGGCTACCTCTGCCCCAAGGGCGCGAGCATCGGCCGCCTCGACGAGGACCCCGATCGCCTGCGCCACCCCATGATCCGGGAGGGCGACGAGTGGCGCGAGGCCTCGTGGGACGAGGCGTTCGCGGCGGTCGAGCGCGGCATCAACGGCGTCATCGAGAAGTACGGCCGGGACGCGGTCGCGGTCTTCTTCGGCAACCCGACCTACCACACGATGGCCGGGTTCCTGTACCGCATGCCGCTGATCCAGTCGCTGGCGTCCAAGAACGTCTACTCGTCCGGCACCATCGACCACATGCCCAAGCACGTCGTGTGCGGGCACCTGTACGGCGACCCCTTCGCGATCGCGGTCCCCGACGTCGACCGGACCGACTACCTGCTGGTCATCGGCGCGAACCCGATGGAGTCGCACGGTTCGCTGTTCTGCGCGCCCGACATGCCCAAGCGCCTGCGGGCGCTGCGCAAGCGGGGCGGCAAGCTGGTCGTGGTCGACCCGCGGCGCACCCGCACCGCGGCGATGGCCGACGAGCACTTCTTCGTCCGGCCGGGCACGGATCCCTTCCTGCTGCTGGGCGTCGTCCACACGTTGCTCGAGGAGAACCTCGCGACGGTCACCCTCGACGTCAACGGCCTCGACGAACTCCGTGAGCTGGTCAAGGAGTTCCCGCCGCACGCCGTCGCGGACGCCTGCGGCGTGCCGGCCGACGGCATCACCCGGATCGCCCGCGGCCTGGCGGCGGCGCCGACGGCCGCGGTGTACTCGCGCATGGGCGGGTCGGTGGTGGAGTTCGGCACCCTGACCCAGTGGCTGGTCGACGTGATCAACATCCTGACCGGCAACCTGGACAACCCCGGCGGCACGATGTTCGCCAAGACCGCCGCGCTCGAGGTGTTCCGCACCGGGCAGCCGTACGAGTGGGCCCGCTGGCACAGCCGCGTCAAGGGGTACCCCGAGGTGCTCGGCGAGCTGCCGACGGCCACGCTGGCCGACGAGATCGAGACCCCCGGCGAGGGCCAGGTCCGGGCGCTCATCAACATCGGGGCCAACCAGGTCGTCGCCGCGCCCAACGGGCCGCGGATCGGGAAGGCGTTCGACCAGCTGGACTTCATGGTCGCCGTTGACCCGTACCTCAACGACACCACCAAGCACGCCACCGTGATCCTGCCGCCGCCGCGGATGCTGCAGGCGCCGCACTACGACTTCCTGATGCAGATGGTCATGGTGCGCAACTACACCCGCTACTCGCCCGCGGCCCTGCCGCTGGACGAGGACCAGCGGTCCGAGGCGGAGATCCTGGCGCGGCTGACACTGATCGCCGCGGGCGCGCCCCTGGCGGCGCCGACGTCCGCCATCGACGAGGGGTTCATCGGCCAGCTGCTGACGGGCGCGACGCAGATGCCCGGCTCCCCGGTCGAGGGCATGGACGTCGCGGACCTGCGGGCCACCATCGAGGGCGACGACGGCGTCGAGCAGATCCTCGACACCCTGCTGAAGTTCGGCTCGTACGGGCTGTCCCTCGCGAAGCTCAAGGAGCAGCCGCACGGCATCGACCTCGGCCCGCTGGAGCCGCGGCTCAAGGAGCTGCTGACCACCCCGTCCGGCCGGGTCGAGCTCACGCCGGAGGCGATCGTCTCCGACCTGGCCCGGCTGCGGGCCAAGGCCGCGGAACCGGTGCCGGAGATGCTGCTGATCGGACGGCGCCAGCTGCGGTCCAACAACAGCTGGCTGCACAACGTGAAGTCCCTGGTCGGCGGCAGCAACACGTGCACCCTGCACGTCAACCCGGCCGACATGGCCAAGTACGGGCTGGGCGAGCGGGCGGTCGTGCGGTCGGCGGTGTCCGAGCTGATCGTCGACGTCGAGCCGACCGACGTGGTCATGCCCGGCGTCGTGAGCCTCCCCCACGGCTGGGGCCACAAGGGCGGCCGCCAGCGGGTGGCCGAGGAGAACGCCGGCGTCAACGCGAACGCACTGACCAGCGACCTCGTCGTGGACGTCCCCTCGGGCAACGCGGTGTTCAACGGCATCCCGGTCACCGTCAGCCCCTACGAGGGCTGAGCGCCACCGCACTTCCGGATACCGCCCCAGCGTGCTGTTACACGCTCGGGCGGTATTCGCGCGTTCGCCGCCGTTCCGGGTTGACAGCCACGCACCGTGCTGGTCCGATACGGAGTGCTACTGGCGTCTAGCGAACATCGAGGCGAAGACCGTGGACACCTCCGCGCACCTGGAATCCGTCGTCGCGCAGACGACGACCTTCGCCGAGTGGGTGCAGGGCCAGGACCCGGCGACCCGGGTGCCCACCTGCCCGAAGTGGAGTCTCGCCGAGCTCGTCGGCCACGTCGGCGGTACGCAGCGGATGGTGGCGACGCTGGTGGGGCAGCGGCTGACCGACCCCAGCGCCGCGCTGGCCGCCATGGACACCGGGCCCGCCGATCCGGCCGGCTGGCGTGCGTGGCTGACCGGCACCGCGGCCGCGGCCGCCGACGCGTTCGGCTCGGTCGACGACAGCACGCCGGTGTGGGACCCCTCCGGCGGGGACTCGGGTGTGCCGTTCTGGGCGCGGCGGCTGTTCGGTGAGATCACCGTGCACCGCGCCGACGCCGCCGGCGCGCTCGGCGAGCACTACGACGTGTCGCCGGACCACGCCGCCGCGACCATCGACGACTGGCTGGAGACGATGACGTCGCCGGGCTACGCGCAGGCGCGGCCGGAGTTCGTCGACGCGATCCGCGACACCGGCCGGGTCCTGCACTTCCACGCCACCGACAGCGCACACGAATGGCTCGTGCGCCGGACGCCGGACCTGGTCGTCCTGGAGCGCGCGCACGCCGAAGCCGACGCCACCGTCCGCGGCCCGGCCGCCGAGCTGCTGCTCGTGCTCACCCGGCGCCGTCCCCTGGACGCCGCGCGGAACCTGGACCTCCACGGCGACCGCGCGTCGCTCGACCACTGGATCGAGCACATGGACTGGGTCGCCGGCTAGACATGAGAAACGGGCCTGACCAGCCGGTCAGGCCCGTTCTCGTGTGGGATGTCGCGCCCCGGTCGGTTCCGTGCCGCGTCAGTCCTTGTTGACGATGCGTTCGAGGTCGCGGCCGCCGTAGTCCTTCCCGGCCACCACGCCGGCGTAGTGCTCCACCTTCAAGCTGCTGTGCGGGGCCGCGTCCGGGTCGCGCGGCGCCGGACCCGTCGCCCAGGCGTTGTAGTCGTCCAGCAGGCCCTGCGCTTCGCGCGTCGCCGCGGCGAGCCGCTCGGCCGGGTCGATCTCGGCCTCCAGCACGTCCTGCACGGCCCGGTTCATCACGTCCTGGGTGCCCGCGAAGTTGCCGAACACCGCACCCCGCACCGGCGGCACCCCGCTCGCGACCGGGGTCGCCTTCGCCGGGGCGGCGTGGAGGTGGTCGCTCGCCACCCGGTGGTACGGGTGCTCGGCGAACCAGCCTTCGCTCTCGAGCAGGTCGAACGCGCCGTAGGTCATCGGGACGAAGCTGTTGTCCTTGTGCCGGTCCGCGGCGTTGCGCGGGTTGTGCAGGAACTGCGTGAACGCGAGCGCGCCGTCCTCGGTGGCCTTGTCGAGACCGTTCGTCAGCCATAGCGACGTGCCGGCGACGTGGTTGCCGGCGTAGGGAACGTGGTCGTTGAACGGGAAGATGCCCACGGCGAGGTCGAAGCCGGCACCTTCCGCCGCGCGCAGCGTGTAGTTGATGTCGTTCGACGACGAGAGCCGGATGGCGGCCTGCTGCTCGGCGAACGGGGCGAAGCTCTCCATCCAGCCGGGAATCGCGCCGGTGTGCAGGTAGTGACCGTCGCGGTGCAGCTCACGCCACCACTCGACCCAGGTCAGCATCTCCTTCGACGCCAGCTCGATCTTCGTGGCCCGGCCGGAGCGCCCGTTGTCGTTGTTCACCAGCTGCCCGCCCTGCGTGGCCACCGCCTGCTGGAACAGCATGGCGTGGTTCGCCCAGGTGATCGGGTGCTTCGGGGGGTTCTTCGAGCCCGCGAGCTTTTCGCACGCGGCGGTGACCTCGTCCCACGTCTCCGGCAGCCGGGTGATACCGGCGGCCTCGAGCAGGCGGGTGTTCGCGAACAGCAGGCTCGTCGTGCCGACCGACGGCATCGAGAACAGGTCGCCCTGGTGGCTGAAGTAGTCGCGGAACGGTGCGATGACGTCGCCCGCCACGACGGGTTCGCCGCCGATCTCGGTGCGGCCGTCGATCGCCTTCTCCAGCGAGGTGAACAGCGGACGGCCGTCCTGGCGGGTCATGTCGCGGGCCGACTGGCCCAGGTAGGAGTACAGCTCGGACACGGCCGGCGGGTTACCCTGCGCGGCGGCCTGCGCGACTTCGAGCGGCGCGTTCCAGAAACTCGTGGCCGTTACCTTGATGGCGTATTCGGGGTGCAGTTTCTCGAATTCGGCGCCGATCTGGTACCAGCGCTCCATCCAGCCCGGAAACGTATTGTCCGGCACCCATACGTCGATCACGACCTTGCCCATTCGAGCTCCTCACCGCGTAACCCGGAAAGCGACACCCACATGGTCACACGGCCGGATCGGACCGGACATCTCCCCGATTGCCGGACGAGCCCGGCACTTTGATCGGGTGCGATGAGCGCACACCGACCAAAGCACCGGTCGGCTCAGGCCTGCGCGAGGTAGTCGGCCAGGGACTCCATGAAGCTCAGCCAGCCCTGCCGGCTCGGCTCGATCTGCTCGTCCGGCAGGTGCCCGATCTGCTTGAAGACGATTTCGGTCTTCTCACCCTGGTCGTTGAACGCGACCACGATCAGCTCGGCGTTGTCCGCGTCGAC
The DNA here is from genome assembly GCF_023023025.1 of Amycolatopsis sp. WQ 127309. Taxonomy (NCBI): domain Bacteria; kingdom Bacillati; phylum Actinomycetota; class Actinomycetes; order Pseudonocardiales; family Pseudonocardiaceae; genus Amycolatopsis; species Amycolatopsis sp. WQ 127309. The sequence continues at coordinate 11,101,457 of NZ_CP095481.1, forward strand.
GTGGTTGTCGTCGATCAGCGTGAACGACAGCACCGACGGGGACTCCAGGTCCTTGTACACACCGTGGAACGGAACCTCGGTGCCGTCCTCGCCGTCGGACTTCATCGTGGCGGCCCACTCGCCACCGGGCCGGGCGTCGATCGACACGGTGGACCGCGCGGTGCTGAACCCGGTCGGGCCCCACCACGCGGCGAGCTGGTCCGGGTCGGTCCACGCCTCGAAGACCCGCTCGCGCGGGGCGTCGATGATCCGGGTGAACCCGAATTCCTTGGTGGTCGCTGATGACGCGTCAGCCATCGCATGTCCTTTCTCGCCTGTGGTGATCTTCGGTTCTTCGGTTGCACTGGCTCAAGGACCGCGACCGAGGTCGCGGTCCTTGAGCCGGCGGCTGCCGCCCTTCGCGAGCGACGGCCTCAGGGGTGGTGCGCGGGTGCCGGCGGACCAGGTGGCGACGTCGCCACCGGATTCCCCGCCCGCACGCGCTTTCTAGCTTCGCGCCGCCGGCTCGGCGGCCGTGTCCGCGGTGTCCGCGGCCTCGGCGTCCGGCTCGGCGGCCGCTTCCGGTGCGGGCGCCTGCTGCTGCCCGGTGGCCGGCAGGTGCCGCAGCCCGACCGCGGCGATGACCGCGGCCGCCGCGATGATGATCGCGCTGCCGATCGCGGTGCCGTGCACACTGCTCGTGATGGCCTCGTAGGCGCTGTTCAGCAGGTTCCCGGACTCCGCCGGGGGCAGGCTGCCCGCGACGGACTGGGCACCGGCGATGCTCTCCCCGGCCGCGTGGGCCTGTGCGGCGGGGATGGCCGGGTCGACCACGACGGTGTTCCGGTACAGCGTGGTGCCCACCGTGCCGAGCACCGCGACGCCCATCGCCACACCGAACTCGCCCGAGGTCGACGTCATGCCGGCCGCCGCACCGAACTTCTCCCACGGAGCCGACTGCATCGCCAGCGCGGCGCCGAGCCCGGCCAGCGGGCCCATGCCGATGTTCGCGATGATCAGACCGGTGAGCAGCAACGGGATGTTGTTGCCGGTGCTGTCCAGCTGGGTCAGCAACAGGTACCCGATGGCCGAGACCACCAGGCCCACCGCCATCAGCCGGCCCGGCGGGATCCGGCGGGCCAGCAGCGGCGCCACCTGGATCATGACCAGCGTGCAGAGCGCCGGCGGCACCAGCCACAGCGCGGTCGCCACCGGCGACAGCCCGGAGACCGACTGCAGGTACATGTAGACGAAGAGCTGGTTGCCGGCGATGAACCCGGAGGCGACCGTCATGCTCAGCGCCGAACTGAACGTCCGGTTCTTGAACAGCGTCAGGTCGAGCAGCGGGCTGTCGATCCGCTTCTGCCGGCGCAGGAACGTGATCGTGCACGCCACGCCGACGACGACGGCGACGATCGACACCGCCGAGAGCCCGTCGTGCGAGATCTGCTTGAGGCCGTAGATGACCGGCAGGATCGCCAGCAGCGACAACACGACGCTGGCCGGGTCGATCTTGCCCGCGGCCGGGTTCTTGAACTCCGGCAGCACCTTCGGTCCGACCACGAGGAGGATGACCATGACCGGCACGCCGATCAGGAACACCGAACCCCACCAGAAGAACTCGAGCAGCCCGCCGCCGATGATCGGCCCGAGCGCCGTGCCGCCCATGAAGCAGCCCATCCAGACGCCCATGGCCATGGACATCTGCTTGGGGTTCGGGAACATGGCGGCGATGAGCGCCATGGTGGAAGGCATGATCGTGGATCCGGCGACCCCGAGCAGGGCCCGCATGACGATCAGCATCTCCGGGCTCGTGGAGTACGCCGCCAATATCGAAACGACGGCGAACGCGGCCGCGCCGATCATCAGCAGCTTCTTGCGGCCGATCCGGTCGCCGATGTTCCCCATCGTGATGAGCAGGCCGGCGACCAGGAAGCCGTAGATGTCCGTGATCCACAGTTGCTGCACACTGCTGGCCCCGAGATCACCACTCAAATGCGGCAGCGCCAGATACAGCACACTCATATCGAGCGCCACCAGAATGGTGGGCAGGGCCAGCACCGCCAGCCCGATGAACTCTTTCCGACCGGCCAACCCGGTCGGTCCAGCGCTTGTGTCCATGATGATGCACTCTTTCGCGTCGTCGGGTCCCGCGAGCGGCCCCGTGGGATCACACCCTTCTGTGCGCCCTTCCTGTTGTACCGTCTGTGGCCAACTGATTCTTCTCCGAAATTGCGGTGTACTCCACTTAGCCGAGTGCTGTGGCATTCGGGGCTATGTCGCCGCGGAACCGGCCGGCGGGATCGACCCGCTCGCGCACCGCGTCCACCTCGGCGATCTGCTCCGGGGAGAGGTGGCCTTGCGGCTGCTCCACGTGCTCGACGAACGACGGTACCGTCCGCCCGGTGTCCCACTTGCTCAGCGCCGCGCGCACCACGGCGGCGTGCTTCCGCAGCGCCTCGACGGTCACCGGCCCCATCGGCACCCCGGACCCGGCGTAGGAGAACCGGGCGTCCAGGTGGTTCAGCACGCCGCCGGCCGGGTCCGGCCGGGAGTACGCGCCGCCGAGCTGACGCAGCCCGGCCGCCACGAGCGGTGAGCCCGAGCCCTCGCCGAGCACCCGCAGGAACGCGGCCTCACCGCCGTCGTCGAGCTCGCCGAGCAGCATGTGCTCGCCGACGACGGGGACCGGATCCGTCGGATCCATGTGCGCCGCCAGCACGGCGGCCGGTTCGGCCCGGTGCCAGGTGTCCATGACCGGCTCGGCGATCGCGCGCAACGGGTCGAGCAGCTCGGCGGTGTGCCGGCGGGCGGTGGCCTCGTGGTCGTCGTCCGTGCTGAGCACCGCGCCGTCGAGGCAGAGGACCGGCCCGCCGGCCAGGACCGGTGGCACGTCGGGGAGCGGGGGCAGGTTCAGCACCCGCAGCGACGTCGTCACCTCGTCCGGGGCGGTCAGCGTCCACGCGCGCCACGCGGCGAGCAGCTCGGCGGCGTGCTTCGCGGGCCAGAACGCGGCGCCGGTGTGCACCGACGACGCGGGGAACAGGGCGATCTCGATCGCGGTGACGACGCCGAAGCCGCCACCGCCGCCCCGCAACGCGCGGAACAGCTCGGCGTCGGTGCCGGCGTCCACCCGGCGCAGCTCGCCGTCCGCCGTGACGAGCTCGATCGCCCGGACGCTGTTGGCGGCCAGGCCGAACCGCCTGCCGTAGGCGCTCATCCCGCCGCCGAGCGAGTACCCGACGACGCCGACGGTCGGCGAGGAGCCGTGCGGGGCGGTCAGCCCGTGCGGGGCGGCGGCCTCGACCACCGCGCCCCAGCGGGTGCCGGCCGGCACCCGGGCGACCCGGGCGGCGGCGTCGATCTCGACCTCGCCGCGCAGGGCGGTCTTGACGAGCACCGCGCCGGCCATCGGACGCTGCGCGCCCGCCGTGTGCCCGGTGGCCAGGATCCGCACCGGCGCGCCGTTCGCCTCGGCGTACCGCAGCGCCGCGCGGATGTCGTCGATCGTGTGCGCCGTCAGCGCCGCCGCCGGTTCCGGCACGGCGGCGAGGTTGAAGACCTGGGTGGCTTCTGCGAAACCCGGCTCGTGCGGGAGGGAAACGGTCTTCGGTGCCATCGCGGACTCCTTCCGTGTGGTCAGTGCCCGGCGATCAGGTCGGACAGGAATGGGGCGATGACGTCCGGCACGACCTTGCAGTCGAGCACCAGCACGCCGCGGGAGCCGCGGGCCTGCCAGTCGCGCACGGCGTCGAGGTCGGTCACCGTGCGCACCACGGCCGCTTCGGCGCCCAGCGCCCGGGCCACGCCGGCGAAGTCGGTGTCGGCGAACGACGCGGTGCGCGGATCGGCGCCCCGCGGGGTGTACAGGTGCGCTTCGAAGCCGTAGGAGGCGTCGTCGTAGACGACCACGAGCGCGGGTGACCCGGCGCGGACGAGGGTGTCCAGCTCGGGCAGCCCCATCAGCGAGCCGCCGTCGCCGAGCGCCACCACGGTCAGCCGGTCGGCCCGCCCGGCGGCGGCCCCGACCGCGCCGCCGAACCCGAGCCCGATGGCCTGGAACGCGCCGCCCATGAACACCATCGCCGCCGGGTCGGGCACGGACCAGTACATCGACGGCCAGCTGATGAAGTGCCCGCCGTCGTAGACGACCGTCCGTTCGGCGGGCAGCAGCTCGCCGAGGGCCTTGGTCAGCGTGCGCGGGTCGATCCGGCCGGGCGTGCTCGCGTCCGGGTGGGCCTGATCGGCCCAGGTCCCGCACGGCAGCAGGTCCTCGGTCGCCTCCCGCCAGCCCGACGCGGGCAGGTTCGCCGCGTTCACCGCGTCGGTCAGCGCCGACGCCGTGACGGACGCGTCGGCGGTGATCTCGAGCGACACCGGGGCGGTGCGGGTGCGCGCCGCGGTGTCGACCCGGACCACCGTCGCCCCGGGATCGAGCAGCCGCCCGCCGTGCAGGGTGAAGGGGTCGAGGTCGGCGCCGAACACCAGCACCAGGTCGGCCTGGCCGATCAGCTCGGCGGCCGGCGGCGCGGCGAAGCCGCCGCAGATCCCCAGCGCGTACCGGTTCCCGGCGAACAGGCCGTTCGCCATCACCGTCGTCGTCAGCAGCGCGCCGGTCCGCGCGGCCAGGTCCGCCAGGGGTTTCGCGGCGCCGGCCCGCCACGCCCCCAGCCCGGCAAGGATCAGCGGGCGGCGGGCGGTGGCCAGCAGATCCAGCACCGCGCCGACGTCACTCACCGACGGCGCGGCCGGCACCCGCTCGGCGCCGGCGTCCGAGACGGCTGTCACGGACACCGGGCCGCCCGGCACCTCGGCGTTCAGCAGGTCGTTCGGCAGGCACAGCAGCACGGGCCGGCTCAGCGTGCGGGCCAGGCGCAACGCCTCGGCCGCGTCGGCCCGCGCGGTATCCACGTCTCGCACCCGCACGACCTCGGCACCGAGCGCCCGCGCGAACACCGTCTGGTCGACGTCGCAGCGGCGCAGGCCGCCCACCGGGCTGTCGCCGCACAGCACCACGACGCCGCTCCCGTGCCGCACGGCCTCGGCCAGCGCCGTCGCCGTGTTGGCGATGCCCGCGCCGTGGGAGGTCGTGCAGACCGCGACCGCGCCGCTCACCCGGTGGTAGGCGTCGGCCATGGCCATGGCCCCGCCCTCGTGCCGGGCCGCGACGTAGTGCACGCCACGTTCGACGAGGCCGGCGGCGGCGAGGATGTTCCCGCCGCCGACGACGCCGAACGCGTGCCGGACGCCGCCGGCCGCGAGTTCGTGGGCCACTGCCGCCGCGAGTGTCGTCACTGGGGTTTCCCGTCCCTCAGGCGAGTTCCGCGATCACTTCGCCGGCCGCGACCTCGATCCTGTTGACCCGCAACAGGTCCCAGCCCGACTCGGCGAAGACCGAGCACCAGTCGCGCAGGGTGGGCAGGAAGGTGCCCATCAGGTCGTGCCCGAGTTCGAAGCCGAGGGTGAACACGCCGAGATCGGTGTCCTGGACGTCGACCGACCGCGTCGCGTCACCGAACAGGAACCGCTTGACGTTCGGGAAGAGCTCCCGCAGCCGGCGCAGGGTCGCGACGCACTGCTCCCGCGGCCAGAAGTCGTGCGCCATCATGAAACAGGTCAGCACCTCGACCTCGCGGAACTCCGGCCGCTCCTGGAGGTTCAGCACGTCGTCCTGGAAGAACCGGGCGCGGTCGCCGAAGCCCTCTTCCGTCGCCTCGGCCCGGGCCACCTGGAGCGACGGCTCGGCGATGTCGATGCCGAACCCCGTGGTGCCGGGATGCCGGCGGAGCATGTCCATCAGCCGGCCGCCGCTGCCGCAGCCGAGGTCGGCGACCACGGTGAACGGGAAGTCGATGCGGCTCAGCGCCGCGTAGAACGTCTGGTCGTAGGTGATGGCGCTGATGTCGCGGCAGGCGTACGCGATCGCCGCGGCGTCCCGCTCGTAGTAGTCACCGACGCGGTTCTTCTCGACCAGCGCCGAGGGCATCTGCCGGAACAACGCGGCGCTGCCGCGGTTCAGCCAGTGGAAGAACGACTTGGTCCGGTAGATCTCGTCGAACTTCTCGGTCGCGATGACGACGGTCTCGATCCGGCGCACGATCTCGACCGAGGCCAGCGCGCGGAACATGCTGAGCGTGGAGAGCGGGTCGAGGCCGTGCGCCTCGGCGAACTCCGCGGAGTCGAGCTTGCGGTTCTCGTTCAGCTCGTCCAGCGCGCCGACCTCCCAGGCCGCGCAGATCGCCCAAGCGGCCACGGCCGAGTTGTAGATGTGGGCGGCGTCGCGCGCACTCCGGAAATCCTCGGCGATCCCCCGCCTCATTTCGACGCCGTTCACGTACCAAACGTCGTTCACAGACTCCGCGCTCACATTTCCTCCCGTTTCGGCCGGGTCGGCCCGTCGCTCACTCATCGTTGGTCACTCCCCGGTCGTCGAGGAGCTTGCAAAGGTCGGACACGGTCGGCGCGTTGAACAAGTCGGCGATGGTGAGCTCGACGTCGAACCGCGTGACGATCCGGCTGATCAGCCGCATGGCGAGCAGCGAGTTGCCCTCGAGATCGAAGAAGCTGTCGTCCATGCCGACCCGGCCGACGTCGAGGACCTCCTCGAACACCGCGCACAGCACCGCTTCGCGCTCGGTCACCGGCGGCCGGTAGTTCGCCGACGTCCCGGAGTCCGGTTCGGGCAGCGCGGCGCGGTCCAGCTTCCCGTTCGGCGTCAACGGCAGCCGGTCGAGCGGGACGACGACCGACGGCAGCATGTAGTCGGGCAGCCGGCGCGCCGCGTCGGCCAGCAGCTCCACGGTCGCCGGCACCGGGTCCGTCCCGGCGGGGAACACCACGTAGGCGATGAGGCGGTGCCCGCCGAGCTCGGTCTCGCGCGTGACGACCGTGGCGTGCACGACCGACGGGTGCGTGGCCAGCGTCGACTCGATCTCGCCGAGCTCGACGCGGTAGCCGCGGATCTTGACCTGGCTGTCCGCCCTGCTGACGAACTCGAGCACGCCGTCGGTCCGCGTCCGCACCAGGTCCCCGGTGCGGTAGACGCGGTTTCCCGGCCCCTCGAACGGGTCCTCGCGGAACTTCTCGGCCGTCAGGTCGTCCCGGCCGGTGTAGCCGAGCGCCAGCCGGGGCCCGCCGATGTAGAGCTCGCCGACCTTGCCCGGGCCGACCGGCCGCAGCTCGTCGTCGAGCACGTGCGGGCGGACGTCGTCCATCGGGTAGCCGACGGGGATGGTCCGGGGCTCCGCGAACGGCGCGGTCATCGGGAAGTGCGCGGCGAACGAGGACAGTTCGGTGGCGCCGTACATCGCGCGGACCACGAGCTCGGGGCAGGCTTCGAGGGCGCGCCGCACGGCCGCGGGCGCGATGACGTCGCCCCCGGTCAGCACCTCGCGGACCCCGGCGAACACCTCCGGCGCCTCGTCCGCGACGACCCGGAACAACCCGGCCGTCAGGTGCATCGCGGTGATCGACTCCTCGGCGACCAGCGTGCGCAGCCCGTCGACGTCGAGCGCGACACGCGGCAGCACGATGGTCCCGCCGCGCAGCAACGGCACCCAGATCTCGTAGGTGGACACGCCGAAGGCGTGCGGCGCCAGCATCGGCACCCGCGCGTGGCGGCCGGTGTCCCAGCACGAGTCCAGCGCCAGGCCGAGCACGCCGCGGTGCGTGACGGCGACACCCTTCGGCTCACCGGTCGACCCGGACGTGTGCATGACGTAGGCGACCTGGCCGCCGTCCGCCTCCGCGAGCACGGGGTCCACTGTGGACTGTCCGGCGAACTCCGCCGGGTCGTCGGCGAAGACGACCCGCTCCGCGCGCGGCAGGCCACGCATCCGGGCCGGCGCGTCGGCCAGCAGCAGCGGGCCGTTCGCCCGGTCGAGGATGTCCTGCGCGCGGTCGACCGGATAGGCCTCGTGCACCGGAAGGTAACTCGCGCCCGCCTTGAGCACGCCCAGTATCGCAACCACGAGCTCGACCGACCGCGTCATCGCCAGCGCGACCGGCTCCCCGGCGGTCACGCCCGCGTCCAGCAGCCGGTGGGCGACCTGGTTCGCGCGTTCGTTCAGCGCGCGGTAGGTCAGCCGGGTGTCCCCTTCGGACAGTGCGACCGCGTCCGGCGTCCGGTGCACCTGCTCGACGAAGCAGTGCGGGATCGAGGTGTGCCGCATCATCCGCTCCTCGCCTCGTGGACCAACTGGTGTTCAGTCTGCTTGCTCTCGAGATCGCGCGGCGTCTCCAGCCTTGCGCCGGCCCGCCGGGCGGGTGCCGTCACGCCGCGGCTGCCTCGTCGTGCTCGCCCGGACGCCGCCGCCGGCCGGCGGCTCGCTGCGCGAGGTCGATGACGACCGGGTCACCGGCGACCGGCACGCTCTTCGCCCGGGACGCGCTCTTGCCGCGGACCACGAACCAGTGGGCGACAGCGAGGTGCAGCACCCACGGCAGCCAGTCGATCGAGTCGACGACGAGGGCCGGGCTGACCAGCGGGGCGAGCAGCGGCGCGGCGACGACGAGCCCGGCGCTCGTGGTGACCACCAGGGTCAGCGCGACGCTGTAGGACATCCACTGCCGGTGCTTGTCGAACTGGCCCCGCCGGGCGGCCCGCCAGGCGATCGCGGTCGTGACCGCCCACACCGTGCCCCAGAAGAAGCTGGCCGTGTTCGCCGGGTTGCCGATGGCGAACAGCAACCCGGCGAGCATGACCGAACACGGCAGCACGCCCGCGAAGACGTAGGCGCGACCGCTCCACCGGTGCAGACGCGGCCACCGCCGCCGCAGTCCCGGCCAGAGCTGCACGAACGCGGTGAGCACGGCCAGGATGCCGAACGAGCCGTGCAGCACCCGGACCGCGGGAACGGCCGGGTCGACGAACTCCGGCAGGAAGTGCGGCAGCATGAAACTCAGGTGGAGCACCACGCCCGCGGCGAGCAGCAGCAGCCCCGCCACCGGCCACGACCACACCCGATGCTCGATCGGGCGCGGAAGTGTGGCCGGCGGCCGGGGTGTGCGCTGCTGCCCCCGCGGGACCGTGGATCTCACGGACGCACGGCGTTGACGATCAGGAACGTGCCGGGCGTCGTCTCTTCCTCGATCTCCAGGCCCGCGTCGGTCAGCCAGCCGACCAGCTCGTCCCGGTCGAACAGCGTCAGGCCGTCGTTGTGCGCCGGGAACCGGTGCCGGCGCGCGAAGTACCGGTAGACCGGGTCGTCGGAGTTGCGGAACGTCAGCACCGTGAACGTCCCGCCCGGGCGCAGGCAGCGGGCCACCTCGGCGATGGCCGCGGGGGCCTGGGCCGGGAAGGCCTGCAACGCGTTCCAGCACAGCACGGCGCCGAGCGACGCGTCACCGAAGGGCAACGTGGCGGCGCTCGCCAGCACGGCGGGCACCTCGGGCAGCCGGCCGCGCAGAGTGACGAGCATCGGCAGCAGCAGGTCGAGCGCGATGACCCGCTCCGGGCCGACGGTCTTCGCCAGCACCTCGGTCCACCGGCCCGCACCGGCCGCCAGGTCGAGCACCGGGCCGTCGACGGGACGCACGTGCGTGGCGATGTAGTCGTCCTCGTCGGACGGCAGGACCTGACCGGCCCAGTTGGATCCGCACAACCGCACGAAGTTCGGCCGGGCGTGCGCCTCGTAGTAGTGTCCCATGCTCGGCACCTGCGCCAGCTTGAGCAGGAAGTCGTCACCCGTCTCGCCGACGCGGGCGGTGAGGTCGAGGATGCCCTTCTCGACCGGGTAGGCGTTCGAGCACGCCTCGCACGTGGCGAGGTTGCCCTCGAGCCGCAGCGAACCGCCGCAGCCCGGGCAGCGGAACGCCGCCGCGTGCTGCGCCAGCAGCTCCGCTCCGGCGGCGGCCGGCTGGAGGTCGCGGTCCGGCACGGAGTCCGACGACGCGGGCAGCACCGGTCCGTTGCGGACCGCCCAGCGCGCCTTCACGCCGAGGTGGCCGAGCACGGTTTCGGTGTCCTCCTGCCAGAGTTCGGCGATCTTCTCCGCACCGAGGGCGCTGATCCGCGCCCGGTCGAACCGGCGCGCGGCCTCGTCGAGCTCCCACGCGGCCGGGTGCGGGAAGACCCGGCCGATGTCCGGGTCGTCCGGGTCCAGCTCGGCCAGCGCGCGACCCAGCCGGGACAGGTCCTCCGGGTCGAGCGGCAACGTCGTCGCCGTGTCGAGCACCCGGGACCGGTCCTGGGGGAAGTGCGCCACCAGGTACAGCAGCGCCAGCGACAGCGCCTCGTCCGTGGTCTCGCGCCAGATCGCCAGGTAGCCGTCGAGGTGGGCACGCACGGCAGCGGTCACGGGACCCGCCGGCTGTCCTTCTTCGGCTTCGACGGCGAGGCCGAGCAGGATCGCCAGCTCACCCTTGCGGGCGTCCTCGGCTTCGACCAGCGCGGCGGCGAGGGCCGCGGCGGCCGGATTGGCAGCGGGCGTTTCCGTTGTCTCCGCACCGGCCGGCGGCCACTCGGGCAACGCGGCGTCCGGATCGGTCACCGCCGCGCGCAGGATCCGCTCGAACGTGTGCCCCCAGCTCCGGATGGTCTCCGCGTCGAAGAGGTTGGTGTCGAACTTCAGGCTGGCGACGGTCTCCCCGGTGGGCAGCACGTCCAGGGCCCACACGATCCCGTCCGGGATGCCGCTGCTGACGTCCTGGGACAGCAGCCGGCGGCGCAGCTCGGTGACGGCGAGCCCACCGATCGTTTCGCTGCTCTTGTCCGCCGGGAACTGGAGGAGCTCGAACGCGGGCAGGTCGCGCTCCGGCGCCATCGCCGGCCCCATCAGGTCGGGAGCGGCCCCGGCGATCAGCGGGAACGGCAGCTCGTGGCTGTAGGCACCGAGGCACGACGTCCGGGTGCGGTCGAGGACGTCGGCGAACGTGCGGCTGCCGGCGAGCTTCGTGCGCAGCGGCACGAAGTTGAGGAACGGGCCCACCGCGTGGTGGAAGTCGCCGAACCCGCGGCCCGCGCTGAACGACGCCGCCACGATGTCGTCGGAGCCGGTGAGCTCGCGCAGCAGGAGGTTGTAGGCGCTGAGGAACACCATGAACGGCGAGGCGCGCAGCGACTTCGCCAGCTTGGACGTCGCGGTGGTGAGCTCGGCGTCGAGCAGGAAGCGTTGGGCCGCGTAGACCGCGGTCTTCCCGGCGAACGGCCGGTCGGCGGGGATCACCGAGATCTCGGCGCCCGCCAGCTGCTCGCCCCAGTACGCCACGGCCTTCGCGACCGACTTGTCCCCGAGGCCGGCGCGTTGCGCGGCGGCGAACTCGTGGTACTGCCGGGCCGGCGGCAGCGCGGGCACGTCGTGACCACTGCGTGCCGCGTAGAAGTGGGCGACGTCGTGCATGAGCACGCCCATCGACCAGCCGTCGGCGACGAGGTGGTGGACCAGCAGCACGAGCACGGCGTCGTCGGGGGCGAACACGGCCAGCGCGGCCCGCAGGTGCGGCAGCTCGGTCGCCGGGTAGCGCCCCGCCTCGACGGCGTTGAGCAGCTCTTCACCGCGCAGGTCGCGCTCGTCGAGCGGCGTCCCGCTCAGGTCGTGCACGGCGAGCTGCACCGGCGCCGGCGCCGGGTCCGCCGGCAGCGCGACGGACGTCCCCCGCGACACCGGAGTACGCAGGATCTCGTGCCGGGTCACGACGTCGTCCAGCGCGCCGGCCAGCACGGCCGGGTCGACCGGCCCGCGCAGCCGCCACGCCGAAGCCAGCACGTAGGCCGGGCCGAACGAGCCCATCTCGTCGCCCTTGTCCAGCGCGTTGATGAATTCCTGTTGCAGGGACAGCGTTTGCGAGGTGTCCGATTCGGTCACGATCCGCTCCGGTGCTTGGTGGCGAGTTCGGCGAGGGCGGGAAGCGCCCCGGGGTGCGGGAAGAGCCGCGGCGAGCGGCTCGGGTGGCGGACGGGCGCGAAGAGAACTCGCATGCGTGGCTCCTCCTGCAGGGCTTTCGTGCGGTCAGTCCAGCACCGGGACGTCCACCCGGACGTCTCCTGGTGTGCGTCAGGCGGCTTCGACGGTGGCCCGCAACGCCTCGTTCAGGTCGGCCGCCGGGCGCCAGCCCGTGCGCGCCCGGAAGGCGCCGGCGTCGATGACCACGCTGCGCAGGTCGGTCTCCGACACCACGCCGGGCGGCTCGACCGACACGACCGGCACCGGCTCGGTCCCGGTCCGCTCGGCGGCGAGCGCGGCGATCGTGCGGAACACGTCGCCGAGCGGCGCGCCGACGCCGGTGCCGATCAGCCAGTGCCGCCCGGCCAGCGCGTCGGCGTGGTCCAGCGCGGCGACGATGGCGCTCGCGGCGTCGCGCACGTACAGCAGGTCGCGTTGCACCGTCCCGTCGTGCCACATCGTGATCGGTTCGCCGGCGAGCGCGCGGCGCGCCATGAAGGTGAGCACCCCGGAGTCCAGCGCGCCGGTGACGGGGCTGTGCCCGAACGCCGTCGGCAGGCGCAGCGACACACCCCGGACGACGCCCGCCGCGCCGGCCGCCAGCAGCAGCTGCTCGGCGGCGAGCTTCTGCCGGTCGAACGGGATCTCCGGCAGGTCGGCCTCGGTGCCGTCGAGCCGGGTCCGCGGCGGCACCCCGACCTGGGACGTCGATCCGGTGTAGACGACGACCGGCGCGGGTTTGCCGGGGTCCCGGCGTTCCCGCAGCACGTCGAGCAGATCGCGCAGCACGCCGACGTTCACGCGCTCGCCGGCCGCCTCGGCGCCGGGCTCGCGCCAGCCGGAGGTGCGGGCGACCAGGTGGACGATCGCGTCCGCGCCGGCCACCGCGTCGGCGAGTTCCTCGCGGACGGTCAGGTCGGCGGTGCGGATCTCGACGTCGGCGGCGCCGCCGGCCGGCACGACGCTGCGGGTGCGACCCACCGCGCGCAGCCGGATGGGCCGCTCGGCGAGCGCCGCGGTCACCACCGAGCCGATGAAGCCGGACGCGCCGAGCACGGCGACGAGTGGACGTTCTGGCTCGGTCATGGGGATCGCTCCTCTTCTCGGGCAGATGCCACCACCCTTCTTCCCGGCGCTGTCCCGGGCATCTCCGGAGTTGCGCTGTCGCGAGAAGTCGTTGCCGTGGACGAAAGGCAAGTCGGGAGATGCCCGCCGAACACCGGCGAGTTCACTGTGTGTACAGGAAGTTCTCCTCCGTAACGGCGACTAAGGGACGGGCTAATGAAGGCTCTGGTGCTGCCGGGCGGCTGGGACGACTGGCGACACCCGCTCGATCGGTCCACGCCCGCCCAGCTCGTCCGGATCGCCAACAAGCCCCTGCTCGACTACGTCCTGGAGACCGTCCGGAACATCGGGGTGAGCGACATCGGGATCGTCATCGACGACCGCGAGTCGCAGAACTTCGGCGCGGTCGGCGACGGCGTGCGCGTGCTCCCCCACGACGGTCCACCCGGGATCCTGCCGGCCCTCGCCGCGGCCCGGGACTTCCTCGACGGTGACGACTTCCTGCTGTACTCCGGCGCGAACCTGCTCGCCGACGGCCTCGGCGCGGCGGCCGCGGAGTTCCGCTCCACCCGGCCGGTGGCGCAGCTGCTCGTGCACAAGGTGCCGGACCCGAGCGCGTTCGCCGTGGCCGAAGTGGGCGACAACGGCCTCGTGCGCTGCCTGCCGGAGTACCTCGCGGACGCCGGCGGCGACGGCCTGGCCGTCATCGGCGCGTACTTCTTCACCGCCGGGATCCACGCCGCCGCCGCGGCCGTCTCCGCCGCCGCCGGCGACGCGGCCGAGCCCGGCATCATCGACGTGGTCCGCTGGTTGCACGAGCGGGGCGTCGAAGTCGGCGCGCAGGAGTACTTCGGCTTCTGGCGGGCCGTCGAGTCCCCGGACGCGGTGCTCGAGTGCAACCGGCACCTGCTCGGCGAACTGCACCGTGACGTCGCCGGTGCCGTCGACGCCGAGACGAAGCTGGTCGGCCCGGTCGTGGTCGAGCGCGGGGCGCGGGTGGTCCGGTCCCGGATCGTCGGGCCGGCGATCGTCGGCGCCCACACCGTCGTGGCCGAAAGCGAGATCGGCCCGAACACCGCGGTCGGCGAGGACTGCGTGATCCACGCGGCCACGCTCACGGACTCGATCGTGCTCGACGGCGCGTCGGTCCGGGGCACCGCCCTGAACGACTCCGTCGTCGGCCGCTTCGCCCGGATCGTGCCGCCCGGCGAGCGCGCCGCGGCGCCGGTCCGGCTCGAGCCCCGCGAGGACCGGTCGCTGCCCGACCGGCTCGCCCGCTCCGCCGCGGCGAAGCACGGCGACCACCTGCACGACACCGCCGACGTCACCGGCTGGCTCGCCGGTCGCGCGCGGGCCCACCGCTACCAGGTGGACCGGATCCCGTTCACCGAGCTGGACGGCTGGTCCACGCACCCCGAGACCGGCAACCTCGCGCACCGCAGCGGGAAGTTCTTCACCATCGAGGGGCTCGACGTCACGGTGGACGGCGGCTCGCCGAGCTCCTACCGGCACTGGCAGCAGCCGATCATCGTGCAGCCCGAGGTGGGCATCCTCGGCATCCTCGTCAAGGAGTTCGACGGCGTCCTGCACTGCCTGCTGCAGGCGAAGATGGAGCCGGGCAACCCGAACCCGCTGCAGCTCTCGCCGACCGTGCAGGCCACGCACAGCAACTACACCGGCGTGCACAAGGGCGCCTCGGTGCCCTACCTCGAGTACTTCCTCGATCCCGGGCGCGGCAAGGTGATCGCGGACGTGCTGCAGTCCGAGCACGGCTCCTGGTTCTCCCGCAAGGTGAACCGGAACATGATCATCGAGGTCGACGAGGACGTCCCCGCGCGCGAGGACTTCTGCTGGCTGACCCTCGGCCAGGTCGGCGACCTGCTGTGGCAGGACAACGTGATCAACATGGACACCCGCACCGTCCTGGCCTGCACCCCGGCGAACGTGGCCGAGGACGGCGCGCTGCACTCCGACGCCGACGTGCTCTCGTGGTTCACCGCGGAGCGGTCCCGCTACGACGTGCACGCCCGGCACATCCCGCTCAACGACGTCGTCGACTGGACGAGCGACGAGTGGACGGTCAAGCACGAGCGGGACTGGTACTTCCGGGTCGTCGCCGTGTCCGTGCGGGCCGACAGCCGGGAGGTCACCCAGTGGAGCCAGCCGTTGCTCGAACCCGTCCACTTCGGACTCACCGCGTTCGTGCTGCGCCACTTCGCCGGCGTGCCGCACCTGCTGGTGCACGCGCGGGCCGAGGGCGGGTTCCGCAACGGCGTCGAGATGGGGCCGACGGTGCAGTGCACCCCGCAGTACCACCCACTCGACGGGTCGTCCCGGTCGCGGTTCCTCAACCTGGTCCTCGACGCCGCACCGGAACGCGTCCGCTACACCTCGGTGCAGTCCGAGGAAGGCGGTCGCCTGCTCAACGCGGAGAACCGCTACCTCATCGTCGAGGCCGACGAAGCACAGGCGCCGCTGGAGCCGCCGGAGGGCTACCAGTGGGTGACGCCGAACCAGCTCAGCTCGCTGATGCGGCACGGCCACTACGTGAACATCCAGGCGCGCACGCTGCTGGCGGCCATCAACACCGGGGCCGTGCGCCTCTTCGACTGAGCGCGGACCGCGCACAAGGAGCTGTGGGGACGACATGCTGACCGAAACCGTGATCCACCGGGCATCCGGCGCGCTCTACCAGCCGGTCACCGAGGAGGGGCGCGCGCTGCTCGACCTGATCGACGAGCACCTCCCGGCCGTGCGAGCCGGTGCGGCGGACCACGACCGCGCGGGCACGCTGCCGGTCGACGTCATCGAGGCGTACGGCCGCAACGGCGTGCTGGGCGGCACGGTGCCGGCCGAGCTGGGCGGCCTCGGGGTGCGCAGCCTCTACGACGTCGCCGTCGCGCTGAGCCGGGTCGCCGAGGCGGACGCGTCGACGGCCCTCGTGCTGCACGCCCAGTTCAGCCGCGGCCTGACCTTCCAGTACGAGTGGAAGCACGGTTCGCCGGCGGCCCAGCAGCTGGCCGCGCAGGTGCTGAAGCTGATGGCCGCGGGCGATCCGGTGTGCGGCGGGGTGAAGGACCACCACTCGGGGGTCACCACGCTGACCCGGGCCGGATCGGGCGAGGGCTGGGTGCTCAACGGCCGCAAGACGCTGGTGACCATGGCCGGCATCGCCAAGCACGTGATCGTCTCCGCCGAGACGCGGGTCGAGGGCGAGCCGCACCGGCTGGCCGCGCCGGTGCTGGCCGCGGACACCCCGGGGATGACGATCATCGACAACTGGGACGGCCTCGGCATGCGGGCGTCCGGCACCGTGGACATCGTCTTCGAGAACTGCCTGCTGCCGGACGAGAACGTGCTGCTGCGCGGGGTCGTCGGGACGCGCAGCGACGTGGGGCTCGCCGGGCAGACGGTCAGCTCCTGCGCGAACCTCGGGGTCTACGTCGGGGTCGCCCAGGCCGCCCGCGACATCGCGGTGGCGGCCGTGGCGCGCCGGAAGGGCACCCCGGCCGCGGCGGTCCGCACGCTCGTCGCCGAGATCGACACGCGGCTCTACAGCGTCCGCGCCACCGTCGGCTCCGCACTGGCCAACGCGGACATCGCGAACGTGGACCTCAGCGGGGACCTCGACGAGCGGGGCCGGCTCATGATGCTCCCGTTCCAGTACGCCAAGCAGCACGTCAACAAGGTGGTGCCGGACATCGTCGGCGACTGCCTCACGCTGACCGGCGGCGCCTCGTTCACCGCGGGGCACCCGCTCGCCCGGCTCTACCGCGACGCCCGCGCCGGCTGCTTCATGCAGCCCTACACCTACCCGGACGCCGTCGACTACCTCAGCGCGCAGGCCCTCGGGCTCGATCACGACAGCAACTACATGAACGTCCGGGCCGCACGGTCCGCGGAGGCGACGAAGAAGGAGCTCACGTGACGACTCGGGTCTGGGACTACCTGCTGGAATACGAGATGGAGAAGGCCGAACTGATCGACGCGGTCACGACGGTCTTCGAGTCGGGTCAGCTCGTGCTCGGGCCGAGCGTGAGCGGGTTCGAGGCGGAGTTCGCCGACTACCACGGCGGCGGGCTCTGCGCGGGCGTCGACAACGGGACCAACGCGGTGAAGCTCGGGCTGCAGGCCCTCGGCGTCGGCCCGGGTGACGAGGTGATCACCGTGTCCAACACGGCGGCCCCGACCGTCCTCGCCATCGACGGAGCCGGCGCGACACCGGTGTTCGTGGACATCAGGGAAGAGGACTTCCTGATGGACGTCGGGCAGGTCGCGGCCGCGATCACGCCGCGCACCAAGGCTTTGCTGCCGGTGCACCTCTACGGCCAGTGCGCCGACATGGCCCCGCTGCGCCGGCTGGCCGACGAGCACGGCCTGGTGCTGCTCGAAGACTGCGCACAGGCGCACGGCGCGCGCCACCACGGCCGCCCGGCCGGGACCATGGGCGACGCGGCCGCGTTCTCCTTCTACCCCACCAAGGTCCTCGGCGGGTACGGCGACGGCGGCGCGGTGCTCACCAGTGACTCCACAGTGGACGAAAACCTGCGCCGGCTGCGCTACTACGGCATGGAGAAGCAGTACTACGTGGTCGGCACGCCGGGCCACAACTGCCGCCTCGACGAGCTGCAGGCCGAGATCCTGCGCCGCAAGCTGCGCCGCCTCGACGACTACGTGGCGGCCCGGCGGGCGATCGCCGACCGCTACGCCGAAGGACTCGGCGACCTCCCCGGCCTGCGGCTGCCGGTCACCGCGCCCGGCAACGAGCACGTCTACTACGTCTACGTCGTGCGCCACCCGCAGCGCGACACGATCATCGAACGGCTGGCCGCCTACGACATCGCGCTCAACATCAGCTACCCGTGGCCGGTGCACACGATGACCGGGTTCGCCCACCTCGGTTACGCCACCGGCTCGCTGCCGGTCACCGAACGGCTCGCCGGCGAGATCTTCTCGCTGCCCATGTACCCGTCGCTGCCCGAATACACCCAGGACAAGGTGATCGGCGCGCTCCGCGACGTGATCGCGGACCTCTGAGCCGCGCCATCGAACGAACGACGAGGAGGATTACCCCGTGACCGATCGGGACAGCGTTACCCCATCCGACGTCAGCTGCCGGGTGTGCGGCGGCCAGGTCGAGGAGTTCCTCGACCTGGGCAGCCAGCCCGTATCCCAGCGCTTCCGCACTCCGGAGGACACCTCCGGCGAGTTCTTCTTCCGGCTCGCCGTCGGCCACTGCACGACGTGCACGATGGTGCAGCTGGTCGAGGAGGTGCCGCGGGAGGAGATGTTCCACGAGGACTACCCGTTCACCTCGTCCGGCTCGCGGTACATGACCGAGTACTTCAGCGGCGTGGCCCGGGACTTCCTGGAGACCGAGCTGGCCGGCGACGACCCGTTCATCGTCGAGATCGGCAGCAACGACGGCGTCATGCTCGGGACCATCCGGGACGCCGGCGTCCGCCACCTCGGCTTCGAGCCGTCCGGTCACCCGGCCGAGATGGCCAGGGCGGCCGGCATCCGGGTGCGCGGCGACTTCTTCGAGGAGTCGACGGCCCGGGAGACGGCCGCGGCCGACGGGCCGGCCGACGTCATCTACTCGGCCAACACGATCTGCCACATCCCCTACCTGGACTCGATCTTCCGCGGCGTGGACGCGTTGCTCGCGCCGAACGGCGTGTTCGTCTTCGAGGACCCCTACCTCGGCGACATCGTCGCGAAGCGGTCGTTCGACCAGATCTACGACGAGCACTTCTACCTCTTCTCCGCGCGCTCGGTGCGGGCCGCGGCGAACCGGTTCGGTTTCGACCTCGTGGACGTGCGGCGGCTGCCGGTGCACGGCGGCGAGGTGCGCTACACGATCGCCCGGCTCGGCGCCCGCACGCCGTCGGCGGCGGTCGAGGCGCTGCTGGCGGAGGAGGCCGAGCGTGAGCTCACGTCCCCGGCGACGTTGCAGACGTTCGCCGAGGGCGTGCTGGAGATCCGGACCGCCCTCGTGGCGAAGCTGACCGAGCTGCGCGCCGCGGGCGCGCGCGTGGTCGGCTACGGCGCGACCGCGAAGAGCGCCACGGTGCTCAACTTCTGCGGCATCGGGCCGGACCTGGTCGAGTACATCAGCGACTCGACGGACGCGAAGCAGGGGCTCGTCACGCCGGGGCAGCGCATCCCGGTGCGGCCGCCGTCGGACTTCGCCGAGAACCGGCCCGACTACGCGCTGCTGTTCGCGTGGAACCACGCCGAGGAGATCATGGCCAAGGAGCAGGAGTTCGTCGCGGACGGCGGCAAGTGGCTGCTGTACGTGCCGGACGTGCACGTGGTCTGATCCGGAAACGGTTCGGCACCAAGAAAAGACCGGCCGGCCCACTCGGGCCGGCCGGTCTTTCTTTGCTGTGGTGCGGGACTTCAGCCGATGGCGCGGTCGAAGTGGAAGAAGCGGTGCGGGTCGTAGCGCCGCTTGACCGCGACCAGCTTCGGGTAGTTCTCGGCGTAGTAGGCGGCCTGCCAGTTCGGGAGCGCCGGGTCGATGAAGTTCTGGTAGCTCTCACCGAGGGAGTGCCGGTCCAGCGCGGCGAAGCCGCCGGTGAGCCACTGCTCGCCGGCCGCGGCGTCCTCGGCGACGTAGTTCGCGTTGTTCAGCGAAACCGAGTAGCCGCACAGCATTCGGCTGTTCCGGTGGACGTAGGCGGTCGCGCGCCGGTCCGGGACGCCGGCCTGGCCGCCGAGGGTCTCGAAGTACAGCATCTTGAACTGCCCGGGGCGCGGGTCGGCCTCGTAGGCCGCGAGCACCGCGTCCACCGAGGGCACCGGACCGCCGAACATCCGGTTGCGGGTGCGGTAGAAGTTCGTCCGCGGCATCTGCCCCGCGGACGAGTAGCCGACCCGGTGGCACTGGTCGGTGGTCAGCTGGCTGCAGCCGTACCACTCCAGCATCGCGTCACGGGGGGCCTTCTGGCCCACGACGCGGGCGGTCGGTGCGACCCCGACCTGCGCGACGAGGGTGTCGAGCAGGCTCTCGAGCGCGGCCTGGGTGCCGAACCACGCGCCGTAGGCGACCACCGCCGAGGGCACGGCCGCGGCGTCGGGGGTGTAGACCGACAGCGAGGCGGCGAGGTCCCACGGCGCGCCGATCGCCCACGGCTGCCAGGTCTCGATGACCTGCTTCGCCACGTCGATCGGCCAGGCGACGGTGTAGTTGACCATCGAGGTGACCGGCACGGGCGCGAGCTCGTAGCTCGTGATCACCCCGTAGTTGCCGCCGCCGTTGCCGCGCAGGGCCCAGAACAGGTCGGGGTTCTCCTGCTGGGACGCGCGCACCTTCCGGCCGTCGGCCAGCACGACGTCGGCGCCGACCATCCGGTCGGCGCCGAGGCCCGCCTTGCGGGTCAGCATCCCGATCCCGCCGCCCTGCAGGAAACCGCCGACCCCGACCGTCGCGCACTGGCCGCCGGCGAGCATGAGCCCGCGCGGGGACAGCGCCGCGAGCGCATCGATCTGCTGCGTGCCCGAGCCGACGGTGACGGTGGCGCCGTTGACCTGGATTCTGTTCATCCGGGAGACGTCCAGGATGACCCCGGTCGTGTTCGAGTAGCCGCCGAAGCTGTGCCCGCCACTGCGCGGGACCAGGTGCAGCGCGTTGTCCCCGGCGAAGCGCAGGACCGTCGCCACGTCGGCGCTCGACTCGCAGTACGCGACCGCCTGCGGCCGGATCGCGTCGAACTGCGAGCTCGCCCCCACGCGAGCCCGGTCGTAGTCCGCTTCACCCGGCAGGACCACGTCGCCCGCGACGTGGCGACGCAACGCCTTCCAGTCGATCGCCCGGCCGCGACCGGACGACACCGCGCCGCTCGCGGCCGCGGCCGCGGTCGTGCCGAGCACCGCGGCCGCGCCGGCACCTACGCCCAGTCGTAGGAAGTCCCGACGGTTTGGCATGTTGTTCCTCGTCTCGTACTCGTTGTGACCGTGTGGATTCGTTCCCCGTGCGCCCCGCGCTGGGACGTCGCTGGAACGGCTCCGGCCCGAGTACGCCGAGGGGTGGTCAGGCCGCGGCGCCACTCATCGGCAGGGAGCCACCGAGGCCACCGTCGACCCCGAGCGCCTGCCCGGTGATGTACGCCGCGCGCGGCGACAGCAGGAAGGTCACCGCGTCGGCGACCTCGTCGGCCTGGCCGAGCCGGCCGATCGGGACCTGGCGGCGGCAGATCTCCCGCACCTCGTCGATCGGGGCGAGCTCGTCGAACATCTCCGTGTCGATGAACCCGGGGGTGACCGCGTTGACCCGGATCCCCCGGCTGCCGAGGTCGGCGGCGAGGGCGCGGGCCAGGTTGGTCACGGCGGCCTTCGTCGTGGAGTAGGCCGTCGCCAGCCCCATGGCCAGCCCCATGCCGTGCTGCACGAGGACGGTGCCGTTGACCACGACGGCGCCGCCGGCCTCGTCGAAGAGGGCCGAGGCCTTCTGGATCGTGTAGAAGGCGCCCTTGAAGTTCGTCCCGACGATCTGATCGAACTCGATCTCGGTGAACTCCCGCGGGATGGAGAAGGCCATGGCCACTCCCGCGTTGGCGAAGATGCCGTCCAGCCGGCCGAAACGACGCTTGATCTGCTCGACCAGCTCGTCCAGGTCGTCCAGCCGGGACACGTCGGTGCCCACGGCGAGGACCCGCTCACCGCTGGGGTCCAGATCCTTTGCCGCAGCATCGATCTTCTCGATGCGCCGCCCGGCGAGCACCACGTTCGCGCCCGCGTCGACAAGTTTTTTCGCGGTGGCAAAACCGATGCCGCTCCCACCGCCGGTGATGAGAACTGTCCTGCCCTTGAACTCAGTCATGCGGCCAGCGTCACACCCCGGCGCCGCACGCCGCATCTCCCGCCTTGCGCTGGCCGCCCACGCCGGAACAGTGCGCATTCTCCTTGTGACACAACGGAATTCGCAACAATGAAGACGAGCTACCGGACCGGCCTCGGCAGGATCGGAGCAAGACATCGGCGGGCAGTGGCTCGCCGCCGGCATCTTCGTGTCCGCACAGATTCAGGAGTCACCCCATGGAAAATCGCTGCCCCGCCTTGGATCCGAGCGGCCGTGACATCCACGGCCAGGCCGACGAGCTGCGCACGCAGGGCTCCGCCGTCCAGGTGAAGCTGCCCGGCGACGTGCTCGTCTGGTCGGTCAACAGCCACGACGTCATCAAGAAGCTGCTGACCGACCCGAACGTCACCAAGAGCGCCCGCAACCACTGGCCGGCGTTCACCAACGGGGAGCTCCGCCCGGACTGGGAACTGATCAGCTGGGTGGCGATGGACAACGTCTCCACCACCTACGGCCGCGACCACCACCGGCTGCGCCGGCTGATCGGCAAGGCGTTCACCTCCCGGCGGACCGAAGAGATCCGCCCGCACGTGGAGAACCTGGCGACCGTGCTGCTGGACGCGCTGGCCGCGGTGCCGCCCGGCGAGGTGGTGGACCTCAAGGAGCGGTTCGCCTACCCGCTGCCCGGCATGCTGGTCGCCGACCTGATCGGGATGTCCGAGGAGGCCCGGGTCGCGGCCGCGAAGGTCCTCGACGTCATGCTGGACACCACGATCACCCCGGAGCAGGCGCAGGGCGTCCTGGTGGGCTGGCGCACCGCGATCGCCGACCTGGTCGCGCTCAAGCGCGTCGAGCCGGGCGCGGACATCACCAGCGACCTGATCGCCGCCCGCGACGAGGACGGCTCCCGGCTGTCCGAGCAGGAGCTCGCCGACACGATCTTCGCCATCCTCGGCGCCGGCTCGGAGACCACGATCAACTTCTTCGACAAGGCGATCACGCTGCTGCTCAGCCACCCGGAGCAGCTCGAGCTGGTCAAGTCCGGCGAGGCCGACTGGGACGCCGTCATCGACGAGGTGCTGCGGCTGGAGTCGCCCATCGCGAACCTCCCGCTGCGCTACGCCGTCGAGGACATCGACCTGGGCGACGTCGTCATCCCGAAGGGCGACCCGATCCTGGTCAACTACGCCGCGATCGGCCGCGACCCGGAGCTGCACGGCGAGTCGCGCTGCACGTTCGACATCGCCCGCGAGGACAAGGAGCACCTGTCCTTCGGCTACGGCCCGCACTACTGCCTGGGCGCGGGCATCGCCCGGATGGTGGCCAAGGTCGGCCTGTCCGCGCTGTTCGACCGCTTCCCGGCACTGACCCTCGCCGTGTCCGCCGAGGAGCTGCCCCCGCTCCCGACGTTCATCATGAACGGCCACCGCACCCTCCCGGTCCGCCTGACCGCGGTCGCGAGCACCGCCGCCGAAGCCGCCTGAACCGAGCCGAAGACCGCGCACCCGGGCCCGCCCCGGGTGCGCGGTCTTTCCGGTTCCGCTCCCCCGCCGGCGCGTGCGCCCGGCACGGCCACCACACCGCAGCGGCTTCGCCGACGACCGCCGCACGCCGTGTCGGCCACTCCCGTCACCGTGTCGGCCACCCCGGAAGGGCGCGGCGAACGCTCGGGCCGACTTCGCCGGAACTCATCGGCAACCGACCCGCCGCTGACCTGCAGGTTCAAGTCCGCACAGCGCGTCGCCGGGCCACCGGAACCCCCGTCGGCAACCGCGCTCGACCAGCGGGTTCGGCTACACCCCGGGGTACGCGGGCGGCACGAACGGGCCCCAGGTGAAGGCCGGGAGCCACCGCGCCGGGTCACCGGTCCACTCGAACGCCGCCAGCTGCGCGGGCGACCGGCGGCCGGCCAGTGCGCGGTAGAGGTCGTGCGCCGGTGCCGTCAGCGTCCCGGCCACCCGGCCGCGCCCGGCCGTCCACTCCGAACCGCCGGTCGTGCGCAGCCGCAGCGCCGGGAGGCCGCGGGCCGACACGGCGCCGGAAAAGCCCCTGACCAGCACCTCGAAGCTCGGCGCCCACGCCAGGTGCTCCGCCGGCGGCGGCACGTCCAGCGCCGCGCGCAGGTCCAGCTCGTGGGTGTACGCGTCCATCACCATGATCTCGCCACTGCGCCCGTCTGCCGCCGCGAGCCGGCGGTCGAGCTGCTCGCCGA
Organism: Amycolatopsis sp. WQ 127309; assembly: GCF_023023025.1. Taxonomy (NCBI): domain Bacteria; kingdom Bacillati; phylum Actinomycetota; class Actinomycetes; order Pseudonocardiales; family Pseudonocardiaceae; genus Amycolatopsis; species Amycolatopsis sp. WQ 127309. The sequence continues at coordinate 11,125,398 of NZ_CP095481.1, forward strand.
CGTCGTCCCAGCGGTCGAGCAGGGCCGGGACGCTCGGCGCGGGCGGCGGAGTACCGCCATGGCCGAGGACGCGCTCGGCGATCTCCACGACGTGGGCGACCAGGTCCGTGACGGTCCACTCCCGGCACGCGGGCACCGGGCGCAGGTGGGTGCCGGGCCGCGCCTCCAGCAGCGCGCGGACGCCGCGCCGCACCTCCGGGTAGCCCACGAAGTCCGGGGCCGGAACCGGCCGACTCGCTGTCACGCGCTCCACCCCACCCTGGCACGATCGGTGCTCTCGACCCAGTATCCCCTGGTGACGGCCCCGGCGGTTCTCCCCGCGTGCCGGCACCGACGACCTCGGGAGGTAGTGATCTTGACCACTCTGTGGTCCACGTCGGCGCAGTGGCAGCTGCTGCCGCCGGTGGTGCTCGCGCTGCTGCTCAGCGTCGCCATCGGCCTCGAACGCGAAGCCGGCATGAAGGCCGCCGGCCTGCGGACGCACAGCCTGGTCGGCGTCGGCTCGGCCGTGTTCATGCTGGTGTCGAAGTACGGCTTCGCCGACCTGCTCGGCACCGGCGGCATCTCGCTCGACCCGTCGCGGATCGCCGCGCAGATCGTGTCCGGCATCGGCTTCCTCGGCGCCGGGCTGATCTTCGTGCGGCGCGACGCGGTCCGCGGGCTGACCACGGCCGCGACGATCTGGCTCACCGCCGCGGTCGGCACGGCGTGCGGTGCCGGGCTGCCGGTGCTCGCGGTCGGCACGACGATCGGGCACTTCGTGGTGACGCGCGGGTTGCCGCCGCTGCAGCGCTTCGTCGCCCGCCACCGCAAGGAGCCGCCGGTGGTGCGCTTGAGCTACGTCGACGGCCAAGGCGTGCTCCGCGCGGCGCTCGCCACGTGCACCGGGCGCGGCTGGTCCGTGCACCACGTGGAGGTCGACCACGAGTCCACTTCCGAGGAAGGGCAACGGATCGCGGTCGTCACGCTGCGCCTCGACGGCCGAGGTGATCTTTACGACTTAGCCGCCGAACTGGCCGAACTGCCCGGCGTCCGGAGCACGTCCACCGGCGCCGGGGAACCGCTCGACGAATGATCGCCCGCCCGGGCAGCGCGCGGGGGCCGGTTTGCGGCACACTGGGGTGCACACGGAAATCCCCGGCACCACAAGGAAAACGTGCGGCCGAGGAGAAACCATCCAATTCGGAGGTGAGGCATGGCCCCCGGCGGTGGCGAGGACGTGGCGCGCACGCAGCCCGGATTCGACCAGGCGTGGCGCGGTTTCCACCGCGCGCAGGTCGTCGAATACGTCGAGTGGGCCGAGGCCGAGATCCGCAGACTCACCGACGAACGCGACGCCGCGGCCCGGCGCGCGGCCGCGTTCGCCGACGAGAACCGTGAGCTCCGGGTCAAGATCGACCGGATCAGCCGGACCCCGATCGCGCCGGACGCGCTGCAGGAGCGCTCGCGCCGGATGATCGAGCTCACCCGCGAGGAAGCGACCGAAATCACCGGGCGGGCAAGGGAAAACGCCGAACGGATCCGCCGTGACGCCGAGCTCGAGGCCGTCCGGCTCACCGAGAAGGAACACGAAGTCCTCGCTCTGGCCGAAGCCGAGCGTGAGCGGCAGCGCGTCGAGCACGAGGAACTCCTGCGGGCGACCGAGCAGCGCCGCCGCGAGCTCGACGAAGCCGCGGCGCACCGCCGGGCCCGCCAGGAAGAGGATCACACGCGAGCGATCACGGCCCGCCGCACCGAAGCCGCGCGCGAGCTGGCCGAGCAGGACGCCGCCGCCCGGGCGAAGGCCGCAAAACTGGTCGCCGATGCCACCCAGCGCAAGGAAACCCTGGTCACCACGGGCGAATCCGAGCTCGCCGCGGCCCGGGCCACGGCCGGGCAGCTGATCACCGACGCCACCCGAAAGGGTGAAACTCTGGTCACGGCCGCGGAACGCGAGGTCGCGGCCCTCACCGACGTCCGCGACAAGCTCCACGCGAGCCTCCTCGGCTGCCGGGGTCTGCTGGCCGAAGCGGCCGTCGCCCTCGACGAGGGGCCGTCCGACCCCGAGGCCACCTTGCCGATGGCCAAGCGGGTGCCCGTCCAGCGACGCTCACCGGCCGACGATCTTTCGGACGCGGTCGGGTGACCCCTTGTCCCCCGGCCGGGCAGCACCCATGATCGGGTGATCGCCCGGCCGAGGTGAGGGGACGCCCATGCGCTCGACGACGATCACGCTGGCCACGGTGCTGGTCGCGGGCACCCTGACCGCGTGCGGCAGCGGCTCCGGCCTGACGATCAACCTGTACGTCTCGCCGGAGAACAACCTCCAGCACGTCGTCGACACCTGCAACGCGGCCGCCGCCGGCCGCTACCGGATCGAGTACCACAAGCTCCCCCGCAGCGCGGACGGCCAGCGTGAGCAGATGGTGCGCCGGCTCGCCGCGGAGGACTCGTCCCTGGACGTCCTCGGCCTCGACGTCACCTGGGTGCCGGAGTTCGCCGAGGCGGGCTGGGTGGTGCCGTGGACCGGCGCGGCCGAGGCCGAGGCGACGCGGGACGTCCTGCCCGGACCGCTCTCGACCGCGCGCTGGAACGGCAAGCTGTACGCGGCGACGAAGCACACGAACGTCCAGCTGCTCTGGTACGACGACCGGCTCACGCCGTCACCGCCGAAGACGTTCGACGAGATGATCACGCAGGCCCAGGCCCTGAAAGCGGCCGGGAAGCCGGCCAACATCCTGTTCACCGGCGCCCAGTACGAGGGGCTGGTGGTGTTCTACAACACGCTGGTCGCGTCGGCGGGCGGGCACATCCTGTCCGACGACGGCAAGTCCGTGCTGATGGACGACGGCGCCGTCCGCGCGCTGGAGCTGCTGAAGACCCTCACCACGGCCGGGGTCACCGACCCGTCGCTGGGCAACGCCAAGGAGGACGAGGTCCGGCAGGCGTTCCAGCGCGGGCAGGGCGCGCTGGAGCTGAACTGGCCGTACGTCTACGCGTCCTACGCGAAGGAGAAGCCGCAGGACCTGGCGCACGTGAAGTGGGCCCGGTACCCGTCGGTGGTGCAGGGGCGCGCGAGCCGCGTCACGATCGGCGGCTTCAACCTGGCGATCAGCACGTACTCGCCGCACCGGGCGGAGGCGTTCGACGCCGCGTTGTGCCTGCGCAGCCCGGCGAGCCAGAAGTACCAGGCGATCGAGGACGGCCTGGCCCCGACGACCCGCTCGGTCTACGACGACCCGGCGCCGCTCGACCCGGCCGACGCCGGCTCGACGATGGCGGCCCGGTTCCCGATGAAGCCGGACATCCTGGCCGCGCTGTCCGACGCCGCCGTCCGGCCGCTGACCCCGGCGTACCAGAACCTGTCGACGGTGATCTCGAAGGTGCTGTCGCCGCCGTCGGAGATCGACCCGCGGGCCACCGCGGCCGAGCTGCGCGAACGGCTGACCGACGCGCTCGACTCGCGGGACATCATCCCTTGATCCGAGCGTTCGCCCTGGTCGTGGCGGTCGTGACGCTGGCCGCGTCGACGACGTTGGCCAACCGCGTGCTGCCCGGCTGGGCGTACCCGGTGTGCGGGCTGGTGGCCGCGTCGGTGCTGATCGGCCTGGCGCGCTGGGCGGGCTTGTCGGGGTCCGACCTGGGCTTGCGCTCGTTCCGGCGGTCCGCCCTGGTCGGACTGGCCGGAGCCGGGCTGGTCGCCGTGGTGTTCGGGATCGCGCTGGCCGTACCGGCACTGCGGACGGTCTACCAGGACGGCCGCGTCGGCACCCCCGACTTCGGCCAGCTGCTCTGGCTGACGTGCGGCCGGATCCTGTTCGGCACGGTGCTGATCGAGGAGATCGCCTTCCGCGGCGTGCTGCCCGCCCTGCTCGGCGCGCGGGACGACCGCTGGCGCTGGCCGCCGATCGTGGGCGCGGCGGCGCTGTTCGGGCTCTGGCACTACCTGCCGGCCCTGGCGATCGGCCGCAACGCGGCGGTCCACGCGGTGTTCGGCGGCACGCCGGTGGTGGTGCTCCAGATCCTGGCGATGGCCGCGGCGGGCGCCGCCGGCATCCTCCTGCACTGGTGGCGCCACAAGGGCCACGGAGTACTGGCGTCGGTGATCGTCCACTTCACGACGAACGCGGGCGGCCTGACCCTCGCCGTGCTGGTCCGCTGATCTGCCGCAGCTCGTCAGGAGCGCACGAGCCGCGCGATCGCGTCCGAGGCTTCCCGCACCTTCAGGTCGGCCTCTTCGCCGCCGGCCGCGGCCGCTTGGACCACGCACGTCGCGAGGTGCTCGTCGAGCAGCTCCAGCGAGAACGACTGCAGGGCCTTCGTCGCCGCGGAGACCTGGGTCAGGATGTCGATGCAGTACTTGTCCTGCTCGACCATGCGCTGCAACCCGCGGATCTGCCCTTCGATGCGGCGCAGGCGCTTGAGGTAGGCCTCTCGCTCGTTGCCGTAACCCGTCATGGCCCACCCGTCCCCGCGTATGTCGGCATTCCTCCGCGCCCGAGTATACCCACCCCACGTATCGGGCGGGGTGACTCAGCGGAACCGGCGCAGGCGGAGGCTGTTGCTGACCACGAAGGCCGAGGAGCACGCCATCGCCGCGCCCGCGATCATCGGGTTGAGCAGGCCGAGCGCGGCCAGCGGCAGCGCCGCGACGTTGTAGGCGAACGCCCAGAACAGGTTGCCCTTGATGGTGGCCAGCGTCCGGCGGGCCAGCCGGATCGCGTCACCGGCGGCACGCAGGTCGCCGCGCACGAGCGTCAGGTCGCCGGCCTCGATGGCCGCGTCGGTGCCGGTGCCCATGGCCAGCCCCAGGTCGGCCTGGGCGAGCGCCGCCGCGTCGTTGACGCCGTCGCCGACCATCGCGACCACACGCCCTTCGGCCTGCAGCCGCTTCACGACGTCGACCTTGCCCTCGGGCAGCACCTCGGCGACGACCTCGTCGATCCCCGCCTCGGCCGCGATCGTCCGGGCCACGCCGGCGTCGTCCCCGGTCAGCAGCACCGGCCGCAGCCCGAGCGCGCGCAGCTCGGCGACGGCCTGAGCGGACGTCGGCTTGATCGTGTCGGCGACGGCCAGCGTCCCGCGGACCTCGCCGTCCCACGCGACGTGCACGCCGGACGTCCCGGCCGCCCCGACGAACGACCCCCGGCCCACGCTGACCTGCTTGCCTTCGACGACGCCGGTGACGCCGAGCCCGGCGGTGCTGCGGAAGCCCGTGACGGCGGGGAGCGGCCCGAACCGCTCCCGGGCGGCCGTCACGATCGCGCGGGCGACCGGGTGCTCGGACGCCGCTTCGACCGCGCCGGCCAGCCGCAGGACCTCGCCGTCCCCCTCGACCAGCGTCATCCGGCCGGTGGTGACGGTGCCGGTCTTGTCGAGCACGACGGTGTCGACGCGGCGGGTGGACTCGAGCACCTCGGGGCCCTTGATGACGATGCCCAGCTGCGCGCCGCGGCCGGTACCGACGAGCAGCGCCGTCGGCGTCGCGAGGCCGAGCGCGCACGGGCAGGCGATGATCAGCACCGCGACGGCCGCCGTGAACGCCTGATCCGCACGGCCGCCCGTCGCCAGCCAGACGACCAGCGTGGCGAGCGCCGCGAAGACGACCGCCGGCACGAACACCGCCGACACCCGGTCGGCGAGGCGCTGGGCCTGGGCCTTGCCGGTCTGCGCGGCCTCGACCAGGCGGGCCAGCTGCGCCAGCCGGGTGTCCGCGCCGACCCGCGTCGCACGCACGAGCAGCCGCCCGCCGACGTTCACGGTCGCGCCGGTGACCGCGTCGCCCGGACCGGCCTCGACCGGTGTCGACTCCCCGGTGAGCATGCTGGTGTCGACGGCGGAGCGGCCTTCGGTGACGACGCCGTCGGTGGCGATCTTCTCGCCGGGCCGGGCGACGAAGACGTCCCCGACGCGCAGGTCCCCGGCCGGGAGCAGGTGCTCTTCGCCGTCGCGGAGCACGGTGACGTCCTTCGCGCCGAGGTCCAGCAGCGCGCGCAGGGCGGCGCCCGCGCGGCGCTTGGACCGGGCTTCGAAGTAGCGGCCGGCGAGGATGAACGTGGTGACCGTGGCGGCCACCTCGAAGTACAGGCTGTCGCCGGTCATGCCCGAGCTGACCAGCGTGAACTCGTGGCGCATGCCGATCTCGCCGGCCATGCCGAACAGGAGCGCGTACAGCGACCACGCCGTCGATGCGAGCACGCCGAGCGAGATCAGGGTGTCCATGGTGGCGGTGACGTGCCGCAGGTTGACCGCGGCGGCGCGGTGGAACGGCCACGCGCCCCACGTCACGACCGGGGCGGCGAGGACCAGCGAGACCCACTGCCAGTAGTCGAACTGCCAGGCGGGCACCATCGCGAGCACCAGCACCGGGAGGGTAAGCGCGGCGGAGAGCAGCAAACGTTTGCGCAGCGACGTCGAGTCGTCGGCCGCGACGGCCTCCGGTACCCGGGCCGAGTACCCGGCGGCCTCGACGACCCCGACGAGCTCGCCGACCGAAAGGCCACTGGGGTAGCTGACCTGGGCCTTCTCGGTGGCGTAGTTGACCGTCGCCGTCACGCCGCCGACCTTGTTGAGCTTGCGCTCGACGCGGGACGCGCAGGAGGCGCAGGTCATCCCGCCGATGGCCAACTCGACGCGTTCGGACTGCGCGGTGGTCATGGCGCTCAGGCCACCAGGCGGTAGCCGGCCTCGGTGACCGCGGCCGCGACGGCGTCGGTCGTCAGCGGGGTGTCGCTGGTCACGGTGACGCGCCCGCTCTCGACATCGACGTCAACGCCGTTGACGCCGGCGAGCTCCGAGACCTCTTCGCGCACGGAGGTGGCGCAGTGTCCGCAGGTCATGCCCTCGACGGTGTACGTCGCTTCGGTCATCGACGGCTCCTTTCGTTCTCCCTCCTTTATACCCATCGGGGGTAGGGGTGTTCCACCGGCCCCGGCAGACTCGCGGGATGCGGAAGATCTACGCGATCGGGATCGGCGCCGGCGACCCGGAGCACCTGACGGTGCAGGCGGTGGATCGCCTCAACCGCGTCGACGTGTTCTTCGTGCTGGACAAGGGCGAGGAGAAAGCCGACCTGGTGCGGCTGCGCGAGGAGATCCTCGACAGGTACGTGACGCGCCCGTACCGCGTGGTGCTGGTCGCGGACCCACCCCGCGACCGCAAGCCGGCGGACTACCGAGCAGCGGTAGCCGACTGGCACGCGGCCCGCGCCGAGGTCTACGAGAGCGTGATCCTCTCTTCGCTGGCCGAGTCTCAGACGGGCGCCTTCCTGGTGTGGGGCGACCCATCGCTGTACGACAGCACGATCGCGCTGATCGAGACGGTGCTGGCCCGCGGCCGGGTGACGTTCGAGTACGAGGTGATCCCGGGCATCAGCAGCATCTCGGCGCTAGTGGCCCGCCACCGCACGACGATGAACCAGATCGGCCGAGCCGTCCAGCTCACGACGGGCCGCCTCCTGGCAACAGGCTGGCCCCCCGACGTCGACGACGTCTTCGTCCTCCTGGACGCCCACACGACATTCGACCGCTACACATCACACAACCTGACGATCTACTGGGGCGCGTACATAGGCACCCCAGACGAAATCCTCATCTCAGGCCCCCTAACTCCGGCGCTGGCAACCAAAATCCGCGAAACGCGCGCGGCGGCCCGCGAACACCACGGCTGGATCATGGACACGTACCTCCTACGCCGCCCCACCCCCTAACCCCACCCCGTCCTCCGCTCGCCCCGCCACCACCGCGCCGCCTTCCCACCACACGCGCCGCCTTCCCACCACACGCGCCGCTTCCCGAACACGCGAGTCGACTCCCAGTCACCTGTGTCGGCTTCCCAACCACCCGGGTCAACTTCAGGCACCATGTCGGCTTCCCAATCACAGGTGATGCCCCGCCAATCACGCGAGATGCCCGCCCAATCACGCGAGTTCCGCCTTGAATCACGCGAGTTCCGCCGCCAATCACGTCAATACCGTGTCCGATCACGCGGATCACGCTTACTGGCAAAGGATTCGGGTGCCGGAGACCCCGCTTCGAGCAGCAGAAGGCCAGTTTCAAGTGATCCCACGGGCTTCACAC